>JBBSOX010000146.1:0-14150 GCA_038259325.1 Chroococcales cyanobacterium | reverse complement strand
GAGAATTTCAAACAGTTGGTATTTTTCTGCTACTGCTTATATTAATTACCAAGCAGTTTATGTATTTATATTTAATTAAGCTTGTATTTCTTGCTACTAGTATATGTATTACAAAATGAAGTGCGGAATGTGGGCTTTAATAAGGTGTTTCATGTTTCACGCCCTGAAACACTGATGAAACCGTTGAAACAGTTTCATGAAACAGTTATGTGAAACAGTTGGATGAAACACTCCCGCCCATCACTCTTGCCTCGATGCCCGTCCCAGAAATGTCAATCCTGCACCAACAAGTAATGCCAAGGGAATGAATATCCCGCTACCAATTAATCCAGTAGCGATAAAGCTACCAACGAGATATGCACTGCCACCTAAAGCGCCAACAACTGAAGTAGCAAACAATCCCGTACTGAGAACATCCATGTCCTGATTTTTCCTTTGATGAGTTAATAGTTCTTGAAGTAATCGGATTTCGGCAACAGTAGCAACAGTTTCATTTTGGATTTGTAACAATGCCGTTACTGTTTTATAAGCTTCTAAAATCGGATCTGTGTCCCCATTGAAGAAACTCTCTCCCGCAACAAATTGAGTCGTACTTTGAGTTGTTCCTTTTTTTGAATCGACTTCCCCAGCCTTGTTGAGGCTTCTTCTGCCAAATTAATCAAACTCTGATCTATCTCGGTAATCTGGTTATCAACTTCCAACATGGATTGTTCAGCAAAGGCATCCAACACCGTCCCTTTGGCTCCAATCAAGGATTCCATGAACAACAAAGCTCCTGTGACACCAGTCGATGCACCCAAAATCTTAGATTGCTCATTTTGAACGGCTATAGCACCAGAAATAGTCTCTTTATCAGCCGCAGTCAACTTGTATGAGGCTTGTTGAATTGCCTCATCAGCTTTGGTGATTGTGGCTTCTGGTATATCTGCTATAGGTGATTGTTGAGGCTGTAATTTCTCACTATTGGTAATATCTTGGAATCTAGCTAAAATCTCCTCTGGAACTTGTGAATCGACCGTCCATTTTTGCTCTGGATATTGACGGCGCAGCTCATCAACTACTTTTCCTGGGACTTTGTTGAGAGCTTGTGCGAATTCTTTAACAATCATGATTTACGCTCCTAAAAACTTTTCAGGGTGATTTTTTAATTCAATTGCCACCTTCTTCAAAGAACCCTTGGCTAAAACGTAACTTCTAATTCTTTGAAGCACAGGTAAGTGCCAATTTGTCAACTTTGCTCGTCCGTTTAACCCTCCATTATCTTCGTCCCGAAAATCTTCAAATTCTGGCAAGTATAAAGAAGCTAAGTCTAGATACTTTTGGAACTGTCTAATTCCAACTGATGGCTCCAATTTTTTGGCTGCCTCCTCTCGTGTTAACAATTCTTCAACTACACAGCTTCCCTGAATTAGCAATGGTTTCGGCTCCTAGAGTTCCGACTGAGTTCCGGTTGAGTTCCGATTGAGTTCCGATTGAGTTCCGATTGAATTCCGATTGAATTCCGGCACTGATAATACTAATAATAAAAAAAACCACCGACTGGTGGGAGGGTTTTTCTAATTGCTTAGTGTTTGGGAAACACTAACTTCTTAATAAGTAATTATGAATTGCTCCAAAATGGTTAAGTACATACGGCTTTGGTTCGACAAATCTGGAACTACTTTCATCAGCTAACCAGTTTTTTAGTGCCTCGACTGAGTAACCTGACAAACGACTCATTTGGTAAGTCGAGAAATTATGGACTTTTTTAAATTCTTTTGGATGTATTGGCTTAATACCAATATTTTTCATTACGATTGCTCCTACTATTTGTGAAGCTATTGTGGGAGTATTCCATTTTTTAACGTACCATACCGCACAAAGATTTGCAAACATAACGCAAACTGCCGTACTATCTTTATATTATTTCTCTGTTATGTATGCCGAAATCAGGATTTAAAACAATCACAGTACCGGACTGGATTGTTGATGAAATTAAGAGACAGCCTGACTATAAAGGGAATCAAGCTGCCACTTTGGGGGCGCTAGTTAGGGATGGTGTTGCGGCTCGTGGCGGAGAATTGGAAAACCCAGCAATATTCCTTGCACAAGTACTGAATCACTTACCTAATTGGGAGCGGCGCGAATCCTGGGAGTTGGCACTGACTATTTTGGGTTGGTTGCAAGAAACAGAGCGCCCTTCTAGTTAGCTTTGATGATATTACAGAGGTTTTCAGTTGTATGATTTTGCTGTTACGTGAACGTGCGACCCCGGAGCAACTTGAACAAATGCTGCGTTCTCACAAGTTCTACATTAAAACCGCAGTTGATATCGAGCGTCGGGTGCTGGTTGGTGGTGGAGGTCTACACGCTGATTGTGAAGAAAAATTGTTAGATGACGGCAGTAGACAACAAAATATTTGGGCTGCCAGTTTTATGCCAATAACTGGAAAAATCATTTATGAGTCAATGGTCAATCTTCGTCCCCGGCAAAACCGTTCAATGGAACTTTTAGACCCTAATATTAGAGAAAGGGTTGCTCAACTGATTAACGAGTTTCTAGTAAATTTATGATCGAAGTGACACCAAAGCAACAAATTTTTATGCAAGATGATGTGACTACACGTTTACATCGTCTAGCTACACACTTGTCACAAATTCAATCTTTGTGGACTCAAGGCTCATCAGAGGATGTAATACTGGCTTTGATTGATGAAAGCAGATACTTTGTTGAATGGACTGTGCCAGACATGGTAAAGGCAGATGATATTGACCGAGCCTGTGAGTTAGTTGATTTAGTTCGTCTTCTGACTCGTTGGCTATTCCATTGGGACAATATTTGGACTGATGCTGAACAAAAGCAATCTGCATCTGCTCAAATTTCATATTGGTTACAGCGAGTTTTGGAAATATCACGTACTGAACCGGAATCACTAAGTGCCTGATCTCTATGAATTCTTTCTCTGTTTGACCAACACCGAGCGCAAATACCGCCGACACTCCCCCTCTCCCCAATAAATCAGAATCCGCAGCGCCTCTATTTCCTGCATCGGAGAAACACAGATTTCAGCAATCGCACTAATTAGATTCTGTTGCTGATGTACGTAGTCTTGGTGCTGCTGCTCTAGCTCATTAATTTTGGAGTTTAATTGTTGTATCTGCTGTAATGCTTGAGTCAGAGACGATTGTTTGTTTTGAGAGCGATTGTCTAGGGTTAACGTCATTTTATTTAGTCCTCTAAAAATTATTGAAAGCCTGCCAATCTGGGCATTGACTACCTTTGTAGCCGTCAGGATGAATAGCGCAATTGAAAGGTACACCGTTGTAAGAGATCCCGTGATAGTATTTGCAACCTATACAACTGGTGGGTCTAGTTAAAGGCTTGCCCTGAGCGAAGTCGAAGGGTCGAGGTCGGCGCAACATAACTTGGTCAATTTCACTTTGTCCAGTAATTCGGTCAGTAATGAATGTTGTAATCCCAGTCCCGACTATTGCCCCACCAATGGCGTACATGATATTTTTGCCGAGATATTGAGTGCCAACATAGCTACAGATAATTGTTGCTGCTACTGCACTGATGCAAGAGATGAAACGATTAAAATTCATCTTTTTTTACTTCTTTTTGACTGACGGTTCATTCTCAGTTAAAATTCTGCCAAAGTCGTAAATTGTTACTGTTGGTTTTGATTCCGGCTCCGGTTTTGGTTTTGGTTCTATTACCAGTTCTGGGCTACCCAAACCGACTGCATTTTTTATTTCTTGCTCCATTTAAAAATTCTCTTTGTTGATTAACTTGTTCCACATGATCAATTGCATCCACTATTTCTCCTAAAATATTGAAAACATCGTTTAAAACAACATCATTTGAGGTAGAAAAGTACTCGGACGACTGAAGCCTACGATAATCCTTACTACTCCCCACAAGGCGCAACGTATGTTGACAACCTTGTAATATGGCTCGGATCTCTGAAGTAGTTAACTTGATTTCCATTGTTGTTTCTCTCCCTAAAATTTATCCCGTTGAATGCTGAAACTTGCTCCGACTAGAGAACTGCCCAAGAAAGCGGAAAAACTGACCAACATTGCACCCAGGCAGATATTTTTCTGTTGCTCCCAACCAGAGATGATTATGTTGGGATTAGCATTGGACTCAATAATCTCCATTCCCCAGCAAGCCATTGCTCCAACTCCAGAGAATCCAGTAATTAGCAGAGAGACAATTGCAGTTGTTTCTATGGTGCGGTCGATGAATACTTTGAAGTTAAATCGTCTTCTTAGACGATGATTTTTAACTAATCGGACTTTTGGCTCTTGCATACTTGAACGAGCAATTGGTTTGTGATTAGCCATCGGTTTCACTTATTCTCACGAATTACTAGGAAAAATATGATCCTCTACAGACAACTTGAACTGTTTTATCCCTCCGCTATAGTTTCTTTTGATACCTGAAATTATTTCTTGTTCTGTGAGTTCTTCAACTTCTTCGGGGCAGGATAAATCGCGCCAAGGCAAACACTCTTTTATCCACTCTTTCGCCCACAAAAATTCGTTAGCAGTTAGCTGCTCTACTTGTATTTTCATTCCCCATTCTCCAACTCCACAAAAAAACCTGCACCAGTATTATTAATCTTTACCTTTCTTTGATTGACCAGTGTTTGTATGACACATAGGCTAAATTTGATACTGCACAATCGTGCGCTACCTCCACAGCGCCGGAGGTATTGTAGACACAGTGAGGACTGGTCAGTAGAGGTGGGGTAAGTGGATTTTCTCGGCATAATCTTGACTATGACTCTATGATTTGTAAATGATGTGCATTGAAAAAAATTCCTTGACCAGTTGGCATATCTGAGAAATGAACGCAAATCATGCCGTGTGCTGAATACTGAATTACTGTACCTGTTTGCCCTCATCTTGGGTCTTTTTCTGTCACTGCTTTAATGACTTTGACAACTGAATTAATTGGTGGAAGATTGGACATTTTTAATCCTTTGCTGAATAGCCTGTTATTGATTAGTAATTCGAGTTTTCACCGATACCGTATTGCCATCTTAGAAAACTGACGGGAGTACAAATTTCTTGCCAATCACAAGATCCTATTGGCGCATTCCAGTCATATCGGTATTCCTCTCCAAAATACCCCAGTCCCCAATGCCAGTCGTCATATTCCGGCTGTGACTCCCATCCAAACCAAAGAGCAACATTCACCTTAATCAGATAGAAGAACTTAATAATCCATCCGCCATCGTAATCAGAAATAAAATCGTAATACTCTCTTAAAAAGCGTTCATTTGTTAATGCAATTAAATCCATTCTTGACCAAAGGTTCATCTTTTCTTTACTCCCTAGTTTGAAGTATGATTTCTCTTCTCAATTCAGTTCAGGCAATTGTGCAAGCGCTCCTTCCATCCATGCGCTGATTGCTGTTGTTTCATCTACTCCTCGTGCTACGGTATCAACTACGTGTTTCTGATACGAGTTAACAGCATGATTCGGATGTCCGAATTTATTCCCAGCCCAAGCCAAACACATGGTTTTCACTAGTTCATCAACTTGAAGAAAATCAAGCTCACTTGGACTCGTAACATTTCGAGAATGCAGCCATTCTTTCACCAAATCCAACGGATAATTTAAAAGTGTGCGAACTTCTTTGACTCGCAAATCTTTTGGGCTGATTGATGGTGCAGTTACAGCTTGTTTTGGTGGCTGGACTCTATAGTGTTGATTGTCTTTGCGGGGTCTAATGTTATTGTGTGGTTGTTCAGGCTTTTGATGAGTTGCACCTTCAGCATCATTGTCTTCATCTGCTGTTACCGATAGAATTGCACAAACCGCATATCTTCGGGCATAAGTAAGCGCCGCACCGAACTTCTGTGAATCACCAATTTCGGGGAGAGGGTAAGTGCTGATGATACTCTCTCCAGATTCATGAAAAACATGAGTCCGTAGTACGGTTTTGCCTTCAAAGATTTCGGTGGTTTGAATTATTACTAATCCATATTTACCAAGCGCAGGAGTGACGGCATCCAATACAGCATCTAGTGTTGCATATTTGCGCTTGTAGTGAGGATTAGTACCGTCTTTTTGAATCGGGTTAAACTCTGCCTTTGCCTTGATTAAAGCTTTGATTAATTCTTGCATTGCCCAGATCCTCTTTTACCAATCGCTTTCGTTGATATCACCAGATACTTTTTTGCTAGACTTAGCCTTATTTATCTGAAACTCTGAGGCTTTTAGCACAGGCATTGCCGCTTGTTTTACTGAAGCTTTGGCTTGATGATAGAGGAATTGGGTTATTCCATCCGCGTCTTCTCCATCTTCTACTTGCGCCCATAGAGAGCAACCTAAATCGAGTGACTCAAAATTGCCAAGATTAAATTTTCTAGAGTAGCTAACAGATACAGTTGTGAATTTCATTTTGTTTTGGTTTACTAAATTTTGGTTGTCAATTTTATTCGTTAATATCAAGCATCTCAATTCTGAACATTAAACATAAATCGCTAGCTTTTACACCAACAACTCCTGGTTGAATTTCAGTAAATAATTCCTCAATGATTGAATGAAAACTAGGGTCTTGATCATTGATTTCCACCTCAATCAAACCTGCATTATTCGATATAATGGTTGCCCAATCTGGCAAAGTTTCAGGAATACTCGTTGCATAGAGTTTCATCGTTCCGTCTCTTGATTAAACTTGACTTCAACGACTTCTTCTACACAACTCATTGCCTCAGCCAAATAATGCAATGTATCGCCCAAGTGTGTTGCTGCTTCTGGATCAATCTTCTTTTCTGCAATCAACAAAAGCCAATTTTCGTTTTGGGCAATCGCCTGAATATTTACGTAGCACGAGTTGAATTGCTTCAATATTTCTATCGCTTCCATTGGTTTATCTGATGAGTTGTGGTGTTCTATTTCGATAAACTGATAATTTGGTTTTGTTCTTTGGTTACAGGTGGGTCAAATGCCCACCCATTTTCTTACGCTGCAACTAAATCTTTCGCTTGTGGAACGTATCTTTTCAGGCGTTCCCATTCGTCACTTGTCAGCGAATCGAATTCTTTATCTAATAACTCTTCTTCTGTAGCTGGTTTTTCTATAGTTGCTGTTAATCTACCTGTCATCACCATGAAGTCGTTTAATCCCACTGCTGCATCTAGCGACTCGGCGTATCGAATCTTATCTACAGCATTTGACCAATGGGTGATGTGTTGAAATATCACCCCAATCATCGAATGACCCTTGTACACGCGATAAACTCTGGGGCAAGCTCCATTCATGTAAACGAGTTTGTAGGGAGAAATCTCTTGCACCTCTGCGTTGGGGTCTGTTGGAGGAAGGAGAATTTTCTGTAGAGGATTATCCAACTGGTCTTCTTGAAGAGAAAATGTGGTAATCATATTTCATGTGCCATGATGATTTCGATTGTCTAAATTTCGGTTGAGCGGCGATCACATAACTCTTGGACTGCAATCGCCTTTCTCACTTGCAGAACGAGGAATTTCTTACACCTCTGCATTCGCATCTGCTGGAGATAGCACAAAATTCTCTTAGCAGTCATAGAAACCCAAATCTGGAAGTGTGATGTTACTTGCTGGGCTATGTGTAATGATTATTTGTAATTGCCTATAGGTGGCGATTGCAGTTGCTTAGACTGCGATCGCCTTTCTCACTTTCAGCAACCTACGCCGCTACTGCTGTTCGGACTCCCAGCAACGCAATCACTTCTTTTGCACTGCCAGCAACCCGATTGACCCCGTACTGCCTTGGTCTTGCGTACCAGCCTTGGTCATTGCACCCGATGAAGCCGACCAAATGCCCGTCTCGGTACAGTTTTGTGCTGAAACTGAGCCAGTCAATCTCACTGTGGTACAGACCAAAAGTAGTGCAAGCTGTCTCCAATTCATCGCTTAATCGTTCGTTGCGCTCCAGGGGTGTTTCTGGTAGAGTCGCCTTAACTTCTGCAACTCTTGTAGCGAACCAGTCACGCTCGAATGGCAGTCGTCCGCCTTCCACAAACTGTACCCAGACTGTGATTCCGCCTTCAATCCAGATAGTGCGGACTGATTCGGGTTCTACTTGGATAATCTCACCAATGATGCGGCGATCTCTACTGGTGAGAGGATCTTGGGTTGGGGCTACAGCTTCGGCTTGGGTTTCGAGAAGGTGGTTTAGTTCTGCTTGGGCTAGGGCTTGCTCATCAATAGAAGAACTAGGAATTGCTTGCTGTGTATGTGTTGTATAAGGCATAATGGATGTTCCTTTGATAAAAGGGTAAAAGGCGATCGCAAACTTTCTCAGGGTGGGCGATTGCCTTTGTTATGTGTGCAAAGAACGTTGTGGTTCAGCACAACGCTCTCAAAAAGATTTGGCGTAGCCATATATTTGTGACTCAAAGCCAGTAGCATTTGAGTGATACCGAAACAGGAGATACAGCGTATCAGGCGACGTGTACGACTTCAAACGCTTCAACTGCCGTCCGTCGTCCTGCTGGTAATTTCTTATTCAGTGCAAATCCATTTCCATGCTGTGTACCCCTCGCCTTCTCTGGTTGTGCCAGTGCCTCGGTTACTCATCAAGCTGTCACTTTGGATTGTGCTGTCAAAGTTCTGTAGTGCAAACCCTTTATTGCGTCCGGGTGCAGGCAGTTTGCTTTCCCTTGCCCTCATATATTATAGCGTAGCTTAATAAGTTGTACTTGTAAAGTGTCACTGAATAAGTAAAGCTGAATAAGTAAAGCTTGAAAACGGAGGAAAGAAGCGCTATGATTTGCTTACATTAATGGAGAAGTGAAGTTATGAACTTAATGCAAGTTACTTTGTCGGTTGATTTGCCTGGTCTAGGCACTCGGATTAGAGAGATTAGAGAGTCCAAGGGTCTATCCCCAACTTGGGTAGCAGCTCAAGCTGGTATGAGTGTTGGGAACCTCTATCGTATAGAAACAGAAGATGCAAAGTCTTTACCGCGTGAAACTTTGCGTAAGCTTTCTGATGCCCTTGGTGTAAATTTTGATGCCGAGGTTAAAGCTGCTTTAGTGCAAGAGATGGAATAAATTTTCTACTAATGCTGCGGTTAGCATAAAGCAAACGTTATTGCCTCATTAGTATACAAATTTAGTAACTGTATTTCTTGTAACTAACAATCGGAGTAACTACTGGAATTATCTTTAGATAAATAGCACAACAACTAGAAGCGATCGCCCACCGTCCAAAGTTAGCGATCGCCTGCTCAATCCGTTGATCACAAAGTGAGCTAACTATAATGCTGACACATTTTTTGAAAAATCCCCCAAATCAGTTGCTTGGTTCACTTTGGTTAAGCTGCAACACCTCAATTTTCAAGCATCTACCATAGTGAGCAATAAATATGCTGACACTACACAGAGAACAAACAACAGCACTCGATTACAGTGTTGTCAACACCAGCATCCAGGAAACTTTCACCGCCATCGACCGTTTTGAGTGGCAAGCATCCGATGAATTGCGACTGATGCGAGACAAAGGCTATTACGAAGATGGTGGATACAAGAGCTTTGAGGATTACTGCGAAAGCGAGTTGACCAAACACGGGGGATATCGCCGGGTCAGAGATTTGCTATCTGCAAAGAAAGTAGTTGATACTCTGCCAGAGGAACTGAGGGAAAAAATTACTAAACCTTCTCAAACCCGTTCCTTACTCCGGCTGGTCAAAACTCCTGATAAGTTACATGAAGCCGTTGCGATCGCAGCCAAAGAAAAACCCTTCCCCACTGCGGCTGACTTCGCCAAAGCAGTACAGCAGGTTGCACCAACAACTAAACGCGCCACAAAAGCCGAAAACCCTAAAACGCAATTGTGTAATTCTGTGGCTGTCTCATCACCAGAACATCTTCGTTATGGGGAGTCGGGAGTGATTGAGGCAGACGCGCCAAATCGCTGGCAACAGATTGTAACTTTTGCTGATGGCGAAAGGATGTTGGTCAACAACACCGATTTGGATGCCCCCAGCGTTGCCTTTCCCAGAGAACAGAACTATCCACCAGAATACACCTCAGCAATTGCCCAAATTAAAGAACAGCATCAGCAAGAGTTAGAGCGACTTTCTAACGAATTGAGGATTGGTTTACAAACAGAAGCAGCTACCAGAGCCGAAGCCCAGGTACAAGAACAAATTCAATCCTTACAGCAGCTGTACAAGCAGCAGAAGGAGCAGAATATTCAGTTGCAGCAGCGCCTAGACGAGATGGAAAGTCTACGGCAGTTAGAAACGGAGAATCAGCAACTCCTTTCTCGTATTCAGGAACTAGAACACGCAGTAGAAGAACGTCCCTCGCAGCAATGGGGAAACACAATGACCCAACAAGCGACCAAAGCCTTGAATAAACAGGTGAAGAAAGCACTGGAGAAAACTATTGATTTGCGATCGCTAGCTGTTGAACCCCCCAAGGAGAATGCCCAAGAATGTCTGCGACTCATGGGGATGGCATTGAAAAACCTTGCTAGCGCTATGAACAACACCCAAGCGTTAGAAGCGGCAGCAATAATTCTGGGGAGTGAACCGACACCAACTGCGATCGCTTACCGAGCCGAACAATTACAGATGATACCCCAAGCGGTTAGTGATATTAGGGCAGTGCTGGCTAAACCTGGGTGTACGTGGCAGGACTATTGGGCAGTGGCGCAAGAGTATGAGGTAATCAAGCAGGACTACTGGGGGGAATTGACCACTCAAGAGACTGAGTTAATTACCGCACTCCAGAACACATCCTCTCAACCAGACACGATTGGCGTTGGCTCTATTGTGTCTCATGCTGACCCTTACCGCACTTTGTATGTCGAGAGGGGCGAAGTAGTAGAGGATTTGGGAGATGAGGTAATCGTTGCATGGGATTCCTGGAAGGAGCAATCGAAAAAGACTGACAGGTATTTCCGAGACGAGTTGCGCTTTTGGAAATGCGAAAACAAGTAGATAACAACTCACTTTGAGAATAGCTAAAAGACTTAAACACGGCATTGCAACCATGCCGCTCATATTGTCATGCAAATTTTGGGGGAATTATGACTACAGCGTTAAAAGCAATCACCGGTGGCAGCAAACAGCGCAATGACCGCAAACAGACAGATGCAGAGAAATCGATTAGACCACATTGCAAAGTATCAATTGAGGATATCAACTGGGTTCGTCAGCAACCTCCATCTGTGCAGCAGCTTTGGTTAGATAGCGTGGCGGCTGAACAATTCGGGGGTTCTGCCCATAAACTCGATACTAGCCTCACCTACAAATCTTTGCAAAAAGCAGGGGCGGCGTTGACTGCCCAAGGATTGTTTCAGTTTGAGGAGTTATTTGGGCGGTTGCCCTCCGGTAGACCTGGGTTGATTGGTTATCGGGTTCGCAACCTTCACGGTTATTACAATCGTTTTTACTGGGAATCGTCCACGTCCGGGGAAAGCAATTCTTGTGACGAGAAAGCCGTCCACGCCGAGGCGAAAATAAACCAGCCCGGACGGAATGAAAACCACCCTGGCGTGGAACAAATTCAGTCTGATTGGAAATCATTCCAAAAGAATGGTCAAAAAAGTGAGGAATTGCAAGGGTTCCAAAAACCTAACAACGTTTTTAACAACCCGTTAACTACCTACCAACAACCAACTAAGGTTGTTGGTATGGTAGTTGGTTCTGACGCACCAACTGAAAATCTGCATGTTGAGGAAACGGCTCATGCGCCCTTGAGGGGCGCGTCGCCTTCACGTATCGAAAGCGCGCCAGAACTTGAAGAATTGCCTGTGGCAATGGACTGCACAACGCTAACGCTTGTGGATGCTGTACCGAGTCAATCTACTTCGCTATTGGCTGAAAACCAGGATTGTGGTGTTGAGCCGAGAGACTGTCATGAAGGTACTTATTCCGCCGCGCCCGTTGCTAAAAACGAAAAATCTCTAAATTCTGCGATCGCTAATCAAACACAAGGGCAAGCAGAACAAAATAATTCCGCTTCGTTGTCGGCTGAAAACCAGAATTGTGGTGTTGAGGCGATATTCCCTCATGAGGGTATTTGTTCCGCCGCGCCCGTGTCATTAAATCAAAGTGAGATATTTGAATGGTTGGATAGAGCAAACGTTGGAGAATGCCCCCCATTGTGGGTAATTCAATATTTGCTAGACAGCAAGTATTACGCCAGCATGAGGGCAACAATCAGCAAGTTTGAGAAGCAGTGGAATATATCTGTAGTCAATTATCAGGTGCAAAAATCTAGTGAGGCTTTGTTTACCGCCTTTCGCGGAGCGTCTCGTAGAGAAGATATCGGCATTAGATCCAAAGCTAGACTATTGCGAATGGAGAAACTGAAGATGGCTTCTCTGGTTGGGCAGAATCCGGGATTTGACTTCTTGCAAGAGTGTTGGAATGATGATCCGGCTTTGCAGCTTGTGATTAAAAAGCTTTTGGCGAAGTTTCCGCAGTGGGGGATTGTGATTGTTGATGGGGTATTGGTTAATTGGAATGAGTAGCAAGTGCAGTAGTTTGAAAATGAAGAATACAAAGTTTTGTAAATTATTCAAGTTCTTGCGAAAAACCGGAGTTTTCGGGTGAAAACTTAGTGGGCTGATTATTGGCTATTTAGTAGCTAGTAACTTGATTTATGCTTAACTAAAGTTGGCTGCTGCTATTACTGGAGGCAAGCAATGTCAGGTTTGGGTTTTACTCATTGGGGTGCTTTAGCGGCTATCGCTGTCGGTGTCAGCTTTTGTACCATTGATTATGCGATCGCTCAAATTACTCCAGATGCCAGTTTACCAAATAACTCTAGCGTTACACCAGACGGTAATACCTTCAACATCACTGGGGGAACACAAGCTGGTACTAACTTGTTCCACAGCTTTGGTGAGTTTTCTGTGAATACTGGTGGTACTGCTTCTTTTAATAATGCTCTAGATATTCAAAATATTATTAGTCGAGTAACAGGTGGCTCAGTTTCTAACATTGATGGGATAATTCGCACGTTGGGTACGGCTAACCTGTTTCTGATTAATCCTAATGGAATTGTATTTGGTGAAAATGCCAGCTTAAATGTTGGTGGTTCGTTTGTAGGGACTACAGCATCGGCAATCTCTTTTGGGAGTCAAGGTTTTTTCAGCGCCTCTAATCCGGAAAGTTCTCCCTCCCTATTAACGGTCAATCCTTCAGCCTTGCTATTTAATCAAATTCAAACTGCATCTATCCAAAATAACTCAGTTGCTCTCTCCGGTGTCAATCCATCCTCTGGGACACTAGCAAGAGGTTTACGTGTACCAGATGGGAAGAGCTTGTTATTGGTAGGAGGCGATATCAATATAAATGGTGGAAATTTATATGCTTTCGGTGGACGAGTGGAGTTAGGCGGTTCTTCTAGTGCAGGAATAATTGGGTTGAATTCGTATAGCGATAACTTAAGTTTGAGTTTTCCTAATAGTGTAGAGAGGAGTGATGTTTTCTTAAGCAGAGGCGCTATTGTATATGTGGCTGGTAGCGATGGTGGTAGTATCGCAGTTAATGCCAAAAATTTAGAGATGACAGGAAGGAGCTTCCTGTATGCAGGAATAGAGCGTGGGTTGGGTTCCGATAATAGTAAGGCAGGAAATATTGAGGTAAGTGCAACAGGAATAATCAATCTTAATAACAGTTCTATTAACAATCAGGTGTTTACAGCAGGCGAGCAGGCAGGCAACATCAATATTAATGCTAATACCTTGCTAGTCAAAGATGGCGCACGGGTAGTTACTACTACTATTGGTGCGGGTAAGGGTGGAAACTTAACCGTTGATGCCCAAGATGTGCAAGTTACTGGAACAAGGGCTAATGGTCAGTCTCCCAGTAGTTTATTTGCTAATACACAGTCCAACTCAACAGGTGATGGGGGTGATTTGACTATTAAAACTAATACTTTGCTAATCAAAGATGGGGGACAGCTAAGTGCTAGTACATTTGGTGCGGGCAAGGGTGGAAATTTAACCGTTCATGCCCAAGATGTGCAAATTATTGGTAATGGTCAGTCTCTTAGTCTTTTGTATGCTAGCACACAGTCCAACTCAAAAGGGGATGCGGGTGATTTGACTATTAAAACTAATACTTTGCTAATCAAAGATGGGGGACAGCTAAGTGCTAGTACATTTGGTGCGGGCAAGGGTGGAAATTTAACCGTCGATGCCCAAAATGTG
>JBBSOX010000145.1:0-14436 GCA_038259325.1 Chroococcales cyanobacterium | reverse complement strand
TCTTTAGAGTCACCCTCATGGTTATTCAGTTATCATCTGAGAGAGATTAAAGTGCGAACTCCACCCATTAAGGGTTATCTCTCAAATGTCACTCATCCCTGAATATTTCTATTCATTTCGAGTGAACGAATCGCACCTCCGATCTAAAGACTTACTGTTTACACACAAGTCGGAAAACCTCATCCACATTGGCTTGAATCTGGTAGGTGCGTTATGAAAATTAGTCCTAATGCACCGAAAATCTGAGATGGTGCGTTAGTAGGGTGTTGACTTTGTAGAAAAATTACACCCTCTCGATCTATATGTATAACGACGTATAACGCCCCCGTTCACCCGCCGCAAGCAACCTCTCGGACTCAACAAAGAGACTCTGTACGGTCGGTGTGCAACGGGATTGTTAGACCGTACCTCAGCGATCGCTACCAACTGATGCTCCTGTCTTCATTTTATCCAACCTGTTTGGGACGAACTTCAAATTCAGAACGCGCACGGAAGAAACAAACATCAAACTCAAAGAAGAAATTAGCTTGCCCCAAGATTAAAGGCACATTGGGTATTTGTGTCCAAGCAAATGCAAGATTAATGGTGGGGAATGAACTGACTTGAGCATCAACAACGACTGCACGAGCTTCAAATCGAGCCAAGTTCCCAGCCAATAGAACTGAGAGAGTTTCATCCTCCCAAATTAAGCCCAGTTGTAAACCCAACTCATAGGGCAAAACATTAACGCTTGCACCTGTATCCAATAAACCTTCAGTGTTCAGAGATTGACCATCAAGACTGAGCGTCAAAGGTATGTATGGCAATCGATCAACCATGCCAAGGCTGCTATCAATGATTTTGTAGGGAAATTTTTGAGTGTCAACCATTCTTCTCTTGCTGCTTTGTCGCCAGAAGATTCATCAAGACATTGGCAGCCTCAGAACAATTGTACGGCGACCAGACTGGATACTCCTGGTTCGCAACAAAGAAGTTTGCATCTTCTTCTTTGACCAGTTCTGTGGCAAGGAACTGCATTAGCCGAAGCTTGTCAATTTTTGGAAGTTCCTGGATTTGTGACATGAGTTCAGCTAATGGCATTTGAGAATCTCCTCGTCTGAGGGCTGGTGAAAGGAAGCGATCGCCCTCTCATTTTAGCCTCGCTATTGCATCCACGGTTGCAGCTTAAAGTGCAATCTGGCTTCTGGTTAGTACTGCCAGAGAAAAGTGATGCTGGGTTTCCTGTTGTCAACCCAGCCTACGGCGATAGGCGATCGCGCCCTACTTTGACCTGTGCAATTGCACCCTCTGGAGCTATATGTATAACGACGTATAACGGCTAAGTTGAGCCGCCGCAGATAACCTTTAACTTTTAAAGATATCTTTTCAGAGGTCGGCTCCAACGCAGTGTTAGACTTCTGACTTGTCAAACCTAATCTTGTGTTTTTGAGCAAACTGCTGAATCATATCAAAATCTTCTTTTAATAAACCTTTTCTCTCTTCAATCGTTCGTCGCGGGTCAGGTACAACAATATTTTGATCATTCTGTGAGCCAATAATAGTTCCTGCATGAGTAGTTAATCTACCTCTTATGCTCTCACATGCCATTCGGATATTGTAAAGGTCATCTATCTGATTACTCACAACTAAATCAAATACCTTGGAGATATCTTTGATCAAATTTCTGTACTTGAAGCTATTGATTACCCAGTTACCCAAAACTATCCCTAATCCAGTATTAATCCTTGCTATTAGAGTATTTTGAGGATTCTTTAAAGAATTTACCAAAAAATCTAGTGAGTGAATTCCACACTCTCCTAGTGTTTCGGAATTAAAATTAGTAAACATAACAAAAGGTAAGGAGAAGAATAAAATACTGATACTCATAAAACTTAAAACAAAATCAATCCCTGTCTGGAAAAACATCTTCGCCAAACTCAGATAATAACCATTTGATATGAGCCTCACCTTCACGAGCAGCATATATCATATCAATTTCGGATTCCACT
The DNA here is from genome assembly GCA_038259325.1 of Chroococcales cyanobacterium. Lineage (GTDB taxonomy): Bacteria > Cyanobacteriota > Cyanobacteriia > Cyanobacteriales > Nostocaceae > Nostoc. The sequence continues at coordinate 12,448 of JBBSOX010000145.1, read as the reverse complement.
TTCCAAAGCTCTAACTCAAGTTCTGCCCTCTTTTGTTCGTTTTTCTCATATTTCAATTGCTTTGACAAAGTTGTATATCTAACTTTCAGATTGTAGAGTTTTACACTCTCTGGATTATTGCTTCTCATTGTTCTGACTTCCTAATGTAAAATTAATAAAGATTTAATAGAGTCAGGAAGATCCGCCCAAGCTGGGGTATCTCGCGGAAAGTAAAGATGAAAATTAAAAAAAAAGAAATATCCTACGCCAATCACTGACGGTTTTCCGCTACAGTGGACGGGCTGTAAGCTTAGTATGGACTACTAGCCGATCGCTTACCATTCTTCTGGCGAGTTTAACAATAGTTGCTGGTCTTTTACCGGCGGCGATATCTTACATCAGTAAGTTAATTGTTGATGCAGTGGTAGTTGCATCTCAAGTTAATTCACAAAATGATGGTTTTGTCAATATTTATCCTTCTCTATTTTATGTAGGATTAGAAGCGATCGCTGTAATTTTACTAGCAGGCGGTCAACGGGGAATCATCATTTGTCAATCGTTATTACGGGCGCTACTGGGTCAACGAGTGAATGTACTCATCTTAGAAAAGGCGCTGACACTCGATCTCAGGCAGTTTGAAGATTCAGAATTCTATGATAAATTGACCAACGCCCGACGAGAAGCATCAGTTCGTCCCCTTTCGCTAGTAAACCGCACCTTTGGGTTAGTACAAAATGCTCTTTCCCTGTTTACCTACGGTATTTTGCTAGTAAATTTCTCAGTTTGGGCGGTGCTAATGCTGATTTTGGCAGCTATCCCTGTATTTATTGCCGAAACAAAGTTTGCTGGGGAAGGCTTTCGCTTGTTTAGTTGGCGTGCAGCAGAAACTCGTCAACAGCACTATTTAGAAAATCTGCTAGCAAGAGAAGATTTTGTCACAGAAGTCAAACTCTACCAGCTGGGAGAGATGTTGCTAGGACGTTATCGCAACCTGTTTGATCAGCTCTATGGCGAGGACCGTGATTTGACTCTGCGGCGAGGGTTTTGGGGATATCTCCTGAGTTTAGTTAGTACTGGCGCTTTTTACGTAGCTTATGCTTGGATTGTGCTGGAAACAGTGCGAGGTAGGATTTCTTTGGGAGATATGACAATGTATCTCACTGTATTTCGCCAAGGACAGTCTACTTTCTCCAATGCCCTCACTTCTATTGGAGGGATGTATGAAGACAACCTATATCTATCAAATCTCTACGATTTCCTGGAAGAGAAAGTACCAAAGTCTTGGGGTAAAGCAACCATTGGTTTAAATCCCCAAGATGGTATCCGTTTCGAGAACGTATCATTTACTTATCCAGGAAGTTCTAAGCCAGCGTTGACAAACATTTCGCTGCATTTGAAACCCAGAGAGAAACTGGCAATTGTCGGTGAAAACGGTTCCGGTAAAACTACCTTAATCAAACTACTTACCCGACTCTACACCCCAGATTCTGGGCGAATTTTCTTAGATGGCTTGGACTTGCAAGAATGGGATGTGGATGTGCTGCGGCGTCGGATTGGGGTAATTTTTCAGAACTTTGTCCGCTATCAATTTACTGTGGGTGAGAATATTGGCGTGGGTGATGTAGAACATCTCGAAAACAAAACCCGTTGGCAAACTGCTGCTGAAAAAGGCATGTCCCAATCTTTTATTGACCAATTACCCCAAAGCTTCCAGACTCAACTTGGTCGTTGGTTTAAGGGAGGACAGGAACTTTCTGGGGGACAGTGGCAGAAAATTGCTTTGTCTCGTGCTTTTATGCGATCGCAAGCAGATATCTTGGTGTTAGATGAACCAACATCAGCAATAGATGCCCAAGCTGAGTTTGAGATTTTCAATCATTTTCGCGCTATTACTCAAAATCAGATGGTACTTTTGATTTCCCATCGCTTCTCAACAGTACGAATGGCTGACAAAATCCTAGTTATAGAAAACGGAGAAGTTATAGAACAAGGAACTCACGAAGAACTGTTACAGCTAGGAGGACGTTATGCCAAGTTATTTATGTTGCAAGCAGCTGGTTATCAATAGGATGTGAGCTATTTTGTAAATTGAGATAGCGATGCCTAGGTTGGGCTGCGCCTACGCTCACTTTTTACAAAGCACATAACATCTCTATCTAACCACGTTAAACTGTTCAGTAAATATGGGTCACTAGACGCTCCGTATCGTTAAACATTGCTACCTAATAAAATTATGCAAATAACAAAACAGCGATACTATACCCCAGAGGAATATTTAGAGCTAGAAGAAGCTGCTGACTACAAAAATGAATATATTGATGGGCAAATAATTCCTATGGCGGGTGGAACAGTAAATCACAATCGGATAGCTGGTAATTTCTATGCTGTGTTAAACTTCGCGTTCAGACAAGAAGAATACGAAGTGTTTAATAGCGATATGCGTCTGTGGATACACCAAAAGCGTATCTACACGTATCCAGATGTGACAGTAATAGCCGGTGAACCAGAGTTTTTTAATAATCGAACGGATATTATTACAAATCCCCAAGTTATTGTAGAAGTTTTGTCTAAATCTACTAAAAACTATGATCGCGAAGATAAATTTCAGGCTTACCGAACTATTTCCACTTTCCAAGAATATCTATTAATTGACCAAACACGAATTCATATAGATCAATTTTCCAAAACTGGGAAAAAGCAATGGGCGCTTCGTGAATATGATGAAGAAGATGAAGCGATCGCACTTGTAACCGTACCATTTGAGATTTCCCTACAGGATTTATACAACAAGGTGAAGTTTGAGCCTGTTGAGTCGGAAGTAGAAAGTGCTGATATTGAGGGATTGGGGTAAGGTGCGTAGACGTAGCCCATCGAAGATATCGCTTAATTTATCTTAATTGACAAAGGCGATCGCTTGATTGAATTGAGCTATGCATACCCTGTGTAAAGTGGGTATGTTCTTGGAGTATCTACTTGCTGCACGCTCTCTACTCCTGACTTGCCCTCTACAGTTGAAGTTGAGTAATATAAACTGCGGTTATTACTTAAATTGCTTTTATGCCAGAGGATAAATTTTTGCTACTTGATAAGTAGAGTTACAATGTGGCATTGCCCATTGCTTATAGCTATGGGGCATTGTGTAACCTACTTTCAGAGAATTACAGTAATGATGGATTGGAAGAAACTTCTGACACCAAAAAGACTTGGCAAGACTGAACCAGAAAATCCCCAGTTTGATCGTACTCCTTTTTTGAGAGACTATGATCGCCTCGTATTTTCCTCACCTTTTCGTCGCCTCAAAGATAAAACCCAGGTTTTTTCGTTGTCCACAAATGATTACATTCGTACTCGTCTAATTCACAGCCTCGAAGTTTCCTGCGTCGGTCGATCCCTTGGTAGGATTGTGGGTGAGAAAATTGTAGACACATACAAGCTTAATGACTATGGGTTCAGTGCTTCAGACTTTGGTGATATTGTCTCTGCTGCTTGTCTAGCTCATGATATCGGTAATCCTCCGTTCGGTCATTCTGGAGAAGATGCTATCCGTGCAGGGTTTGAATCCTGGTACAACACTGTTAACCATGTAGGAGAAGAACTTCTCAGCAAGTCTCAAAAAGCTGATTTTGACTCATTTGAGGGCAATGCACAGGGTTTTCGTATTCTAACTAAGCTGGAAATGCGTCCTCAAAAAGGGGGAATGCAACTTACCTGCCCAACTTTAGCTGCTTTCACAAAGTACCCTAGAGAATCATTCCTATCAGAATCTACCTTAAATGGTTACTCAGGTAGAAGTGTTAAAAAATATGGTTTCTTTCAGGCAGAAAAAGATTTATTTGCTGAAGTAGCAGAAACAGTTGGGCTAATTCGCCGTCATGACAATACAGCATGGTGGTCTCGACACCCGCTTGCTTTTCTTGTTGAAGCAGCAGATGACATTTGCTACTCAATCGTTGATGTAGAAGACGCTCATCGTATGGGTTACATCTCATTTGAAAAAACTACATATTTGCTTAATAAAATTGCAGAAATTGATATTAATAAACATGATGAAAGCGATGTAGAAAAAGTTAAGCGCTTGCGTGCTAAAGCTATCCATAATCTCATAGGGCAGGCAACTGATATTTTCTTTGCAAATGAGCAAGAAATACTTTCTGGAGAGTTTGATGAAGACTTGTTATCCCGAAGCCATTATGGAAATGATTTAGAAGAAATTGGCAAGGTAACTCGATCATCTGTTTTCGAGCATCGTAATGTCGTTAATATCCAAATAGCTGGTTATGAAGTTTTAGGAAAACTATTTTCTGACTTTGTAAATGCTATGCTGCATGACAGCAAAAAAGCCAAGTTAATCTATCATATGCTTCCCAAGGAATATCACCCGAATTCGGACGAAGATACCTATAACAAAATTCTTAGAATTACAGACTATATCTCTGGCATGACCGATTCTTACGCTACCAGTTTATTCCAACAATTTAGCGGTATTTCCTTGGGATAAGGACATAGCGATCGCACCCTCCCCGACAAACTTAGATAAAATCACTATGGTGCTAGTTAACCCTAAGTCTCATGAAAAGCGATCGCTCCCCTTCCCAACTCTCCCTTCAACGTCCCGAACTACTCGCGCCAGCAGGTAATTGGGACTGTGCTAAAGCTGCTGTGGAAAATGGGGCAGATGCGATTTACTTCGGTTTGGATCGCTTCAACGCCAGAATGCGGGCAGAAAATTTTACTGAGGCGGACTTACCTCAATTGATGACATTTCTGCATCATCGCGGCGTAAAGGGTTATGTCACCCTCAATACACTAATATTTCCCAAAGAACTAGCAGAAGCACAGCAATATCTCCGCACAATTATTGCCGCAGGTGTAGATGCGGTAATTGTCCAAGATGTCGGAATTTGCCGTCTCATCCGTCACCTGTCGCCCGATTTCCCCATCCATGCTTCCACCCAAATGACCATCACCAGTGCGGCTGGGGTGGAATTTGCCAAATCCCTCGGCTGTCAATTGGTAGTGCTGGCGCGTGAATGTTCTCTTCAGGAAATCAATAAAATACAGCAGCAGATTGCTCAACAGGAAACTTCGCTGCCCTTGGAAGTTTTTGTTCACGGTGCTTTGTGCGTAGCGTATTCCGGTCAGTGTTTGACTAGTGAGGCTTTAGGCGGACGTTCTGCTAACCGAGGTGAATGTGCCCAAGCTTGCCGGATGCCCTACGATTTAATCGCCGATGGGGAAGTTGTAAATTTAAAAAAACGCAAATATTTACTCAGTCCTCAAGACTTAGCAGGGTTAGATGTTCTGCCAGATTTGGTTAAATCAGGAGTAACTTGTCTCAAGATAGAAGGTCGTTTGAAAGCCCCAGAGTATGTTGCCAATGTCACCCGTGTTTATCGGCAAGCTTTGGATGAGGTGATGGCGGAATTGGAAAGACCAAATCCCTCTTTACCTACAAGGGAAAAGGAACATTACAACCTAGAAATGGCATTTTCTCGCGGACTCTACACGGGTTGGTTTGGCGGGATTAATAATCAGGAACTAGTCCACGCCCGTTTTGGTAAAAAACGTGGGGTTTATTTAGGTGAAGTCAACCGCATTCACAACGAACAGGTAACAGTTAAATTGGAAGCACCTGTAAAACCGGGAGATGGAATTGTATTTGACTGTGGTCATCCAGAGGCGAAGGAAGAAGGCGGCCGGGTTTATGCTGTGGTGTCCAAAGGTAAGGAAAGTGTGCTGACCTTTGGTAGAAATGACCTAAACTTGCGCCGAGTGCATATAGGCGATCGCATTTGGAAAACCAATGATCCAGAATTAGATAAGCAACTGCGGCAGAGTTTTGCGGGCGAAAACCCACAATTTCAACGTCCGATTGATGTAGAGGTTTATGGAGAAATTGGTCAGCCATTGATTGCGATCGCTCGTGATCAACTCGGTAATATTTTACAGGTTGAGTCTGCAATTTCTCTGGTGGAAGCCCACACCAAACCCCTAGATACAGAACGTTTACAAGAACAATTCGGTCGTCTCGGTAACACACCTTTCTGTTTGGGACAGCTAACCAACCACCTCAGCGGTTCTATTATGCTACCCGTAAGTGAATTGAACCGGATGCGGCGGGAAATCGTGGCGCAGTTGGAAGAATTGCGAAGTCAACCCAAACGCTGGCAATTACATTCTGATCACTCTTTCCAAGACCTACTTCCCTCCTCATCTCCCCTATCCCCTACCCTGCGGGAAGCTAAAGCTACATCTCCCTCACTCATTGTCCTAGTACGAAACCTCAAGCAACTCCAAGCCGCCCTCAAAGCTGGTGTTGAAACACTGTACTGTGAATTTGAAGACCCCCGTGCCTACCGAGAAGCGGTGCAAATGGTGCGCCAGCAACAGCAAAAAAACAAAGCAGAAAATTCTTCACTTTTAACTCATAATTCAGCACTCCTAACTCCTAACTCCCCACTCCCCACCATTTGGGTTGTACCTCCCCGAATTAGCAAACCGGGTGAAAATTGGATTTTGCAGCAAATACGTACCTGTGAGGCTGATGGTTATCTGGTACGGAACTATGACCAATTGCAATTCTTTGCCCAAGACCGTTGCATTGGAGATTTTTCACTCAACGTTGCTAATCCCTTAACAGCAGATTACTTTCAGCAACATTTTGGTTTAGAACGGCTGACGGCATCCTATGACCTGAATATTACCCAACTGCAAGACCTACTTACCAGTTGTCCACCCCAGTGGTTTGAGGTGACAATCCATCAACACATGCCCATGTTCCACATGGAACATTGTGTTTTCTGTGCCTTTCTATCAACGGGTACTGACTATACAAACTGTGGACGACCCTGTGAAAAGCAGGAAGTGAAATTAAAAGACCGTGTAGGTAGCGAACACGTTCTCAAAGCAGATGTAGGTTGCCGCAATACTGTATTTAACGGCACTGCTCAAACCGGAGCCGAGTACGTACAGCGCCTTATAGAATTGGGATTACATTACTTTCGTATCGAGTTTGTGAATGAAACACCAGAGCAAGTGAGTAAAACAATATATTGTTATAGTCAATTATTGCGAGGTCAGATTACAGGTTCTCAACTCTGGCGCGAGTTGAAGTTGCAAAATCAATTAGGCGTGACTCGTGGCCCGATGGGAGTGTCAGCACTGCGGTCATAATTGATTTTCTGAACGCCCAGCTTGAAAAATCTGTTCGGCGGTCAAGTTTAATTCTGGGAATGTGGGCGATATGATGCGATCGCTACCTCGAAACAGGTTAACTTGATACTCACCATCCACCAAATAGTAAATGGAAATAGTAGGTTGTTTGGGATTACCTATATACCTTCTACCGCCCAAAGCTAAATAATCAGTAATCCAGTATTCAGGAACACCAAAAGTTTCGTAGTCAACCAGCTTATGTGCATAATCATCTTTCCAATTAGTGCTGACGACTTCAATAACTAAGGGAACCGATGCAGCTTGAGTAACTGTTGATGACTTTTTCCACATCGGTTCTGCTGAAAGATTATTTTGATTTATCACTATTACATCAGGCGAATAACCTGATTCTTTGTCAGGAATCTTGACTAGTGCTTGCTTGGGTATAAGGTAAGGGAGACTCAGCCGTTCAAATTCCACGTTTAGTTTTTTAGCTAAAAAACCATTAATCTCTTCATGATCTCCTACTGGCTGCATTTCAACAATTACCCCGTCGTGTAGTTCATAGCGTCCGCCGTCTGGCTTCCAATTGAGGAATTCTTCAAAAGCGATCGTTTTTGGTAAGGCTTGATACATCACACTTACTCCTGATAATGATTCAGAGTTTAGCAGATTACTTGGTATTGCTCACATGACCCTTAGATCCCCGACTTCTTTAAGAAATCGGCAATATAAATCCATATAAAAACTTGCTAGATAACGCTAAAAGGAGTAATCTTGACTATTTGATATCAATTCAATTAATGATTGCAACACATCCTTGGGTAAAGACGCGATGAATCGTGTCTCTACAAATGGTCTATTTGTCGCATTTTTTTTCAAATTGGTATGACATAATTTTGTATCATAACGATTTTTTTAACGAGACACCCTTTGTTCATATAGGACTCCTATTTGATTTTTGAAAAAAACTCAGTGCACTTATTCTTCTAGAATCCTATTGCCTTTTGCCTCTTGCCTATCTACGCAAATAATTTCAGAATTCAAACCAGATTCCTATAGTTGCTTTGTAACTTGTCTAACTATCTCCACAAGCCTCAACACGGTTGGCGATGTCTCATTTTTTCGCCAAATCATCGCAATGGCTACTTTTGGGGTAGCTTCTTCTAAAGTTTTATAAACTACTCCAATCCGTTGCAAATTTTGCAAAGATGCTGGCACGATCGCAACGCCCATCTCGGCTGCTACTAAACTGACAATCGTTTGCATCTGGATAGCTTCTTGAGCAACTTTGGGACTAAAGCCTGCTTGCTGACAGAGACTAATGATTAAGTCGTAAAGTCCTGGTGCTAATATCCTGGGAAATAAAATAAACGGTTCGTTGGCAAGGGATGTCAAACAAACATCAGATTGACTTGCTAATAAATGCGCTTCAGGTAGTGCCACCATTAGCGGCTCTTGAAAAATTGTTTCGCAACTAAATTTATTTTCTTCAACAGGTGGACGCAGCAATCCCACATCCATTCGACCCTCTTGTAACCACTCTAGCTGTTGATCTGTAGTCAGTTCATGCAACTCAATACTCACACCAGGAACATAACTACGAAAGGTTCGCAGAATATTTGGCAAAATATTATACGCCGCAGAACTGACAAAGCCGACCACCAACTGTCCAATTTCGCCCCGACTGGTTTGCCGCCCGACTTGGATTGCCTGTTGTAATTGCCTCATAATTTGCTGAACTTCACCCAGAAACACTTGTCCTGCTTCTGTTAATTGCACATTTCGTTTCGTGCGGTGAAACAGTTCAAAACCCAATTCCGCTTCTAGCTGCCGAATTTGTTGACTTAAGGGAGGTTGGGCAATGTGCAATCGTTCCGCTGCTCGTCCAAAGTGCAGTTCCTCTGCCAAGGTGACAAAATAGCGCAAGTGTCGTAGTTCCATCTGTTATCTAAACTCATATCTTTAAAATATTAGTTGAGGTGAAAATATATATTGGACATAATTAAAAATCTTTTTTATTGTGATCATTAGGCGATCATCAACCCAAAGCAGATGGTTAATTATCGACAAATCAACACATTGGAATTTCAATACTTATGAATAATCTTTCAATCCCTAATAATTATTGGGACGCATCTCTTTATGAGGATAAACACGCCTTTGTCTGGCAGTATGGCGAGGACTTGCTGAAATTGCTCAATCCTAAACTAGGAGAATTTATTTTGGATCTTGGTTGTGGTACTGGGCAACTCACAGAAAAAATTGCCGAAGCTGGGGCTGAAGTAATGGGAGTTGATTATGCCTCTGAGATGATTGAAAAGGCAAGACAAAATTATCCCCATATCCGCTTTGAAGTTGCTGATGCTAGGAACTTTCAAGTAGATAAACCGTTAGATGCTGTGTTTTCCAACGCTGTATTACATTGGGTAAAAGAAGCAGATAGCGCGATCGCATCCATCCATCAATCCCTAAAACCCGGAGGACGTTTTGTGGCAGAATTTGGTGGTAAGGGAAATGTGCAAGCGATCGCCACAGCTTTATCTAACGCCTTAGAAGCAATTAATATCCCCGCACAAGCCCTAAATCCTTGGTATTTCCCTAGTATTGGTGAATACGCCACCCTATTAGAACAGCAAGGCTTTGATGTCATCTATAGCACTCTGTTTGCTCGTCCAACTCCATTAGCAGAAGGAGAAGCAGGTATGGCAAACTGGATTCAGATGTTCGCCAGTGCTTTTTTAGCAGGACTTTCTGGTGAGCAACAAATACAAGTAATTCGCGTCGTGGAGGAATATCTCAAGCCAACCCTGTATCAACAAGGATCTTGGACAGCAGACTATCGAAGAATTCGCATCGTTGCTATTAAACTTTAAATTGTGCGAATTTTGACTTGTGCCTTAATTACGAATTACGAATTACGAATTACGGATTGGTATCAGCTATGCATATACCTAAATTGTGCGACCGCCAGAGATCATTTTCACTATTACTAACCATTAGCCTCACCACTTTACTAGTCCCGCCCTCGTTAGCACAAACCCCCCCAATACCGCCACCTTCTAGTGCGCCTTTGGAACTAGACTTATTGACTCAGCCAAAAAACTATGTGATCACAGCTAACACCATAAACCCAGTAGGATTAACCGTTCCTAGTTTATGGTGGGCACAACAAAACTCTGAGAGAAAGCTATTGGATAATTGGATAGCATATCCAGCTTCTAACAAAGAACCTGCACGAGTAGACTTGATAGTAAATCAGCAACTTTGGAGCTTACTAGAGTATGTAGAGCGCTACGACTTCGTAAATCGCTTGGGTAGCGCCGCACGGAACTTTGGTTACAATGTCCGGGTATTTAATTATCAAAAAGAACCCTTGGCAACTTACACTTGCAACTTCAGTACAAGTCCAGCTTTATGCAGTATCCAAACGAATGTTAAGAACAAGATAGGGGTACAGCGTTCACTCTAGAGAATTAGGGGATGGGGAGTGGGGAATGGGGAGTGGGGAATGGGGAGACAAGGGGACAAGGGGAATAACCAACCATGCCCAATGCCCAATGCCCAATGCCCAATGCCCAATGCCCAATACCCAATACCCAATTAAACCTTAATTTTGGCGAATAAAGACTCGTATTGTTTAATTGCTGATGGGGGTAAGGGAAGCAAAAATTCGCTTTTATCAAAAACTTTGCTATCGCTCTGCAAAATGCTCCGTAATGCTTCTTGGATATCAGAAGCGACAATATTTTTTGTAGAAATTGGCGAATTACTTTTGGTCAACACCGAAATTTGTTTAGCTGTGCTTGGTTGCCAACAAAAATCAATCCATTGATCTGATAAACTACTCTTAGTAATACCTGCGGGACGTACCCACAAGTCTGCCCAGATTGCTGTTCCTGAATCGGGGATAACTGCACTAAGTTGCGGATAACGCCCCAGAACTGGCAGTACATCGCTTGACCAACCAACCGCCAGCCAAGTGTCTCCGATAATTAGAGGTTCCAAATAGTTATTGGAACTGTATAACTTTACCTGTCGGTTTAATGTCTGTAATTCCTTTTCCAAATCTGGTACTTGGTCAAGATTCTCTGTATTGTAAGATTTTCCTAGCTTCTTTAAGACCAGACCAATAACTTCTCGTGGTTGATTAAGTAAAGAAATGCGCTGCTGCACTCCATCTCGCCACAAATCACTCCAATCCTTAGGCGTCCATCCCAATTTTCGCAACTTGTCACGGTTATAAACAATCACTGTACTACCCCAGCGATAAGGCGCACCCCACACCTTCCCTTGAGTATCCAAGTTACCTTGGTCATTACGCGTTACCAATTGTTTCCACCTTTCATCTAAAGCAGACCACTGCTTTAATTGGTTTCCCTGTACCTCTTGGAGTGGTTGAATCAGTTTTTGCTCAATAGCTGCTTTTAGCCAGTAATCTCCCAATGTCACTAGCTCTGCATCAGCTGTTTTTTGACCTTGCCTAAAGGGTATAAAGCGACTCCATCCCTGCTCATCAGTAGCTTTGGGTTTCTGCTGCCAACTTTGTAATTGCTGAAATAAATCTTGTATCTGCTCAACTGGAGCAAACTTTAACTGCACCTGTTGCTGCAAACTTTTGTGGAACTGATTGACCACCTGACCAGGTATAGAACCTTTTAATAACTTTACTTTTAGTTGCGTCTGGTTGTTTCCACCACAGCCAAAAAGCAGTTGTGAAAGTGCCAATGTACTTGTACCTAGCAAAAAAGACCGTCGATCCATTGATTTTGGATTTGAGATTTTTGATTATACCTAATATTAAGCAAAGATTTTAGGACTTACGCACTGTACAAAAGAAGCATCTTGTGTATTAACGAAAATAGGTCGTTTTAGGCTTTTGAAGGGCGCTTTTGATTGCTGGCGATCGCCAAAATATGATTGAAAAACCTAGCCAGAAGCCCTGAAAACTATACCTGTTATTTTCGCTTTTCTGTCAATGCGTAAGTCCTAGATTTACCAGAGGCTGACTAGATAAAAAATTAGAGTTAGAAAAATATCGGAATTTTTCTTGCCAATACTGATAATTTTGAGCATTTGACTCAAATTAGCGAATTTTTCGGCGAATCACTACCTAAAGATTAATTTTTCTCCATAAATTTACTCATTAGTACTTATAGTCAAGCTTTACTTATATTTAACCCAAGTTGCGGGTAATAAAATGCCGGATTGTGCGTAGAGATTCAATAGGGAAGAAAGGCATCAAAAATTTACGATGGCGATGTAGAAGCAACCATCAGTGATAGATAAATCATTTGTATTAATATTAACTTGT
>JBBSOX010000144.1:0-14437 GCA_038259325.1 Chroococcales cyanobacterium | reverse complement strand
GCGATTTTGTGAGGTGCTGAAACCTGGGACATATATAGCTTGTTTCAGGATGCGATCACAACTAAAAAACCAGATTTTGTTGAGAATATAGGGGTGTAATTGAGAACCAAATCCCGATCTCACTTTTTCGCGTTGCTCCCAATCTCTACTTACTTTGAGTTTCTCTATGACAATTTCTAGTTCTATTACTCTGGTTTTTAGTGCTTCTATAGCGAGCGCCTGCTCCATGACAATCTCTACCAGTTGCTCTATCGCCAACTGTCTCAAGGTTTTTCTGTCTAGTTTTGGGGGCAGGTTCTTGTCCATAGCTGCTATCTTCTGCCTCACATATCACTCTTGTCAATACCCCCGACCTGAATCCTTACAGTTTTAGTTTTTAGGAACGAATTAACATTGGGTCATAAATTTGAATTTCTTGAACTCCGCAATTACCCAAAATAGAGCTAACGTAATCAAGCTCATTGTCTGTGCCACTAACGATGAGTATGTAATTGCCTTGCTCAATTTGCTCGTTGTAAAAGCGTGCCCATTCATCTGCTATTCCTAGCCTTATAGCGTCAAAGCGTTCACTTAAATTAACGCCTGTTGACCCTTTAAACTGAGAAAAGTCTTTGCAAATTAAGGAAATCTGATTTACTGGAAAACCTGCTATACATATGTCATTAATTGCCGCTTCAACATTATCTATGTTATTAAAGTCACTAACAGCATATTTGGTCAAAATCCCACTTTTATTAGGAATGGTAGTAGTAGAGGTCGTGGTAGCCAGATAATTTGTAGTTCCCTGTTCACTGTTGAGATACTCGTAAATTCCAAACTCTTCAATACCCCAACGTAGGAGAATTGCTTCTACTTTAGCAATTTCAAAAGATGTACAATCTACAATTATTAAATAGTGTCCAACCTCTACTCGCTGGTTATATACTCTAGCTTGCTCTTCCGACATTCCCCAACCAACCAATGCACCAGCAAAAGTCCCAGTAGCTGCACCTATGCTAGCCCCTACAAGGGTTGTAACCAAAGCGGTTGCAGCTGCCCCAGCCAGCATTATTGGACCAACTCCAGGGATTGCTAAAGTACCAAGACCTACTAATAAACCAGTCAACCCACCTACAGCGCCCCCTGAAAGCCCTCCTACTGTTGCGCCTTCGTCGGATTTATCACCTATTTCATCATTATCAATCTCATGATTGCGGTCTAAATTCTGTACAACTACAGATACTTTTTCCATCGCCAAGCCAGAATTTCTCAACTCATGTAGTGCCTGTTCTACATCCCGACGATGAGTAAATACGCCTACAGCACGTTGATATTGACTTAAAACCATTATTACTCCTTGGTAGCACAGGAAAATTAATTACCTACAAATTTAGTATTTCATTAGTTGTAATATTAAATACGAGTTTATTTAACTGAAAATCATCCATCCTTAGTAATAAAATTCATCACAGGCGCTGTAATCACTATCCCTCTGTGTTTTCTAGCTTTTTCATCCTGTTAAGCCATACGTGGAATTTCAGAAACCACATAAGATTAACAATTATTTAGTGCTAAATTATACAATTGCAACCTATTCATTAGGAGTAAAAGGATAAAAAGCTGATAAATAGGTATTTTTAATCTCCATAGTTTCTCACGATTCAATTCGGATTGCTATATGATGTTCAGCCATGATTTTGTTTCTGTAATATCAATTCTCTTACAGAAACGCTGAGAAAAAACCGATGCCTACGGCGGGCTAAGCCTACGCATTCAACAGAAATTTTTCAATATCCGCCTGATATAGTTTAGTTATCTCATTTGCATTGGAATTTGTTCTTGAGCAAGGGTAGCAGGAGGAGAAATTTTTCTGCAAAGCTAGGGCAAATTTCCCACTTTTTCCACCTCAGTAGAATGTTGTTGTGTAAAGAAGTATTTCTAAAGAATAATGTGTTGTATTAAACAGATCAGTAATTTTTTTTATCTGTACTTGACTGAATAGCTTTGTTCAAATCCCGTAGCAAGTTTTCTTCTGCATCTTGCTCTTGCTTGATTTCTCGAATCATTTCTTGACTAGAACCAATCAGCAACCCAGCAACTGCACCAGCGATCGCGTATTTTTGCTCCAAATCTTGATACATCTGACTCGTATAAGGTGAAGGAAGTAAACTAGCAGTAATAAAACCAATTCCTGCACCCACACATGCTGTCACCAATCCAGAGAAAGCGATCAATCTAGCATTCATTTGCTTTACTCCAATGCTTATAACTTTGCTAAATGATCAGGAGATCATCTACATTGTCTCAACGTCTCTCAAAGTTGCAACTTAATCTTTACTTCTTGTAATAGAAATAAAATATGAAGATTGTTTTGGATGCATTCTTGCCGCAATGGAATTACACCGCTAAACCAGAGTTACAGGTTATTTAATCCACGATCCTAACTTGCGTTCAGAGGTAGTATCCTGAGATGAGGGAAAAAAGTTAATTACTAATCGCTTATTGCCTTTGTATGGCTAAGTTGAATTAGCAGCCAAGCTCCTCCAGAGGATATTAATAACAGCGGTGTCAACCAATCACCCCAACGCACATATAAAGTCTGCGTTTGTCGCCGATAAATTGTTTCAGCATGAGTTTCGTAAGTATTATATCCAGATATCCACAAGGTTCTGCCGTGAGGATCTATAAAGCCTGAATATCCGGTATTAGTTGCCCGTGCTGACCATCTATCAGTTTCAATTGCCCGCATGATATCCTGTGCATGATGCTGGAATGGCATCGATGCAGTGTAATGGGCATCGTTAGAAGAACTGAGGATAAATTGCCCACCCATAGCAGCTTGACGGCGAAATTGCTCAGGAAAAGCAGATTCATAACATATACTAGCGATCGCCCGACCAAAAGGAGTGTCAAATATCTGATTTGCTGAACCGGCAACTTGGTGTGCATCCAGTGGCGACAAGCGTTGAACTATTCCGCCTAAAATTGCTTCAAAGGGAATATATTCTCCCAAGGGTACTAGTTTGGACTTATCGTAGCGGCTGACAATTTCACCCTTACTGTTGAAAGTAAACAAGCTAATTGTATAACTGTCTCCCCGTTCGCCAAAAGCCCCAATCCAAGCAACTACACCTTTCTCCTTCACAGCTGCAACTAAAGTAGTTCCCAGCAAGTTACGCTGGAAAATAGGTAAGGCTCCTTCTGGGGTGAGGACTGCATCTACACCTTGGTCTGCTAAAGTTAGATATCCATTGGTATAGTTTTCTTGGGCGCGACGAAACCCTTCAGAACTTCGTAAAAGTCGGTTCGGGATATTACCCTGAACAATCCCCACTTTCAAGGCTGCTTCTGGTAATTGAGCGATGGGACGGCTATATAAGATAAAACCGATGAGGTGTGAGGTAATTAATAGTCCTGTGGCGATAACCCAGTATTTATTAACGAACCCCAGAGGCGCGGAGGACAGTGAGGAAATCTTGGCGGACTTGGCGTTTTGGCGGTTCGTCCATCCTTCCGCAATTAAACCATTAACAGCAACGATCACTGCTGTTACAGTATTAGGCCCAGAGAGTTGTCCCAGATGTACAATTACGAGATTGTGCGGACTTTGAGTGTAAGCAAGGGAACTCCACCACAAAGGCCCCGCACTCCACAGACTCTCTAAGCCACACCAGACAGCTGTACCAATTAGTATACGTAGCCATGATTTTTGTCCGGGTAGGCGAACCATCACAGCCGCCCAAATACTAACGAATACCCCTCCCAAGAGGCTAATGAATCCCCAACAAAAAAGGGTGATTAACAAACTTGGCAACCAAGGAACGCCCAACCATGTCATCGGATGAATTCCGGTAATCCAAGATAGGGCGACACCGTGATAACCGATACCCCAGAAGAGAGCAGGAGGAGCAGAGGGAGATGAGGGGGGAGGGGGGGATTGGTTTTTGCCTTTGGCTGAAGTGACAACTAGCACCCATAAGGGAACTAGGCCAATCCAAGCCAAGAACCATGCGCCGACAGGGGCGACGGTCAGCCCCATTAAAATGCCGCTAGCTAAGGCAATTAAGCAAGGGAGTAAAGAGGTTAACCTCTCTCTCTGCCTCCCCTGCTCCTCCTGCTTTTTACTCTGCTTCTTCTGCATCGGCAGCATCAGGTGGAACTATTGCCACTCCGGTAATAGCGTCATCTTCGTCTAAACGCTGCACTCTGACTCCAGTTGCCGATCGCGATTGGATAGAAATCGCATTTACCGCTTGACGGATGATAATACCGCGATTTGTCACCATCATGATTTCATCATCATCATTGTTGACAATGCGTAGGGTTGCCAACTTGTCTTTGGTTTTGCGGTTTTTGAACTTGGTTGCCATTAAACCCTGACCAGCACGGTTTTGCAGGCGGAATTGGGCAACTGGTACGCGCTTACCATATCCTCCCATTGTAATTACCAACACCCAAGGGCCAACAATGCCACTGCTTGGCACTTCTGCGGACTCTTCAGTAGTTTCGGTAATTTCGATATCTTCTGTTTCGATTGTTTCGATATCTTCTGTTTCGGCTTCTGTAACTATATCCAGAGTTTCAAGAATTGCTGCGGGTAGAATATCCATGCCCACCAGTTCATCTTTATTTTTGAGTTTCATGGCTTTCACCCCACGAGTCGCCCTACTTAAAGGACGCAGTTGTTCGTGGTTGCACCGGAAGTTAATTGCCATCCCGTTACGAGAACCAATGATTACACTGTCCTCTACTCTAGCGCGTCGCACCCAGCGCAGTTGGTCGCCTTCTTCTAAAGAAATGGCAATCAAACCATTGGCGCGAATGTGACTAAACGCTGCCAATTCGGTTTTTTTGATATTGCCGCCCTTAGTGAGCATGACCAGATATTCTTCGCTGCTAAACTCGTCAACCGGTACAATCGAGGTGATTTTTTCCTCTTTTGGAATCGGTAGCATTTGGACAATTGGTGTCCCCCGACTGGTACGCGAACTCGCTGGAATTTGATAAGCTCTCAGGCAATAAACAACACCACGCTCACTAAAGAATAAAATACTATCGTGATCGCAGCAAGTCAAAAAATGCTCAATGGTATCATCATCTTTCACCTTGGCTGCGGCTTTGCCTCTGGTAGCACGGCTTTGCGCTTCAAAGGTGTTAACTGGCATCCGTTTGATGTAGCCTTGCTCTGTAACCAGAATTATTGCTTTTTCATTGGCAATTAGGTCACGGTCATCTAATTCCCCTTCCCCTGGTAATATTACCGTGCGGCGAGGTGTGGCGAAACTAGTTTTTAGTTGCGCGACTTCGGTTTCGATAATTTCTAGCACTCTTTCCCGGCGTGCCAAAATATCTTGCAAATCGGTAATTTTCGCTTGTAATTCATCGTGTTCCAGACGAATTTTGTCTGCTTCTAAGGCAGTCAATCGCCGCAATTGCATTTGCAAAATTGCATCTGCTTGCACTTCCGAGAGTCCGTAAGTTGTGATTAATTCGCCTTTGGCTGTCGGCGCATCGGGAGCATGGCGAATCAAGACAATAATTGGATCTAACTGTGACAGAGCAATTAATAATCCTTGCAGAAGATGGTCGCGTTCCTCGGCTTTCCGCAGTTCGTAGCGGGTGCGTCTAGCAATGGATTCGATGCGGAAATCCAAGAAGACGGTTAGGAACTGCTTGAGGGTGAGTACTTGGGGTTCGCTATTCACCAACGCCAGCATATTTGCGCCGAAGTTGGCTTGCAGTGGCGTTTGCTTGTAGAGGTTGTTTAGCACAACACGGGGATAAGCATCACGCTTGAGTTCGATGACAACTCGCATACCGTCGCGATCGCTTTCATCCCGGATATCTGCGATGCCCTCTAGCCGCTTCTCATTCACCATTTCGGCGATTTTTTCAATCAGCGCCGCTTTGTTGGTTTGATAGGGCAATTCGGTGATGATAATTGCTTCTCTATCTGGGCGTCCCCGTTGTTCAACGGTTTCAATGTTAGCGACACCACGCATGGTAATAGAACCACGCCCGGTAGTATAAGCTTCTCGAATGGCAGATGTGCCTAAAATTTGCGCCCCAGTTGGAAAATCTGGGCCGTGGACATACTGCATTAATTCGAGATCGGTGATTTCTGGATTGTGGATTACAGCCACCAAAGCATCAATCAATTCGCCCAAATTGTGTGGCGGAATGTTGGTTGCCATGCCCACGGCAATCCCAGAAGAACCGTTGAGCAACAACTGCGGAATCCGCGCCGGTAGCACTGTTGGTTCTTGCTGGGAACCGTCGAAGTTATCGGCAAAGTCTACGGTTTCATACTCAATGTCGTGCAGTAGCCCAGCGCTAGTTAAAGCTTGTAAGCGGCATTCTGTGTACCGCATGGCGGCTGGCGGATCGTTGTCTACCGAACCAAAGTTACCATGTCCGTTAACTAGGGGCGATCGCATGGAAAAATCCTGCGCCATCCGCACCAAGGCATCATATACTGCCGTATCGCCGTGGGGGTGATATTTACCCAACACTTCCCCCACTACACGGGCGCATTTTTTAAAGGGGCGATCGTGAAGCAGACCTAGCTCGTGCATTGCGTAGAGAATGCGACGATGCACAGGTTTTAGACCATCCCTGGCATCTGGCAACGCCCGACCCACTATCACGCTCATGGCGTATTCCAGATAAGACTGCGACATTTCGGTTCGCAAGTCTATCGGGATAATCCTCTCCTGTGAGGTTGTCATAACCTAAAAATCTCCAAAAATCGTAGATTTTAGCTTTTTTACTCAACAAAGCGCAAAATTATTCTAAATTGCTCTTGAATAACTGCCATAATTTGATACAATTCTAGCATATATTGCCTATTCTTTGCCTGGAAAGCTAACCCAAGTATCTAGTAAAGAAAGAGTATAATAATTTACACTTTATAAGCTCTACTTAATTAACAAGAGCAGTGAACCAAAAGGTTGCTTAGTGCAAAATTACTTAAATTGAAAGATGACGGTTAAATTTAAGGCAACAATCTAAATTGGCTTTATAAGCTCTTACTTTTATAACCGTTATTTATTAGATTTGTCACTAAATAAGGTCTGAAAAATTAAACCATAGTTGCTCATTTCTACTTAGACAAAGAGCAGAACTGGATAAAGGCTTCCAAGATGTAATTAAAGCAACATTCGCATAAATTAGTATCAGAATCAACAGGATATTTTCACGTAAAGGAGAAAAAATTTTGGCAGCAGTCCGAGTCCGCCAGCATGTTAATCCACTTGGTAAAAAGTATCAAACACCAGCAAGTCCACTTGATTGGGAAAAAATTTATGCAAAGCCAAATCAACCGCTACATTTAGATATTGGCTGCGCTAAAGGACTATTTTTGGTAAATATGGCCAAAATAGAACCAAACTGGAATTTTCTCGGCTTAGAAATTCGGGAACCGCTAGTGGTGGAGGCGAATAAGTTACGTTCTGAGTTAGGTTTCACAAACCTGCACTACTTGTTTTGCAATGTGAATAACTCACTGCGATCGCTGTTATCTTCTCTCCCGCCAGGAAGTTTACAACGCGTTACAATTCAATTCCCCGATCCTTGGTTTAAAACCCGCCACGCTAAACGCCGTGTAGTGCAACCAGAACTAGTGGCAGAATTAGCCAATTATCTTGCGGTTGGGGGAGTTGTATTTCTGCAATCAGATATGGAATTTGTTGCTGTAGAAATGCGCGATCGCTTCGCTGTCCATCCAGCTTATCAGAAAGTTGGTACAGAAGAATGGTTAGTAGAAAATCCGCTACCAGTCCCCACAGAACGGGAAATAGGTACGCAAAAAAAGGGTGAGCCTGTTTATCGGGCTTTATTTGCCAAACAAGAAGTTGCAAATGAGGAGTAGTGATAAGGTGATCATGTAGCGCCACAAACGCCAAGTTTGACTTGGTTTTGTAGAGACTGCATGATAGAGGCAGAAAACACAAATGCAAACAACATCAGCTTTGTGTATCTTTTTGTTACTAACCTTTGTTAGTTATCGAGATTTGCTTGTCGTTAGATATTGCCTGTCAGCCAGAAAACAGGAAATTGTTCGTGACATAATTGTTTTAGTTAATAGTCAAAATTTTTTAAATATTCAAATTGAATTGGTGTACGAGAGAGAATTTACGATTTGAGTAGCTATTACATACTCTTACAGAAAATAGGGACAACAAAAATATTTAATTTTTTCGCGGTAGCGAGTATTCGAGCGTCATTACGAATTACGAATTATTCACATGAGACCTTATCATCAAATCCCGATTTTTGAGTGTGGTGAACAGCTAATGGAGATTCCTTTAGAATTGTTTGCGGTGGAATTTCCCCATCCTTATGAAAAATTAGGTGCTACTTATGGCGATCGCTCCCCTTATTATCTCCGTCAAAGCGTTATTGAAAATTTGATCCAAGCACAAAATTATCTTCACCTGCTGCATCCTAACTGGCGTATCCAAATTTTTGATGCTTATCGCCCGATCGCAGTCCAGCAGTTTATGGTAGATTACAGCTTCGCTCAAGCAGTGCAGGATAGGGGATTAACTGATGTGGAATTATCCCCAAACCAACGCCAAGAAATTTGGAAAGCGGTTTATGAAATTTGGGCTGTACCAAGTTTGGATAAAAAAACTCCCCCTCCTCACAGTACAGGTGCGGCGGTGGATGTGACGCTGGTAGATGATGCAGGGCAAATAGTAAATATGGGTTCGCCGATTGATGAAATGTCAGAGCGATCGCACCCAGATTATTATGCCAATAGCGATCGCCCAGAAGCCCAAAAGTATCATGCTCACCGTCAGCTATTGCAAGATGTAATGTTAAAAGCAGCCTTTCAACGCAATCCTAGAGAGTGGTGGCATTTTTCTATTGGCGATCAAATGTGGGCTTGGCTGAATAATCAATCCAATCCAGCCAATCCTGTCACAGCACGTTATGGGCGTCTTACATAGATGCGTTATGCATCTAAAGGATTTAACTCTTTTAACTCGTCGGTAGTGTAAGTACCAATAGGAGTCCAAATTAGATAGGGAAGCAGTAACAGGGCCGCCATTAGAGAAATCGGCAAAACGCAGATTGTGAGGACAACGCCTGAAATCAAACCGATTAGCCCAAGAACTTCCCCAACTTTGAGGCTACGAAACCTCAACATTGAAGGTATATAGGCAACGGTGATAATTTCCACCAAGAGGTACAAAGCCATTAGTAGCCAAGTAATTGGGCTTCCGGGATTTTTCTCCCAGACAACATAAGCTGAAGCTGCACCGCAAATAAAAATCACAGTCCAGATAATCGGAATCAGCGGCTCAAAAACTAGCCAACGCGGACGACTTAAGTTTGCAAACCATTTAACATCACGCGGTGTGATGAAGAAACTACCAAGGGCGACAAAGAAAGTTACAGCCCCAATTATTATCCAAGATGGAATCATAATGCACTCCTGCTTGTGTATTTTGTCAAGTCATACACTGCAAGTTTGACAATTTAGGCTATATGTTTAATCATTCCCTAGTGCGAACCTTATGCCAATCTGAAAAGAATTGTGACCGATGGATCACAAAATCCAGATACAGAAAGCAATTCCATAATACTTTTGACTTTTGAACGCCAGTTGCTTCTCCCAAGGGGAGACGCTGCGCGTAGCTTGCTTCCCCGTAGGGGTACAAGTCGGCAGAGCCGCCCAACGCACTGGCTCCTTTTAACTTTTGACTTCCGCCCTGCGGTACTAGGCATCTTGAGGATTGAGATTGATCATCTGCCAAGTGGTATAAGTACCAATGGGACTCCACAGCAAATAAGGAACTAGTAATAGCGCTGCCCAGCCAGAAATACTTAAGACTACAAGTATCAATAAGATACTAATGATAAAACCTGTACCACCAAGAATTGTACCGACTTTGAGACTACGAAGCCTAAACATTACAGGCGTATAGGCAATGGTAATAATTTCTAAAAGTAAGTATAAACCCATAATTAACCAGGTTGAGGTGGTTCCTGGATCTTTTTCCCAGACAATATAAGCCGACCAAGCACCGCAAATAAATATTACAGTCCAGATAATCGGAATCGCACCCTCAAAAGTTAGCCATCTCGGTCGTTGTAAGCGCTTGAACCATTGGCGATCGCTTGGCGTAATCACGTTAGCTGCCAAGGCAACTAAGAAAGCCACACCCCCAATCACCATCCAAGATTTAATCATGGCTGTTATTCCTTTACAAGCGCTATCTATCGCTTAATATCACTATTTATAGTGTGATTTTGTCAATTTAGTTGCTAATTCCTCATCATCCCTGAGTTTGAAACCTTCGCATCGTTTGGCAGGATTTTAAATTATGGAAATTAGGAATTGAGCATTGGGCATGGGGCATGGGGCATGGGGCATTGGGCATTGGGCATTGGGCATTGGGCATTGGTTATTCGCCTTATCCATACGTGTCAACTTAACGCCAAGCGAAGTGGGCGGTTAGAAACCGCGTCTACACAAACTTGTGTTGAGCGGAGTCGAAATACAAAACCTACCTCAGTGGGTTTCAAAACCTGAATTTCTGCCATCTCTTTAGATTAGTTCTAATTATTCTAATTTTTATCTAAAGATTCGGTTTCAAGGCAGTTTCTTATTACTTATGACAGTTACTTAAAATCATTCTAATGAGTGAAAGTATATATACTTAATAACTGAGGTTCAAAGCATGGACTCAACAGGTAAGGTTCAAACTGTGGAATCGTCCTGGTCTCTTCCACTGCCGTTGAAAGAGTATGCAATGAGCCGGGTAACTGTCTACTTTTATAGCGACAGATGGGTTCCAATTAAATACTGTTCTTTGGAAAAAGCTATTTTGCTTCACCAGAAGGCAAAATTAGAAGGCAAGGAAATTTTATTATTTCCTGCTAATGTAGACTCTAATGAACTCTCAAACTCTTTTAACTAAAATGCATTGATTAGACCATTTTCAAACATCTTAATAACAAATGAATCGGCTAGAAAGGCGTACTTGTGTACGCCTTTACTTATTAGACATCTCCGAAAATGAATGTAGAGACGTAGCACTGCTACGTCTCTACAAGGGTTCTGGGTAACGCATATTTAATTTCTGGAGATGTCTATTGAGATTGAAATATTTACTCATAAATCAATACGGTTCAGTTAAGGATAATTGTAGGTTGGGTTGAGGAGCGAAACCCAACAAACTCCCGGAAATATTGGGTTTCGTTAACCCAACCTACGCAGTTTAAGCTTTTTGGCGCTAACTGAACTGTATTGACTCATAAATCCTACATTTTCTAAGTTTGGGAGTGTCAACTAGTACGCCACGGCGTAAATAGAGCAACTATTTAAAATCTCTAAAGAGCTTATTCCATAATACTTTTGAATTTTGACCCTTCGACTGCGCTCAGGGTCAACTTTAGGGCGAACGCATCTAAATTACTCTTGATCACAACGAAGGTTAAGAACCAACGAAAAAATCAGGATTTCACGTTTTATTATTTTTTAAGCCCCAAAGTGATCGCCTAATTTATTCGCAATAAGTAAGAGTTAATGACATTATTTTTCAGCCTATTGAGAATATACTTTACTTATTGATATGATGCGTCCGCCCTGGGGTCAACTTTTGACTTCGGCTTGCGGTACTAGGCTTTGTTATCGTACCAATGGGTTTTTGTTTACTGCTGCTGAATTGACGGTTTGTTCAATTCTCTTCAACCTTGTCTCTGGACGTTTTGCACTCTCAATCCAAAAAAGGATATTCTTTTTGGATGAGTTATTAAATGCCTCAAAATACTCTTTAGCAGTTGTGTTTGCTTCCAAGGCCTGCTTTAAATCTGAGGGAATAATTAATGCTTCGATCGCATCCAACGTCTTCCATGAACCATTTTGTTTTGCAGCTTCAATTTTTTCTAGACCAACTGTAGTCATCAAACCTTGTTCTATAAGTTCTTCAATATATTGTTTATTTAATTTTGACCATACGCTTTTCGGTTTTCGAGGCGTAAATATTTGCATATAACGTTCTTCATCTAAAGATTTGACTTTACTATCAATCCAACCAAAGCATAAGGCTTCTTGTACCGCTTCGCTATATCGAACACTTGGCTTACCACTTTTTACTTTGTAGTAGATAAGCCATACACCAAGACAGGTGCGATGGTTTTTATCTAACCATTTCCGCCATTCTTCGCGGCTTTGAGGGCAGAAAGTGGGGAATTCATTATTAAGTTTGGATGCACCAGTAATGTTACTTTTGTTGAGGTTTGTTTCTGTATTTTGCGGCATTTGTTTTCTAAACCAACCCAGAACGCAGTGCTACAACTGCTGCTTGCACGCGATCGTCTACTGCTAATTTATTCATAATCCCTCGGACGTGAGTTTTGATGGTGTTGGGACTAAGATAAAGTTTTTCGGCAATTTCTGGGTTACTCAAGCCGTCTACCATGAGTTTCAACACTTCTAACTCGCGCCCAGATAAGTTGGCTGTGTTGGTGGTGGGTGAGGGCGGTTTGAGATTATCAATCACTCGCCGCGCAATTTGGGGATCGAGATAGGCTGCACCATCAACTGCGGCTGCGATCGCACTTAACAATCGTTCCACACTTGCACCTTTTATACAATATGCATCTGCACCGCTAGACAGTGCCGCAATAATTTCTGTCTCCGTTTGATGAGATGTCAGCATCACCACATGAGTTGCTGGCAAAGCCGCCTTAATTTGCTGTGTCGCTGCAATGCCATCCAATCGCGGCAACCCAATATCCATAACCACCAAATCAGGTTTCAGTTGCAGTGCTGCTTGAACTCCCAAATAACCATCTTCTGCTTGTCCAACAATCTCCAACTGAGGATGAGCCATTAACGATTGCTCTAATCCCAGTTGCATCATCGGATCATCTTCAACAATTAACACGCGCAACGGCGGAGCATTGGCTGGTAAATTTAAGGGATAGCGAATATCTAAAGACATTTTTATTAATTATTTGTCATTTGTCATTTACCTTTTTGACCAATGCCCCATGCCCCATGCCCCATGCCCAATGCCCCATGCCCAATTATTATTCTTCCACGCGATAGCCTAACTCTGCTAAACTAATCCGCGACTGTCGCCATTTTGGCTGGACTTTGACAAATAATTCTAAGTAAACTTTACCAGCGATTAGCTTTTGGATTTGCTCACGGGCTTCACTGCCAATTGCTTTGAGCATTGCTCCGCCTTTGCCAATAAGTATGCCTTTTTGGGAATCGCGCTCAACGTTGATGGTAGCAAGTACACGGGTAATGCTGGGAGTTTCTTCTACAAGGTCAATAGCGATCGCTACTGAATGGGGTACTTCTTCACGAGTCAATAATAAAATTTGTTCTCGGATTAATTCACCCATAATAAAGCGTTCTGGCTGGTCAGTTACCAAATCTGGCGGGTAGTATAACGGCCCAATTTCTAAATGTTCAATTAATAATTCTTGAAGTTGCGGTAATCCTGTACTCGTCTTGGCAGAAAATTTTACAATTTCCCATTCATGGGACTGGGCCATCTGAGCGTAACTATCATCTAGAAACTGAGAATCGGGCGGTTGTTGGTCGGTTTTGTTCACGCCCAGAATTACTGGTGTTTTGCTACGACTGAGCAATTCAGCAATGTAGCGATCGCCCGATCCACAAGCTACTCCTCCATCTACGACAAACAGTATTACATCTACCGATTCAATGGCAATTTTGGCATTTTGCACTAATACTTCGCCCAATTGATGATGGGGTTTGTGAATTCCTGGCGTATCTACAAAAATTAACTGCGCCTCTGGTGTAGTTAAAATGCCCCGCAAGCGGTTACGTGTCGTTTGCGCTATTGGTGATGTAATGGCTATTTTTTGTCCTACTAATTGATTCATCAAAGTAGATTTACCGACATTAGGACGACCAACAATGCCGATAAAACCTGATTTAAATTCAGGAGGAGCCTGTGGGATTGTTACTTCTCCTGAAAAAGAGAAGTTGTAATTATCAATACTAGTCACCTTTGGCTCCACCCTCATATTTTACAGCTGGGATAACTTGGTTTTTTCTTAGACACAAAACAAGCATAAAAACACCCTAACATTTTCGGGGATTGCTTTTGCTTAGGTTTAATATACTACTGGCTTTACACTTAACATTTTACAGCTGAGATAACCTTAGTTGTAGAATTCAGGAGTCAGAATTCAGTATTCAGAATATTAAAAAAATTAAACTCAAAATTGACCTCATTCCGTCGGTAATTAAACCAAACCCCGATAAACTCTGACTTCTGGCTTTTGAGTTCTGAATTCTTAGATTTTATTTTGTTTTTAGCAGGACTTACGCAACTGGCACAGAGCGATCGCAAATTCAGAAATTAGTAGTACTAATGTATTATGTTAAAGGAGATATCTTTCATTAGCTCCTATCTTAATTATTAACAATAAGAAATTGTGTAAATTCCCTGAGAAAAAT
>JBBSOX010000143.1:0-14676 GCA_038259325.1 Chroococcales cyanobacterium | reverse complement strand
GGCGGAAGATTAATTTATCGCCAATTATTTAGTCTCAGACAGATGTTAGCATTCCTGCGTCAAGCTGTTGACAAAATACATGAAGTTGTTGAAGGTATTTATCTTCCATCAGGTTAATTGTTAGAAACTCAGTTGCTACCCATTTATAAGGGATTCTTATCAATGCCCCGCCTACTTGCTTAAACAGCAACTGATAAAAAGTATCATTGACTATCACTGCGCCAGAACATATAGCTTCGCGTCGTGTGATGGAGAAATGCGGGTTGAAATACGAAAAAAATGCTCAGTTTTATAACTTAGATGTAGTGTATTATGCTCTGGCTCGTTCCGAATGGCAGCCGGATGATTCCCTTTACATTGTGCAATCTTAATTCTTCTTCCCCACTCCCTAACTCCTAAAGATGCAACTTGAATGCTGATTAGCTTATTCTTTTGTTATCCAAATATTAAGGATGCTTTAGATGGTTGCCCAAATCCAAGAACTTGAAGCGCAGCACTGGGTTAAAACTCGTTCTTCCCTCGACCCTAGCGAATCCACTTTCCTGATTTGGAAAGGTAAAATTTACGCTTTTATCCCCGGTGAGAAAAGACAACTCCTGTTTAAGATGCTGGGATTGAGTGTTAGTAGGTGTATTCCTACAGCAGAGGGTAGCTGGGATTTTACTTCCAGGGAACTGACTTACTACCTCAATCCACAAACAGATGAGGTTTTGTCCAAATGGGAGAATCCTTGGACAGGCGAGACAGTTCCGGTGATCCACGTTGCTAATAATCCAGTACAGGGCAAGTTTAAGGGAAATTTCCCCGCACAAGTAGATGGTGACAGCACAACCTTTGTGTTTGATATATTTCCCTGTTACCCGAATCCCCTAGCCGACGATCGCAAATTTGCCGAATACAGCCCAAATCCAATTTATCAGGCAGCGGAATTGTTTAAATTAACTGTGCCAACCGCAGATTTATTCAACACAGCCCTCTCCTCAGTTTCTCAACTCAAACTGGGTTGGGATCGGATTGGTCAATGGCTTCCCTGGATGAAAATGGGCGATCGCCCCGGTCAACTGATCTATAGTGCTGTTGGTAGCAAAGTCAATGGTTTAACCGAACTGCCTCCACTGTTGCAAGACGAAATTAATAACCGTATTCCTCTATATAAAAAAGCCCCAAAAGCATTTATAGATGGGGAAGAT
This sequence comes from Chroococcales cyanobacterium, assembly GCA_038259325.1. Classification (GTDB taxonomy): domain Bacteria; phylum Cyanobacteriota; class Cyanobacteriia; order Cyanobacteriales; family Nostocaceae; genus Nostoc. The sequence continues at coordinate 13,486 of JBBSOX010000143.1, read as the reverse complement.
ATGACTTCTTGGTTGTACTTTCAAAAGCACTTTCAAGCTTACTTAGCTGGTGAAATCTTCCCGCTTCCCCAAGCGGAAGAGTTTTGATCGAAGAGGCAGGGGGCAGGGGAGGCAGGGGGAGCAGGGGGAGATGAGGGAGATTTTAGCTTTCTCGGTTTGTTTAAAGGTTCAACTGTCGAGTAAAAAGGTTCAACTGTCGAGTAAAAAGGTTCAACTGTCGAGTAAAAAGGCTCAACTGTCGAGTAAAAAGGCTCAACTGCCGAGTAAAAAGGCTCAACTGCCGAGTAAAAAGGCTCAACTGCCGAGTAAAAAGGCTCAACTGCCGAGTAAAAAGGCTCAACTGTCGAGTAAAAAGGTTCAACTGCCGAGTAAAAAGGTTCAACTGCCGAGTAAAAAGGCTCAACTGCCGAGTAAAAAGGCTCAACTGCCGAGTAAAAAGGCTCAACTTCTCAGTCCAGAGGTGGTAATAAATACAAAACTTACTTGACAGCGCTATCCTCATCTCCCTCATCTCCCCCTGCCTCCCCTGCCCCCTGCCCCCTTTCCTCTTTTTGACCCTAAGTAGACCGAACCAGGCTAGAGATTGCTTGCACTAACGTTTTTGGGTCTATTGGTTTAGAGATATGCTTGTGGAAACCTGCTTTTAGCGCCTGTTGCTGATTCATCTCCCCGGCGTAGGCAGTCAAGGCGATCGCTTTTATCTGTTCGTCTTGGGCAAACAAGTTTCTCACCTGCTGTATCAACATATAACCGTCTATATCGGGCATTCCAATATCACTGAGCAGTACATCAGGTTTGGACTGGGTGAGAACGAGAAGTGCCTCGGAAGCTGAAGACACGGCTGTGACAATTGCCCCATACTGCTCTAGCACAAAAGCAGTCAAGTCCCGCGTGTCGGTATCATCATCCACTACTAAAACTTTGATACCACTCAAATCTAGAAATGGAGCAAGAAGCGTACTATCCTGATTTGTTGCTGGCTCAGTGGTCATTAGCAGTAACCGGATTTTAAAGGTTGCTCCTTGCCCAATACCTGGACTTTCTGCCTCAACTGTGCCAGCATGCAGTTCGACCAAGTGACGCGCGATCGCCAACCCTAATCCCAATCCACCGAAGTTCCTTGTGGTAGTGCCATCTGCTTGACGAAAGTAATCAAACACGTAGGGAATAAAATCAGGATCAATACCCTTGCCTGTATCACTAACGGTAATTTGGGCAACAGAGCCAAGTTGCTCTAAACGAATATTCACCTGTCCCCCTTCAGGCGTGAACTTAATAGCGTTCGAGAGGAGATTCCAAATCACTTGTTGTAAACGAGTCGAATCACCCAAAACTTTACCAACATTGGGTTCGAGGACTGTCTGCACTGAAATTGACTTAGCTTGAGCTGCTAGTTGCACCGTTTCCATTCCCGCTTGAATCGTCGCAGCAAGATTGACTGGAGCAACATTAAGGCTGAGTTTGCCCCGGAGAATGCGGGAAATATCCAAAAGATCCTCAATCAGTTCTGATTGCAACTTAGCATTGCGTTGAATAGTTGCTAAAGCGTATGCCATTTTTGCTTCATTCAAGTTCTGGCTTTGAATTAAACTAGACCAACCTAAGATCGGATTGAGGGGCGATCGCAACTCGTGTGACAGCACCGCTAAAAACTCATCTTTAACCCGGTTTGCGGCTTCGGCTTCTTCCCGCGATGCTTCTGCTGCTAACCGTGCTTGCTGTTGTGCTTCGTATAATCGGGCATTCTCAACTGCGATCGATGCCATTTGCGCTAACTGCACGACTATGGCTTCATCCGCTTCTGTGAAATCACCTTCATATTTGTCTGAAAGCTGAATCAACCCGATGTTATGTCCGTCTCGTCCCATCAGAGGTGCTGCAAGCCAGCCCCGCATCGGCGGGTGGTTCTTTGCTTGCTTACCAAAGCCTCGCCAACGGGGATGATTTTCAAGTTCGGCTTGTGTCATCCGCATTGATTGATTCAGGTGACATATACAGGCATAAATTCCAGATCCATCTGGCTTTTCATCGTAGTCTCGCCACTGGGCGTATTTATCGGACAGGTGAACAGCGTTAATTGCCTGTGCCCAGTTTTGGTTAATGCTCATGCTGGTAACGGACTGGTGGGCACTAATAATCAATGCTGCCTGCTCGGTAATTACTTGCAGCACTTCTTCAACAGAAAGGGCAGAATTGATTGCCAGGGCTGCTGTTGTCAATCCCTGCAATTGCTTGGCATAGTGTTGTTCGCGGGCAAGGAGTTGTTCGCGCTCGGCTTGGGCAAGTTTGCGATTGGTGATGTCAATTATAAATTCCACGCCCTCTTCTTCATTGAGACGCTTGGCAGAAAACAATCCCCACCAGCGTGAGCCGTCCTTGCGGATATATTCTTTTTCGTAGGCAGTAGTGCTGCCAGTTGCTTTAAACTCTTCGATTGCTCTAAGGGAATGCGGCATCCACTCCGGTGGTGTCATTTTGTCCCACGACACCAATCCTTGCTCAAGATCCTCACGGCTGTAGCCGCTCATTTGCAGGAAAGCATCGTTGGTTTCAGTGATACTACCGTTGGTTTTGAAGAAAATCACACCGACCGTTTCGATTGCGATCGCTCGACGTAGACGCTCTTCGGATTCGCGCAAGGCTGCTTCAGCTTGCCTGCCAACGGTGATATCACGAGAGATGCATAACAACCGTTCGACTTGCCCATCCGCTCCTCTAATCGGACTAACTTTGTTATCCCACCACTTCGGTTCGCCTGTTTGAGTTGGACGATAGCCTTGAAAAGTCGAAACTCTGCCTACTTTTGCATTATCGATGGCGTTCAGTGCTGCTTGCTTGTCGGCTCCTTGCCAGAACTCACTCCATGAACAGTTGAGGAACAGCGTGATGTCATTGATGTTGAGCGCCGCCTGACCCCCTGGACTCATGTACACGATCCGCCCTGACAAATCCAATACCTTGATGCAGTCGTCGCTACTGCCAAGGATCTGCTGATTGAACTCTTCACTTTGGTGCAACGCCCTTTCTGCTTGTTTTTGATCTGTGATGTCAATCAGTAATCCATCCCACACATCTCCTTGTGTTGTTTGCACGGCGCGGGAACTGCCGTGAATCCATTTGAGTTTACCTGATGGGGTGATGATCCGCCCCTCCCACTGCCAGGGGAGAAAATTTTGAGCAGCGTCAGCAATAGACGTTTGAAATGATGGCAAATCCTCTGGATGAATTAATCTCATAAAAGAATTGGCATCTTGGATAATTGTTTCTGGCTCCAATTCCAATAGTTCACGGCAGCCAGAATTGACAAAGATAAACCGATGGGGACTATCCGTGCAGAGCGAGTAGCGGTAAACCATACCTGGCACATTCGCAACCAGTGCCTCGAACTGCATTTGACTGTGATGGAGTACTGCAAGGGTTGCTTGCTCGTGGCGTACAGCTTCAATAGCTGTCTGACGCGCCCGATGGATACTTTGTAGAGCAGAGGCAGTAAAACCTGCCAAACTCGTCATCAGTCGATGATCCTCACTATCAAACTGTCGTGCCTCATGATGCGACAGAATCCAAAGAGTGCCTAATGGTTGATTGTTTACACTTAGCGGAATTAGCAATCCCTCAACAATGGGAAACTGCGGATGGTGCAGATAGGTGAAATAGCGTTCAGGATGGGCATACAGTTGTGGCTGCCTAGATTGAAGTGTGGTGCCACAAGGACTAAAATTACTTGGGGTGGTGGTTTGTTCTAAAAACTCTAATGCGCCTGCGATCGCTACCCAGCGAAATCTGGATTCACCATTAGGATCTGTTTCTAGTAAACTGACTCCAGCAGTATCGGCTCGACACAGATCGATGGCAATCTGAACCAGGGTTTTGAGTGTGGATTGCGGATCGTCGATGAGTTTTTGACCGAGGATGTGGAGTGCTCGGTTTTCAGCCGCTAAATCTGGCTGTCTCGCTGGACGACCAGCCAGTGCCTCTATTATCAAGACATCCGCTTCTGTGACTGCCGGAGTATTGTTTTGGGATAAACACATTATTATATATATAGAACTTACGCACTGTACAAATGCATCGTGATGTGCATTACCTAAAATAGGTTGTTTCAGGCTTGTTTTAATTATCCTGCGATGCCTACGGTGGTCACTGAGCCTGTCGAAGTGCGGTAAACTACGTAAATAGACCATGCTGTAGGGGGACTTTTTGAGCATGTTTTTGCGTTATCTGTATAGTCTGCTTTGAAACTTCATGCATAATGTTAATCCCGACTATCGCTTTAAAATAACTATAAAATAGAAGTTACCTGAAACCCTTGCAGAGACGTTGCATTGCAACGTCTCTACATTCATTTTCGGAGATGTCTAGTTAGTGAAAAACTTATTAAGCTAATGCGCGCCTAAAGTATATAAACACTTTTGATGGTCGTTAACAGTCATCAGTCATCAGGTAAATGTACAAATTAAATGCGTAACAGCTTAGTAGAAAAATTTCATGTTTTAATAACATTTTATACGCTATTGAAAACCTGGCTAACTAGCTAAAGATGGATGAGATTGGCCTTTAAACTAATCCTTCCGACTGCCGCGTAGGCGTAGCCAGCCGTAGGTATCGCTATTGAAATTGAAGATAGTATAGCTGTTCCCGAAGCCCAAAAAGAGCTTTACATCAGATTTTGGCAACTTTGTCTAGTCTAGAAAAGGCTAATTTTGAGTAGCTTTTATTGAAATTTCGCTTCTTGATCTGAACAATCAAATAGATGTAAACCTAAGCGTTGGGAAAGTTCTTCACACACCTTGACCCCCCGCACACTATTACCACGCACATCCAGCAACGGCGAAAAAACTCCAATGCCCATTTTATTGGGTACAACGGCGATAATCCCGCCAGTAACACCGCTTTTCGCCGGAATCCCAATTTTATAAGCCCACTCACCTGCAAAGTTGTACATCCCACAGGTGTACATAACACTCAAAATATCTTTGATGTAACGCTTATCTACCGCCCGTTCTTTGGTGATTGGATTAATACCTCTATTAGCAAGAGTAGCCGCCATCACTGCTAAGTCTTGGCAATTCACTATCGCAGCACACTGCTGAAAATAAAGATCCAGCGCCTCTTCAATGTTCCGGTCAATCATGCCAAAGTTGAGCATCAGATGCGCCATTGCGCGGTTGCGATGTCCTGTACTGCGTTCTGAGGTAAAAACTGAAATATCAACGAATACGTCGCGGCCAATATATCGCTTGAACATATCTAGCATTCGGTTGAGGCGTTCGGTTGGGCCGGAACCTTTGATTAAGCTGGTGGTTGCGATCGCTCCGGCGTTTACCATTGGGTTATAAGGTCGCTTCGATTGCTCATCCAAAACAATCGCGTTGAATGCATCCCCCGTCGGTTCCACGCCAACTCTAGTCAAAATGTAATCCAATCCATGATCTTCTAAGGCAAGTCCATAAGCAAACACTTTGGAAATCGACTGAATGGTAAAGAGTTGCTCGTAGTCGCCAACTTTGTAAACTTGACCATCTACTGTCACAATGCAAATGCTGAACAAGTCTGGGTTTGCCTTTGCCAGTTCCGGAATATATTTCGCTACTGCACCCTCCCGTACTGACTTGTACTGGGAATGCAACTCATTGAGAAAAGCTTTTAATGGCGATGGATTTATTTCTAAATCTCCTTGATGTGCTTGGTTTGTCATCAGGCTGATAGCATTCCCCAAAATACATATATATATGTAGATATATAGTAGGGGTGCAGCTGTCATACGTGTCAACTTAAGCCTTGGCGAATAGAATTTGCGGCTACATAGCCAAAGTCCGCCTCCGCCAACTAAGGAAAAATCAAAGTTTTGAAACCCACCTCCGTAGGTTTTGTTTGTATAGATACAGTTTCTAACCGCATATTTCGCGTTTAGTTGACACCAATGTGCAGATGTACACCCCTACAGCCGCAAAGATTTTTGAGCATATTGCTTGCTCTAAGAAACCATACTTGAGCAATTACTGAGGGTAAAAATTTGAGTCCGTAATTTTTAATACACATTAATTCTGTTATGCAAGCGATCGCGAAGATTTGCTAATTTTTTTATCATTAATCCTGAAAAATATTAAGTTGAGTATATTCCTTTTTTTGATACTCAGTAATACTAGTATAGCAAGTTATAGATATTACTAATTTTAGCCTAGTCATGGAGAATAAAAGTCATGATTAGTCTAAGTAGAAAAAAACTTTGAAAAAAATATTAAACTCAAACTAATTTGCGTAATTATTTCAGATGTAAGTCCTATGATGACTTATTTATAGGCAAATCTAAATATTTTGTTAAATAAGCCATTTTGAGTATTTATACTGATGCTATTTAATTAAAGTTATATTATCCTCTTAGAGAAAATAGCCTAAATAAATGTAATCTAGAATACAGGGGTAGTTGCGGAATCTTAGAACGGATGTGAATAGGATATCGCCACTTTGGCGTGGAATAAGCGTAAAGTTTTTTAAAAAACTTTTGACTTTCCGAAAAAAACGTTACATAGCCAAAGTCCCTATTTCAGAAAGGTTTCGCCCATAAAATTGGAATTGGAATTTGAGAAAGCTGCCAATAATTACGCTAAAACCCTGATCCCCAAGCCAAAAGGTTCGTGTTAGTCTGTTGCAGTTATAAACAACAAAGTGAAAACAGAACGAGTTCGAGTTTTTCAGAAGGGAAGCCACTGTCACCAGTGAAAAATCCCGCCAGTTATAAAACTTAAGTTCTACAGTCGCTTTAAAAAACGGACGCATGAATCAAAGACATTTGTGGATTATTGTTGCCCTGTCTATGGCTGCTTTGGGCATACCCTCAGTCGGTTGCACTCAAACCACCAAGGGAAATGCACTAGCTTCTCAAAAATCACCTGCCCCTGATGTGGTGAAGGTGGGAGAGTACCAATCCAGAGCAGGGAAACAAACCTTGGATGCTGTGATTACAGAAATTCATCCTCACAACGTTAGAGGACGTAAGGCGGCAACCCTTTTTATCCGAGATATACCTGTTCTCACCTTTTTGAGTTCTGTATCAAATACGAATCTTGAAACTAAAAAAGTTGGTGAAATTGGAAACCCTGGGGGCGTACAACAGTACGCCCTTATTGCTAGCAATTCATCAAATGGACTGGATACTGGGAGCGTAACAGATGTAAGTAACCAGATTAGCTCCGCCGACAATGACCCGACTCAGATAGCTGGTGTAATAGCAGCAAAAATCAACCAGTTAAATCGGGAAAATGTGGACGGGAGTAAGATTACCGTAAGTTGGAAAGCAGGGGAAAAATCGACTGACAATCAAGCGCAAAACAAAAGCGCCCCAGCCCAACAAAATAGCGATCGCTATGTCATCAAAATTGATGGCCAAGAATTGGTCGAAATCAACGAAGGTACGCGACTAGCAGATAGTACCAACAATCTGGCGCAAGATGCATTGCAAGCAACCAATCGCCTGCGGAGGCTATTAGGTAATGCATCTCCCCTAAAAGAGATTGCCAATATGCCAGTGCGATCGCCAATAGCAATGCCAAAGCAGCCTCAACAGATTGCCGTCGGAGCAGTGCGATCCACCTTGAGAGGTATAGCTTCTTTTTATGGCTATGACTTTGCTGGTAATCGCACTGCTAGCGGACAAAGATTCAACCCTGAAGCAATGACTGCCGCTCATCGCAGTTTACCCTTTGGTACAAAAGTCCGTGTAACCAACACCCGCAATGGTCGCTCTGTAGTGCTGCGAATTAATGACCGAGGTCCATTCATTCGGGGTCGAATCATTGACGTGTCTACTGGCGCGGCTCGGGTTTTGGGAATGATGGGCAGTGGCATAGCACCAGTGCGTGTTGAGGTTTTGGGGAAATAATCTAGGACTGGGGACTGGGGATTAGGGACTAGGGACTGGGGACTAGGAAAAAGTATTTTCAATCCCCAGTACCCAATACCCAATCCCCAATCCCCAATCCCCAATTCCCAGTTCCGTATCACTTAATTCCCCTAGTTCAATCATCTCTTCCCTCTATTTCAGATATAAACTAACGGGGGAGGGATCGATAAGAACTAGGGGTATTTTTGTGCGCCTGCTGACAACAGTCGCAGCTTTACGCTGCTATTTAACTAAACGCTGCTCAGAAAACAAGCTAATTGCGGCTACTGAGGATCTGAGACTAGATGAGATGACTGGCTGGTATCAGACGGCAGTCGGTCTGGTGCCAACGATGGGGAATTTGCATCAAGGTCATTTAAGCTTAATTCAACGGGCGCGGCAAGAAAATTCTACGGTGATTGTGAGTATTTTCGTCAATCCCTTGCAATTTGCTCCTAACGAGGATTATCAACGCTATCCCCGCACTTTAGAGCAAGACCAAAAACTTTGTGAACAAGCTGGGGTAGATGCCATTTTTGCGCCAACTCCCGAAGAAATGGCAGTTCCTCAGAAGAGTATACAAGAATTAAAGGTTACACAAGTTATCCCCCCATCTGCTATGATAACAGGCTTGTGTGGTCGTTCTCGGCAAGGTCACTTTCAGGGTGTCGCTACGATTGTTACCAAACTTTTCAACTTGGTACAGCCTGACCGTGCCTACTTTGGTCAAAAGGATGGTCAGCAACTGGCAATTATTCGACGCTTAGTAGCTGACTTAAATTTGCCAGTAGAAATTGTTGGTTGTCCAATAGTGCGGGAAGCGTCGGGTCTTGCCTTCAGTTCTCGTAATCAATATTTGACTCCAATAGCAAAAGAGCAAGCAGCGGCATTATATCGCGGCTTACGACGGGCTGAAGCTGCATTCATGGCAGGCGATCGCAATAGTAACAAGTTGATAGCATTAGTACAGCAAGAAGTGGCAATAGTCAAGACGATTTTAGTGGAATATATTGAATTGGTTGAACCGACTACGTTAATGTCTTTAGAAAAAGTTCAGGAGGAAGGAATGTTGGCGATCGCAGCTCGTCTTGAGTCTACACGTTTGATTGACAATATCATATTGCGCGATCGTCAACCCATTATCGCCATTGATGGCCCAGCCGGGGCTGGAAAATCAACAGTGGCGCGTCAAGTGGCAGCAAACCTAAATTTAGTGTATTTAGATACAGGAGCGATGTATCGTGCTATTACTTGGTTAGTGCTGCAAAAGGGGATTGCTATTGATGATGAGTGTGCGATCGCCCAATTAACTAACCAGTGTAAAATTGAACTTACTCCAAACCAGGATTTACAATCGAGTGTGCGCGTTTGGATTGACGGTATTGATGTTACCCAGGCAATTCGCACGGTTGAAGTCACATCTCAAGTATCTGCGATCGCAGCCCAAAGCGCTGTTCGTCAAGCACTGGTTAAACAACAGCAAAACTGGGGTAAAAGAGGTGGTTTAGTTGCTGAAGGTCGAGACATCGGTACTCATGTATTCCCGGATGCCGAAGTGAAAATCTTCTTAACCGCTTCTGTGAGTGAACGCGCCCGTCGCCGCCACGAAGACTTTAACAAACAAGGTCAACCTGAAGTGAGTTTAGAGCAACTGGAACGCGATATTGCCGAGCGTGACTGGAAAGATAGTACACGCAAAGTTTCCCCTTTGCAAAAAGCAGCGGATGCGATGGAAGTTCAAACCGATGGTCTGAATATTTCTGAAGTCACAGCAAAAATTATTAACTACTACCAGAAGCGTTTATCTTAGTGGTATTCAAAAGGGTGGTAAATGAGTGATTATTTTCTTACCATCCTTAAAGCTGTACGCAATAGCAAAATTATTTAATAATTTTGCTATTGATTATCTACTATTTATCAGAATTTGAGTCTTGTATTGCATATTTTAAATTATTGTAAATACTAAGTCATCTTGCTTTCGACTGATTCTTCACATCGCAATTAATCCCGCTACAGGTAGAAGTCTGAAAGCTTAAATTGCTAAATGCTAAGTAAAAGGCAGTTGTTGCTGTAGACAAAAGGCTCTCCTTTTGGGAGAAGACAGCAGTACCTCCAAAAGGTAAAGCTGCTCAGGGCAATGATTACACTGGTTGGCATTCTACGTTTAATTATGCCAACCTACTTAATTATTTATTGGTTTTTAGCTAGGAAATATTAGCCATTTTTATTTATAGTCATTATTTGCTAGTGATTTGACTTATTAGACGAGTACTTTGTTTTTATCTACACTTTGGTAGTAAAATGACGATGTTAAGTTTTATGTTTCATCATTAAAGACATAAAACCCCAAAAATAAAAGCTGTTAATTTCCTAAGCTTCTGTAATAGCTTAAAACTGGAAACCGCTAAAGAGAGGATTTGACACATGGCATTTGTACAGCCCCCGCTACCCTTCGATATTAATGCTCTAGAGCCACATGGCATGAAAGCGGAAACTTTCGAGTATCACTATGGCAAGCATCACAAAGCTTATGTAGACAACCTCAACAAGCTAACTGAAGGTACAGAACTTGCTAATAAGTCTCTAGAAGAGGTGATCAAAACTTCTTTTAAAGACTCTTCTAAGGTGGGAATCTTCAACAATGCTGCTCAAGTTTGGAACCATACCTTCTTTTGGAATTCCTTAAAACCAAAAGGTGGCGGCGCACCCACTGGTGATCTCGCAGCCAAAATAGATAAAGATTTTGGTAGCTTCGACAAATTCAAAGAAGAATTCTCCAACGCCGCCGCAACTCAATTCGGCAGTGGCTGGTCTTGGTTGATTGATGATGGTGGTACGCTGAAGGTGATTAAGACACCGAATGCAGAAAATCCACTAGCTCATGGTCAGAAGGCACTCCTAACCTTGGATGTTTGGGAACACGCTTACTACATTGACTACAGAAACGCCCGTCCAGCGTTCATCAAAAATTTCTTAGAAAACTTGGTCAACTGGGACTTTGCTGCTGAAAACTTGGCCAAAGCTTAATTAACTGTCAGTTTTGAACTGGCTGCTATACCCGTTAGCAAGCTGCTACCCTAGCTTTTGAGAACGGCAAAGTCAAATGCGTATATATGGCTTGTGCCAGACTATGTAAAGTAAAAACAATCAGTTAATTTACAAAAGTTGAAGCAGAAAGCCTACCAAAAGAAGGGAGAAATTAAAAAGAATTTCTCCCTTTTCTGTTCTTCAATGGCGGGACAGACAGTAGCGTGAAGTACTCCGGCTTGCTTCGCTGAAGCGTATCGCTCATAAAAACAACCATCATCGTTTCGCGTCTCATTTGCCGTTGCCACGTTGGGTATATCACAAGGATATTCGGAACTGAACCCGATGATGGTCTTACACAGCGTCTCTGGTATTGCTACCTTTATCTCCTCAGTGGGAGAACCCGCGCAGCCGTCCGCCTTCCGCAGACAGTTTTATTACTTTTTCGTACACCTTTGTATGGCTTATTTTTTACCGCAGAACGTAATCATGCGAACCAGTGATCAAGGTCTTTCCCCCTTTCTCTCGCTCTTATTCTTGGTAAGCATACTACTGCTACTGTGACCGTTTGTTATGAGTCGAGTGGGTGGGTCAACAACCATTTATATAATACCATAGATGTATCCATCATAGCGATACATTATGAAAGAAAGATCCATTAGAGTCAGATTATCGCAAAAACGAAATGACAAGCTTAAGGCTTACGCACAAAGCAAAGAAAAAACAGTTACGCAGTTGGTTGAGGATTGGATCGACAGGCTACCTATCCCCAAAATTGACGACTCCTCTTCCACCCCACTCCATAAATCTTCCTGACGGTTGATATCGGTCGGAGGTGGAATCGTCGCCGTCCGCTCCCTATCCCCACCCTATGAGTACATTGAGGGTGGGGACTTCCGCGACACGTTAAATAAAAGTAGTGGCATAAAACATTATGGATAGCAAAGAACTAGCGCAATACATAGAAGCAACAGATAGCATCACTAAACCTTGGCTATTGGTACAACTGCGTCTCAAAAAATTGCAAGAGCGTCGAGCTACCCTTACAGACGATACCTACAACAAAGAATTAAAAGACATTTACCAAGACTTGATGAATTTGGGGGAATGGTGGCGTGGTATTGAAGATGAGGTATTTTGAGGTATTTTAAAGTGATGAGTTATAAGTTTTCCTAACAGAGGCGATTAATCGCGTCTCTACTCTTAACTCTTGTACAGAGGCGATATAATCGCGTCTCTCCTCCTAACTCCTAACTTAAAACGCAACCTGATGGCTCAAGTCGATCAAGTCGATTACAATACTCTCGATGCCGCAAAACGACGCTTCATCGATGCTGCAAAACGCACACTTGGCTTTGCAAGCGCCTATGGCATTGTCCCCGCATCGGGTCTTGGAGCAAGTGCTAACGCTTTCAGCTTCAACCTCGCTCCGTTTCTAGAGGCGGGGGCTAGAGAACTTTCTATGACACTTGTCCCTGAAGGACTGGGTACAGCAGACGATACGCGACCTGACGACCTTTCCGAAGAAGAACTTCGACGATTCTGGTGGAATATTGGTATCAAGATTATCTCGTGTCTTACGAACGATGCCGCAACTTCCGGTATGCAGACTATACTTCTCGGTTTATATCTGCCGTCAAGCACTCCTGAAACGATCTTCACCCCAGCTTTTCTTGATGGGTTTCTTGATGGAGTAGTTGAAGCGTGCAAACGAGTGGGGTGTGTCTACCTTTCAGGGGAAACTCCTCAACTAAAAACTAAGATGATTCCAGGTCGGCTCGATATCGCAGGCTCGGTTTTTGGGGTTATGCCGGCTGGTGTCGCTCCCATTGATAGCTCGCGTCTGGATGCCGGAAATACTATTGTTCTTGTCGAAAGTTCGGGGCCCCATGAGAACGGCTTTACCCCACTGCGAAAGCTTGCTGAGTCGCTCCCTGATGGCTACAGAACAAAACTTCCAAGTGGGCAGGAGTTTTGGGAAGCGATGAATGCCGCTTCGTATCTCTATACACCCCTTGTACAGGCGGTGCTTGGCGAGGGAATTCGTCCCACTGCGATGGAGAATATCACTGGACATGGATGGCAAAAGCTGATGCGGTCGGTGAAGCCGCTCCGGTATGTCATCGAAACGATGCTCCCAGTGCCGGAGATATTTACCTTTGTCGAAGGTCATCTTGAGGGCGGGGCAGCGACGATGCTTTCTGTGTTCAATTACGGAGCAGGATTTGCATTCTATACAGAGTCGGAGCAGGATGCAGAGAGGATCGTTATGCTCGCAAGAGAACATAAGCTCACGGCTGTGATTGCCGGAAGGGTTGAAGCATCCCCTACCCGCGAGGTAGTGGTAGAACCGCTTGGAGTTACTTTGAAAGGAGATTCTTTTGGAATTGCGCGAGGGGTATAGCGATTCAGGCGCGATCGCTAGTTTTCTTGCAGCTATTGTAGACTTACTTATGCGATGCCTGCGGCGGGCTATGCCTACGCAGATCAACAAGAAAATCTGGATTGGCAAGTTCATTATGTGGATGGCACAGTTGTACGCGCCCACCAGCACGCAGCTGGTGGAAAAAAGGGGGC
>JBBSOX010000142.1:0-14748 GCA_038259325.1 Chroococcales cyanobacterium | reverse complement strand
CGTTAAACAGATTGACCGTCGAACAAAGATTTCTGGGGCGCAATGGAAACGAGAAAATGTGCCTCAAGTTCTGGCTCATCGCTGTGCTTACCTCAATGGATTATTGTCTGTTTGAGCCACTTCAAAAAGTGAGATGCTCCCTAAATGAAGTAGTTAACTGTTTAACAGAACATATTCCAATTCAGACTCAAGGCAAGTGTGAACAACAAAATATCTTTGAAATTCTAATTCGAGCAGCCACCCAAAAAGATAGTATTGAAAATACTACCAAAGTCTTAAAAAATGTTCCTACAAGTAATGACATACGTTACCATTTAGAGAAATATTCAGACCTAAAATCTCTGGAATTAGACTTAAATACAGCACTACAAAGTCGCTTGCCAGATGGAATTCGACAGGGAAAACAAAAAATAGCCATTGACTTTAACTTTAGCACTTCTAAAAGTCTGAGCGGCAGCTTTTGCCTTTTCCACTAGTCGCGCAACTTGTCGAATAGCCATGCCAAAGCACCATCAACATCAGTAACTTGCTCTCCTGGTGGTATAGCTGGACGATTTACCATAACAACCTTTACGCCCAGTTCTCGCGCTGCAATAATCTTGGGCTTTGTTGCATCGCCACCGCTATTTTTACTAACTATAGTATCAATCTTGTTATGAATAAGGATTTGCCTTTCATTATTGAGGGTAAAGGGGCCGCGATCGCACAATACCACTCCCGGTGGCACTAAAGCATCATCACTAGGAGGATCAATCATCCGCATCAGAAACCAAATTTTCTCGCAGTGAGCAAAGGCGGCGAGTTCTTGCCTGCCAACTGTCAAAAATACTCGCTGTGCTTGGTTTACTATAGATGCAGCGGCGGCTTCAACGCTGTCAACTTCAATCCAGCGATCGCTACTTCCCTTTTCCCAAGGCGGACGGATTAACATCAGACGGGGTACTCCAACTTCGCTTGCAGCATCCGCCGCATTAAAAGAAATCTGACTAGCAAAAGGATGGGTTGCATCAATTAATAAGTCGATTTGCATGGTTCGCAGATAGCTAGCCAATCCAGCCACACCACCGAAGCCTCCAACCCGTAAATCGCCTAATGGTACTGATGGTTCACGAGTGCGGCCAGCTAGAGAGGTGATTGCTTCTAAACCTTGGATAGTCGCCACTTTGGCAGCTAGTTCTGCGGCATCTCCTGTACCACCCAGAATCAAAACCCGCATTATTTAAGATAAAGGTGGAATTTTTGCCAAAATGCCCTTTTTCAGCGCTTCTGGACGCTCTGACCAAGGTAGTAAACCATTTGCTTTGGCATAGTATTGACTAGCACATTCTAGTATCGCAGATGCACTACCATCGACAGCTAAATCACCAAATAAATATGTTAATTTGCCTTTAGCAGCAAAGGCAACTACACAGGAACGATTACAAGCACTCATGCATTCAACTTCCTGAATTGGGAATTCATTTCGTAAGTCCCAATCTTGTGCCAGATGCTGAAGTTGAGATAGAAGTTTTTCACCGCCACTTTCACCTAAGCGTTTTCCATCTTGCCAAACGCTAGCACAAGTTTTGCAAACAAATAAAGTATGGTCAGCAACACCCAAGGGACTAGTCGGGGAAATATTTACAGTAGTAGTCATCTGTACCTCGCAGATATGTGGAACTGATAAATCTATTTCGGCGGGCATCCTGACTCACTCAATTTGGGATTTTAGATTACATCTCAAATTGGTTTACAGTTGCGGGACAGCGCCGGATTTGCACCGAACTTTCCCCGTTACCTCTGGTAGCTGTTCCCCACCAGAACCGAATAACCTTATCGATCATACACTAGGGTTATTTAGGAAAAGGGTATTACCAAAAATTGCTCCCGGAGCGATCGCTTATTAACTACAATACAGTTCTAAGCTAATTAACATTCAATCGTTAATTTAATTTTGTCGTCTAGTACCCCAAGAAGGCTTAATGGTAGAGGCCAGGGACTCTTACGAATATATTGATTCTGAATCAAATTGCAGAGTTTGCCTAATTTGCGCCTTTTATTTTGTGCATACTTAGACAAATGTATGCTACGATGATAAATCGTGTGGTTAAGGACGTATAGCTCAGTTGGTTAGAGCGCTACGTTGACATCGTAGAGGTCACTGGTTCGAATCCAGTTACGTCCATTTTCGGCAAGTCCTTATCTGTAACTGCTACGATGTCAACGTAGCGCTCCAACCAACTTGTTTTATCTCAATTTTCTCTCACTTCAATTCAATGTACCCCTAAAACAACCAAATAGGGGTTACTAGTTGGCTTGAGATAAACTTATCATTTATGCCTGCAAACATAAGTTTATGTTATTAATTAGTTAACAAAGTATCTGATTACGTTATAAACGCCTAACGGATTAGGGAACTTAGCTGTATCAGGCTGTAATACCTCTGTTTTGAGTTTCATGTAAATCAGCCACAATCGCTTCATGTCACCCGTTATAAAGGTTTACATAGGCAGGTCATAAAGATTTACAACTAATCATGCCAAAGCAGCAACGCTCAAAATGTCGCTTATCCAGGGACAGAAGCGCGATGATAGAAAATAAACGCTCTGCCTTCGGTACTAGCTATATTAATGGCTCCTCTGCCTTACTCTTGCGATCGCAAAGATAAAAACAACTATTCACCAGGCTCATCATTAGCAATAGATATAGTAACTCTTGTTGTGTCTAATGATATCTGGCATAACTTAGATAAATAGGTTTTGAGTAAGTATTTAAGTGTAATCTCTGAAACAAAAGTTTTTACAATGTGATATTTATTGTTTACTAATAAAAATTGAACAGTAAAAATTACATAGTTGATTTATATGAATAATCGAGAAGTTTTTGAGAAAACTAAAATAATTATTGCTGAATATCTCAATATTGATGATGAGAAAATTACACTACAATCTAGATTTATTGATGATCTACGGGCTGATTCACTAGATATTGTTGAGCTTATATTGGCTTTGGAAGACGAATTTGATATAGAAATTCCTGATGAAGAGGCTGAAAAAATTACAACTGTGCAAGAAGCTATTAACTATATTAGCTACAGAAATTCAAAAAAATTATCTAATGAAATTAAAGCAGATACACATCCTAAAAGAATCGTAGATTTAAATAAGCTTATAGAAGATTTAGCTAAAAAAATCTCATTAAAAATTTCCGAGAGTAAAGAATATGTAGAAGTTTTATTAAGCTCTTTAATTGAAATTTTACAAATATCTCGTCAAGAAAAATTTGTTTTTCTATTGATTGGTCGTACTGGAGTAGGAAAGTCTAGTCTGATTAACAAGTTAATGGATAAAGAAGTTACAGCAACTAGTCGCCGCAAAGCAACAACATTAGATGTTAAGTTTTACGATAATGATATTAATGGAGTTAAATTTACAATCGTTGATACTCCAGGTCTTTGTGATGATATTGCAGAAGAGGGAAAAGACCAAAAGTATATAGAACTCATCAGATCAGAAGTCAATAGTATTGATTTATTATGGTTTGTAACACCTATATATGAACCTAGAATTAGAAGAGATGAGTTAGATGGAATCAAAATAATTACAGAAATGTTTGGTATAGATATATGGAAACATTCTATTATAGTATTTACATTTGCTGATAAAGCTGATGATGATTACTTGATACAGTTAGAAGAAAGAACACAAGATATTCAAGAGGCAATAGCAAAAGTAATAGAAACAACTACCAGAAAATATACAAATACTAATCAAATAGAATTGGAAATAGCGAGAGGAAAGGAAATAGCGAGTCAGATTCCATCAGTAGCGGCAGATAATAAAAAAAGTGAAAAAACTCCTGATGGTAAAAATTGGGTAGCAGAACTTTATACACAAGCTTTTGTAAGAATTTCGGAAAGAGGTACTATCCCTTTTTTATTAGCAACTCTACAAAGGCTAAGTATCCCAAATTTTAGTAGTGCAAGATTTTACAATGAAAATTATACTCAGCCTCAACAACAAATCGAGTTTGATGAAAATCAAAAACAACAAATAAAATAAAAGTTAATTAGTGTAATTCCTGCATTAAAATACATTGGTGGCAAAATAGGATCTTTTCTTTGTTCTATAACGTCAAATTTGACAGGTGTTCATCTGTCTGAATCATTAGGAAAATTAGCTGGTGAATCGATAGGTGAAAACTTAGGTGAGAAAGTAGATAATTTTATTAATCCTGTAATCGTTTTTTTTATTTCACTATAGTGATGAGATAGATAAATCAAATAACACTATATAAGATTACTAAGTATATTGCTACTATCCTTTATAGGACAAGTAATCGCAAGATAAATGAAAGTATTTACTATACATTTACAAAAATATTACACATTCCAGACTATACATTCATATATCAATTCATAGCTCTAGTATTGCAATGTTGATACTTTAGGTAAACTTGCATGTTTACAACTAGATTCAAATAAGCATAATTGAAGGTAGAAAAAATAGGTAGGTGGCGCAATCAGATTAACCTGTTATTCAACTATGCAAAATCCACCTAACGCCGCACGGAAGGCAAACTGCATATTTTTCTACCTCTTCAAAATATTTTATGCTTACTATGCAATAACAATTGCTCACTAGGTACGCCTCATACTGCTGGTAAGGTTTGCGTGCGATTTTTAGATGGTAAAGCTTTGCCTGTGGCGCGATCGCAACTGCTGACTGTAACGGAATCGCTTGGTTAGTAGACTGCGTTAGTAGATCGAGTGTTGTCTTAGTTGTTTGACGTTTTTTGTATACTGTGTCATTCATTGTAGGGGAGTGACCAAGAGACATAGCTCTTTTTTCTAACGGTATACCAGCCATCATCCCATTTAGGTTAGCTAGGTGACGCAAAGCATGAGTTTGAGTGAATCCTATTTGCTTTGCCCATTGAACCAATCTTGTATGAGCTTCTTTAGCGTGTTTCTTAGCTATGGTTTCAGGATTACCACTTTCAGGGTTAATGCTTGGTAATTTTCCAGATTTAATGTCTAACCTCTCAATCAGATCAGGATAAGTAGGTGGAATTAAAGGAACAGTTAAACGATAACCTGTCTTAGTCGTGGTTCCCAAATTTGTCTCACTTCCTACAACAGCCACCATATCTCGGTTACTTGCGGCATTTAATGCTGGTATCGTTACTCCATCCTTAGTTTTAAATGGCTTATCAATGTTCTGAACTGCAAATACTTCGTTAACTCTCAATCCATATATCACTTGCATTGAGAATACAAATAACCATCGATTTCTAGACTCTGGATTGTATCGTTTGTCCTTGACTGGAATATCTAAAACCGACTCTCTGAACCTTAAATAGTCATCAAGTGAAATACTTTGTAAATCTTCTCTAAACTTCGTTTGAGTTACATCTATCTTGCTCAACTCATCCCGTAGCTTGTCATTCCCTGTAACCTCACATAGTTTTTTCATAGCACAGATACAAAGTTTGTAACTTTTAGTACCTCGCTTTTTACTGTTAATGACTATCATGATATCAACCAAATTTACTGAGTTTTCTGTTGGTAAGAGTTTGTAGAAACAATAGTAAACTTGATACCAGCATGATTGATGGCTAGGATTGTTTTTATCTCGCTGTTGACGCTTTTTGGTGTAGCTATTCCAGTAATTATCTTGTACTAGCTTGATAGCTTCACAGAATGAAATCAGGTCATTCTTGACTTGGTTTTTTTCTAATATTTGTTCATCATACCAAGCTAAAAATTCTGTCTCACTGGTGAACTTAGCTAACGCCTCACTTACCTTATTTGCTTTTTCTAGCGCCTTGACTATCCCTATCTCGGTAAAATCGCAATTACACGCTTTAGCGGTGCGTTTATCGCCTAACTTGAATTGCAACAAGATATATGTGCCAGATGCCTTTACTTCTCGCTTCAGTCCAACACCTTTCGGGGTTTGCTTCTGAATGTCTTTGAAGAGTGCTAATAAGCGTTCATACCCGATTAAGTGTTTGCCTAAATCGCTTGCTGTGACTTGATCAAAACTTTCTCTCATTTTTCTCTCAATCGCCTTTATCAGATAACGGTTTTTGAGAGAAAACCACGATATAGCAAGTATTATAGTTGTTAGTTACGTGAGGTCACTGGTTCGAATCCAGTTACGTCCATTTTCGGTTGTACAGGGACTAATTATTTGTCGCCGGTGACAGATTAGTGTCATTATCTCGGCAATACTGTAGCTGACGACGCGAACAATTAGTAATTACAGCAGCTTCTGTGCTTGTTAGGTCATCCAAAATTTGGGGACATAACGCTTTTTCTAAAAGCCCACGAACCATCACGGAAACTGGTTTGAAAAGTATTGTAGCTATTTATTTAGTGCTTTACGCTTACCATAAGGTGTTACGAACTAGTATAACAGCTTGCTCTGTCTTGATTTCAGTGCTTTTACCCTGCCAGAACCGCTTTGATTGTGGGTAGAAATATATGAAATCTTGATATTTTTAAAGCGTATGTATTTTAAAGTAGGCGGCATGGTGGGAGCGATCGCTATTTTATTGAGCAGTGGCAGTGCGATCGCTCAAGATGCAGAAAGATATATTACTGTGGGGCATGATAAATTAGGAAACAGCGTAGCTCTGGACACGGAAACGATTAAAGGCACGACATACAAGCTTTACGGGATGTATGGAGATGGCGTCTTCGAGACTACCTTCGATGCATCGTGCAAAGAATCGCGCCTTTTTCTCAATGGCATTGCCATTTACGGTTCAGAAGGACAGCTACTTGAAGAGGATAAGGAGAAAGGAGAAATACCTTTTGT
The DNA here is from genome assembly GCA_038259325.1 of Chroococcales cyanobacterium. Classification (GTDB taxonomy): domain Bacteria; phylum Cyanobacteriota; class Cyanobacteriia; order Cyanobacteriales; family Nostocaceae; genus Nostoc. The sequence goes on along the minus strand of JBBSOX010000142.1, from coordinate 7,945 downwards.
AGCAAGTTCTTCACCAGGCAAAGGAATGAAAATTGTTTGTCAAAAGATTGGTGCCCGTGGTTGGTAGTTGCTCAATATTTTAGAAGTGGGGAATGGGGGGAAGAGGAGCAGGGGAGACAAGGGGACAAGGATAATTGGGGACAAGGGGAAAGACTTGTTTAAGTTCTCACCTCTTGTCTTCTTTCCCATGCACAATTCCCAATGCCCAGCTAAAAAATACTAAGGACAAAACAACGTGTCACGCGTATCTCGTCCTGTAATGGGATTAGTTCCCTTGGCAAGTTTGCACAATTTTTTTTGCTCATCCGAACGCAGTAGTGTATCGGTAAAATCTGCCCCATCAATGATTGCACCATCAAATCTGGCGTTAGCAGCAAACGCACCCTCCAACAGTGCATTTGTCAAATTTGCTCTGACTAAACGAGCCGAGTCTAAAGTGGAATTTCTCAAGTCAGCTCCCTCCAAATTCGCAGACTCCAAATTTGCTGCAAAGAAACTGACACCGTACAAATTAGTGTGGCTAAAGTTGCTCTGGCGAAGATTAGCTTTGGTAAAGCTGGAGTCTGTTAAATCACGTCCTGAGAAATCAGCCTCGACCAAAATTTCTTTGTTATATTCGAGTGCCAAAGCTGTTGGAGCCAAACCTACGGTTGTAGTGATGCCAATTATTCCCCACAAAAATAAGCTGAGTATATTTGCCCAAATGGGATTGTCTATTTTACACTTCAACCCCAATTTTGTTCGGGATGAGTTGAGTGTAGAACCCGCTGTGCTTCGGCGTAGCCCGCCGCAGGCATCGCTTAACTTAGAATTCATAAAATTCATAATATTTTTAATCAATGGCTAACCTTCCTTCATCTCATTATCCAGATATTGGTGAATTATTAAATAAAAAATTTTAGGTACTGAAACATACACAACAAAATTTGCATAGTTCTGGGTTGACTCTGATGATTTGCCTATATTGTCAACAGCGTATACATTATGGTATATGTACTGTATACACTGTTGACAACGTAAAAAAGATGGGAAAAAAAACCAAGGAATCGCCTATTGTAAGCTTCCGTGTGCCACATTTTGTTGTCGAAAAGTTAATTACAGAAGGCAGATTGAAGCCTAACCATATAAAGTCAGAGTTATCCAACCTAATCAAAGATGACTGGTTAACCTCTGTTGATGCTGGTGTAGAACCGACTGTGAGTGTAAATACTGTTTATGAGCAACTAGCAAAAATAGATAGAGTTCTAGAAATACTTGAGGGCAATAAGCCTGTAAGGGTTATTGATACCAATGTAGACAGCGTTGACAAAATTAATTTTTCTCAAAGCGTAGACTCAATCTCGCCGGATAATCTGCTTGTAGAGGTTGCCAACAGTAATGTACATCCCGTAGAGGAAATAAATGGGGATAATAAACCTGTAAGCGTTGTTGATGAAAACAGTATTGAGTCATTGAATTTGAAAAAAAATACTTATACGGCGCTTAAAGATGCACAAGTTAACACAATAAAAGATTTAAATAAATATGGTGTCACAGGCTTGCGATCGCTGAAAAATCTGGGACATAAATCTGTATCTCAGATAGTTGAAGCATTGCAAAGCCGAGGGATTGAGTTACCACAGTTACCAGAACCGGAACACACGCCTTCTCTCTGAGCAGTAATTCCGAAAGCTACGCGCTAGGACTTGATCAGCCATTTTCAATATCGCAGTGTCAAATTCGTTGTAGGCTGTAGATCACAGGTTCTACAGCCTAGCAATGAAAATCAATTTTACTCTATATGTCTGGCAACACTCTTTCTTTATCTGGTTGTAAATAGTGCTTAATGATTACCTCAACGCTATTACCGCAACTATCAGCTAACAACGCTAAGTCAGCGCCATTGTTAGCCATAATGCTAATAAAAGTGTTTCTAGTTGCGTAGGCTTTTAAATATTTAATCGCGCTTTTCTCAGCTAATCTAGCTACAACTCCAAGGTATTTATAGTGTTTTCCATGATTGGTGTATCCTCCACCTAGCCATGCAGCTTTTAATATTGCTCTAGAGACTTGTTTTCCGGTTGTAGTTTTGAATACTAAATCATTGGGATTACAATTATCAGTTCTGATAGAATTCAACATTCTTTGAAGCCTTGTTAGTCCCTTCATTTTAAAAATTCTAATAGTGTCGGTTTTTGTTGATTCCGTCTCATTAATCTCAGATGCATAACTTTCATCAAAAACTATCCATCCAGTCTCAAATTTAATATCCTTCCACTGCAAGGCAAAAGCCTCACCATGTCTACATCCAGTAAGAAACAAGAATTCAATTAGAGGTGCGATATGTCTCTCGCTACTTTTGTCAGACTGATAAAAAGCCTGAATAATTAAGTCTCTTTCCTCCTTTGTATATGCTTTTAAGTCTTCCTCATGATTCAACTTTTGCGACTTCTTAGGCACTTTGTAAGCATCTTTGAATTCATCAAAATAATCTTCCGTTAACAGTCCTCTTTTTATTGCCCTTTTACTCAAGGTACTTAAATTACATAATAAATTTCTAGCATTGCTTCTGTTTAATTTTTTATCATTCAATACTCCAAAAATTTCATTCGCTAAATCATTGTTTAAAACTTTATCTAGAAATGGTTTCAACATTGCTGAGTATGCACCTACATATACTCCCTTGTAGGTGCTTTTTTTAAGTCGGCTACGCTTCCAATCAACATACTCATCCCACAATTCACCTAGAATAGGCAACGACCTTGCGCTTGGTAACTGGGTAACTGTTGCTAACATCGGCTTGATATCGAGATACTTGGCAAGAGTGGGGTCAAATAATCCTCCATCTGGATGGTCGATATCAGCCTGTATCCGTTTAACTATGCCGTCAGCCCATTGTCTATTTTCTGGTGTGTCACTCCTGCCTAGCCCTTTATATGCTTGACGCTTGTTGTAGAACTCTTGACTGACTCTAGTAGAAAACTGAAGGCGGAGAGAGCCTTTGTCAACACCTACGTTTACATCGGCTAATCGGCTATAACCCTTAGTATTTGCACGGTTTGAGTACATCTAGTAATATTCTAGTAAATTTAGCTAGTAAAGTTGTTAGAGAACTCTATAATACTGGCATTTCTATGAATAATTCAGATATTGGCCAATTAGGAGAAGACCTAGTAGCTGAATGGTTGCAATCTAAAGGTTGGATAATTCTCCACCGTCGCTTTTCTAGTCGCTGGGGAGAAATCGATATAATAGCCCAACATGATGGAGAATCTGGGGCAGCACAGGAGCATGGGGAGAGCTTCTCACAAGCTAAACGCCCCGCTAACAGCACTCAGCACTCATTACTAGCATTTGTTGAGGTGAAAACGCGCAGTTCAGGTAGTTGGGATGCAGGGGGAAGAAGTGCAATCACTCCACAAAAGCAAGCAAAAATCTGGCGGACAGCTGGAATGTTTTTAGCCCAGTACCCTGAAAAGGCAGATTATTCTTGCCGATTTGATGTTGCTATTGTCTACCGTCAAAGGATATCAAAAAATCTGACTGTGGTTACACCAACCCAGGAAGCTCTAACTACTTCATCAGCCGCCGGATACAAGTTTAGGCTGCAAGAATATATTCTTGCAGCTTTTGACTCTTCGATTGATAATGGTTAATTGGCAATGGATAAAATATTTTGATTACCAATGACCAATAATTTTGTAGTGGCGTTACAACCAAATAGAGTCACGCCAAAGTTTCTGGACAATAGCCTAAGCCCCGGACAAACTGTTGCCGGAACGCCTCGATTTCGTCTCTCTCTGGGCTACCATGAGAAACGATCGCTACCTGATAGCGACGCATCACATCCACTGGGCACTGTCCCGCTTCCAAACTCCAAAGTGCCATTTGCACCCTCATTGGCGGATCGTAGCTAATTCCTAATTCATTTAGAAAAGCGCGAAAGTCGCCATCTTCTTGAGGTGAGACTTGACCTTTGAGTTTAATTCTAACCACCCAGCCATCAATTTGATGAATTACGGTGACGAAAGCAACTGGTGTCTGGGGTCTAGCGTGCAGGTGTTGAACGACCCTCAGGGTTAGACTGGCATTTGCCAGATAGTACAAGTATTCCATGTTTGTTGGTGCTTGGGATCAAAGCCAATCCTACATATCTATATTCGTCAATCAATGCCTGTTCCCGGTAGGGTAAAAGCCCCCGTTTTTAGATGGGGAGGTTTACCCAATTTTTATGTTAATTTTTCCGTGTTACTTAATAGTAACAATCTTATAGCCTTGCGAGAAAATTAAGCGAAGATGCCTTAAAGTCCATTTAAAAGGTAAAGCTCAAACCAACTTTTTTAAAAGAGTATAAATACTAAATAAAGTAAAAACTACTAAAAGCCAATTTGAAAGACACCTCTCGCCCACAAGAAAAAAATTTTGAATTAGATTGCTCGGTAGCCGGCTATGACTACGAACTACCTCCAGAACTCATTGCCCAAAACCCAGCAGTTCCTAGAGATAGCTCACGGTTACTCGTGGTTGATTCTGCGACTACAGGCATCGAAACAGCACCCTTGCACCACATTTTCCATGATTTGCCTGCACTGCTGCGCTCTGGTGATTTGTTGGTTATGAACAATACAAGAGTCATTCCAGCGCGACTCTATGGCCATAAATCCACTGGTGGTAAAATCCAGGTGTTGCTCTTAGAAGAACGGCAGTACAACTGTTGGTTAGCTTTAGTTAAGCCAGGAAAAAGCTTCAAACAGGGAGCGAAGATTATTTTTGAAGCAAGGCAAGCGGGGACTGGTGGTTGGGGATTAGGGATTGGGGATTGGGAAGATTCTTCTCTAGTCCCTAGTCCCCACTCCCCAGTCCCCAGCCCCCAACTCACAGCTACGGTTTTGGAAACAGACGCAGCAACCGGGGGGCGTTTGTTGCAATTTGATGTGCCAGAGGGAAAATCTTTGGTGCAACTATTAGAGGTATTTGGTGAAGTCCCGCTACCACCGTACATTACTACCTCGTCAGCGGCTGATGATCAGTACCAGACAGTTTATGCCCAACAACCAGGAGCGATCGCAGCTCCTACGGCAGGGCTACATTTTACCCCACAATTATTACAAAAGTTGCGCGATCGCAATATCCATCAAACTTTTATAACGCTGCACGTTGGTGTAGGTACATTTCGCCCTGTGGAAGTGGAGGACGTCACTACCCACCAGATGCACGAAGAATGGATTGAAGTTCCCGCCGCTACAGTAGAGCAAATCCGCGCCACTAAAGCCGCTGGCGGTCGAATTATTGCTGTGGGAACAACGGCAGTACGAGCCTTAGAAGGGGCGGCTCAATCTGGGGATTTACAACCATTTTGCGGCAAAACAGACCTGTTTATTTATCCCGGCTACCAATGGCGGGTGGTGGATGGTTTAATTACTAATTTTCACCTGCCGCGTTCCAGTTTGCTGATGTTGGTAAGTGCGCTCATTGGCAGACAACGGTTATTGAATATATACAACGAAGCGATCGCTTTTGGATATCGCTTTTATTCATTCGGCGATGCCATGCTAATTTTGCCGCCAGCTGTGGGAGTTCTAAGTCAGCCGTAAGGGACTTCCAACTAAAAAAATATTCCATTGCTACTGTTAACTGTTAACCGTTCACTGTGAACCGTCAACAGTCAACAGTCAACAGTCAACGACCTCAAGCGGAATAATTTATTTTTTGGAGTTCCCTAAATGCTGTAAGGTTCGCTGAAGTTTTAATCCATTGGTCTACTGCCATTATTTGTGGCTTTTATAGAAATGTTCCTGGGGTTTGAACTGCTATGAAAAGCTATAAAGTTTGGTAAATAATAAAAATGAGGAAATTACCGATTTCGGTATATTCTGCTTGAGTTAGTTTAGAGTTGCTGAAAAACAGCAACTTTTACTTTTTTTAGAGAATTGCAATATCGAATATGAGTAATTTTATGCGTGATTTTGCAATTAAAATGGTCAAAAATATTCAACGAATAATGACTGTTCCGATGCTCATATTGTTTATTGCCAGTAAAAATAAAGAAGTGATTATCGTAGATGTAAGACGATGGGCAAATAAGGTTAAGCTAATTGATAGTTCTGACTGGGCTAACTTGCTATATTTACTTTATAAATATCCAGAGTTTAGAACTATTTACTATTACAGAATTAAACAAGGTAACTTTATTAGCTTGTTACTCATGCATATTATAAAATTATTTTATAAAGAATGCCCAAGCCTATTTTTGGATTGCAATAATATTGGTAATGGGCTATTTCTTAAACATGCATTTAGTACGATAATCTCAGCAGAGAGTATTGGTGAAAATTGCTCCGTTAGTCAACAGGTTACAGTCGGCTATAACACTAAGGGCCGTCCCATAATTGGTAACAATGTAAGCATCGGTGCAGGAGCAAAAGTCATTGGTAAAGTAACTATAGATGATAATGTCAAAGTGGGGGCGAATGCAGTCGTAGTCAAAAATGTTCCCAAAAATTGTGTTGTTGTAGGTGTTCCAGCTTATATAGTCAAGAGAGATGGCGTAAAAGTAAAAGAGCAGTTGATTTGAATTTGTTTATTAATAAAAGTGTTTTTGATTTGTAATTTTTCATGCTGCGGTGGGTACTCTGACTTAAAAGATCCAAGAATAAGTACAGGTATGCCACTCATGTCTAAAAAATTTCAACCTGAACAGTGGTTGCATTGGTTATTTCAGGTGACATTTCACCGAAGCCCTGTTCAGCAAGAACCCCTGCTCAGACTTCTGTTTGCTTCCTCTGCGTTTTTAGTCTTAGCTGCACCAGCAATTACTAATTTTCCAGGAAGCAAGTTGCTAGCGCAAACCGCAATTTCTCAGGATCTCGAAGCAGCAAGCTTTTTCCAGCAAGGAGTCACGCGCTATAACCGCCAAGACTTACAGGGTGCGGAGTATGCCTTTCGCCAAGCGGTGCAGCGAGATCCGAGCCTTGCAGCAGCACGGAATTATCTGGGTAATATATTCATGGAGCAAAATCGCCTGGATGTAGCTTTACAAGAATATACAGAGGCGATTAAAGCTAATCCCAATTTTAGCGAAGGTTATTACAACTTAGGGTTAGTGTTGCACCGACAAGGAGAAAAAGAAGCAGCGATTACCGCTTATCGCCAGAGTCTTGTGATAGATTCCACAAGGGTAGCAACGTTATATAATTTAGGTTTGGCGCTGTATGAACAAGGACAGCTTGAGGAAGCGATCGCAGCATACCAAAAAGCAATTAATCTAGATAGCAGCAATGCCAACGCTTATCTTAACTTAGCGATCGCCTTACAACAGCAAGGTCAAATAGAGCCTGCGATCGTCAGTTATCGCCAAGCCTTGCAGCTAGATCCTAAAAATGCCACAGCCTACAACAATATGGCAAATTTGCTAGCAATTCATGGCCAACCTTCTGAGGCTATTTCTGTTTATCGGCAAGCTATTCGCCTAAATCCAAAAAATGCTTCAGCCTACTATAATTTGGGAGTCACTTTATATAATCAGGGCGAGATCAAAAAAGCTAGTGGAGTATTAAAACGTGCCCACAATGAGTATCGTGAGCAAGGGAACATTGAACAAGCTGAAAAAATTGAGCAGCTAATGCAGCAAATTGCCCAGAAGGCTGACCAACAGGACTCTCAAGCCAATCAAACAGCTACTACAAGTAATTTAGTACAAAGACTTAAGCGACAAACGCCAAATCAACCAGAAACTTCAGCTAACCCTGACAATGTGCCTGTTTCAGTTGAATTTCAGCCTACTTCAACCAATTCTGGACAATAAAACAGGAGTCAGAATACAGAATACAGAATTGGTGAATACTCTACCCATAAAGGGATAGAGTTTTAAGGCGAGAATATTTTAATTTTTTTCGCTTGACTTCGGGCGTTAGCGCAGGGGGACGTTCGCGGTAGCGTCTCTAAGAGTTGTACGGTTTTAACCAAT
>JBBSOX010000141.1:0-14915 GCA_038259325.1 Chroococcales cyanobacterium | reverse complement strand
ATTTTTCTCAGGGAATTTACACAATTTCTTATTGTTAATAATTAAGATAGGAGCTAATGAAAGATATCTCCTTTAACATAATACATTAGTACTACTAATTTCTGAATTTGCGATCGCTCTGTGCCAGTTGCGTAAGTCCTGTTAACAATGTATCAATTAATTTATCCTAAGTCTGGCTAATCCAGGTGTTTTTTTCTCTCTTGTGAGAAATCCGGGGTAACTCTGATGGCATTTCCACTTTTAGCACTGCAACAAATGAAGCAAGGAAAAGGGTTAAAATTCCCTAACTTTAACGCTATCCAGATAATCAGTTCTGCTATTGAGGAGATGAATTCACCCACAGATGAGCAAGCAGCACTAATTCGGATAACTTTGGAGGGCAGGAAAATGAGCTATCCTGACCGATACGACCAGGAGAACCTGCTGAATTTGCACAAGGCTAAAATGTCGCTTGAACAAACTGTTGACTTGTTGAGCCAGTAAAACTAATCCCATTTAGCCTATCCCCTGCATTTACAAAAATGTGGGGGATAATTTTTAGAGTATTAAGATAAATAAGGTGTGACTTATTGGTTAATAAAGACCTAACCCCCAACCCCTTCCCTACCTCTCCCTAACCCTCTCCTACGAGGCTACTGTGTATACACAAGCCGAATTACCCCCCTTAATCCCCCCTTGTAAAGGCAGGGCTGTTTCATTCCATTTCAAACAGGATTTGTCAAGATGGTTAGCGATAAAATTGTAAGTAAGGGTGACGATGAGATGAACATTTAAGCACTTAAATATCAGTAAAATAGTTCATTTCCTCGGCACGCTGGTAACAAAATAAACAATTTTTAATTGCTAGAACCCTTGATTTTTAAAGCTCTTTGGGGAATGAAACAGCCCTGCCTTGTAAAGGGGGGAAAAAAGAGATTCTTGTTCCCTCCCCTTTACAAGGGGAGGGTTAGGGTGGGGTAATTCAAGGACTGGTAGTGATTCGATAACTTGTGTGTACACCGTAGTCCTAAAAGGAGAGAGGAATGGAAGTGAGGTCAAAGTGTATTGCATACAAACGAGCGAACCCCTATATAAACCCTGTAACTATTCAATTTAGGTATTTATATGTTTCTAATAACTGGAGCAACGGGAGGAATTGGTCGCAGAGTTGTGCGACTTCTACGGCGACGAGAACAGTCTGTGCGGGCATTTGTACGCCTAACTTCGCGCTACAGCGAGTTAGAACACCGGGGTGCAGAAATCTTCATCGGTGACTTGCTAGAGGAAAGAGATATCCAGAAAGCTTGTCGGGGTGTCAGGTATGTTATCAGCGCCCACGGTTCTGATAGCGATGCCCTATCTTTAGATTACCGCGCTAATATTGAACTAATAGACCAAGCCAAAGCCAATGGTGTAGAGCATTTTGTCTTCATTTCCGTACTGGGAGCCGATCGCGGATATGAAGACGCTCCTGTATTTAAAGCCAAACGAGCAGTAGAACGATATTTGTCAGCTAGTGGCTTAAATTACACTATTTTACGCCCATCTGGATTAGCATCTAACTTGCTGCCACTAGTAGAACAATTTCGGCAAACGGGATTGTATTTGTTAATTGGCGATCGCAAAAACCGTACTTCAATTGTCAGTACCGATGATTTAGCAAGAATAGTCGTGGATTCTGTGACAGTTGAAGGCGCTCGTAACCAGATTTTACCAGTGGGAGGCCCAGAGATTTTATTAAGAGAAGATATTCCCCGGATTTTTGGTCGGATCTTCAATAAACAGCCAGTAATAATTAACTCACCACTATTTGCCATTGATGGGTTACAGAGTGCATTGGGTTTATTTAATCCCCAAATCCAAAAAGCTTTGGGAACTTATCGCACATTGCTAGCAAATGAATTTTTCTGTACAAAAGATGAAATTGCCAATTTAGAGGCGATTTATAACTTCCAATTAGAGACATTAGAAAGTTTTTTGCGGCGCTATCTAGCAGTTTAAATGGGGAGTGGGGAGTAGGGAATAGGGAGTAGGGTGAGGAAAAACACTATAAATGATAAATAAACAATAAATCATTTCCCCATTCCCCATTCGCCATTCCGCACTACTTCGGCTTCTCTGCGAGACGCTACGCGAACGCTCAGTACAAGTCCCCACTCCCCACTCCCCATTCTTAAAATCTAAAATTCTATGAAGTCACCCCTAGCTGTAAATGCTGCTCAAGCACGTCAAACAAAAGAACGATTTGCCCAACCAGAGGAACAACTCACCTATGAATTGGGGAAAGCAGTACAGGAATTACCACCCTTATACACTAGATTATTAGCGGGAACCCTCAGTGTCATCGTATTTGGAGCGATCGCCTGGGCGTACTTCTCGGAAATAGATGAAGTAGCAACAGCACCAGGGGAATTAATTGCTTCTGCACAGGTAAGACCGGTGACATCCTTGAGTGGGGGGTCAATTATTGCTGTTAAAGTGCAAGAAGGCGATCGCGTTGCGAAAGGTCAAGTTCTGATTCAAAAAGATCCAGACTTGCAAATAACCGATGTTTCCCGCCTAGTCAAATCTTCTAGATTGATTCAGGACGATTTGCAACGTTTGGATGCAGAACGTACCGGAGGCACAACTACAGGAACGAAACTGCAAGATGAACTTTTAAGCTCCCGCCTGCAAGACTACCAAGCGCGTCAAGCAGGGGCAGAAGCAGAAGCAAATCGCCAACAATCACTCATAGATCAAGCCAAAGTCCGCTTGACTCGGTTGCAAGACAACTTAGTTAATGCCAAAAGCAGCGTTGCCAATGCTAAAACCAACCTTGTCAACGCAGATAGCATCCGAATTAAAATTGAAAGTAATTTGGCACTCGCACAAGAAAGGGAAAAAAGCCTACGCACCCTAATGACTCCTGGTGCTGTGCCTCGTGTCGATTACTTGGATGCCCAAGAAAGATTAACTCGTACACAGACAGAAATCACTAAAGCACAAGATGAAGTGATTAACGTCAAGAATAGAATCACAGAGGCTCAAGATAGAGTCACATCATTAGAAAAAGATATTGCTGCTCAAGTCCAAGAAATTCGCCAAGCAGAACAAGCTTACAATGCTGCACGCAGCCAAGCCCAGCGTGTAGCATCAGAGCGCCAAAGTGAAATTTTGACCCAGTTCAACAAGCGTAAAGAAGAACTAACAACTATTCAAGGTCAATTAGAGCAGGCAAGGAAGCAGCAAGCTTTAGAAACCATTGAGGCTCCTGTTGCCGGTACGATTTACAGAGTTAAAGCCACTAAGGGGCCAGTGCAATCAGGTGAAGAATTGCTGTCAATTTTGCCAGAAGGGGAAGAAATGCTCCTAGAGGTGAAAGTTCTCAACCGCGATATTGGATTTATTCGTCAAGGAATGAAGGCAAAAGTGAAAATGGCAACTTTCCCCTTCCAGGAATTTGGCACTGTGAATGGCGAAGTTATGCAAGTCAGTCCGAATGCAATTGTTGATAAAGAATTAGGCTTAGTTTTTCCCACCAGAATTAAGCTAAGTAAACACTCAGAAATCGTGCGGGGTCAAGAAGTACAATTTACACCAGGGATGGCTGCTACAGGTGAAATTGTCACTCGTAAAAAGTCAATTTTGACATTCATCACTGAGCCTGTGACACGCCGATTCAGTGAGGCATTTTCCGTTAGGTAGGTTTGTAGGCTCTCCTGTTTTCATAGCCACTTCAAAAGCTACGTCTAAAACATAAGGGTTTAGCAATGCTCATACATGTCAACTTAAGTTACAAATAGCTTAACTGTTGGCTGACTCACCCCCGCCTAGAACTAAAGTTCAAGGCTAATAGCTAAAGTCTACTCAAGTAGACTAAAGATTTTTGGATACATACAGCGTATTTCAGGTAAATGAAGTACACGGGTAGGGGCACAACATGTTGTGCCCTTACCATTATCTGTACTTACCTTGACGTAGCCTCTGGCGAACGTAGAGAAGTTGCAATCTGCTGTATTTAGTCATCTTAAGATGACTTTCGCTATTAGCAAGGAACTTCAGTTCCTTGCGGGACATAACTTTCACGTTAAGTTGACACCAATGAGCATTGCTAAACCCTGATGCTGTCCAAAATATTGTCATAGTTTTGGAATTGTGACCATAATTCTGGATTGGCTAATCTGTTATTAGCTGCGCCTGACGTTAAATATTTGGAAGTTTCTGTAATTGCCTGACCCATCAGAGAATCAGCATCGAAATTATTCAAACTAGCAAGATTTCCTGGTGTTAGATATTTCGCTGTTTCTGTAATTGCCTGACCCATCAGAGAACCGACAACGAAATTATTAAAACTAGCAAGGGTTCCTGGTGTTAGATATTTCGCTGTTTCTGTAATTGACTGACCAATTAGAGAACCGACATCGAAATTATTAAAACTAGAAATTGTCTGTGATGTGAGGTAATTTGCGGTTTGTGTGCCGATGCGTAGTAGGTTGTCGCCAGACATCACCTGACTTGCCAGAGAACTGACATTGGAAAAATTAAAACTAGAACTTGTTGTTTGTGTACTATTTCTTGCTGTTTCTGCAATCACCTGACTTGCTAGAGAACTGACATTAGAAACATTAAAATTAGAACTTGTTGTTTGTGTACTATTTCCTGCTGTTTCTGTGACAGTCTGACGGACTTGGGCATCAGTGAGGCTGGGGTTAGCACTAAGCATCAGGGCAACTACACCAGCAACATGGGGAGCAGCCATAGACGTTCCCCTATAAGTGGCATACTGATTATTTGGAACTGAGGAGTACACCTTGACTCCTGGGGCTGTGACGTAAGCGATTTCATCCGTTCCAGAGCGGTTAGAGAAGTCGGGCATATTATTATTCCTATCCACTGCCCCAACGGCAATTCCCGACTTGTATGCATAGCGGGCGGGATAGTCTGGTGATGATTTACCATCATTACCTGCTGCCATGACAACAATCACTCCTTTGCTGCTGGCGTAGTCAATGGCTGACTCTAAACTACGATTGGAAGATGCGCCTCCTAAACTGAGGTTAATCACATTAGCTCCATTATCCACAGCGTAGCGAATACCTTTAGATATGGAACTATAGGAACCAGAGCCAGATTCATTCAAAACTTTGACGGGCATAATCTTGGCATTATATGCAATACCAGTGACACCGTAGTTATTATTTTCTCCTGCGATCGTGCCGGAAACATGAGTACCATGACCGTTGTTATCTAGGGTGTTGTTGTTGTTACCAGAGAAGTTCCAGCCGTAATTATCATCAATATAGCCATTGCCATCATCATCTATGCCGTTACCTGCAATTTCGTTGGCATTCGTCCAAATATTATTTCTTAAATCCTCGTGGTTATAGTCAACCCCAGTATCTACAACAGCGACGACAACGCCGTTACCTGTGTATCCCTGTGCCCAAACTTCTGGTGCTCTAACAAGGTCTGCTCCCCAATTGTTGCCACCAAGATTAGGAACATCAGCAAAAGTATTCTGACCAATAGCTCTAGCCACTGCTGCTGCTCCATTAATCAAGCCATAGCCATTGGTGGAGTTATAATTTTGAGTGCTAAAAGCATTAGTAGTAGCGTTACTGCTATTTTCGGAGTCAGCATTGTTTAATAACTGCATATCAGCATCAGTTGAGTTATAGCTACTACGTCTGCTGAAGTTCAGGCTGTAGTCATCTTTCGCCTCAAAGCTATCTAATGAAGAGATTGAAGTGACATTGATCTGTTTATTTGACAACCCATTTCTATTAACATCATCAATGAGCATAAGTATTTTCTCTCAAAGATAGCAATCATTTTTTGACAGTTTGAAGCTTAAAAATCTTGATAAGAATAAGATTTCAATGTATGAATAAGCCCCATTGTCAATAATTACTATGAAATTTGATAACAAAATGCTAATTTTATTACCAAAAAATATTCTGAAAAGTACGGTTTTTATTAAGAGTCAATTTATCAAGTAAATCTTAAATATTTTGGTTGTACTAATGGAGACTAAGGTAAGAATGAGAAAAAGACGTTATGGCTGTTTTTACTACTCTTAAAAATACTGCGATCGCTATAAAAATATTTACACCACTCAGACTGGAGCAAGGGTAGTTATTGAAACCATCAAAATTAAAATGGCGAATGGAGTATAACTCCATTCGCCAAAGGCTATCTTTAAGCCGCTTTCCAAACGTTTATCTTTTATATAGCTACAAATTTGGAGCTAGTTAAATCTACTAAATGTTTGCTTGCTGCCGTTGATATAGTGACCAATACAATCCCTTTTGTTGCAACAATTGTGAGTGAGTACCACGTTCGGCAATCACGCCTTGCTCCAACACCAAAATCAAATCAGCACGTTTGAGGGGGGCAAAGCGGTGAGCAATTAGGAACACGGTACGATTAGCAGAAATTTTTTGCAGGTTTTGCAGTACTTGTTGTTCAGTTTCACTATCCAAAGCGCTAGTAGCTTCATCCAAAACTAAAATCGGTGCTTGAGAAAGAAATAGCCTTGCTAAGGCAATACGTTGTCTCTGTCCACCAGACAAAGCAGTACCGCGTTCGCCAACATTGGTTTCGTAACCATAGGGTAATTGACTGATGAAGTCGTGTGCGACTGCTAGCCTTGCCGCCTCTACTACTTGCTCTGCGGTAATGTCGGGACTACCGAGAGTGATATTTTCCAAAATAGAACCGTTGAATAAAAAGTCTTCTTGGAGAACTACACTAATTTGTTGCCGCAGTGATGCTAAGTCGGCACTTTTAATATCAAAACCATCAATAAGGATGCGTCCTGATTCAATTTGATAGAGGCGTTGTAATAGCTTAGACAAGGTACTTTTACCAGAACCGCTGCGTCCGACAATGCCAACAAATTGCCCTGGTTCGGCACTGAAAGAGATTCCCCGCAGAATTGCTTCAAAGTTCGGGCGGTAGCGGAAAAATACTTGCTCAAAGGTGATTTGACCTTTCAGAGGTGGTAAAACTAGACCAGTTCCTAGTTCAGCTTCTGGAGAGACGTTAAGAATATCACCAATGCGATCTACAGAAAGTAGCACTTGTTGAAGTGTTTGCCACAACTGTACTAAGCGCAAAAGCGGGCCTGTGACTCTACCAGATAGCATTTGAAATGCAACTAGTTGTCCAACTGTGAGCTTTTGTTCGATGACTAACTTAGCGCCAAACCAGAGAATCAGCAGGGTGGAAAAATTGGTGAGAAAGTCACCAATGTTGCTGCTGATGTTGGAGGTGGTAGAGGCTTTAAAACCTGTGCGAATGAAGCGAGCAAATAAGCCTTCCCAGCGATCGCGGGCTACTGGTTCGGCTGCATGGGCTTTAACGGAGTGAATTCCTGTGATTGTTTCTACTAGAAACGATTGACTATCGGCACTCCGGTTAAAGGTTTCGTTGAGCCAGTTACGCAGAATTGGTGTTGCAACTATCGTTAAAGTTGCAAATAGTGGCAGTACTGCTAAGGCCACAAAGGTGAGTGGGATATTATAGTAAAACATCAATGCCAGGTACACCACAGCAAAGATGCTATCCAAAATCACAGTTAATGCTGTACCTGTGAGAAACTGACGTATTTGTTCGAGTTCCTGGACTCTTGCTACTGTGTCTCCGACGCGCCGCGACTCAAAATAAGCTAATGGCAGACGCATCAGATGGCGAAATAGCTGTGCTGATAAACTCAAATCCAGACGACGAGCTGTATGGGTAAAGATGAATAGGCGCAGAATGCCAAGTACGGACTCAAATATGGCTACGAACAAAAGTGCGATCGCCATTACATCGAGAGTCGGCAAACTCTCCTGCACCATCACTTTATCAATGACGACTTGCGTAATTAGTGGTGTTGTTAAGCCCAAAAGCTGCAAGGTAAAAGATGCTAACAATACTTCTGTTAGCAATCCTTTATACTTCCAAACTGCTGGGGTGAACCAATTGAGGTTAAATTTTTCTTGCTGGGATATTAGTTCTACTTGCCACAATCGTCCATCCCAAGACGCTTCAACTATTGATTGCGGTAAGCTTTCACAAGTCCGTTCGGGATTTAGAGGGTTAGCGATAATGAGGCGATCGCCTTTAAATCCATAAGCTACAACCCAAGATGGACTCTGGGGTGAATCAGAACTCCACAGCAGTAAAGCTGGAAATGATAACTGTCGCAACTCACTCCAACTCACTTGTAAGCGCCGCAACACTAACCCTAACTTTTCTCCTGCTTCCACAACCTGTTTTGGGTGTTGTCCTCTGAGTTGGCGCTGCACCCATTCCAGTTGCACAGAATTTTCTAACTGTTGCGCCACCATTGTTAAACAGGCAGCAGCGGTGTTCCAACTGGCAACAAAGGGATAATTTGAGATGATTAGATTGGCTGCTGGGAGTCCTTTTTGGGGTTGGAGGCTGTGGGGGCTGGAAGTTCTCTCGGAGGCTGACGATACTGAAGGAGTGGAAGAGAAGGAAAATGTCTCTTTTTCTCCCTCCATGTTCACTGGTAACACTTGCCAGAATTCCTGAATTTGTGGATTAGAAAATTCTGCCCACAGCGCTGTATGCCAACACACTACTACTACTTCTTTACTAGCAGCTACAGCTTTAAAATCCGCAGATAGTTTTTGGAAGTCACCAAACCAATCCCCCACATCTAGGGCGGCTATTGGTTTGCCAACGCCCTCTTCTCGTAAGCGAACTTTTCCAGTCACAATCAAGAATTGATAACCACCGACATCGTTTGACCAGATTTTTTCTCCAAGACGATATTGACGGGTTTGGCACTCATTTTCCAATCGAGATTGTTGTTCTGGAGTCAGCCAGCATAGAGGTGGCTGATTCCAAGGCAAAGAAGCTAGCACTTTTAATCGTAAAGATTCATTATCCAGAATATTTAACTCACTTGTAATTTGACTGTCAGTTTTTGGATTTTCTCTGCTAGCCATTTCTCAAACAACTCATTTTGTAGTGCAAGATTTAGTTGAGTATCTTCTAAAGACGCTGGCAGAAATTGTTCTACTCGAAACAAACCATAAGGGCCTTCTCCTTGGGGAGAGTCTTTGCCAACGATTTCTATTGGCCCTATCAATTGTCCAGGACTGGCCACATCAATAGCTGCCCGTAATATATCCGGCATACTTCCTCGGCTGATTATCCCCATCATGCCGTTCACAATTCGGTCATCTGAAAGTGAATACTCTTTAGCTAGTTGCTCAAAACTACCTCCTTCTTCAATTTGTGTTTGTAGTTCGTCTGCCAATTCTCGATTATCAACAACTATCCGAGAAAGTACTACCCGATCCAGAAAAATTTTGCGTTCAATAAAATATTCTTGGAGTTTTGGTTGCGTCACTACAGCTTTTAGTTTTTCTAACTTGTAACCAAAAGCCACCGATGTGTGAAAGGTAGCGTAATCTGTATTGTTAGCCTTTAACCATTCTTGAAAACTTTGGGGGTCAGTCAGTTGGTTTTTCAGCCTGAAGTCGATAATTGCCTGTTCAGTTATTGCTGTACCAATCTCAACATCATCTCGTGTTCGGATTTCTTCCTCAATTACGTACTGACGGAGAATATCTCCAATGAACTGTCCCAATTTCCCAGAGGCTTGCAGGTACTTTACTGCTTGCTCAATAGAAATTATTTGGTCATTGATTGTCAAAAATGATAAAGATTCCATGAACTAATTATGTGAAAATGGTTAAACACTTATAATACTTTTAAATTAAATCATATAAAAATCATCTGATAATTGATGGATAAATATGATAAAGATTTTATAAACTAATTACATCTCAATGGTCAAAAAATCATGTAAGTAGTAAATAAAATAATTTCACATAATTACTTTTACGGACTAACGGGGACAGAACAGGATTGAAAATATCAGTTGTAAGGCAAAACAAGTTATGTAACCAAATCTTTATATAGGAATCCGATTTGATCTCTGTTCGCGTAGCGTGGCGTAGCCATACTGATTTACGTAGGTAGGCAATAGGCAAGGAGAAATAAGGCTTTCTAGTTGTACTGAGTTTTTTCAGAAATCAAATACTAGTCCTTAAGAATTGTTTCTTGCAAGTTTTCTACGCCAGTTGCTTATGTAACCAAAGCTGTAGCAACTGGCGTGGGAAACCTTTCACATTAACGAGTAATCCTTTACTCTCACTGACCTAATTGATTATGCTTATCCATGTACAGGCAAGTAGTACAGACGCGATCGCACCGATTAATGTATTAAAAATATTTACTACTTCATTGGTCAGCCAATTATACTTAGACTGCAATGTTGCCCCAATCACACTTTCTAAGTTCGTGGCAATAAATGCTGCCAGCACACACCAAACTACTCCCAATAGATCAATTAAACCAACTCCCCAACCAACAAATGCGATCGCTACAGAAGCCACAATACCAGCTAAAGTCCCTTCCAAGCTTACTGCTCCTTCTGTGCCGCGAGGCACTGGTTGGAGTGTGGTAATTAGATAGGTGCTTTTACCATACGCCTTACCGACTTCACTAGCAGTAGTGTCAGCCAGCTTAGTACTGAAACTCGCTACATAGGCTAACAATAATAAAGACTGGGGACTTGTACTGAGCATTGTCGAAGTATTGGGAACTAGGGATTGGGTACTAGATACAATAAATCCCGAATTTATTATTCCTACTCCTAAAGCACACAGCGCCCCAGTTAAAGCCGAACCCCAAACATTTTCTGGGCCTCTTGCCCCAGAACGCTTTTCGGCAATTCCTTCAGCCTCCTTCTGCGCCATACCAATGCGAGTAACGCCAGAACCAACCAGAAAATAGAACATTACTACTACATATCCTTGCCAGCCTAGAGTTACCCAAATTAGGATAGCCAGAAACCAGGCGTGGAATAATCCAGCAGGGGTAAGCAGCTTTTTAGGAGCAATCCAAGCTAAACCCAATAGAATTGTGTTTAATCCTATTGCCACCAACCAGGGATTAACAAAATCAATTAAGGATGACATCAGCAATTAATCTGAGTAATTTTGTCTGAATATCAACAGAATAACTAATTTGTCACCCCTAGTACCGCAAGGCGGAAGTCAAAAGGAGCCAGTGTGTTGGGCGGCTGTGCCGACTTGTACCCCTACGGGGAAGCAAGCTACGCTCTTTAGCAACTGGCTTTCAAAAGTCATAAGGATAAAGCATATTAGTTAATGTCAATTAAAACTGTGTTCAAGTTGACCACAATCAAGACTTAACAGCATAAGTTCTAGATAACATCAACTACTAGTACAGCGCGGCGTAAATCAAGCTACAATTTTAAAATTTGCAAAAGCCTTGATATTTGAAGAAGAATTCAGAAGCGATGCCCTGAGCTTGCCGTTGGCGCAGCCTCTCGTAGAGAAGGGTCAGAATTCAGGAGCCAGAATCAAGACGCTCGTTCCTCTCTACGAGAAGCTATGCCGCGGACTTTACGCTGCGCTATCCGCCAGTTGTACAAAATTCATTCTGAATCCTGACTCCTGACTCCTAAATTCTGTTCGATAAAACTTTTTACTTTTGACTTCTGCCTTGCGGTACTAGTCTTTTACACACAAGCTATGAGCCAAACTTTATTTCATCTTGCTTTCCCTGTGACTGACATTGCCCAAACAAAGGCATATTACGTGGATGGCTTGGGCTGCATTCCTGGCCGTGAAAACCATCATGCCCTGATTCTTAATCTCTACGGTCATCAACTAGTGGCTCACGTCACTAAAGAACCCTTGACACCCCAACATACTATCTATCCTAGACACTTTGGACTAATTTTTACCCAAGAACGTGACTGGCAAGATTTACTAGAAAGGGCACAACAACAACAGCTACTTTTTCGTGAAGAAACCAAAAACCGCTTTGTTGGTTCTCCTCTTGAGCATCGCACTTTCTTTTTAGAAGATCCCTTTTACAACCTCATGGAGTTCAAGTATTATCGTCACCCAGAGGCGATTTTTGGGAGTTACGAACATACGCAAATTGGGGATAGGACTTGAGAAATTCGTAATTCGTAATTAAAGATGAATAAATCCAGGGTGGCAAGCATTCTTAGTACAGCAAGCGCGAAAATAAACATACCATTTTGAATGGCGCAAGAGCTTGGAATTGTGTGAATGCGTGACTTACGCCTTGCAGTAATAGCTACTGACTGGATTTTTTATTCAGTAAGGGTAGCTTGATAGATTCTGCTAAAGTTGCTTTAACTACTTTTAAACTCCTGGGGTCTGTCAACATCCAAGGGTGTAGAGCAACTGGTACTATGACTTCGCGGCCTACGGACATTTGTGAACTATTGGCTGGGACAATCATTAAATCATAAGGTGTCCAGATAGACGTAAAATCTAGCTGTCCCAATATTACAGCCTCAGAATTTAAATCCTTGAGAAAAATACTGTCGGGGCGCATTTGTAAGCAACCAGGACGCCAGGAACCATAAGCAACGACAGTTCCATGATGGGGCGAAGATATTGTGATAAATCGCTGAACGCGGTTAATTCCTCCTAGTCGCTGGACATAGTAACGGCTGACAATTCCTCCCATACTGAAGCCTACTAAATCTAGGCGTTGTTCTGGCGCAAAGGTGGCTGTTACATAATCGGCTACTTGCTTTGCCAACTCATCAAGACCTACATCACCATTATTAGGTACGAGATCGAGGGAATATACAGACCAACCCTGTAGTCTTAACTGAGTCGCCATTTTATGAAAAACTGCCTCTGTGTCGTCAATTCCGTGTATTAACAAAACGGGATTGCGTTGTTGATTTTCAATGTTCATTTGCAAAATCTGGCTCAATTTTGGGGTGTATTTCACTTTCGTAGGTACATACCGCTCTACAAACTGAAGCTGTTGCTTTTCGGATTCTTTAAAAGATATTTTTGCAAAACTGAAATACTCCTAAAGATAGTTCGTATAAAATTTAACTTATAGCTATACTATTTTCCAACAGGCTATGACACTCCCCTCACTGGTTGAAAGTAATCGCTTGCTTTTCTCCAATTAGTAATTTCAAACAAAGAAATGTTAATTTTTGTGAAGCCTGCTTTCAGAATCTTGCTCTTAGTTACAGTAAAATTTAATAATTAGTTCTCGATGTATACAGGCTGCAACTGCTTGTAAAAAAATATTTGCCCTGTGATTTTACTAGAATGTTAATTAAGTACAAGCCTATAAGGGTTGTCACCAGAATGCGGTGGCGCAAAGTAAAAAATGTAACATTTTGTCGTAATTTTTAACAATTGCGGTCGAGTTTCAAATATAAAAGGTAAAAGGCAGGAGTAATTGTAATGGATTTTATCAAAAAGTTAATTTCAGGTATTTTGGGTTTCGTTACCGGACTGTTACGAGGAAAGAAGAAAAGCAACGGCTACTTCTTGGAATTGGATGAAGCCAAAGATGCTGCTAAAGATGCTGCTCAAGAAGTAGCATCGAACGCGAAGAAAGTAGCAGAGACAGTTGCATCTAATGCTAAAAAAGTAGCAGCAACAGTTGCATCAGAAGCACCAGAAGCATCCAAGCCAGCTTCATTGAACGGAACAAAAACCGCCGCAGCTAAAACTAAGGAAAAACCAGCTAAAAATCCTAAACCAGCTGATGTTACGCTAGTTCAGACTGCTGAGGGTCTTAAAGTTGAACCTGGTAAAAAGGCAAAAGCCGCAGCAGCCAAAGTCCTCAAAGAAGAGCCAAAGGAAACTACCTTTGCGCCTAAATATCTCGCTCCTTCAGCGACTAGCTCTAATGGTCGTCGCCGTCCAGGGGCGAATATGAGCGCTTACTTAGACATGGCACGTCAGATTAAAACCCCTGGTTAAATCGTAGAGACGCGAAATTTCGCGTCTCTTTCTTTTCTCTATACTACCGATAACTTAAGCATAAATACGCAATATTAAGACAAGTTTAGCAGTTGTAGATGGGGGAACTCTCCAAAGTAAGAGCGATCGCTTAATTTTTTCCACTACAACTAGATCTTTTAGGGTCGAGGCTTTTTCATCTAAAACTATCCCTCCTACCCGACTTTTGTTGATAGTGAACTCAAAAACGATTTCACCACTGAACCCTGAAGGAAAGTTTAGTTGTTGAAGGTGTTGGGTTAGGTCAGCAATTCCTGTTTCATCCAAGCCAGTGACGCTGATTACTTCTAACTGATAGCTGATTGCTGCACCTGGTATTATATTGACTTCTTTGGCTACTGGGGATTGTGGCGATCGCCTTTGCCTGAGAAAATCTGGAGCTTCTGCTGAGGGTGGTGGTGCTGCCTTTAAGGTTGAGATTTGACTCGCAAAAATACCAGCAGGAACACCACCAAGGTAACTAACTGCTTCGGCCATTTCTACTGGCACTTGCATAGATACATATTCGCTTCCTGCTTCAACCCGCACGTCATCGCTGACAGCAACAAAAGCGGTGTATTGAGAAAGCAGTTGATAAGTTAAGGCTGTTTCTGTAACTGCCTCTACAGCAGCTTTGGTTTCAAAACTCACCATTTGATTCATTAAATCTTTGATGCAAGCACGTCCCCATAACTGCGCTACAGCAAGATTTTCTGTTTTTTCAAATATGAGGTTAAACGTTTTTTCGTAGTGCTTACCACCCGCAGCAATGCCGGAGATTTGCAGATTACCGCTGGCTCCATTTTGTTTGCGACCAAACAACACTAATGGTTGTTCGCTGAATAAATCAGGCGCTATGGCTGGGTAAATAACAGGCGATTCTGTGTCACCTTGCCAAGAGATTTGAATATTTGTGAGTACGGGGTTGTTAATTTGCCTATAGAACCCATTTGATATCTACTTCTGGAAGCAGAAGCATTGCAACGAGCTGGATTTTCCCATTTTCTGGCAGAAAACGGTTTTGCTGAACAGGCTCTATCGTTGATCACTGAACGACGGCTTACTTCAAAGCCAAGTACCACAGGGAAAGATGTCAAATGGGTT
>JBBSOX010000140.1:0-15254 GCA_038259325.1 Chroococcales cyanobacterium | reverse complement strand
TGTTCTGGTATACAATGATTTTTATTTGGGGTCATACTTTCAACTGCTGGGATGCTTGTGCAATATACATTTTGGCAGTTTTTGACCCCTCTTTTCTAAAGTCTTGTGAGAAATCCGGGGGAAGTCCTAGCTTTGAATCTTGCTCCCCTTCCCTACAAGGGAAGGGGCTGGGGGTTAGGTCTGTATTGCACTCAATCCAGAAGCACTATATTCAATGAACCCAGAGATATACTAGAAGTACAGTACATACCGTCAACGGCACTCCAAAACGGAGATGCTCCCAAAAAGTTAGCTTGTAACCTAAATCCGCAGCAGCTTCTACAGTAATCAGGTTGGCGACTGCACCAAATAAGGTTAAATTCCCTGCCAATGTTGATCCTGCTGCTAGCAACAACCAAGACTTAGTATCACCTTGAGAAATCAACGGTTGTAATAAGAGTACAGCCGGAACATTAGAAATCAAGTTAGATAAAACGACAGTTACACCCAGTAAACTTGCAGCAGAGTTTACTGTGTGAGTCAATGGCTGGAGCAAATTCAACTTTTGCGTGACTCGCGTCAGGATAAACAATCCAGAAAACATTACCAGCAGGTTCCAATCAACCTTTTGCAAAATGCGCTGGGGTTTAACGCGCCGAGTAATTAGCAACAAGCTAGCAGCAACTAAAGCAGACTGCGCTAAGGGTAAGCCCACAGTAAATGCAATTAACAGCCCAGTTGTGATGACTAATGTTTTATTAAATAAGGGTTTATAAATCCGTTGGTTGGTGGTGGGTAATATTTGGCTAGGTTTGACTGAGCGGACATCTGGGTAAAGTAGCCACAGTAATATCACCTGAACTACCAAGCCGGCAAGAGCAACTGGGGCCAATGCACGCAGAAATTTTAGATAGGAGATGCCTGAAAAGGAGCCAATCAGGATATTTTGAGGATTACCGCTCAAAGTTGCTACCGAGCCTATATTAGTTGCACCTGCGATCGCTAGTAAATAAGGTATCGGGTTTAAACCCAAAGCTTGAGTTAAGCTCAAGGTTAATGGTGTAAAAACTAGCGCCAGAGTGTCATTGAGAAAAAAGGCCGAAAGAATACCACTGCCAAAAGTTAAAGCAATCAACAAACCTAAAGGACTGCGAGTGATACTCAATATTACTGAAAGCGATCGCCTAAAAAACCCTGCATAAGATAGATTGGCGTTAACTACCATCATGCTCAAGAGAAACACGATGGTATTGGCATCAATGGCCTGCCATGCCTCTTGTAAATTCAGAACACCTAAAGCAATTAAAAAGGCAGAACCGACCAAAGCGATGGTGGCGCGGTTCATGCGTAAACCAGGAATGTAGCCCAATGCTAACCCCAAATAAGTTAGCCCCAAGACACTGTAGATTGCAAATTGGAGAAAAATCACTTTCTTTACCGAGACTTTGCGACGAACAATGTTTCATAAATATCCGCTCTGCATCTACTGAGAAAACCAATCTGTCTGGCTTTCAGCCGTAGTCGCATCTACAGACTTCTCTGTATTCAGCCAGCATTGAAGAAGAATTCAGGAGTCAGAATTCAGGAGTCAGAATAAAGACGCGACGCTCGTTCCTCTCTACCGCTACGCGATAGCGCAGCTATGCCGCAGGCTTTACGCTGCGAAGCACCACCAGGAAAACATTGCTGAATTCTGACTCCTGACCCTTCTCTACGAGAGGCTGCGCCAACGGCAAGCTCAAGGCATCGCTCCTGAATTCTGTTCGATAAACAAGACGCACTTACGTGAGAAAGTGGGAACACGGAGGTGAAAAATGCCTTCTAGGGTATTACTGATGTTTATACTGAGAAAAAATTCTTTTATAAATAGCTTATATTAAGGATTGTAAATGTTACACTAATACCTATCCAATGATGGATGTCTTTATTAAAATTTAAACTGTGTAAAGTTATGAACAAGATCGTAATATTACACTACCGATCCCCAGAAAATTGCGATTAACTTGACGTAGTAATCAATTAGGTTCTGACTTAAGTGGCTAATCAGGTACTACATTATATCGCAGTCAGAACGCGATTTTTCCGGGAAAGTTCGTTGCCACGTTGTATATATTCATCCAAAAGATGAATAACCTCAATAACACAGAGGATTAACCATGAAGGTATTCGACAATACCACAAAAAAGATTTTTCTGGCTAGCTGGGTATCAATCAATCAAGCAGAGACTAGTGATCATAAAGTAACCCAGCTAAACCGTTCTATTTCCAAGCCTTACTGGGATATTCTCCAACCACTACGGCAGCGTGTAGAAAACATTCAAGTCCGCGATCGCCAACTAGCTCATCGTTTGTGCAAACTGATTCCGTCTCAGTGCCCCTTTGAGCGCGATGTCAAATTATTTGGTAAAACACTGTTTCACATCCCACCCATGTGTAAGCTCAATCCCTTATACGAAGAAGTGGTTGGTTTACGTTTCCGAGCGTTGTGCTATCTAGCCGACGAATGCGGCGAAGATGTATCGCAGTACTGTTGAGTGCTGAGTGCTGAGTCAAGGTGAGTAGTTAGGAGTAATAGGTCGGGGATCAATAATATAACTCCTAATTCCTAACTCCTAACCATTTTTTTACTATTTTTTTACTATTTCTTTTGCCATTTTTGGATGGCATCCTGAGCATCTTCATAAGCAGCTGTCTCTTCTGGCACTAAGGTAGCAGTCGCTATTGCAGCCTTAAGTTCTCCTTGGGCGGCGCGACGCTTGGCCAGGTCTAAAATTTTCTCACTCCAGCTATTGATTGATTTTTGGGCGGCATCAAAGCCCGGTTGACCTGCTGGTACTTTTTTGGCAACTTCGATCGCCCGATTGTAAGTAGATGCCTGTCCAGATTTAATCAAGGCATTAGCTGCATCTAAAAGAGTTTTGTTACTAACATACTGCTTGCCCTCTAACCGCCACAGGTTCATTGCTGCTTGTGCTTTGGCGTAGGGGGCTTCGTCTTTGGTGATTAATCGAGCGGCTGCAATAGCGCTGGCATACTGTCTTTGTTTAGCACGGCCCTCTGCTAAATCTAAAATCATCTGGCTCCAAATCTTAATATTCTCCTGAGCTTGTTCGTACAGTGGTTCACCGGGTTTAATTTTCCGGGCTGTAGCGATCGCCATGCTCAAATCGCTAGCCTGAGTTTGTCTGAGCGACATTTTCGCCAGGTCTAATACTGCTTGATTCCGCTTTTTCGACTGGGAACTAGAGGCTATTTGGGCGCTAGATTGATTGTTGAGTCTAACTGGCGGAGTGCGGTTTGGCAAATTCTGGTTAACATTAGGTAATGTGCTTGATATTTGCTTAATTCTAAAAGTTTCTTGATTACGCAGAAAAACTACAGCGATTAGACCTGCAACCAGCAAGCTGCCTCCGCCCCACAAGATAAACTGTTTCCAAAAAGGGATGCTTGGCTGATTCGATGGCAATCGAGATACGTAACCTTTAGAGGAATTGGGAATAAATCTTCCTCTCGGATTCGCTCCTAAAGAAGTTTCCGGCATTGGCTGCGAAACTAAGCTGCTAGCTGACCCTTGGACTTGTTGACCCTTGGACTTCTCAACGTTCTGAGCCTTCACCTGTTGGGATGAACTCACAGTAGCTTCTCCCCATCTACCCCGTTCTGCTGAAGTTTTAGGGTAATCGTCGAGGGGAGGAGCCGCACGGGCAATAGCAAAAGATTCTTCGGGATAAATCACCGGTTCTGGTTGAAAGTGACTTTCCATTGCCAATTGTGGCAAAATTACTTGCTGCCTTGATGGGATGATTGTGGCAGGGTTTTGGACAGGACGCCAATGGTGGTGACATAGTTTTGGCATGAGCAAGCTTAGGTAGCTTTCTAAATCTGCCAAGTTGCTGCCATTACCAGAACGCAAAGCTTCTAACAAAGCTGCTGTAAAGAATCCGTGACCTAATTCGCTACTCTCATGGGAAAATTGCTCTGGTTGGCAAGAAAGAATTGTCGCCAGTTGTAATTCTTGGGCTAATTCTATGGTTTCTTCACCAACGGGAGCATCCGCTTGAGTGCCAAAAGCGCGGTTGATATCGAGTAGTAGCAATACATTCAGGTCAGCAAGTTGCAGACTTTGCATTAGCGATCGCAATTCTATGCCAGTCTCTTGCACGAGTTCGGGGTTGCCTTCTGCTGGCATTAAGTAATCTTTGCCCTTGTAGTTGACCCCATAACCGCTAAAAAATAACCACAGATAATCTTCTGGTTGCCAACTTGCCGCTGCCAAATCCTCAAGCAACAGCAGAATATTTTCTTTAGTGGGATAAGTTGATCTATCGCCAATCGGCGGCGAGGTATCTGTCATGACTAGACAGTGTTCGGGGAGAAAATCTGCCTCTGTCACCAAAAAATCTTCTAATGCCTCAGCATCTGCTTGGGCACAACTTAAAGGTTGAAATAACTGATATTGATTGATGCCAATTGCGATCGCCCAGTAATTTGCCATCCCGCTCTTTGTCAGTTATCGTTTGCTGGTCTTAAAATTGCGGTTGGCTTTGCCAAAATAACAAAGCTAACCTGTGTCTTATAGTCTAGGTGATTCTGATCGAATCTTAAGTTAGAATGTAATTTTTATTACGTTAGTCAACCGGAAAATACCTTTTACCTAATTTCAATAAAAGATCATCACTAAGGAGATAGAAGGTCATGAGCAGAAATCTTGCTCACCTACCATCATCGATCACTCCCTTTTCAGTTATTAGCCAAATTGCCAGAAGAATCCGGATAGTTCCTTTAGTAGTTTTGCTCATATCTACTGTTCCTGCGTGGTTTTTGACGGAAGCGATCGCACCCCAGGTTGTGCGAGCTTACACCGCTAGAGTTGATCTAGCTATTGACCGCCTGCCAGACGAAAACTATGAAACCGTTCTCAGAAGAGCGGAAGCAGCCGCTAGGGCAGCTGCTCAAAGGAGCTTCGACCAAGATATATTGGTGACAGATGTTTCCATCATTGTGTCCGTACAAAATTATGGATCGATCGCACCAGTCCTGATACTAGAAGTTAGTCGTCCCCAATGGCGATCGCGTCCCGATGCTCAAAATTGGGCAACTTACTTTAAAACTGCGCGATCGCTACTTTTCTTTGAAAATAGCTCTAATCCAGTTCCAACAGCTAGTGATGTGCCAACTCAAAAATGACGTATTGAGCGAGATACAGAAATAAGTTCTAAGCCAAGAAACCTTGGCTTAGAATTTCTTACTTAATTCCTGACTCAACTTTTGTCCTTGGCGTCAGTGGATGGCCTAGAATAAGAAGGTTGTCAAGAATCGCGATATCTGCTGACATGGCTGTTCCTAAGAAGAAAACTTCCAAATCAAAACGAGATAAACGTCGAGCTACCTGGAGACACAAAGCTGTCGTCGAAGCTCAGAAAGCCCTCTCTCTGGGCAAGTCGATTTTGACTGGACGTTCTACATTTGTATATCCAACTGCTGAAGAAGAGGAAGAAGAATCATAATTTCCCAGTCAGGAAAAGCATGAACAGTACCGATAGATTTGATTGCCAAACTCAACAATCAAACTTCTGATCGCTAGATAAATGCTTTTTCTTAGCTTTCCTGATTGCATTATGAATCATAAACACTCTACATAAGCTCATTAGATCGAAAAAAACTGGTAGTGAGTAATTGGAAATATCCATTACCCATTACCTATCATTCAAGAGTTCATATAAAGAGTAAAACATCTGAGACTGTTGGCAACTCAGCAAAAAAGCTTGTAAACATCTTGAGAAAACTTATTTTTCTCTAACTATGCTAGGAAAATTTTTTCAGAAACCAGGCAAAGAAGAGGGCGAACGCGTCCCTCCTGGTCAACACTTAGCTAAAGGTTTCCCCGTATTAACTTACGGTGAAACTCCCCAAGTCAGCGCTGAGGAATGGGAGTTTCGAGTTTGGGGTTTAGCAAAACCCGCTACCTTTAGTTGGTCAGACTTTATGGCGTTACCTCAACAGGAATTCACAGCAGATTTCCATTGTGTAACGCGCTGGTCTAAACTCGATGTCAAATGGACTGGCATTAAAGTGACAGATTTCATGGGTCTGATTGAGTTAGACCCCAAAGTAGCCCATATTATGGAACACTGCTACGGCGGCTACACTACTAATATTTCTGTAGAAGATTTCATACGCGAAGAAAACTTTTTTGCGTTTAAAGTCTTTGGTGAAGACCTTCCATCTGAACATGGTGGGCCGATGCGGCTAGTAGTTCCCCACCTTTACGCTTGGAAAAGTGCTAAGTGGATTAATGGTTTAGAATTTTTAGCTGGTGAAGAACTTGGTTTTTGGGAGCGCAATGGCTACCACCGCCGTGGTGAACCTTGGGCTGAGGAACGTTACAGCAACGCTTTTGCATTTTAGATTTTTCTTTAATCCAATATTCAAAATCTAAAATTGGCAGAGTTAGGAGTTATAGATTTTTACTCCTCACTCTTAACTCATAACTCTTAACCCAGAAGTTTCTTTATGAGCGGCAATTTGCCTTCATAGGGAGCGTATCGCAATTTTAAATCAAGCCAGAAGGAGTTTTGCAATACACTTTTGTTATGGGAAAAGGTGTCAAAACTAGCTTTGCCATGATAGTTCCCAATACCGCTATCTCCTACCCCACCAAATGGTAAAGACGAGATACCAAACTGCATCACTGTGTCGTTAATACAGACTCCACCAGATGAAGTTTCCTGCAAAACTCGATTTTGTAGATTTTTGTTTTGGGAAAATAAGTATAACGCCAAGGGTTTGGGTTTAGAGTTAATTAAGGCGATCGCTTCTGCAATGTCAGTATATTCAATGATGGGTAAAATAGGGCCAAAAATTTCTTCCTGCATTACAGAATCTTCTAAGGAAACATTATCAACTACTGTGGGGGCGATATAACGCTGTAAAGCTTGAGTTTCTCCACCAATGATAACTTCACCATCTTTGAGAAAGTTAACCAACCTATCAAAGTGTTTTTGGCTGATAATCCTGGCATAATCAGGACTGTTTATAGGATTATCGCCATAAAATTCTTTTAGGCATTTTTCCAGACCATCTATCAAATCTTTTTTGATTGTTTTATTAACTAAAAGATAGTCAGGAGCGATACAAGTTTGTCCAGCATTAGCAAATTTGCCCCAAGCAATTCGTCTGACAGTGTGTTCAAGGTTAATATCAGTATCTACGATACAAGGACTTTTGCCACCCAATTCTAAAGTCACTGGTGTGAGATATTTTGCTGCTGCTGTCATGATGATTTTGCCGACGGCTATACCACCAGTAAAAAAGATATGGTCAAACTTTTCTGCAAGTAGTTTTTGACTTGCTTCCACTCCTCCTTCAACCACTGCAATATAAGCAGGGTCAAAATGCCTGGCAATAATCTTAGCAATGACATCAGACGTATGAGAAGCAATTTCTGAAGGTTTAATAATTGCACAATTCCCGGCTGCGATCGCACCTACTAACGGTGATATAATTAGCTGAAATGGATAGTTCCAAGGGCCAATAATTAAAACAACCCCCAACGGTTCTGAATGAATTCTAGCTGAGTAAGAGAAAAAATCAAAGGAAACGGCTGTTTTTTTTGGCTTAGTCCAGGTTTTGAGATGTTTTATAGCATAATCGATTTCTTTGTTGATGACACGGATTTCTGTAAGGTAAGTTTCCACTTCTGGTTTATGTAAATCTGCTTGTAATGCCTCGACTATTGACTGTTCATGCTCAATAACTGCTTGCCGAAGTTTTTTAAGTTGCTCAATGCGAAAAGTTACATCTTTAGTTTTGCCACTTTTAAAAAACTCACGCTGATTCTGGATAATATTGCCAACGTTAGATAATTCAGTGGTAATCATTGTTGTGTCCCAGAAAAACTATTTATTTAATATTAACGCTGTTATATTAGTATATTTAATTCATTAGTTTTTAGTATTTGAATTTATAGCTGTAACATTTATTTTAAATTTTTGATGGAGATTAATAAAGTTATAAATTATGAATTATCATAGGAAAACTCAATAATTCATAATTAATTTTCTTATTTTTTGGTGGGTAGAAGCACAATAAATACACTACCTTTGCCCAACTCAGAATTCAGCAGAATAATGCCTTGATGTGCCTCGACAATTCGGCGAGCAAGGTAGAGTCCTAAGCCACTACCAGAAGTTTTGTGGCTGCCTTGGCGAAATCGTTCAAATATTGTGGCTTGTTCTTCAGGGTCAATACCTGAACCTGTATCTGCTATTTCAATTCTAATGTAGTCAACAGAATTGGATATCTTAGAGAACTGAGATTGACTACTTTTATCAAACTGGCGTTGAGAAGTAAAACGAATAGTAACAGACCCAGAGTCGGTAAATTTGATCGCATTCCCTACAAGATTGGTGAATAGACGATGCAATTCTAAGCGATCGCCCATCACTGTGTTTGTGTTTGAATCCTCAGTGAAGTCTAAATTTAGGGATAGTGCTTTGTCTTGAGCTAGAGGTGACAATTCTCCAGTCACCTCCTCTAGCAAACGACCCAAATTAACTGGTTGAAATGCCAAAGTTTTGCGACCTGCTTCAAAACGATAAACTTCTAATAGGGTATTGACCATAGAAAGCAGGTTTATATTACTACGGGCCATGATGGCGATTACTTCCTGCATTTGCGGTGATAATGTTCCCAAAGCGCCTTGTTGAAATAGCATCAACATGCGATCAGCAGCTACCAAGGGAGTGCGTAAGTCATGGGTGAGGCGGGAGACAAAATCTTCTCGCTGGCGGGCAATTTCATCACGTTCATCCATACTATGCTTCAAACGTAAGAGCGATCGCACTCGTGCCAGCAATTCATCTACTGTTACAGGTTTGCGGATAAAATCATCAGCACCCAAGTCTAAACCGTGGGCGACGTTTGGCGCATCGTGGGCAGTGATTAGCAATATGGGGATATATTGCGGCAATTTCATCTCTCCACGAATGTGCTTGGTGACTTCGTACCCATCCATACCTGGCATCATCAGATCCAGCAGAACCAAGTCACAAGGAGAAGCTTTCAATTCTGCCAAGGCTGAAATACCATTTTCTGCGGTGCTAATGGTGTAACCTTCTTCCTCCAAAATAGTTTTGATCAAAAACACGTTATCAGGAGAGTCATCAACAACTAGAATTTTGTCAGAACGAGAAGATTGTGAAGTCATATAGATGCAAAGTACGGGGTAAAAGTAAATTTTTAGAAAAACTGGTTTATTGGTATAGTTTTGTAGGTATTCCCTTTAGATAAACTTCTTCCGAAGAAAAATTGTTGACCAAGAAATTTATATAAATGTGTTTTAAAAACTACTTCACTTACCTTTTTAGCAGATAGCCACAAGCTAATTGAATTATGGCTCGTAAATTTATAGAACTGAATACAGAGGATAGCGACACGATTTTAGTATCAGTTTAGTAAATAGATATATCAGTAGGTCAGATATTGGCTACTGAAGATTTACCTGTAAAAAAAAAGTAAAAATCAGCTTTGATGCTGTACATTGCAAGAAAATTATAGTCAAATTTGTCAAAATTTCTGGATATTGATTCGACTATGCCAACTTTGCCAGCAGCTAGCAAAAATGCCAGATTTTTCATCAGCTATCGCAGTCAAAATCCAGATTTGAGCCTGGCCCATAATTTTTATGAAGCCATTAAAGCTGCTGGACACGAAGCATTCATGGCGGGTGAGAGTATTCGCTTGGGGGAAAAATGGCCTCAGCGCATTGATGAAGAATTAAAACTGTGTGATTACTTTTTGTTGCTTTTGTCTGAGCGATCGGCAACTAGCGAGATGGTGACAGAAGAGGTGAGACAGGCCAAAGAGTTACGGGATGGCAGTAATCACTATAAGCCAGTGATTTTGCCCATTCGCGTTAACTTCCCTTGGAGTAAGCCACTGAACTATGATTTGCGGGGCTATTTACAACAGGTTCAGCAGCGAGAGTGGAATTCACCTGCCGATACTCCCAGAATTTTACAGGAAATTTTTAGTTTACTGACAGATAAGGGTTTAGAAAAATTGGCAGATGGAGAGATGAGTAGTAATTTTTTCCCTTCATCACCCTGTCACCCTCTGACTCTTTCACCGCCTCTACCAGTGGCAGAACCAGAATTGCCTGAAGGGCAGGTGGATTTGGCTTCGGCGTTTTATATTGATCGCCCTCCCATCGAATCTCGGTGCTACGAGGCAATTTTGAAGCCAGGATCTTTGATTCGGATCAAAGCGCCCCGGCAGATGGGTAAAACATCACTCATGGCGAGGATTCTTTATCAAGCGTCACAACAAGATTATCTAACTGTGCCTTTGAGCTTTCAATTGGCAGATGGAAAGGTTTTTGCAGATTTGGATAAGTTCCTTCAGTGGTTTTGTGCCAGTGTCGGAAGGAGGTTGAGGCTACCCAACAAGTTAGCAGATTACTGGGATGTGATTTTTGGCAGTAAAGACAATTGCACCGCTTATTTCGAGGAATATTTGTTGCCAGAAATCAACCAACCCCTAGCATTGGGATTGGATGAAGTTGATCGTATATTTCAACATCCCGAAATTGCCGCAGACTTTTTTGGGCTGTTACGCGCTTGGCATGAAGATGCTAAAAACCGGGATATTTGGAAAAAACTGCGGTTGGTAGTAGTGCATTCCACAGAAGTTTATATTCCAATGAATATAAATCAATCGCCGTTTAATGTAGGCTTGCCGATTGAGTTACCAGAGTTTAACGTCCAACAGATTCTTGATTTGGCACGAAGGCATGGACTCAATTGGAGTTTTACCCAAGTTGAACAATTAATGGCAATGGTGGGAGGACATCCCTATCTTGTACGAGTGGCACTTTATCACATTGCCAGACAGGATATTACGCTCAATCTGCTTTTGCAAACAGCCCCCACAGAAGCTGGCCCTTATAGCGACCATTTACGTCGGCATTTGTGGAATTTAGAACAGCGTCCAGAATTAGCTGCTGCTATCAAAAAAGTAGTTGGCAATACTAGCCCAGTTCGGTTGGATTCGATACAATGCTTTAAACTACTCAGTATGGGCTTATTACAACAGCAAGGAAATGATGTAACGCCACGTTGTAATTTGTATCGTCAATATTTTTGCGATCGCTTGAGAGTTAGCTGATGAACATAGAACAAAACCCAGCTTATGAATATCAAGTTGGTGGCAGTTTACCAGTTGATGCACCCAGTTATGTAAAGCGTCAAGCAGACCAAGATTTGTATGAGGGATTGAAGGCTGGGGAATTTTGTTATGTTTTGAACTCCAGACAGATGGGCAAGTCTAGCTTGCGAGTACAAACAATGCAACGGCTACAAAAGGAAGACATAGCCTGTGCTGCAATTGATTTAATGAAAATTGGTAGCCAGAATCTTACACCAGAGCAATGGTATACAGGTGTAGTGCGTAGTTTAGTGAGTAGTTTCGAGCTTTCAGGAAAGTTTAATTTACGGAGTTGGTGGCGCGATCAAGATCATCTTTCTCCCGTACAGCGATTGAGTGAATTTATCGAAGAAGTTCTGCTAGTTGAAATTTCTCTACCTATAGTCATTTTTGTAGATGAAATAGATAGCGTTCTCAGCTTAAATTTTTCTAATGATGACTTTTTTGCTTTAATTAGAGACTGCTATAACCAACGTGCTGATAAACCCGAATATAAGCGCCTCACTTTCACATTGCTGGGGGTGGCTACTCCGTCAGATTTAATTAAAGATAAGAGCCGCACGCCGTTTAATGTTGGTCGAGCGATTGAACTCAAAGGTTTTCAGTTGCATGAGGTTCAACCTTTAGCTCAAGGATTAGTAGGGAGAGTTAGTAATCTCCAAGCACTGCTGCAAGAGATTTTGGCTTGGACGGGTGGACAACCATTTCTTACCCAAAAACTTTGCAAACTCATTCCTGTTGGTATAGAAGTTGAGGGAGTTGAAGAATTGGTGCGATCGTGTGTCATTGAAAATTGGGAATCGCAGGATGATCCGGAGCATTTGCGGACAATACGCGATCGGATTTTCCGAGATGAGCAACATACAGGTAGATTACTAGGACTTTATCAGCAAATTTTACTCATAGGAGAAATTGCAGCTTATGAGACTTCTGAACAAATGGAATTGCGACTATCTGGTTTAGTGATTAAACAAGAGGGAAAGTTAAGGCTTTATAACCATATTTATGAAGCCGTTTTTGATCAAAATTGGGTTAATAAAGCTTTAGCCCAGCTACGTCCTTATGGACAATCGATTATAGCCTGGTTAGATTCTAATTGCCGAGGTGAATCACATTTGTTGCGCGGTAAAGTATTGCAGGATGCACAAGTTTGGGCATCGGGTAAAAGCTTGAGCGTTCAAGATTATCAATTTTTAGCTGCTAGCCAAGAACTGGACAAACAAAACTTTAAATTCGCTTTAGAGGCTGAAATACAAGCAAAGAAAATCTTGGCTGAAGCACAAAGAAAAGCAGAATTAGCCTTACAGGAAGAAAAAAAGGCTAATCAACGATTAGCTGAAACGCAACATAAAATCAAGCATACTATTCGTATAGGGTTTGCTGGACTAGCTCTCATCTCATGTATTGGAATACCAGTAGGTATACGGGCAGTACATTCAACTATAGCTCTGGAAAATTTACAGCAAAACCTTAATGTTGCACATTTAGATATAGATAATGCTAATAAACAGTGGGAAAAATTAGAAAAAGATAAACAAGATATACAGTTAAAACTACAAGAAGCTACCAAATCATTGATATCTGTACAGAAAAATCTGAATGACGAAAAGCAACAAGCTAATAAACAAATTCGAGAGTTTAGGCAAAAAGAAAAAGAGACACGTTTGGCATCTGAGCGTGTGCGAAACTATTTAGAAGTTACTACAAAACAACTAGGCACCGTCAAGAAACAAATAGAACTATTACAATCTCAAAAAGCAAAAACAGATTATAAACTGAAGAATATGCTAGAATTGCTAGAATTGACTAGTCGTATTCCTCAGTCAAATCATGATATTAATAGTCTAAAACCTCCTGTCGAATCAGAAATATCGGACAACTTATTAGAAAGGCTACGTACCAGTAACAAAAATCCATCTTTGATGAGTTATCAACTGGGAAAAAAAATTGTTAAGCGTTACTTAGTTAGTGTTACAGATGATAGTTCTGCTGTTTTAGAAGAAGTTGAAAAGATACAGCCAGGAGCCTTTAGATGGCAATATAGCGGCAATAATTATGTGATATATGCAGGAATATTTGATAATGAATATGATGCTCAGAAGAAGGTTAGGCAACTAGAATTACGAAAAATTAGTGCGAAAATAATTACTATTATTCCTGGGAAAGAACCTAATAAATTATCAGATAGTATCCTTAGAAAAGGTGATCGAGGAGAAGCCGTAATAACACTTCAAAAACAGTTGAGAATAATAGGATTTTATAATAGTGTAGAAACTGGTATATTTGGTTCATTTACCGAAGAAGCTGTGCGGAAATTTCAGGAAGTAAACGCCCTACCGATTAACGGTATAGTTGGAACTTTAATGCAACATAAATTACAAGAATTGGGACTTTTGAAAGGAGAGTTCATCAGAACAGGTAGGGGGGGTGGTAGAGTTCGGGGGGGTGCTAGAGGTAATATTTCTATTGATGTTAATGCTGATTTGGTTCCGATAAATACTGGAGATACAGGAATTAGAGGTAATGGAGGTAATATTACTATATCATCCCAGGATTTAAAAATTAATAAAAATAGTAATTTTAGGATTATTGAGTTACAAATATGGCTGAAAAAGAGAGGCTTGTATACTGGTCTTATACACGGTATTTTTGATGATAAAACAAGGACAGCAATTAAACAAGCTCAGGAATTTTATAGTATTGAAGATATTGATATTCGCTACATATCAACGCAAGAAAATCCTTAAACTTAATTCTATAATTTACTGATTTAGAATCCTTATTGCATTTGGATATTTTGCAGTTGCTACAATTATGCCATCAGGAAGCCTGAGTCTATATTGTTTGCCAAACGCAATTTTTAAATTCTTAATATTATTATTAATACCGCTGAATTGTAATTTTCTTCTTAAAAGGTAGCATGATTTTGTATATCAGATGCAACGTTTAACTATTTGATCGTAACCCCAAAACAAAAAAATGATGAGGGCAATGTTACTCTCATCTTTAAGAGCGATATCTGGCAACAAGCCGCTCGATGCCTACGCTTATTTCTCAGAGGTGATACTATCCAAAACTTGCTGGAGTTCTGCTGTGGAAGGAATTGTGATCGCACTTTTATGAAGCATTTTTAGCACAGATGGTTCTTCTATCTTATTGATAACTGCGACAATAGAGCTTGGCACTTCTCCAAATCGCGTTTCTAGGACTGTAATGATGCTTTCTCTAGCATTTTCAACAATTCCTTCTTCTTTTGCTAGCCTTTCAATACTAGTTACGTACCGCATTCTATCTGCCTCCTCCCAAAAGGACTATCGTAATCAGTAAGTTGCTCGGTCATGAATTAAAACAAAAAGTACCTCTGTGCCATTGGTAAAACTGTCGCAGGTTCACAAATTAGCAATTCACCATCAGCCCTGACTTGGTATGTTTCTGGATCTACTTCAATGTGGGGTAGTGCATCATTCAGCTTCATATCCCGCTTACTCAATTGGCGTGTCCCAGAAACTGCAACTGCTGCTTTTCGTAAACCTAGCTGGCTGGGAATTTCTTTCTCTAAAGCTGCTTGGGAAACAAAAGTTAATGATGTAGCATGACGCGCCCCTGCAAAACTACCAAACATCGACCGCATATACACTGGTTGCGGTGTGGGAATACTGGCGTTAGCATCGCCCATTTGCGACCATGCAATCATTCCGCCTTTAATAACTATTTCTGGCTTCACGCCAAAAAATGCCGGACGCCACAAACATAAATCTGCTAATTTTCCTTCTTCCACTGAACCCACATATTGAGCAATTCCGTGAGCGATCGCAGGGTTAATTGTATACTTAGCAACATATCTTTTTACACGAAAATTATCTGCTTTTTGCTCAGTTCCTTGTGGGTTAAGAGTTCCTCGCTGCACCTTCATTTTGTGAGATGTCTGCCAGGTACGAATTATTACTTCGCCTACTCTTCCCATCGCCTGGGAATCGGAAGCAATCATGCTAAATGCGCCTAAGTCGTGCAAAATGTCTTCGGCGGCGATGGTTTCTCGGCGGATGCGAGATTCGGCAAAAGCGACATCT
>JBBSOX010000139.1:0-15265 GCA_038259325.1 Chroococcales cyanobacterium | reverse complement strand
TAGTTGCGCCCGAACATGAGGACTCAGAACAGAGGTGGAATCCTGCTGACTTTGGAGAAGTTCCCAGGAAGGTAGGCGATGACGGACAACTGACAATTTTCTACGACGATAGCGACGAACCACCAGACCCAGACGATTATTTAAACCTGAATGATTACGAGCAAGCTTGGGAGCAGTGGCAAATACTTGTTCGGGCGCAAGTAAAGTTAGATACCCAAAAAGTTGCGCCCGAACACATTAGCCACTGGGTAGAGAAGTACTGGGTAGAGCGGTCTAGTAATAAATATTGGTACTACCGCTATTGTTGGATGACTGGTAGGAAGAAAAGCCGTATTCACCTTGGGAGTGTGGACAGTATCATCGCCAAGCGTAAAAAAGCAGATATAGAAGTTTGGATCGCGGATGGTAAATTACCATTTGAGATTGAACAGTTAATCAAAGGCTGGAAGAATGAACCGCCCACCATGCCCCAGATGTCATCAAACAACGCTAATTTTCAAAAATGGTAGTTATAAACTCTCTGACAATACCCTAGTGCAGCGCTGGTTTTGTCAGCGATGCCGTAAAGCCTTCAACCCAAAAGTTCAGGAGACTCCTGAATCAATCTCTGAAACTTCCGCAGTTCATCCCAGGCGCGGGTACTAGTGTCAAGTTCCCTGGAATTCTGATTAGGGTGGTAGTTAGTGCGTTTGTAATCAATGTAGCGGTCAATCAGCCCAAGGGTGAATTCCTGTAAAAAATCCCCTTTCAGCATGGGGATATTTCGAGACTTATCGCTTTTCAGTTTAGAGTCTACCGCTCTAGCGTAAGCCACAATGTCGTTTTCTAGCACAATCGGCACGCGGATCAATTTAGTCTTGCCAGCGTTCCATCCAGCTTGCCAAGTTGTAGATTTCCATCCACCTTTAGGCATTTTTGCTCATCCTATTGCGTGTTACAAGGCAATATATATTATTTATTTTATTCCCCAATGCCCAATAACTAATGACTAATGCCCAATAAAAATGCGATCGCGCACCAGATGCGATCGCATTTGCTTTGTGAGTAACATCTACTCGCTTTGAGCTTATCCGCTTGTCACAGATTTGGGTAAAGTCGGTCAACTTCATCCCACGCCTGATTCGCCAAACACTCTAAAGCCATAGCTAGCAAGAGAGGGTGATTGTACTTCCCATCTTGGAAGTACTCACAGAAAATATTAATTTGGAGGAATAGGAGTTTGGCGCTCATAGAGTTGCGATCGCGTTTCTAACATCGTCATCACTCACCTCGATGTAACGTGAAAGTACCTTCAAATCCGTGTGACCAGTGGCTTTTTTAATCGTCGCCAAGCTGACACCTCGCTTTGCAAGCCTTGTAATAAAGCTCCTCCTCGTGGAATGAGTTGATATCCCTTTAGTCGATAAACCGGCTCTATCTACAGCTGTGCGTAAAATTTGGTCAGCTCCCCTTAACCCCATTGGCTCATCTCCAGTCCGAGAAGGAAATAACCAAATTGAACCAGGGATTGGCTTGTATGCTCTTAACAACTCAGCCAAGGTATCGTGAACTGGTACTTGGCGAGTTTGGCGCTTTCCATTCGGAGTAGCCTTGCGAGTCCTAGCGCGAAAATTGATATACTCACAAGGCGAGCCGTCAAGGTTGTACACATCCAATAGTTGCAACTTCACCAGCGCACCCCACCTCTCTCCGGTGTACCAAGCTAGATCCAAAAGCAGTTTATATTTTTGAGAGCGGATTTGCTTGCGAATTTTGGAATAATCCGCGTCGGTCAAAACTGCGGCTTGTCCATTTCGATTATTTTTCATATTCTTTTTAACTTTCGCTTGTTCCGGTTTTACCAGTACCAATGGTCAAACCGGAATATTTCTAATTAAGAGCATTAGAAATATTCGCCTCAATCCTATTAGCAGCAAGCATTGCAGAGCATCAGTAAATGTTCTGCTTTTACATAAAACTGGAACATTTACATAATTTTTAATCAGCCATACAACGGATTTATTCACCTCATAAAAATCCGCTATGGAACCAACACTTATCGCCGTCTTTGGTGCTAACGCCACACAGGATGCAGATACCTTAACTATCAGCAAAGCCGATCTAGTTTCTACAGGTTTGACTCCTGGGGCTAACAACACTGCTGAATCTTTATTGATAGCCCTCATGCTGAAATTCAAAGCAGCTTTAACAGATGAGGGTAAAGATACCAATATTGACCAATCTGTTGCGGTTGTAGATGGTTTTAGCCCGTCGATTACTACTCGCAATGATGCCATCTATCTGCGAAATACCATTTCGGTAGAAATCGACCGGGTGCTTGAAGGCGCAGGCACGATTGACCCCGATCTTTATTAATCATGCAAGCACTAACACTTACTCAATTATTTGGTGTTAATGCTGTCCAAACTGCTAGTGAACTGATTATAAAAAAATCAGATTTATCGGCAGTTGGTCTAACCCCAGCAGCAAATAACCGCGCTGAACAATTAGTAGTAGCAATCCTCCTAAAATCCCTTGAGAATTTTCAAGGTGTAATCACGGATGAAAATAATATCCCAATCACAGACGAAAATAATTTCCCCATTGAATACGACAATCGCTACATGTGGGAACTATTAGAGATTTTTCGATGGAATTTTTATATTCCTGAAGAGACAAACGATATAATTCGCCATCAAATAATTATTCATTCATACACGCATGAAAATTAACAATTTCCCGGAATTGACGCAATTAACGGATGATTCTTTATTGCTAGGATATAACACCGAAACAGACACGACTGTTGCTATCAAACTAAGCACTTTAAAAGATTTTATCGGAAGTGGTTCTATCCCTCCCGTGGAAACAAAATTAACTGGTACTCCTTTTGGAGCATTGCCAGTCTATCAAGCTGGAATGGAACCGGATAAAGCTTTTGATGACAATCTGGCTACCAATTACAATTACGCTTCTCTCGATGGGGGATATGTAGGATTAGATTTAGGTTCTAGCAACACCAAAAAACTTACCAAAGTAAGAATCTATCCTAGACAAGATGGAGTCCACGCCCGTAGTAGTGGAGCCAAAATACAGGGTTCAAATGAATCACAAACAGCAGGTTTTGCCGACCTTTATACATTCCCTGCTACAACGATTGCCAATACGTGGTATGAATCACCAACGCTTTCTATAAATATTGCATATCGCTACTTACGATATGTTGGCGCAGCGAATACCTATTCTGATGTTTCTGAAATTGAATTTTATGGGATTTAAAAATGCAATATTGCAATCCAGAAGATACGAAAGCAACCGTAACATGGACTTGGGATAACGGCAAAACATTTAAAAATTATATTTCTACTGTTGTTCCAATTGATGTGCAAACTTCCAGCGCAGAAGTTGATGGTACTGGTGCGACTGGCACATGGAGCATGATTACATACGACACAATAACAACTAATAGCCTGTTTTCTTATTCTGGCACTTTTGAAGAATCTCCCATCTTTTCCAATCGAACTATTACAGCCGCAACGTCTAATAGGCTTTTGTACTCTGATTCTTCTTTTTCAGCAGGCCCAATACAAGCAAGAGATATAAAATTTACTTCTGACCTTATTAGTGGATACAAAATTACGATATCCACAGTGAGCGGCGGCAAGCTTTACGAAGAAAAAAAAGCATCAAATTCGCCTCCAAAATACACAGTATCTTGTGGCGATAATTGCCCTGAAGGCTCCCACAAATGCACCCACGATAAATATCCAGGATATTGCTGTGTGCCGTGCAAGGAAACAGGCGATCGCCTCAAAAATATGGCAAACAAGGTAGGTCGATAATGGCAGAAGTTTGCAAGGATATAGACCAAGGGCTAGCGGCTTTAAATCGTAAAATCGATGAGCAGAATAAGCGCTTGCGGGAGTTAGAGCGTAAGCAACAAGAATGTTGTGATAACAAGGGTAAGCCAGAAGAAAAAACCGACCTTTCCGCAATATTAAAGAGATTGAAAAAAGCCGAGGATGACATTCTAGACCTGGGTGGCGTTGTTAAAACTGTTATTGATGATTTGAAAGATTTGTTAGACGCTGCTAATGAACACAACCAAACGGCTAACAGTTCTCAAAACATATTTTCAGCAATTATTGACTTCTTCGTAGATGAGTAGTTATGGTAGTTTCTCAGCAAATATCCCCTAGTGCATTGAGGTCTTACAAGCTTTCAAAATATGCTAATGGGCAACCCGGCAAGATGTTGCTTGAAGCTAAAAGGGTTAAGCGTGTAACCTCTCAATTCATGAGTAAAAGTGGTGCTAAAGAAGCAGCCAAGAGAATGAAAGCTCTTAAAAAAACTGCTAGCGGTGCAAAG
This sequence comes from Chroococcales cyanobacterium, assembly GCA_038259325.1. Taxonomy (GTDB): domain Bacteria; phylum Cyanobacteriota; class Cyanobacteriia; order Cyanobacteriales; family Nostocaceae; genus Nostoc. Next base: position 10,918 of record JBBSOX010000139.1, on the reverse strand, counting down.
AAGGTTGCGGATACCGCCAAAAAAGTTCAGGATGCTTTCTTTAAAAAGATGCCTGGTGGTGGCACTCCTGGAAATGCTGGCATTGCTGGCGGGCAATTGCTTAATATTGTTATTCAAGGGGGATTGGCAGCAGCCGTAATCCAAAATACCCTAATTCAGAATTTCATTAATGACCGAGTAGACGACCAATTTAATAATCTTAATAATGACCTTTCAAAAAATCTTACACTTTTAACAACTTTGAATTCAAGGATGAAAAACCTTGATACAAGAGTTAACGATTTTGATAAAAGAATTAGTAGAGAATTGGATGCGAATGCTAAAGATTATGCACAATTAAGCAAGCAATCTGAAACTATTGCTAAAAATGCAGCAGATGCTAAAAAACAAAGCAATGATGCTTTGTACGAAACGCGGGAAGGACGAAAAATTGTTGAAGGCAAGGTTGGAGAGGCGAAGAAGCAGGCCAATGATGCACTGTACGAAACACGGGCAAGCAAACAGAATCTAGAGGCACAAGTCACCGGATTAAGAACGACATTTGATACAAAGATTCAGGCAATTAGCGCTCAAATTAGCAATTTCACATCAAGAGCAGGCGACACATTCCAAAATGCCATCAACAGCACCATTGCTAAAATCCAAAATTCTTTAACTTCAACTCAAGCCCAGGTGACTGCAACTCAAGCCCAGGTGACTGCAATTAAACAGGCTCCAGTTGACACAAACGCCATTGTTAGTCGTGCAGTGGCGGAAGCAAGAACAGTATCTAGGGCTGAAATTGCCCCAGTACAAGCACAAGCTACAGCGGCACAAGCTACAGCGGCAGCCGCCATGCAGCAGATAGCTACGGCTATCCCAACACTAACTGCGGCTATCCCAAATTTAACATCAGCAGTCCAAGCTGCAACCGCTGGTGTAGCAAAGGCTGAAGGGAAGGCAGATTTAGCGTTGGCAGCGTCCAATGCTAACAAGACTGAAGCACAGAAATTAGAGGAAAGCTTTAAAAAGCAAGTTGAAGAAAATAACAAAGGACTACAAACAAGAGACTTATCTCAATCTAAATTAAGCCAGGAATTCGACAAGAGGCTAGCCGAGATATCAAATGATTTTGATGCTGCCTCCAAAATTTCCCAAGGGAACGCAACCTTAGCAGAGCAGCGATGGCAAGAAACCTTAGCGATGAATCAGAAATGGCTAGATCAAAGCTATGGAACAGAAAAAGTTACAGCAACATTTCAATTATCCGTACTTCCAAGTCTTCTTCGAGATGTGAATTTAACAATAGAAGATAAAACTAGCCGCGCATCCAACAGCGTAAAGACTGATTTACAAAAACAAATAAATGATAGTGAAAATAAAATAAATAACAAAATAGACAAACTAGAAACCACCAGCAATAAAAGCATTGATACCATTACCAAAGAGTTAGAGCAACAGCGTAACAATTTTGAGAGAGTTGCTAATGAAAATGCTCAGATTGCACAGGGAGATATCAAACTTGCAGAGCAGAAGTGGAACAACACTGTTAAAGAACTTGAAAAAACTTTTGACCGCAAACAGAATGACAGTGAAGAACGATTAGGCGATCGTATCGACCAAGAAACATTTAATCGCAAACGAGAGGATAAACAGATTACCAGTCTACTTGGTGCAAAAATAAATGATATTCAGCAACAAGTAGATAGCCCAACAACTGTAACACCACAAATAGAACGGATACGACGCGACCTTGAAAAAGTCAAGCAAGACTTAACAACAATAAAACCATCTATTAATGACCTCAATAAACGCACAAAAGAGCAAGAGAAAGTGAATAAGCAAGCGCTACCCAAGTTGGATCAAATTGTCGGCATACTTGGCTTAATCCCGGCGCGGGCTGCTAACGCAATCAGACCATCTATTCCTACGATTCCACAGATAGAAACTGCGGCGGCAACTGGCACATGCCGGACTACCCAGCCCGGTGGATGCATGAACAAAGCATTAAAAGATAATGCAGCCGATATTACAAATAATAACAACACCAATGCAGCCAATATTTTAGATGCTGTAAATACTGGTGCAAATGCTGCACTACTCCAAGGACAGCAAACAATATTAGCAAGATTGGGTGATCAACTTCCTGGTGGCATTGGTGGCAAGCTTTCAAGATTCGCTGATTGGATGCATCTAGATCGGGTGTTAAATATTTTAATTTTTGCGGCTACAGTTCACAATGCTTTGATGCTAAGTAACGATATTGGGCAAACTTTATTGGGTGCAATCAATAATGTGCTTACTTTAATTGGATTAAAAAAAGAAGATGGATCTTCTTTTGATTTAGGTAGCGTTATTTCTGGTAGTATTGAAAATTTAATTAAAGGTGCAATCGGATCTGATAACTATACTAGTTTAAAAGAAGCTTGGGCTAAAGCTAATCGAATTTATCAAGCCACTACTAACCTTTTGAATAGCTTTTTAAACTTGTCTCAAACTATTCTACAAGCTTCTGAGTTAATAGCAGCCTACACGGGGAAGATAGGAAATGCTTTGAAAAAAGGCGGAGTAATTTTAGAAAGCGCTTATGGTTGGATGAACCCGCAGCCTAAGTTTAATCGGGTCACTCAGACTTTAGAAAGCTTGCAGAACGGTGCATCAACAATTCAAATGGTCACACAAGCACCTTTGGACGTGGTAAATGCTGTGACGGAATCAACAACGGCTGCAATCGAGTTTGTAAAAGCCGTAAAAGAAGACGACAAACCTGTAAACAAGGCTGCACCCATACCAGAGCCGGACGAATTAAAAGCCAAAGAATCTCAAAGTAAAACTGATTCTCAACCATTGGATTTTGATTTTTCAGACTTATTCGACGGGGAGGATTAAATAATGTCACTTCCCGAAGGTTTTGACAATATTGAACATCTCCAGAGAACTTGGAATCAAGAACATAATCGCCGGGTTGATAGATACTTCAAGGATGTTCAAGGTAATGGTGATTTATCCGGGGTAAGACCATCCTTAAAGTTAGCTTGTCGGGCTTTAGACAACGATAATATGTACGCCTCTTGGATGAGGTCTGACCTTTTTTACAACGTTATTGGCTACGGTAAAAAAAATCTAGCAGTTTTCTATGGTAATAGACTAGATATAGCTCCTCCCGTTGCTGGACACCCCCAATTATTTTTTGTCTTTTCTCAGGACGCATCCGCCTCACCTTCTGAAGAATCGCCCATACAACATGAGAAGTCTGTCAGGTTAATGAAATTTTCCTGTTCGACTGGAAATGCTAAACCAGCAATTACCAAGGCGAATATGACAGAAATGGCCAATGAAGTTAAAACTAGTTTTTTATCAAGTGGTAGGGGAATAACTTACACAACAGGAAATAAATCAGCTAGTTACACTGATCCTGACAATGGATTTCCAAAAGGCAATTATCTACTTGTCAATTCTCGGACTGACGGAGTAGAAATTTACCAAAAAATTTGTAACGTGATTGATGTCCCCTTTCAAGCGGACAGAGTGATCGTAAATGACCCAGACAAAGCCAGCACAACAACCGCAACAGCCGGGAAAGTCACGATCTTAGGCAAACAAGTACAAAATCGGCGGTATAGACCTGTAGCAATTCTCAGATTCAGAAGTGCCTACATATCTCTAGGCAATCTTGTCCCACCAGTCTTTCTCATAGACACAACGCTTCAGAACCAGGGATTAGTCAAATATCCTTGATGTTCAACAAATGTCATGGTCTGACTGTGGCTGAAAATAAAGGTAAAAACCTATTAGGTTTCCGTGGAAAATTCTAAGGATTTTAAAGGGCTAGAATTTGTGACATCTGTAACAATTATCACTAGTAATTATGGGCTTTAGAGACTTACAACGTTACGAATCACAAAAGCCACGCTATGACAAATATAAAGCTTGGCTAGCACTCGATCCAGCCGCCAGACAAGCTGCTTATGCTCTAGTCACCGACGAAACCAAGCGTGTGAAGACAGAAAGAGAAACAGGCTACGTTTCTCCATTTGGTACTGCTGGTACTACTAAGGTCTATATACCTGCCCGATTAATCAAGAGTGGACAAACCGGACAAGGATCTGGGACGGCTGAAGTGTTGCGCGGGTTGCTTGCCAACTATGTGACCACTGCCACCGAATTTGGGGCTTTAACTACGCCAATTTTGATTGATACGAAAAAGTTTAAGTTTGCCAAGCTAACGCTTACCGCTGTTGTGCCTGGGACTACTCCAAAAAATAGTCGGATTACTGGTGCTGCCTACAAGAAGCCGGATGTAGATTCTGTTACCTGTGCTTTTGGTCAAAATGCTGGCGGGCAAGATTACGATGCGGCTGTTTTGGCTATCAAAGGTGAATCAGCTTACACCACCTTCTTGGCAGGAAACGACGGGAAAAACCGGGCTAAATTCACTCCTGAAGGCTAATGAGCAAGATAGCAGAACGAACCGGAATTATTTGGACTCCAGATGATTCGTTAGACCTGCTATCTGTCGATGTTGATGGCAACTGTTCCGAAGCTGAATTTCAAGGAATGCTTGCCATCAATCAAGCGGGTAGAGATTGGCTAACTGGAAAAATTGATATTGTTGAATATCTCGATAAGCTAGAGCATTACGGTATTCCTAATCCGTTTGAAATTTTAGATGAATTTGCCGATCACGTTGATTTTGTAATTTCTCACGGATAGCAAGAGTGTGAGAGTAGTTGAATTAAGCAATAGTGCTAACTGGGAAAGTATCTACACAACAACCGTTAACGCTGTGCAAGTTCCAATGCAGGATGGGACTTATTTAAGTAGTCCAATTCCAGAGATAGTAGTACCTTTATTGTTAGAGACTTTTATTCTTGCAGTTAGTGTAGCGACTAATGTTCCTGAAGATTCTATTTGGAGATTTGCGGGATACTGCAATCAAAAAATCAGTACAGGGCTTGTAGTTGGAGGCGGACAGGATGCAACAACAGTCAAAGGTCAGCCATTATTTTTAGACCAAATCAATCTGATTCTGTTTAATAAAATTTCTACAAATTACAGCATCAGTGTCAAAGTTCCCAAATGGTTTACATCCGCTCAGTTAATAATTTGGCAGTACACGGGAACTGATAGCGATTCGATTGAAGATTCAGTTAATCAAATCAAAAATATAGACTTGCCGAGAATTGAAGCGAAAATTGATGCACTTTAAAAATGACTACCACAAAGTCGGAGATAGCTGTTACTTCTAGTCCAAAGATTGAATTCACACTTCAAGATACAGGGGTACTTGTAGCGATTATTACCAGTTTAGTGATGCTTTTGGGCGTTGCGATCAACATTACTAGCAAGATAAATAGAATCTCCTTTGCCGTTGATGGAATACAGGAGGCATTGAAATTACGTGCTAGCGATGCTGAAAAAATCAAGGATTTGGATAAACGCCTTGATATCCATTTGCAAGATTACGTCAATTACAAGGACGCGAATCTTCTTTCGCACAACGGCTTAGAGGAACGAATCGATCACAAGTGGGAGCGCTCGGAAAACGAATTTAACGCGATTAAGGCAAGCATCAAAGAGCTTCAAGGATTCCTGGCACGAGTAAACGAATTTAAGATCCGGGAATAATCCTCTGGGGATTCAGGGTAACTGAAACTTTTATGGGGACTCTAGACAAATTGGGGATTCTATTAATGCATTGTGTGTCTTATCTACTATTGTTTGTGCTTGATTATAAGCGGCCAGCTTCTCTCGTAACTCAATTACTTTAGTGTTGTAAGTCGCAATTGAAAACCCATTACTAAAGTCTAATTGAGGGTTAATTGTCTGCATTCCTTCAATCCGTCGTTCAGCTTTGGTCAGTGACATGGAGTTTCGTTTCCGTTGCGTCATATAATTTTCCTGTTTGGATTAATTTATAAATAACCCTGACTTTATACACTGAGTTATTTATATATCATCACAATACGCAATGGGCAGATGCACCAGCCACAGTGAAGTTACAGAATTATAAAAGCATTGGATGGCATTAGCCAACTAGATAGATGCGGGTATATTTGCTGAAATTTGTTGAGAAAAGCAGGTTTTGATGTCACAAAAGCTAGTTTTGATGTCGCAAAAGCAGGTTTTGATGTCGCAAAAGCTAGTTTTGATGTCGCAAAGCTTTGTCAGTTATTTAATGTCAATCCAAAGATTCCATCAATTCAATACACTTGTGCATCTGCTGGCGTATAGTTTCCTTATCAGCATGAAACCTTCGCCCATGACCTGGTAATACCCACTGAAAAGAGTACTTAGCCAAGTTACGCATTGATTTAATCTGTTGTGACCAAGAATACCAGCAGGCTCCGTGGAATGCAGTCAATTGGTGCAAGCTTTCTGACCAAGCAAGATGGTCGCCAGTGAAGAGAAACTTATTTTTATAAAGTAGGACGGTTTGTCCTTTGGTGTGACCAGGAACTGGGATAATTAATAAATCTGGTGTCAAAGTAAATGGTTCTGAACCAGTTAGCTGTATTTCTACATTGCGAGTATCCGCAGTAATATCATCAGTGTGGAGGATGCGATCGCACTGAAAATGCTCGGCAAACTTTTGATGATCTGCCACATCATCCTTATGAGTTAGGTACATATAACGAATTGGCCCCATTTCTTCTAAACGCTTGACTAAAGGCGGCGTAAACCGGGGAGAATCCACCAAAATGTTACCTTCTGGAAGTTGAATTAAATAGCTAGCCGCACCGTAAGATTTTTCCGAATGATAGCCGCAGTGGTAAATATTTTCTGTTACTAATATTGGAAAACTTTGTTGAACAGCTTTGATATCTTTTGGTTTCTCAACTGTACCAATGGAACTGGTTGGACAAGCTAAAAGTGCTTGCAGTGCGGCTAATCTTTCCGCCTCATTGGTTGGTTGATGATAAACAGCCGATTGATCATCAACATCATAAAATACTTCAGGAGCCATCCAGCGACAGGTATCACAATCAATACAGGTAGTATCTACATAAAAATCGCCGTTGACATTTTGGGGACGACGCTGATTTAAATGAGCCATATTAATTAATCCTTTTGCTTCCAGCCGCTTACTGGGGAGCGATAAACCTTATATCACTACGCTAGCAAAAGTAACTTGAGACTGTAGCCACCACTAGAAGTAAATCTGCTCAAAAAGATAAAGACTCGTGAAACCCAGTAAGCATAAATTGGGAAAATTGAACATAGACACTATCTGCTGATATATTCCTAAATGTGCTTTACTGTTCTAATTCCAGTTGTTCAAATCCGTTTAACCCTGATGATAATAAGTTTTGCATTAAGTGTGGACAAACACTCACACCATTATTCAGAAACCGTTTCTGAATAATACGACTTTTGGGTGAGGGTGGATTTAGCAGAACTTACGAAGCTAGGGATGCAGATAAGATAGACGAACCTTGCGTAATTAAGCAATTTGTCCCTCAATTAGAAGGAACGGCTGCACTTGAGAAAGCAACGGAATTATTTAAGCAAGAGGCAAAGCGTTTGTATGATTTGGGAGAACACCTGCAAATTCCCCGTTTGATTGCTTATTTTGAACAGGACAAGCGGCTGTATTTGGTACAAGAGTTGATTGAAGGGCAGAATTTATTTTAGTAGTTAAGTTTAGTAGTTAAGGAAAGATTCGCTATGAGTGAAATTGTATTTCTCGTTGAAGATGATCCTGATGGTGGTTATACAGCTAGAGCTTTAACTGAGTCAATTTTTACTCAGGCTGACGATATAGAAACATTACGGGAAATGATCCGTGATGCGGTTCACTGTCATTTTCCTAATGAACACAACCGTCCTAAAATTATTCGCTTACACATAGTCCGTGATGAGGTAATAGCTTCTTGAAACTCCCACGAGACTTATCTGGTTCAGAATTAGTTAACGCTTTAGCTCGTCTGGGATATGAGATTAGTCATCAAAAGGGTAGCCACATTCGGTTAACTACTCAACAGAATGGTGAGCATCATATCACGGTTACTGCACATGACCCTATTAAAATTGGCACACTTAACTCCATACTGCGAGATGTTGCTACTCATGCTGATTTAACTCGTGACGAATTACTTGCATTGCTTTTTCCATAGGGATTAAAAAGCGATAAATAAGTGAGTAAAATAGTAAAATTAATATTTAATAAATTCACTTATGACAAAAACTTTAGTTGCGACGCCGAATAGCCCGTCGTAGACATCGCAAATCCGTTAAGCTCTAATTATTATGTATATTTTTTAATTCCCAAAAATGCGATCGCGCCCCTTTACCAAACGCGATCGCTAAATTTTCCATCCCCTAACCAATAAAATGCAAATGATTCATCACCGCACTAATTAGATTATGGGTTACAGGAAGGCTATCCACTACCATCCCCAGACACAATAGCATCATGTAGGAGATGGAGAAGAGAAACAACTCTTTAGCGACAGCGCGATCCTCTGGATTTTGCAACAAACGCCAAGATTTGTGGATAAATAATCCTCCCAGAATTAGGGCGATCGCAGCATAAAGAATTCCACTTGCGCCCAAGGGATATACCAATAAGACGGTTGAAAATACTGTTACCAGCGTATAGTACCAAATCTGCTTTACAGTTGCCGTAGTACCTTCAATCACAGGTAACATTGGTATCCCAACTTTTGCGTAGTCATCTTTAATCATCAGAGCTAGCGCCCAGAAATGGGGTGGTGTCCATAAAAAGACGATGGCAAAAATCAACCATGCTGACCAGCTTAATGTCCCCGTGACAGCAGCCCAACCCACTAAAGCCGGAATTGCCCCAGCCGCACCACCAACAACGATATTCTGAGGGGTGTGGCGTTTTAGCCAGTGGGTATAAACCAAAATATAAAAGACGATGCCAGAGAAGGCTAGCAGCGCGGCTAAAAGATTGGCAAATACTGCCAGGAGTGTAAAGGAAATCGTCGCTAGTGCGATCGCAAAAATTAAAGCATCGCGCGGCTGCACTTTTCCAGAAGGCATCGGACGATGGCGCGTCCGCTCCATGTCATAATCAATATCCCGGTCATAAACACAATTAATCGTCTGGGCGCTTGCAGCAGCCAAAGTGCCACCAGTGAGAGTTACTAGCAACAGCAATGGGTCTACTTCTCCCTTAGCAGCAATCCACATACTCCCAGCCGTGGTAATCAAAAGCAACGGAATAATCCGAGGCTTCGTTAGCTGGTAGTAACTTTGAATTACCTGTAAAAATGTTTGGTGGTGGCGAGAGACATTAGTCTCAATCATTTTGGCTCTGGTTCCTTATTTTTCAACAACTTATATACAGCCCCCGCTCAAGCTGGCTCTTTCAGGCAAACGAAAACACAGATTTTCTGCACCTGCGTGGGTCGCAATACTCGCCGTTGCGGCTTTCGTCGTTTAGTGGGGAGTGGGGAGTGGGGAGTGGGGAGTGGGGGGAGATGAGGAAGCAGGGGAGACAAGGGGACAAGGGGACAAGAGGTGAGAACGAGAACTTGAAACAAATCTTTCTCCTTGTCCCCAAGTCCTCTTGCCCAATGCCCAATGCCCAATGCCCCATTCCCTACTTAGCACTTAGCACTTAGCACTTGTGAATTAGCACTAACTGAGTCACGCAGTGCAAGAACTGTGAAAACCACCAAAGTTCCCAGCAAAGTAGCTCCTATGGCTTGGTGAGAGACGGTGAGAGGTTCGACTTGGAGATGTAGTTTGAAAGTGGCGAATCCCAACAAGATTTGTAAGATCAACAACCCACCAGCTAGATTTGCCAGTCGCCGCAAGGCTGGATGTAGTGCTGGTGTCCGCCAACAGATAAATACCATTGCCAAAGTTGCCACTGTTGGCGGCAGCAAACCAGCAATATGGCTGTACATTACAGTACAAAGTTGAGAACCGCCGAGGCATTGGTGTAGCGCCCAGCGAGAGCCTACTAAAGCACCTAGCAAACTTTGCAGGTAAACCAGAAGAGCAGCAGTTAAACCTACCCAAGGCAACTTACCAACGGTTCCAGTCCCCTGATAGGGAGTGAGTGCCGTGCCGATAATCAGGAGGGTGGTAAAAAACAACAGCGCCGTTCCTAAGTGGGCGGTAACGATATCAAACCGCAATAGTTCGGTAACGGTGAGTCCCCCCAAGATGCCTTGGAAGACAATTAAAAATAGGGCGAATGTTGATGCCCAAGGTAGCCATTTGGGTAAGAAACGACGATGCCACCAGGACAAACCAAAGAGTGCGATCGCGCTTACACCAATTAAAGCTGCATCCAATCTGTGAAACCACTCCAAAAACACTTGGAGATTCATTTGCTTGGCTGGTACCAGTTCGCCATAGCATAAGGGCCAGTCTGGGCAAGCAAGTCCAGCATTCATCACGCGGGTGGCGCTGCCTATTGCCATCAAAATTAAGGTGGCTATGCATATTTTCCACACCAAGCGACGAATCATTTCCTTGGGTTTTTGCTGCTGAAGCGCCGCTTCATTTTGTTGTTGTAGGACAAATTCGCTCATGAAGGATACCTTCTGCCCGCTCTTGGTGGATCTCTTAAAATTTTCAATTTTCTTTTAGCGTCCTATCTTCACCCTAGCGTATAGGCTAAGGGTTTATAGATTAGCACTCACTTATACTTTGAATGACTCCAGAAAGGTTTTGCCTGAAGCTTTAGGTATTTTTCAAGATGTGAAAAATTGATTAATCACAATTAATTTAAACATTCTAAATTTTTTCTTAAGTTTTTCCACTGATTTTAAAAGAAGACAGGAGGAAATAATTATGAATCAAAACTTTAATTTTGGGTATAGAACCCATTTGACATCTTTCCCTGTGGTACTTGGCTTTGAAGTAAGCCGTCGTTCAGTGATCAACGATAGAGCCTGTTCAGCAAAACCGTTTTCTGCCAGAAAATGGGAAAATCCAGCTAGTTGCAATGCTTCTG
>JBBSOX010000138.1:0-15360 GCA_038259325.1 Chroococcales cyanobacterium | reverse complement strand
CTCCCTGCCCCCTGCCCCCTGCCCCCTGCCCCCTGCCTCTTCACCAACTCCTATGTACTAAGTAGGATTTGCAGCTTGCTCAGGAGAATTCGAGATAGAACGCGCATTCAACGCCAGCATTACGCGTGAAATGCCAGTGAAAACAACGCTGACACCAACTAGTGTACCTAGAAGCCAGGGCGCATTGAAGGGCCACTGGAACCAAATCATTGCGCCTAAAACCAGCGTAATAATCCCATCACCTAGTATCCATGTCCAGTTATTTTGGGGACGTAACTGGAATGCAAGAATTAACTCGAATGTACCTTCAGCTAGCAAAAAGCTGCCAAGCAACAGAGTCAGTGTGAGAATACCCGTATAAGGATAAACAAACAGCATGATACCAGTTGCAATATAGAGTCCGCTCAATAGAAGTTTCCAAATAAAACCTCCTTGGTGGCGGGTTTGAGTGGCATAAACTAGTTTTGTAAATCCGGCGAAAATCAAAATCACTGCAACCCAAGTTTCGGCGAATATAGTCGAGAGACTAGGCGCTGCGATCGCAATAACCCCTAAAATACTCAAAAGAACACCGCTTATCAGTGACCCATTAACATCCTTCTTAATATCTCTAGAAACATCTGTTGTCATACAAATTTTTTCCCTATTCTTAGACTAAACTCTACATTTAGATTAGGGAATTTCTAAGTAACAGAGTATGAACCCTAAGATAGACTCATCAGTATTAATTTAATCCCGATCATGACTAAGAATTCACGATTATTGAGGCACTATAGCGTTTCTCGCTTACGTAAGTACACCCGTAGGGGCACGCCATGTTCCCTACACCTTGCGATATAATTTTGTACCGCATTTGAATGGGAACTGCTATAAGCTGTTACGCATTTAATTTGTACATTTACCTGATGACTGTTAACCGTCAACAGTCAACAGTCAACAATTAACGACCATCAAGAGTGTTTATATACTTTAGACGCGCATCAGCTTAAACCAATCATTTGATGACAAAACCCTTAGAAGAGTTTTGCAAGATTGCTTAAGCGTTCATAAACAGCGATGAGACGATCTCCTTTAAGTTCAACAGAAGTATTTGGATAATTCTGAATGGCTCCAAGCAGTGTAACTTCACCATCTTGTTCAATAGATGAACTTAAAGCAGTTCGCAGCGCCTGCTCATCTAGTTGTCCTGAGGGAGGGTGAACTACCTGACCAATTTGGTTAACCAAAACTGGCCCTGCCCAGCTAGACAGTAAGCTATTTAAAAAGGCAGGATCGGCTTTTATCGAAGCTTTCAATGCCTTACGAGCTACTGCGGGGTCTTGTTGCGCCGCTTCTAAATAAGCTCTTAAAGTCGGGGTAGTCTTGCCAGTTTCTGCAAACTGAGTTAATTCTTCAACAGATATTTGCCCCTGAAAAGTACCATACCTTAAAACAACTTGTTCGGCAGCATTAGCATTAGTACTTGAGAGGAGAACAATAGTACCTATGCCTAAAGCTACTGTTTGAGTCAGTAACTTACCGAATTTACTATTGTTTAATCGATTGATAAGTTGATAAATCTGCATTTTGTCTAACTTTAATAATGGTGCGGAGTGGACATAGGCACAAAGTGCCCAAACTTATATTTTTCGACGAAATTTCTGCTACAGATAACAGATACATGATTAGGGACTTACAACTAGACGCCCCTACAGCCAATTTGTTGCAAAGATTATTAGAAATAGTGTTATTAAGCCTTTTCGTTAGGCGAAGCTAATGAGGTAGTATTGGCTTATCTTCGTCTAAGGTTGGTGCAGGTATGCCCAAATGCTTCCTAGCAGATTCTTCAGCTAACTTTCGGTCTTGTTCGTTATCGAATTGACTCTCATCTAACAAATGAGGGTTTTTTGCCGCTTCATCTCGGCTTGGTCGATAACCATTTTTCCATTTGTACTTCTAGTCCATAACTTGAAAGGCAGATATACTGCAATTTGATTTTCTAGTTATTGATAGTAAGCGCTTAATAGAACATCACACTCTTGCTATAGATTGAAGAGGCTCATTCTAAGGGTACAAATTTAACATAAACTTTGAGTAAGAATACTCTATTGAGCAGAGCTTGATAGATTAGCACGCTGAGAACAAGTCATGAGTGACTCGCAAGTATAATAACTATGGTGATTATTGAAGTTGCAGGCGGGATTTTGGTTTGCTGTTTGTTCTATCAACGCAGCATTCTTTTGACTCAGATACTGAGAAGCGCAATAGTTCCTTCTAGCAGCGATCGCTAAATTTAACCTTGGTGCAGTACTTTAACAGCAGATAATCACTTTGGTTCACCAAAATAAAACCAGATGAATGTATGGCATCAATAACCGGAAAAGTTGCAATTATTACTGGTGCATCGCGGGGAATTGGACGAGCGATGTCTTCGACGGGCTACGCCTACGCACTCAAGTTAGCTGGTAACGGCGCATCTATTGTCGTTAACTATGCGGGTAATGCAGGTAAAGCACAGGAAGTTGTTGCGGAAATTGAAAAGTTAGGAGTAGAAGCGATCACTGTACAAGCTGATATTAGCAAAATACACGACATCAAACGATTATTTGAACAAACTACTTGAGCGCTTTGGTAAAATCGATATCTTGGTCAACAATGCGGGAATCGCCTTCTATAAACCGATCACTCAGGTGAGTGAAGAAGATTTTGACGCGATTTTTGCTATTAACGTCAAAGGCACTTATTTTACTTGCCAACAAGCCGCGCAACACATGGCAGAAGGGGGGCGGATTATCAACTTTTCTTCATCAACTAGGGCGATGATGCTACCAACTTATAGTGCCTATGTAGGAACTAAGGGTGCTGTTGAACAAATCACACGGGTACTAGCTAAAGAATTGGGTGCAAAAGCGATCGCAGTTAATGTTATTTCTCCTGGCCCCACCGATACAGAACTATTTCGAGAAGGCAAAACCCAAGAACAGATAGACCGTTTAGCCCAAATGGCTGCGTTTGGCAAACTAGGAGATGTGCAAGAAATCGCTGACGTAGTAGCATTTCTCGCTAGCGATGAAGCCAGGTGGATCACTGGGCAAAACATCCGTGTAAACGGTGGAATCGCATGAGGCGATCAAAGCTTTCCTCATAAAAGCGATATTCCCCGTTTCAAAACCTCAGCCGATAATGTGCAACGCCGTTAATCTACCAATAGAAATTTAAGCCATGAATTCCAATATCAATCTTTTCACCCCAGTTCAGCTTGGCCCTTACACCTTACCAAACCGAATCGTAATGGCACCGATGACGCGTTTACGGGCAATTTCAAGCATCCCAAACTCGCTCATGGCAACTTACTACGCCCAACGCGCTAGTGCTGGGCTGGTCGTTACCGAATGTACAATGGTTTCACCTTTAAGTTTAGGATACATCAACTGCCCTGGTATTTACTTAGAAGAACAAGTGGCAGGATGGCGGTTGACAACTAATGCAGTACATGAACAAGGGGGCAGAATTTTTTTGCAACTTTGGCATTCTGGGAGAGTTTCTCACTCGGCTTTACTTGATGGAGAGTTGCCAGTTGCTCCTAGTGCGATCGCAGGAGTTGGCTCACTCCATACACCCATAGGTAAAGTATCGTTGCAAACTCCCCGTGCTTTAGAAACCCAAGAAATTTCTGAGATTGTCGAGCAATTTGGCAAAGGCGCAGAAAATGCCCTGGCGGCTGGATTTGATGGGATTGAACTTCATGGTGCATTTGGCTATTTAATCGACCAATTCCTGCAAGATGGCTCGAACCAGCGCACAGATGAGTATGGCGGTTCCATAGAAAAGCGTAGCCGATTCCTCTTAGAAGTTGTGGAAGCAGTCGCTAGCGTTTGGGGGGCCAACCGTGTTGGTATCAAGCTTTCACCAAGTAATACTTTCTACGGAATGCATGACTCTAACCCTCAAGAAACTTTTAGTTATGCCATCAAGGCTCTTAACCGCTTTGGACTTGCCTATCTTCACTTGATGGAACCGAACGAAGTCGATTTAGCAACTCGCGAAGTCATGAATCCTGTTACACCCTACTTCCGCCAAATATTCCAAGGTACTTTGATTACCAATGGTGGCTACGATCGCCCAACAGGAGATAGTATTCTTGCCAGCAGCAACGCAGATTTAGTTTCTTTTGGCAAGTTATTTCTTGCTAATCCTGACTTACCAAAACGCTTAGAACTGAACGCACATTTGAACACCCCAGAGCCAAAAACATTTTATGCCTCTGACGCAACAGGATACACTGATTACCCATTTTTAGAACTTCAGACCACTTGAAAGAATCACAATTACAGCAGAATTCAGAATTCAGAATACAGGAGTAAAACATGCTTTATACCTGGGTAACAGACTTAGCTTGTGTATCTCACAAACTTTAAATCTGCTGTATCTCTAAATCAAAAGTAAAATTTGTCATCTGTAAAACTTTTCGGTTTTATAATTGTCCAAGAGCAGCTAACAAAACGGATTTCTAAATATGGGCTGAAAAAGTTTGTATAAATCATTTATAACTTATACAAATAACAGCTCGTGTATCCGGTTGTAAAGTCTGTATTCTCACGCTCAATATCACTTTGCAGGCATCCAAAAATTATGGATTTGTCCAACTTTACTACACTTCAAAACTTAGAAGCTGCCTTTGGTGGTGAATCGATGGCAAATCGCAAATATCTGTTTTTTGCTGACGTGGCGCGTCAACTTGGGTTTCCAGACTTGGCGAAACTTTTTAAAGAAACAGCAGACCAAGAAACTGAACACGCTTTTGCACATTTTAAATTGCTGCATCCAGAACTTGTGGTAGAAGATTCGGCTGCTTTAACTGATGAACAAAAGCGGGAAATTGTATCTCGTTGTTTATCTTTGGCAATTGAAGGCGAGACTTACGAATATACCACAATGTATCCAGATTTTGCCGCAGATGCTCAACGCGAACGCGACAATCCTGCGGCTGAAGAATTTCTCAAACAAGTTAAAGAATCAACCGATCATGCCGACACATTTCGGGAAGCTGCACACCGTTTTGGCTTGTTAAAATTCATCGAAAACTACCACGCCGATCGCTACGCTGAAGCTTTAGAAGTATTAAATGGAGGACAAACAGCAACCAGAGTTGCAGGTGAAGATCCCAAAACTCGGAAATGGATTTGTAGACAATGCAGCATGATTTACGATCCGGTTGCTGGCGATCCTGATTCGGGAATTGCACCTGGTACACCTTTTGAAGAAATTCCTGATGACTGGGAATGTCCGATTTGCGGTGCTAGCAAAAAAACTTTTAAACCATTTGAGGAAAAAGTTGCAGCCTAAAATGACAATTACAGCAGAATGTAGAAAACTCAGAGTAGTGGATTTGTCCAATGTCTTCTGTTCGACCTAAAAGTACAATGAACAGAAGTTACAAGAGTCAGAAGTAAAATTTGCTTTATATCTGGTTCTTGAGTTTACAAACTGTAGCTCATTAACTTGCAAACTGCTGTAGTTAAGCTGTCTTTTTAGCACATAAATGCGAAGTATCTCTTGAGATACTTCGCATTCTTGCTTTTATATAGGACTGATATTTGCTTACCTTAATCTCAAAAAGTTCACTAATTATTTAATATTTAAGTGTATTAACAACTCACAATCTTAATAATCCTTAATAAAAGTTTAGTTATTATAAATAAGAGTTAATTTTTCGTAATACCTTTTGGTATTATCGTCTGCTACCTTAAAAACTCCACAAATCATTTGTCCTTAATGTAAATTTAAGATTTTCTAGCTTTTACCAAATTTCAAATATTTTGGAGATATTTTCGTGTCTGTCATTAAAATTGCACACGAGCAGACCCATGCGTACCAAAGATTTTCAGAACAGTATTCTAATTTAGGAATTGAAGGGACGTATTATCTTGCGTTTGCTAATATTTTCCAACGCATTAAAAACCCTGCTTCCGGTTTACTCGCTCTAGATTTTGGGTGTGGAGCAGGGCGATCAACTCGGTTTCTCAAATCCTTGGGATGGGATGCGATCGGTGTTGATATCAGTGCCGAAATGTTAGCTCAAGCTCGCCAAATCGATCCAACCGGAATATACTATTTGGTTGATGCATTGCCGTTGCCTTTTGCAGATGCTTACTTCAATCTGATTTTTCAAAGTTTTGTCCTGCTCGAATATTCCTCCATTCCTCAGATGATAGAAACACTCAGAGAATGCGATCGCCTACTAAAAAATGATGGAATGGCGATCGTCGTCACTTGTTCAGAGGAATATTACTCCCATGATTGGCTGTCCTTTCAAAATGATCTGCCAGAGAATCATAGCCTTCAGTCAGGGGAAAGAGTTCGAGTCTCGATTCGGGGAACGGAGATAGTCTTATATGACTACTACTGGACGGATCAAGACTACCGAATTGCGTTTGAGCAGGCGGGGTTTGAGGTCATTCAAGCGCAACGACCTCTTGCTCAAGGGAACGAACCCTTTACCTGGGTGAGTGAACTGGAGCATCCATGTTGGGTGATTTATTCGCTCAAAAAACGTACTAACTAAAACGAGGGAGAACTTTACCCATGACCGGAGTGTTACCTATCAAGCCTGAACTACGAAATTCACCTTCTATAATGTCTACTCTTGAAGGGAATAATGTAGTACAGGCTGTGCTTGACGATATTCACCAAACCCTTGGTAATACAGGGGGTGAAGTTTACTTTAGTGGTGTCGATGAGCGTCGTTTTATGGAGTCAAATCCAGACGACATTGTTTCCCGTTGGCGTCAACTAGTAGATCAAGGGATTGAAACGCGAGTGCTTACCCGGTTTGGTGATGCTTTCACCCTTAAAGACTCCAAATCTCAACATCGTTGGATTCCAGAACATTTCTTTAATCCCACTACTATTTGTGTCTACAGCGATAAGGTTGCCACAATTCTTTGGGGTTCTCCGGCTCAGGTATTAGTAGTGCAAGATTTTGCCTTTGCTGATGCACAACGCAAACAGTTTCTTTGCATGTGGGAGCAAGCAGAGATTCCCACAACAGAAAACAACACACTAGAAGTAAAGAATCTCCTGGCTGAACGGATAATCAAACGATTTGGCGGTCGAGTTAGCTACATTAGCGGCAAAGATCGGCAGCTTTTTCGAGATTTTCGCCTATTAGACAAAACGCAGACTTACGGTAACAGCTTTTATTATGTCTGCCAAGCAGCCAATGGACTCGGGCCAGATCGCCTCGGACTGAAGTATTTTGATGGTCGGATGCTGGCTGGTATCGGTATTGGTAATCGCTTCTCACTTGGAGGTAACTGGCATTTCCATGTTGTCAACCCGATGGGAGAATTCGATCCAGAGAGCTTACAGCGTTTATGTCGGCATTTATTAGAGCTAAGTGGCGTTCCTGTGTTCGTGAAAAAGTTAACAATGGAAGAACGCGATCGCCTTTTGAGCATTGGCTTTTCACCAATTGAGGATTATCCGTGGCACGCCCAAGCTATGGAAGAAGATGATACCTTTGCTGAACAAATCCTCGATGTCAATGCTGTTTTGGAAAAGGTAAAGGTGCATCAACGTAGTGGTCTTAAGACCAACTATCGCTACTTCTGCTCTAAGTTTGGCGATCAAACCACATCTGAGTTTTTATGCGAAGAGAATGCTGCTGAGGCTCATGATATCGTCAATAAGTTCTTTGACTATTTAGATATCAAGCAGTTGCACATCTCCCAGACTTCAGACTACGACAACATTATTCATTACCCCCCACTGGGCAACAACGGCAAAATGTACTTCTCGCGGTTGATTCGGATTGGTGGTAAGGCTGCGGCTTTCTTTGCTATGGAGCCGATAAGCGATGATACAGTGGGTCTTTATGCTAGTATCACTCTGCACCAAGAATTTCCTAACCTTTCAGAGTACTTGATTGTGGAATGCTGTCGGCTCCTCCAAAAAGCAGGATATCGCTATTTAAATTTGGGTGGCTCGGAAACAAGTGGATTGTTTAGCTTCAAAGAGAAGTTCTCACCTGTAGAATACAAGAAGCTTCAATGGGTGGTGTATAAGGTTTAGCTAATCAGCAGAAGCCTCACACCCCTAAAAGTGGGTGTGAGATAAATGCGCGGGAGTGGAGAGAAATAGTAATTAACGTATTTTGGCGTAGCCAATACAGTTAATTGCTATGTCGAACCATGACCCATATTGATTATATTTCTTAAGTCTAATACCCCGATTAATGGTATTATAAATAAGTACAAACAAAGCCGAAAATGCTGGTTGTACACCGAACCTTGATAATCTAGAATATAGGGTTCCATTCAAGAATAGATATTTTTGTATCGTTTCCGTGAATGGGTAAAATTCTAGCGGTTAAGGCAAGAACATACTTTTTGGTACTTGTTCAAAGTCTGCGGAGGGGCATCTCGTGGACTCAAAACAAAGCTCAGTTAACGTCCGACGGGATACCGGGAGTCTCTGAGAAGCCTACACTGTATTGCTTGCAATCAGTGTAGGAGTATGTCACGTTATTCCTATTGTGCAGTGGCAAGAAAAAATAGTTATGATTTTTGGAATTTGATTGCATGAGAATTTTGAACTTCAGATTGAAAATAAATTTCATTAATTAACAATGAAATAAAGTTGTTTCAATCAAAGATTTCAGATTTTCTCTAGTGAAATTGAAAAAGAGTTATTATCTTAGCAAACCAGATTAAAGACTGCTAGTGTTGCCTATCTTTGCAACATACGCCGATTTAACCGGGATTTGAATGCAAAACGTTGCCCCTTGTCCAGGCTCAGAAATACACTCCATCTTGCCACCGTGTTTATCCACTACAATTTGGTAGCTGATAGATAATCCCAAACCCGTGCCTTGTCCCACGGGTTTTGTAGTGAAGAAAGGATCAAATAGCTTCTGTTTAACACTTGCGCTCATTCCAGGGCCATTATCTTGAATAGAGATAGCTATCCAATCAGGATTTACTACTTTAGTACAAATGACAATCACACTAGGGTCGTTTTTGATTTCTGCTACTGTTCTTTCGTCGTTGTACTTGTCTAACGCATCAATGGCATTACTAATAATGTTCATAAATACTTGGTTCAATTGTCCGGCATAACATTCTACGGCTGGCAATTCTCCATACTCTTTGTGAATTTCAATAGCAGGATGTTCTACTTTTATTTTCAAACGATTATGCAAAATTAACAGTGTGCTATCTATTCCCTCATGAATGTTGACAGGTTTCATCTCTGCTTCGTCCAGTCGAGAGAAGTTACGTAAGGTAAGGACAATTTCGCAGATGCGCTGAGTGCCGACTTTCATAGAAGAAAGCGTTTTGGGCATATCTTCTATCAGATAATCTAGTTCAACTTCTGCGATCAAATTTTGAATTTCTGGGGCAGGATTTGGATAAATGTCCTGATAAAGCTCGATTAAACTAATTAGATCCTGGGTGTAATTATCAATGTGAGTGAGATTACCGTGGATAAAATTAACGGGGTTATTGATTTCGTGTGCCACACCAGCAACAAGTTGACCGAGGCTAGACATTTTCTCAGTTTGAATTAACTGTCCTTGAGTGTGCTGTAAATCTTGTAAAGTTTCTTCCAATTCAGTCGCTTGCTGGCGCAAAGTTGCTTCAGAATAGCGTAATGCTTCTTCTACTTGCTTGCGATCGCTAATATCCCGTAAGAAAACAATATATTCTTGGCGCTGGGGATTGATTTTGCGTGAAATCGTTGTTTCAATGATCTGCTTCTCTTTTGGGGATTTTTGTAAGATTTGCTCACTTCTGCTTTCCCAATAAGCAGGCACATCACCTAATGCCGGAAAAAAATCATCAAGATGACGCCCCAGCAACTGATTGACATCTATTCCGAATAATGCTTCAGCAGCCGAGTTAGCTTGAGTGATGACGCCATTCTCATCCAGCACTAAAACTGTATCTAGGACAGTATCTAAGGCAGTAATGAAGCGACTTTCAGCCACTTCGCGGGCTTCGGCAATCGATGCAATTTGTGGTAAAGTAGTCCAGCAAGCGATCGCTACTGCCATAAATGAGATTACCATCAGCAGAATAAAAAAAAGATTTTTATCTGCACCACTAGGGAATTTTTCAAACTGCTCCTTAACCACCCAGATAATAGTAGCAGTACTACAAATTAATGCTACTAAAATTCCTACCTGAAACCCTACAAAATCTTTAATCTGGGTACTATATGACTGTCGGCGTTGCACCCACCATTGAAGATGGAAAGGGGCAAAAGGGATTCGCCGGATAGCCGCATCAGCTACTAAAACTATCACAGGTAGCAGTAGCCCAGCAGCTAAGTTTTGCCATCTCCAGGCTAAACCACCAACCACTAAGGCTACTAGCTCCACACAACAAAAGCCCAAAGATAACCAAGGCCATCGTATACCAGGCTGTCCACGGTTCAACCATAGACCAAAATGGAATGTGATAATACATAATAAATAGCTAATAGTGATAGTTATCACTAAATTATTGAGATCGCCTGAAAGTAAATAAAACAAACTGAATATAAAAGCAAATATTAGGCTAGGTTGCAATACACCTTGGCGGGAAACAACTGTGAAGACTGGAGACATATACCCGTCTAAAGCTAGTTGATACAAAATCCGAGGAGTATTAGCTACCCCGATAGCAGCACCAAGAAGGCAACTAGAGCAAATCAATAACGTTACAATTAATGAAGCTGCTTGACCCCAAAAAGGTGAAGCTGCTACAAAAGTCTTGAACAGATCGCCTTCTAACTCTGGGTTACTGCCTAAACGCATCAGCACCCAAGAGCCACACAGAGAGATGATAGCGATTAAATAACCTGCAACTGATAATAAACGTAAAGTTTGGTGGGGTTTTTGACTATCCGCCACAAACGCTGCACCTGTTTCAACACTATAAACAGCATAAACGGCGAAGAAAAACCACTTCGGCCATTCAATAGCCGAAAAACTAGGCAAACTGCTAGGAAGCAAACCAGGACTTTGTGGCGAAAACGCTAACCAGCCTATGCCTTGAACAGAAAACAGAAGCACTAATCCTACTGCTGGAATAATGAAACATAAATGCAGAATTGCCAAAGCGCGTGTACCACTAAACGCGATACTGAATAAAAGTAGGGTGAAACCAATTTTCATCACCATTTCTGGACAATGGATGCCCCAAGGTTCAAGCTGGACTTTGATCAATTCTGTAAGAATGACGCCGTTGATGGGAAATGAAACCCAACCAGCAAAATATCCTAGTGCTGCGTAGCGTCCTAAAAGCGGAAAATTTTTTAGCAGTCTGCTGGTGTAATTAGGTGTTCCTCCTGACACATCTGGCCATTGCCTACCCAAAGCTTGCACTTGAAAGCACAGCATTACACCTATAATGGTTGCTGGTATCCACACAAACAAGGCTTGCATTCCTAACCCAGAAGTTATGAATGGTGCAGAGGTAAACCATGAGAGTAAGCCAGACAAACCAAAGCCAAAAGTTTCAATAGCAGTTAAGGAACGCGGAAGCTTAATGACTGATTTGTAATTTTTTTCCACACCCAAAACTGGCTGGGTAGGCATAATTAATTGGAATTGACACTACAAGCGCTTAAATAACATATTTTTATTTGTTGGAATAAGGGTGAGAATGCTGAAAACTTCAACATTAGCTCATATTCTGACTATTTTTATCAGTAATTATCCACAACCTTGTCAAGGAAGCATTGCTTGTTTGATTGCTTTTGGTGGGATAGCTGCGATCGCTAATCTTCCCACTAAATCTAGGTTTCATCATTCAGCCCCAATTTTTATTTCCCTAGAGTGACAAAAGCGGTTGACGGACGAGGCTATGTCCGCAATGGATGAAAGAAACCAATAGATATCTCCGAAAAAAGTTTATATTAAAATTGTGTCTTGACAGTTAAGACCGCTCCCTCAATGGTGTTCTTCGCCCGTACAAAAGCGTGGTTCTAGGTTGTGACGGCAATGGCATTGGTGAAGCGCTTAGACGCTATCCCGTTTAGAAGACTGTATAATTCCGTCAACCTGGGTCAGGGCACACTCTCAATTTTGAAAAAATTTGAGACTAGGAGAACCAAAATGACGAAAAAACGGCAATCTCCCAATCAAGCATCTAAGCTTTCTCCGATTCACCCAAATGCTGCTGGTATTGATATTGGTGCCCAAAATCATTGGGTATGTGTGCCATCAGGACGTGCCAACGAATGTGTGAGACGTTTTGGTTGTTACACGGCTGATTTGTACGCTATCGCTGATTGGTTAACTGAGTCTGGGGTTGAGACTGTGGCAATGGAATCAACAGGTGTGTACTGGATTCCATTGTTTCAAATTTTGGAGACTCGTGGCTTTGAGGTCAAGCTGGTCAATGCTCACCACGTCAAAACTCTACCTGGTCGGAAAACAGATGTTTTAGACTGCCAATGGCTGCAACAGTTGCACAGTTATGGATTGTTGTCAGGTTCTTTTCGTCCAGAGGATGAAATTTGTATTTTACGTAGCTATATTCGCCAACGTGATAGTCTCATCAGAAGTGCCAGTGTACATATCCAACGGATGCAGAAAGCTTTAACTCAAATGAACATACAACTGCATCAAGCAGTCAGTGATATTACAGGTACTACGGGGATGACAATCATACGTGCTATTGTCGGCGGGGAACATGACCCACAAGTACTTGCAGCTAAAAAACATCATCGCGTCAAACGTAGTGAAACGGAGATTGCAGCTGCGCTTAATGGTGATTACCGAAAAGAACATTTGTTTGTCTTGCAACAAGAGTTACATCTCTATGATGTCTACCAATCCCAAATCGCTGAATGTGACCGCCAGATTGAGGAGTGCTTAAGTCAATTTAACGACAAAATTGATATTTCCCAGTCGCCCCTTTCTCCACCCAAGCATATTCGTCATAAACCTCAAGGTAATGAACCTGCATTTGATTTGCGTACTCATCTTTACCGCATGAGTGGAGTAGATTTTACTCGTGTTGACGGTCTTGGTGTCCTGACAGTACAAATAATCCTATCAGAGGTTGGTTTAGATCCCAGTCGATTCCCTACAGTTAAACACTTTACCTCTTGGCTTGGTCTTTGTCCTGGCAGTCGCATTACTGGTGGCAAAATTAAAAGTTCTCAGACTCGTCCCGTCGTCAACCGCGCCGCAAACGCTTTCCGTATGGCAGCACAAACTGCTGGAAAAAGTAATTCTGCTTTGGGTGCTTTTTATCGTCGCTTACGTTCTCGACTTGGCTCTCCTAAAGCTATTGCTGCTACTGCTCATAAGATTGCGCGGATTTTTTACAAACTTTGGACATCTGGAGGCGATTATACTGATCCTGGCATGGATTATTATGAGCAGCGTTACTGAGAGCGAATGGTCAATAACCTCCACAAGAAAGCGATTGCTTTTGGTTTTGAACTTATTCCTCAACCCTCAGCAAATCTGGTTTCTTAGAAGAGGGGTTGTACAGCGTTTTCAGCGACTATTTTCCGGCAAGTTTAGTTCACCACGCATTAGATGATCAGTAGTCACATTAAAAGTATTTGCTACTTTCAGAATCATCTCAGCATTGGGAACTTTCCTCCCTTTCTCTAGTTGTGATATGAATGTATTATGTATGAACACCCAACAGATTGCCTAGATCTGTTAGCGTTAACCCGCGCCGAGTCGTCATCTGATATATAGGAATCATATTTGATTTTTGAAAAAACTCCGTACACTCAAAAAGTCTTTTTTCCTACTCCCCACTCCCTACTCCCCACTCCCAGCCTACGCAAATAATTTCAGTAATCAAACCGGATTCCTATAGTTTCTCTCCAAACTGCTTCATAAAACTGAGTTGACCTAGCAGAGCAAATAACGCTAAACTTCTTCTAGCAACAAAAATGTGAGCTACATCTCTGTCATCAGTTAATTTATTCAGCCCACGATTCCTATGATATTGGTACTCAAAGCTACCTCCTATAACAGCAGATTTAACTTCATAGTTCACTAAATCTGCTCCATTACCCGTTCTCGCTCTATCGTTCAATAAAATTGCAGCAAATACCTCCCAGTCTTTTGAGCCTACGCTTCCTTGCAGGGAAAAGCCATACTGCCCGTCAATTTCGGCTTTATCTCGACTGTACTCCAGGATATACGTTCTGTAAAAAGAGTAAGCTTCTTAAACTTGAAGTATTGGCACACAAATCACCCTCACAAGTGCTGCACATTCGAGGATGAGTATACGAAAGAATACGTCATTCCATAGAACTCAACCTCCACCTTCACTCTAGTAATAGTTAAATATCAACTGCTGCGGCTGAAAAATACAGCAGCGACAATAATTAAACCTAAAAGTACTAAGGGAACCCAGAGATTAGGGATATCTGACAAACTCATATTTAATTACATTAGCGTAGCGGTAGCAAGTCTGTGTACCCTTACAGGAAAGCAAGGTACGCGAAGCGTCTAGTCGTAGAGAGCGTCATGACGAATTATCTTAAGCCGATACCTCCTTTAGCGAATTCTTCAACAGTTTTCTGTGAGAATTCGTGAGTTGCGATCGCTTGCAACATTGCCAATGGTAAAGTCAAATGATCCGCCCCGGCTTGCAATGAGGCGGCTGCTTCTTCTGGAGATTTGATACTAGCTGCTAAAATTTCCGTATCACTGCCTTTGAGTACGCTAGCCATATCCCGTACCAAAGCAATACCGTCACCTAACAACCGCGTAGCTCGATTTACATAAGCTATGGCAATTTTAGCTCCGGCTTCCCGTGCAACTGCTGCCTGTGCTGCACTGTAAATTGCTGTCACTGAACAGGTAATTTCTGGTGATAGACTCGCCACCACTTCAAAACCTAACGGTGTTGCGGGAATCTTCAAAATTGTTTGTGAACCAATTATCTCGAAAGCTTTTCTACCTTCAGCTAGCATCCCAGCTTTATCAGATGCCACGAGTTGATAGTATAACGGGCCAGAAGTCAAGGCAACCAATTTTTTGAGCGTGGTTTCTGGTGGCGTATCGCTTTGAGCCAACAGCGTCGGATTTGTGGTAATGCCTTTCACCCATCCCCAAAGCTTAACAACTTCAGCTTCCGATGCGATCGCTGAGTCTAAATATAATGCCATAATTTTTTCTGAATCGATTGTTAAAATTAATTTACCAGATTGTTGTTGACAACTAAAAAGCGCCCTCCCATTGGGAGAGCGCTTTATTATTTAGTCAATGCTTCGGAATTAACCGTTGATAGCAGGAGCGCTGATTGCGACAGGAGCAACATCAGAAGCCGCCAAATCTAAGGGGAAGTTGTGAGCGTTACGCTCGTGCATTACTTCCATACCCAGGTTAGCTCGGTTGATTACATCAGCCCAAGT
>JBBSOX010000137.1:0-16035 GCA_038259325.1 Chroococcales cyanobacterium | reverse complement strand
TTTCTCTTCTTTACAAGCTTTACGCGAGCGCATCCAAGAAATATTTGACCAACTTACATTTGAGCAGGTAATTTCTGTCTCTTCTTATAACTTTATCCTGGAAGCTCTTTTCTATGCAGCTTCATATTAAATTGGTATAATGTCAAAGGTTTACACCGCCCAGGAACTAATTCAAATTTTGGCAGATGAACGCCAAGCCTGCCTTAAAGGAAAACGCCTAAAATTAGAAATACCAGTCTCTGGCAATCCTGTAATTGACCAGTTTCTCATCACTGATGGGCTGCAACAGTTCACGGCCTATCAAGATTTCAAAGCTGCAATTCATGAATATCAAAGGGAAAATCAAGTTTCAGGTATTATCTGGCGGGAGGTAACAGTCAAAGGTAAAAAGTTGAACTATCCCGAAGTAGACAGTGAGTTAATAGCCCTCGCCAGTGACTTAGAGATATTAAAAACTGCTAAAAATTCTATTGTAGAATTTTGGCATGAAGTCTCTATGGGGATGGATTTATACTTGAGTTTCAATAATAGTAAACAGTACCAACAAATTGCCACATCTGATGTAGAAAGAATTGTTCAAAGAACGGAATGGGCAAGTTTGTGCAAGTGGGAAAATTCTAATTTTTTGGAAATGATTTTGCAGCTAGGATGGGGTAAACCAGAAGAAGCTTCTTATAAACGAGGAAGACCGCAATCGGGTAGTGAATATATTCATGCAGTTAATCCTGGTAATCGCCCTATTGGTTGAGTGAAGAGGTAGGGGGCAGGGGGCAGGGGAGAAAGATAGATACTGGAATTCCCCTGCAAGAAGGGTTTCAGAGCAAGTAAATTTATTTACGCCCAAAAGCAAAAATATTTATTTCTAGCAAAAAGTGCCACGAGAAATAATGCGTCAAAAGTTTCAGAGCAAATAAATTTATTTATGGGGTTTTTCCCCTGCTCCCTGCCCCTTTTCCTCTTGTTTGAATAAGCTATCTTGCCTCTTTCAAGGTTGATTTTCCTCGATGAGATTAACGATCGCAGTAGCTAATTCTGCTGGATCGACGGGTTTAGGTAGGTGTTTTTGAAATCCTGCTGCCATTGCTTGGTTGTAGTTAATTTCTCCAGCATAAGCTGTCAATGCGATCGCCGGAATTTGCCCGCCTTGCTCTGGTGGTAATTTTCTTACTTCGCGTAGCAACATATAGCCATCCATTAAGGGCATTCCAATATCGCTTAACAAAATATCTGGCTTTGATTGGGCTAGTATTTCCAGTGCTTCACTGGCTGACTCAGCTACTGTTACAGTTGCGCCATATTGTTCTAGCGCAAAACTAAAGAACTCTCGCACATCAGCTTGATCGTCTACAAGCAAAATTTGCACTCCAGCAAGTAATGTGTCGTCAGTACTAACTTCTGCTTGAGAAGCCTCAGCACTCTCAACTCGTAACTCAGCATTTTTGAGCAAAGGTAGCCTGAATGTAAAGGTAGCACCTTGTCCTTCTCCCAAACTCTCTGCTTGAACTGTACCACCGTGAAGTTCTACTAGATGACGCACAATTGCTAGTCCCAATCCCAACCCGCCAAATATTCTGGTTGTCTTGGCATCTGCTTGCCGGAAGTAATCAAACACGTAAGGCAAAAATTCCAGCATGATTCCCTTACCTGTATCAATCACCTGGATTTGGGCTTCTAAGCCAACTTGCTCTAGACGCACTTCTACTCGTCCTTCTGTGGGTGTGAATTTAACGGCATTGGAGAGGAGATTCCACATCACTTGTTGCAAGCGATCGCTATCACCCAGAACTTTGCCGATATCATTACTTAACACCGTTGTAATTTCAATTGATTTGGCTTCTGCTGCTAAACGCACCGTTTCTAATGCAGATGCGATCGCAACTTTTAAATCCACTGCATAGAGATTTAACCTGACTTTACCTTGTAAAATCCGCGAAACGTCAAGTAAATCTCCAATCAGTTGGGTTTGTAATTTGGCATTACGCTCGATTGTTTCCAATGCCCGGATTCTCGTGGCTTCGTCAAATTTGCGGGTTCTGAGTAACTTTGCCCACCCTAATATCGGATTTAGGGGAGTTCTGAGTTCATGGGAAAGGACGGCGAGGAATTCATCTTTAATGCGGTTGGCTGTCTCGGCTTGTGCCCTGGCAGTCTTTTCGGCTTCGTAAAGTTGAGCGCGGGCGATCGCTTGTGCACACTGCTGCCCCAGTGTCAACATAAATCTTCGGTCTTCTTCGTTAAATATTTGAAGAGGAGTAAAGCTGAATCCCAAAGCCCCAATTACTTTACCTTCTGCTACCAAGGGAATAGAAGCCCAGGCATTATTCGGTATAACAGTCACAACATCTGCTAAGTCGGGATATCTAGCAATCATGGCTGCTAAATTTTTTAAAAAAACCGGCTGCCCAGTTCTGACTGTTTCCGCTATTTGGTTAGGTGCTGTGATGGGAGAAGTTGCCCAAGTATTTATAAGTGTTTGCGGATAGCCAATTGCTTGCACAACTTTTAGGGTAGTACCTCCCTCAGTAAGTAAGACAACGGAACCACCAGTAGCTTCCAAGGCGGTAATGCCTTGGTTCACCACTACATCGGCTACCTGTTGGGGAGTTAAGGCTTCCGAGAAGGCAGCAGTTATACTTTGTAAAAGCATGGTGCGATTGACAGACCGTTCAGTTTCTTGGTATAGTCTTGCGTTGTCGATGGCTGTCGCCGCCCGACGAGCAATATCCTCTGCTAAAGCCAAGTCTGTTTGTTTGTAGTGCCGACCTGACTCGGCTGTAAAAAAAGAGATGGCTCCAAATAATTGCCCACGGGAACGGACTGGAATCACCATGAGAGAACGAATACCCAGGCTTCGCAGCAATTGCAGATGTTCTTCATCTTGAGCCATCTCTACAAGATTAGAGTCAGATAATTCGGAGTAAAAAGCAGATATTCCTACCCTTAACTGCCGTACAAGCTGTTTGGCTCTAGTTTTGGGTCGATAACGTCGTCGGATTTCGTCTAATGCATGTTGTTTTGTGGGATCGGCAATTGCGATCGCAATTTGTTTACTTGACCAATCTTCCTGGAAAACATCTACAATACACCAGTCAGCTAAGGTAGGAACTGCTAAATTAGCCACACTTTCCAAGGCGATTTCATAATCTAATGAGGCAGCGAGTAAAGTGCTGGCTTCGACTAAAAAGCTTTGCGTCGTTTCAATTCGTTTGCGTTCGCTAATATCCTCAAGAATGCCTAACGCATATTTTGGAAGTCCTTTAGCATCCCAAACTGCTGATGAAGTTAGGTTTACCCAAAGAATGGAGCCATCTTTGCGAATGTAGCGCTTCTCTAGGGAATAACCACTAATTTCTTTTGCTAAAACTCGCCGAGCATTTTCCCAATCAATTTCTAAATCGTCAGGGTGGGTAATTTCCTGAAAGTTTAATTGGATTAACTCTTCATGGCTATATCCAGTAATTTCGCACAGAGCAGGATTAACCTGAAGAAATCGTCCATCCAAGGCTACTAGAGTAATACCAACAGCCGCCTGGTTAAACATTGCCCGGAACCTTTCTTCGCTTTCCCGCAAGGCAACTTCTGTTTGCTTTGCTGCTGTCACATTTGCCAAAATAATCCCAATTCCTACTGTTTCTCCCATTGCGTTGTTGACTGGGTAATAGTTGCCCAGCCAATAGCCGTAACGTTCAGGTTGCTCCCTTGTCTCACCCCTGATTTCTACATTCAGCAGGGGTTCTCCAGTATCCAATACGCGCTGTAACTGTTGCTCCAAATCAGCTGCCATTGCTTGCAACACTTCCCCAAATTTGCGTCCGAGATGTTCTTCTATTGCCAAACCATTAATGTCAGCGAAAACTTGATTAATTCGGATATATCGTAGTTCCCGATCCAAAAAGCATACGGCAACGGGAGCAGCTTCGAGCAGGGCATCTAAAAGAGATAGAGATTCGGCATAATGGACTAAACCCTGCTGGATGTCTCGATAAAGTCGGGCATTTTCTACTGCTAAGGCAGCACGATGGGTAATATCTGTTGCTAAAGTTAGGTCAGTGCGATCGTAGCGACGGTTTGATTCTGCGGTGACAAAGCTAATGCAACCGAGGACTCGCCTTTGTGCGATTAACGGCACAATCATCACAGACTTCATCCCCAATTGCCGAACCAGTTCTAAATGTTCCTGATTCTGAGTAATTGCCACTAATAGCGAGTCAGATATCTCTGAGATTAATTCACCTTGCCCGGTTTGCAGTACTCTAGTAATTGCACTTGCACCTTGGTAATCTCTCACATACTCCTGAAGTTTACGCGCCAACTCTGCTTTAGATGGGTCTGCATGGGCAATTGGTAGACGGCGAATAGAACCATCTTCATTTAAAATATCAACGCTACACCAATCAGCAAGCTGGGGAACTGAGATTTTGGCGATCTGTTCTAAGGTTTCTTCATAATCTAACGACGTAGAGAGTAAACTACTAAGTTGGGCGATATAGCGGAGTCTTTCCTCAGCCTGTTTACGCTCTGTAATATCGAGAACAAAAAAAGCTCCTCTATCTACAGTCCCTTCAAAATGGCTACCACCTGCCAAAATTGGCAAGCGTGAGCCGTCTTTACGCATATATTCCTTTTCATAGGGTGTACAAAAGGAACTGTCTTGAAATTGAGTTAGTGCTTCCTTATCAAGTGGCACGTACTCTCTAGGAGTTAAGTCTTGCCAGCGAAGTGTTCCGGCAAGTAATTCTTCACGGGTATAACCCAGCATATTCAGCAAGGCATCGTTAGCGTCTGTAATCCTGCCGTCTCTATTCCAGAAGCCAATACCAATCATATTGGACTCAACCACACTGCGAAACTTCGCTTCACTTTCCCGCAGTGCTTGCTCAGTTTGTTTGAGTTGAGTAATATCAATTCCAGTTACACCCACTCCCAACAACTGCCCATCCGGTAAACACACCGGATAATAGCTGACAAGACTATAACGATACACTCCAGGCGGATAAGTTTCACCACTCACTTCCTGGTTCAGTAAGGGTTGCCCAGTTTGCATTACTTGCTCAAAAACAGGCTCAATTTGTGTTGCCCATTCCGGTAGTACTTCCCTAAAAGTGCGACCAATATGTTGACTTTGCGGTACACCGTTAATTGCGGCTAGCGCTTCATTAGCATGAATGTAGCGAAGTTCAGTATTGAGAAAAGCCAGCGCCACTGGTGAACTAGTAAGCCAAGCATTGAGTAACGCCAGAGATTCATTTTTTTGTTGAATAGCTTGCTGAAGTTCCTGATTCAACCTGGATTTTTCTAGTTCTGCTTGCTTGCGCTCAGTAATATTCACACCTACACAGGTAATACCCTGAATGCTATTGTCTATATCCCTTAACGGTTCAACCAGTAAATCATAGTAGCGGTCTTCTCCACAAATTGTTAGATAAATCTCGTTACGGGTTGAAATACCAGTCTCTAGTACCTTCAGCTTAATTGCCCCCAATTGCTCTGCTACTAAAGCTGGAAACAATTCATCATCAGACTTACCTAATATTTTGTCAGCAGTATTTAAAGCTTGAGGATTATGAATCCACTGATATCGCAAATCCCGATCTTGCTGAAAGATCATGATATCTGAAGTATTTAACGCTAATCGAAATCGCCCCTCACTAACTCTCAGCTTTTGTAGATTTTCATCAGCCCGTCTTCTAGCAGTCTTTAATGCCTCACATAACACACTAAAGAGCAATCCTTGTAATGCAAATAACCCAATTCGCATGAAATTGGATAAGTCAAAACTCAGCTCATAAGCTGGGGGAAGAAAGAAGTAATTGCTCAGTAATGCAAACAATAAAGTTGCTAACAGCCCTGACTTCAAACCACCATACCAAGCACTTACCATTACAGCGCCAAAAAACAGCAGGAAAGGAGTTCTGCTCATGCTTAACCAGGGGTCTAGCATCAACATTAGCACTAATGCAAGTGCGACAATTAATACAACAATGCCATAACGCAGTAAGTGGGAATAACTAATATGAGGCATGAAAATGTCTTGGAGCAAGCAATACTTATTGCAGAGGCTGTACATACCCTAAGCTAGTTTGCAAATTTTAGGAAGTTATCTCTAGATAGATTTTTGCTGAGTTCTAAAAATTTCTTTTGTCAGAGGTTAATTTGCTATTTATTTGATATATAGGAATCGTATTTGATTTTTGAAATTATCTACGTGGGCGGGGAATGGGGAGTGGGGAGTAGGGAATAAGGAATTAGGCTTTTCGATCTGTACCTAGCTTTTTCATAAATCAAATACTAGCCCTATAGTAATCCACTTTGATTTCTGAATTTATTTCCGTGGGTAGGTAAGAGGCAAGAGGTAAGAGGCAACAGTCAAGAAAGCTTTTTGAGTTGTACTGATTTTTTCCAAAAATAAAATATGAGTCTTATATCTATATAAATATAAATCAATATTGAAATTTGAATGAATAAGCTAAATATTTATATGAACAGGAACTTTAGTTAAGCATTAGATATATGATAATGCGATCGCCTCTTTTTACTTTCGCTTGATCGAGAGCTTTTTCTACTTTTTAACTAGCTCATCCGTTGCTGTACTCATCAGAGGATAAATACAAACTTTTATTCGCTACAAGTGCTTCTGCCGTCTCATGGCTGAGAGGTTTAGAGAACACATAACCTTGGCCACATTCGCATCCAAGTTGCTGTAACCATTGAAGTTGTTGTAGTGTTTCAATACCTTCTGCAATAACGCCTAATCCGAGTTGATTGCTCAAAGCAATAATAGTACTAACAACTTGATAATTACGGTTCCCTTCTTGCATCTGACTCACAAAGGAGCGATCAATCTTCAAATTATCAGCAGGTAAACGATGGAGATAATTGAGCGATGAATAACCGCTACCAAAGTCATCAATGCTAATTTGAATTTTTCTCTCTTTTAATTGGGTTAATAAATCAATTGTCTTACTAATATTTTCAATTAACATACTCTCAGTAATTTCTAGGGCTATGGAATCGCCTTCTAAACCCGTTTGGGCTAATGTTTGAGTGATGCCATCAATTAAGCTGGCTTGGCGAATATCTTGAGCAGAGAGATTAATACTCATTTTGAGCGGGAAATGACTAGCAAACTTGGCTTTCCAGCTTGCCAGTTGTTGACAAGCTTTGTAGAACATCCAGCGATCAATTTGCACAATTAGCCCTGTTTCTTCAGCAATAGGAACAAATTCCTCCGGTAAAAGGAACCCGCGAGTTGGGTGTTGCCAGCGCACTAATGCCTCAAATCCAATCAGCCGAACTGGTTGCAGTTGCGATTCTCTGCTAAAGCGTTGGTGTTGTCCGTCGTAGGCATCGCCAAGTATGTCAACAATCGGCTGGTAATATATAACAAACTCTTCTCGTTCGATAGCTTTACGGATATCGGTTTCTAAAGTGAGTCGATTTACGGCTTGAGTGTGCATTTCTATATCAAAAATTTTGTACGAACTTCTATCCTCAGCTTTGGCTCTATACATGGCAATATCGGCATCTCGGAGTAAATCGGAAGCGTGAGAGTAGTCCTTTGTTCCTAAAACAATACCGATGCTCGTACTGATAACTACTTCAGAATCATTAAGTATTAATGCTGTTTGAAAATCTGCCAGAATCCGTTCAGTAATTTGAATAGCTTTTTCGATACCAGAAATATCTTCTAGCAGAATTACGAATTCATCACCACCAATTCGAGCGACTAAATCAACGTCTCGCAGATGATTTTTTAGCTTCTGAGCAATGCTTTTGAGTAGTTGATCTCCAGCTAAATGCCCTAAGCTGTCATTGATAACTTTGAACCGATCTAAGTCTAGAAACAAGACGGCATAACGATAGTTTTCTACTCGTTTGGCTCGGTTAATGGATAATTCTAGCCGTTCCACCAAAAGACTCCGATTTGGTAAATCTGTCAATGGATCGTGCAAGGCGTTGTGAATAATCAGTTCTTGTGCATGTTTGCGATCGCTCACATCTAATAAAACCCCATGCCAAACAATATCCCCGTTTTCTCGACACTCTGAACGCGCACTTGCCTGTACCCATTTGAGTTTGCCAGAGGGTGTAACTAATCGCCATTCATAAAAGAATGGGTTTAAAGTTTGAGCGCTTTGTTTAGCAGCCGCATAACATCCGGCACGGTCATCAATATGAATTTGTGCCAGGCAAAGATAGGCATTTTCTAAAATTTGATCTGGTGTTAATTCTAGAAGTTTCAGACAACCGAAACTGATGTATTCAAAGACAATAGAATCATTCAAATGATGCACAAAACTGAAAATTATTCCCGGTATATTAGATGCTAATGTTTGTAACAGATTTTGGGCTTGTTGACGCTCTGCCCGCACCTGAGCATCCCGGAGTTCTCGACGCACGGCTACTGGTAATCGGCTTAAGTTGTCTTTCATCACATAATCATGAGCACCTGCTTTCATCATTTCCACAGCAGATACTTCGCCAATTGTGCCGGAAACCAGAATGAAAGGAATATCTTTTTGACTCTGCTTTGCTATTTCCAGAGCCATAGGAGCATTGAATCCAGGCAATCGGTAATCTGAAATTATGACATCCCATGTGTGGCTATTGAGAGCTGTGTGTAGCTCTTCGACCGTTTGGACACGTTCCCAGATTGGCTCGAAACCACCGCGACGCAGTTCACGAATAATTAATATGGCATCGATTTCTGAATCTTCAACCATCAGGACGTTCAAGGGTTCACTCATACCTCATACCTCATACCTCATCATCTCCTTGGTAAACTTTGAGTTAATCCGCCACATTTTCATCCGAAACAACACTAGACATCTCCAGAAATTAAATATGCATTATCCAGAAACCTTGTAGAGACGTAGCACTGCTACGTCTCTACAACCATTTTCGGAGATGTCTACTGATTAGCTGTTAAGGAATATGGGTAACAGATGCGCCAACGATTTGCAAGCTGGCGAGTGAACGGGCGTTCAAGTGGCTGGCGAATCATCGTCCTTGTCTGCGCTTGTTAACCGAACCGTATTGATAGTAACTGGATTTACGCTGTACTGTACTAGTCTAGATAAATGAATTAATCAGGGGTTCGACTATTGTATAATCGGGCTTATGAGTCAACCCTGCATTGCCCCTCAGTGTATCAATTGAAGGCGGTTGAACCATGCTAAAAATTCCTGAATATAAAATTTGGGCAAAAATCCATGAAAGTGCTAATTCACGGGTCTACCGGGGAATTCGTGGGCGGGATAATTTGCCTTTAATCTTCAAGATTTTGAAGAAAGACTACCCCACCCCAGAGGAAATCACACGCTATAAGCTCGAATACGAAATTACGCGCAGCTTATCATTGGAAGGTGTTATCCAGGCTTACGGCTTGCAGCAATATCAAAGTACTTTTGTGATCATTCTGGAGGATTTTGGAGGGGAATCTTTAACAAAAATTATAGCGGCAAGAAGGTTTTCCTTAACAGAGTTTCTGAAGTTAGCTGTTCAGATCGCTGAGGCTTTAGGTGAAATTCATACCGCAAATATTATTCATAAAGATATTAATCCATCCAATATTGTTCTAAATATAGAAACACAACAACTGAAAATTATTGACTTTGGGATTTCAACTACCCGATCGCAGGAAACATTAACTCTCAAAAATCCAACGGTATTAGAGGGAACACTAGCTTACATCTCTCCAGAGCAAACAGGCAGAATGAACCGTTCTCTGGACTACCGAACTGATTTTTACTCTCTAGGTGTCACCTTCTATCAACTGTTGACTCATCGGCTGCCGTTTGAATCTAGTGATGCCCTGGAGTTGATTCATTACCACCTAGCTCTGGAACCTGTTCCACCCCATATTATTGATCCAAAAATTCCTGTGATAGTTTCAGAAATTGTCTTGAAACTATTAGCTAAAACAGCAGAGGATCGGTATCAAAGTGCCTGGGGAATTAAAACTGATTTAGAAAAGTGTCTAATCCAGCTACAACATACAGGACGAATTGAGCCTTTTTTGTTAGCGCAACAGGATATTTCTGATAAGTTTCATATCCCAGAAAAACTCTATGGCAGAGAAAGAGAAGTTGAGACATTATTAGCAGCATTTGCCAGAGTAGCAGGTAACAGAGATGGAGAGAGGGACGAACTGTCTGCTTCTCAAGTTGAACTGATGCTGATAGCAGGATACTCCGGTATTGGCAAGTCAGTTTTGGTGCAGGAAATTTATAAACCGATTACGCAACAACGGGGCTACTTTATTTCGGGTAAATTTGACCAGTATCAGCGCAATATTCCTTACTTTGCGATCGCTCAAGCCTTTGAGTCACTCATCAAACAATTACTAACCGAAGACAAAGTACAACTGTGTCAGTGGCGTAACAACCTTTTAACTGCTCTCGCCTCAACCAGCCGCGTCATTACCCAGG
Organism: Chroococcales cyanobacterium; assembly: GCA_038259325.1. Taxonomy (GTDB): domain Bacteria; phylum Cyanobacteriota; class Cyanobacteriia; order Cyanobacteriales; family Nostocaceae; genus Nostoc. The sequence goes on along the minus strand of JBBSOX010000137.1, from coordinate 5,605 downwards.
TAATTCCAACATTGGAATTAATTATTGGCAATCAACCAGACGTACCAGTTCTACCACCAACAGAAGCCCAAAATCGCTTTAACCAAGTCTTCCAAAATTTCATTCGCGTCTTTACCCAGTCAGAACATCCACTCGTCATCTTTTTAGATGATCTCCAGTGGGCAGATAATGCCTCGCTGAAGCTAATTCAACTGCTAGCTACCTCCACCGAGAAACAATCGTTGTTGTTGATGGGAGCATACCGGGATAACGAGGTAAATGCAGCCCATCCCCTGATCCAGATGGTGGAGGAAATTCGCCAAGGTGAAGGAGTAGTAAACCAACTTACTCTGGCAGCATTGAGCCTACCTGATATCAATCAGCTGATTGCAGATACATTACACTGCCAACCAGAGGATTCCCTGCCCTTAGCGGAACTGGTGCAACTAAAAACCGGTGGTAATCCCTTTTTTATCAATGAATTTTTGAAATCTCTCTACACGGAAGGGTTACTGGAATTTGATCGCCAAACAAATAAATGGCAATGGTTGATAGAGCAAATTCACAATCAAGGAATTACCGATAATATTGTGGAGTTGATGGCAGGCAAGATTCAAAAGCTCAACATTCAGACGCAGCAAGTGTTGCAGCTATCTGCCTGCATTGGCAACTCTTTTGATCTGGAAACCCTGGCATTTGCGGCTGAAATATCTCAACGGGAAGCCGCGCAAGCATTGGGAATGGCGATCGCTCAAGGGTTGATTTTGCCCCTGAGCAATGCCCACAAATCGGTTGAGTTGGATGTGCCCCTTCCTGACTGCCCTGCAATAGAATACAAATTTGCTCACGATCGCATTCAGCAGGCAGCCTATTCCCTGATGCCAGAAGCTAGGCAAAGAATCATCCACCTGCAACTTGGAAAATGCTTGCTACAAAATACTCCAGTCGAGCAACGAGAACAAAAGATTTTTGATATCACTAATCAACTCAACCTGGGTAAAGCACTGATTCAACAGCAGTCAGAGCGGGATGAACTAGTAGAGTTAAATTACTTGGCAGGTAATAAAGCTAGCGCCTCTGCTGCCTATAATTCAGCCCTACAGTATTTCCAGACTGCCTTATCTTTGCTAGCAGAAGATAGCTGGCAAAGGCAATATGCTCTTACCCTAAAGCTCTACATTAAGGCGGCAGAAGCCGAATATTTGAATATCCATTTTGAGCAGGCAAATATTCTGGCAGAGATAGCTTTAAATAACGCTGCAAACTTACTTGATCGCGTCAGAGTCTACGAATTACAAATGCAAATTTGTATGGCACAGCTTGAACTCATGAAAGCGATCGAAATTGGTTTGCAAGTTCTAGAACAACTCGATAGTTCTCTGGTGGTTTTAGAAAAAGAAGAGAGCCTACTGATAAAGTTGCCTAGCCTCGCTACCTTATCAGCCATGCCTGTGATGACCGATCCATACAAACTTTCTGCTATGCAGATTTTGATAATTTTGTGTGGCCCTGTGTTTATGGCGAAGCCGGAAAGTTTTCCGCCGCTGATCATCACTATGATTAATCTTTGTCTTGAGTACGGTAACTCATCATTCTCTGGATTTGGTTATGGTCTTTATGGCTTGCTGCTGTCTGGAACAGGTAGGGTCGAGGAGGGATATCACGCTGGAAAAATTGCCCTAGAACTGCTCGAAATGTTCAACACCAGAGAACTGACTGCAAAAATTTATAACTTATTCAACTCTAATATTAGAACCTGGAAAGAACATGCAAAAAATAGCATTGCTCCCTTGCAAGAAGCGGTACAGGTTGGGCTAGATACTGGAGATATTGAATGGGGTGGTTATGCCGCAGCTAACCTCTGTAGCTATCTGTTTTTCTGTGAAGAGAACCTGGCCGCCGCTGTTCAACAGCAGGCAATCTACGTTGACCTCTGTATCAAACTTCAACAAGAGATCCCAACTTACTTTACTCAAATATGGAGACAGCTAGGGTTAAATTTGCGCGGATTTGCGAAAGAGCAATTTCACTTAATTGGTGACAGCTTTGATGAAGCGGATATGCTACCGCGTTTAATTGCAACGAAAACCGGCACAGTTCTGTACATTTTTTATGTTGCTAAGACCATTCTGCTGTATCACTTCGGCGAGTATAACCAAGCACTAAAACAGGCACACTTGGCACAACAACAAGCAGGTGCTGCTTTTGGGTTTATGCAGGTGGCAGTTCTCAACTTCTACCATTCCCTGGCGCTTTTGGCGGATTATTTGGAAGTTCAGCCTAATTACCAACAAACTTATCTACAACAGGTTGAAGCAAACCAGAAACAGATGCAGTTCTGGGCACACCATGCCCCAATGAACTACCTGCATAAGTGGTACTTGGTAGAAGCAGAAAGGTATCGGGTGTTGGATCAAGCGGTGGCAGCAATGGATGCCTACGATCGCGCCATTACCCTGGCAAGAGAAAACGAATACTTCCAAGAAGAGGCTCTGGCAAACGAACTAGCAGCAAAGTTTTATCTGGCAAACAACCGAATGACGATCGCCAAAGCCTATCTGCAAGAGGCAAGGTATGGTTATTTAAGGTGGGGAGCAACCGCGAAAGTCCAGGAGATACACAAGCAGTATCCCCAATTGCTAGAGATAGGCTCAGAAAGAACCGAAAAACGTAAAGTTGAGACTACAGAATCGACTTCAAGTAAATTAGAAGCACTGGATCTAGAAACGGTGTTGAAAGCGTGCCAAGCGATCGCTAGTGAAATTCTGTTAGATAAACTCCTGGCAAAACTGATGACCATCCTGATTGAGAATGCTGGGGCGCAAACGGGTTATCTGATTTTGCCAACACAAGACGAATGGCGGGTTGAAGCGATGGGGTCGATTGGCAATGAGACAGTAGCCGTTTTGCAATCCATTCCCCTGGAATCGAGATCAGCAGATAGCACTCCTTACTTGCCAACTGGACTGATTAATTACGTGATTCGCACCCAAGAAAGCATCGTCCTTGATAATGCTGCTCAATTGGGCAACTTTCGATCTGAACCCTGGATTGTACAGCACCAATCGAAATCAATTCTTTGTGCTACTCTTTTGAACCAGGGAAAACTAACTGGAATTGTCCTTTTAGAAAATAATCTCACCACCAGCGCCTTTACCCCAGAGCGAATTGAAATCTTCAGTTTACTTTCTACTCAAGCAGCTATTTCCATTGACAATGCCCGTTTGTTGAAGCAGCAGGCAGAACTGAATGAATCCTTACGGGCTGAAATTACCGAACGTCAACGAGCAGAGAAAGACCGCGATCGCCTAATTACCATCCTGGAAGCCTCTACTGACTATATTGGCATGGCTGATCCCCAAGGCAATATTCTCTGGAATAACACTCAAGCTAACAAACTGGCAGAGATGCCTTTAAATAAAGATTCTGCCCTTAGTATCCCCAATTATCATCCTCAGTGGGCATTAGAACTGGTTCAAAATGAAGGAATTCCAACGGCAGTTCGAGATGGCACTTGGGTTGGTGAAACGGCTTTAATAGACAGAGATGGCAGGGAATTCCCAGTTTCCCAATTGATCATTGCTCACAAAGCATCAGATGGCAGCCTAGAATATCTTTCTAGCGTCACGCGGGATATCAGCGCCCTCAAAGCAGCTGAGGCAGAAGTCCGCCAACTGAATACTGAATTGGAAGAACGAGTCATCCAGCGAACTGCCGAATTGCAAGCTGCTAACAAAGCTTTGGAGGCTTTTTCTTACTCTGTTTCTCATGATTTACGGGCACCACTAAGGGCGATCGTTGGTTTTTCGAGAATAATCCAAGAAGACTACGGTGAGCAACTCGATGCGGAAGGCAATCGTTATCTAAAAGTTGTGCGAGAGAATGCCAAACGCATGGGTGAGTTGATCGATGATCTGTTGAACTTATCCCGCTTAGATCGTAAAGAGATGACCCGGCAACCCGTTTTCTTCAATGAGATGATTCAAAAGGTGCTGAGTGATTTAGCCCCGGATTTGAAGGGTCGTCAGATTGAGTTTGCGATCGCCGATTTACCTATATGTCACGCCGATCTTTCACTGCTCAAACAAGTCTGGATAAATCTGTTATCAAATGCGATCAAGTACACCCGCTACAAATCCTCTGCTTACATTGAAGTGGGCTATGAGGTTATGGATGGGGAAGGAGTGTATTTTATCAGAGATAATGGAGCCGGATTTAATATGCGATATGCCGATAATCTGTTTGGAGTATTCCAACGTCTGCACCGCGAACAAGATTTTGCAGGTACGGGGATTGGACTGACGATCGTGCAACGCATTATTCAACGCCACGGTGGGCGTATCTGGGCCGAAGCAGCGGTTGATCAAGGCGCAACCTTTTACTTCACCGTTCCCAATAAAATAAACCATGACTGACCAACCCATTGATCAGCCCACTGAACCATTTTCTCAGCAACCAACTTTCATTGTATTAGTTGAAGATAATCCTACTGATGCCGAGCTAACTATCCGGGCATTGCGTCGCGGCAAAATCAGCAATCAGATTCAACTGCTCGAAGATGGAGCCGAAGCCCTCGATTTTCTCTTTTGTCGGGGAAACTATGCCCACCGTAGCATGACGAATCAACCCAAAGTCATTTTGCTGGATTTGAAACTGCCAAGGATAAGTGGATTAGAAGTTTTACGGCAACTCAAGTCTGATCCACGCACACAAATGATTCCGGTTGTAGTGCTGACTTCTTCTGCTGAAGACCAGGATATGATCGAGAGTTACCAACTTGGGGTAAATAGCTACATCGTCAAACCTGTTGATTTTGAACAATTTAATGAAACAGTCAAACAGCTTGGTTTTTATTGGGTCTTGTTTAACCAATCGCCATTCTTATAACTTAAGGTGTAATCGTGCTGGGATTAACGGCAGTAATTTCTGAGTAACGGGCAAAATCACTAATATTAAACGTAAGGATATGGGTCAGCCCATGCACTAGCATAGCCGCTGTCAAGCGTGCATCGTGGACATTAACCCCTTTTATCTGATACTGCATAACAAGCCGCTCCCATTCGTCGTAAATGCTTGCGGTATCTGTCAGAAAAGTAAAGAAAGCTTTCAACCGGATGATTTCTTCTCCAGCTTCAGAGGCAGTGTGACCCAGCCCATTTTTATTAGCTGTACGGGTATACACGTTCCAAAACTCAATGAGATTCTGTGGTACGATGCAGAGGGTTTCTCCCTGGTAACGAAGCAAGGAAATTGCATTAGTTGCATCGTTGTACATTGGGTGGTTAGAGTCTGCGCTCCGCAGCAGGACATTGGTATTGAGCAGATAAGCCACTAGAGCCTCTCGTCCTCATACATACTTTCCCGGCTTACCGCATAGTCCGAAAGGGGAGGTGCATCATGGCGGTGACTTGCTGCCCATTCCCGGAAAGCTGTTACCCACTCCGATGCTGTTGCAGTTTCATGGAAGGGACGTTCTGACTGTTTTACCAGTTGCCGCAACAGGGTATCTATATAGAACCCATTTGATATCTACTTCTGGAAGCAGAAGCATTGCAACTAGCTGGATTTTCCCATTTTCTGGCAGAAAACGGTTTTGCTGAACAGGCTCTATCGTTGATCACTGAAC
>JBBSOX010000136.1:0-16336 GCA_038259325.1 Chroococcales cyanobacterium | reverse complement strand
TGCACGCAGGAGTTATCTTTGCAAATAACCAATCATCTAGCGTTGGTTCAGAACAAGGGAGTGTTTTTGTTGCTCACTATAATTTATTAGGATCTGGGGATAAGTTTAGTGCTGAATATGGCATCACCGAAGGTTTAGACATTTATAACATCAGTTATTCTGTTCCCTTTAACGCCTTAGATGGAACCATTAGTCTCCGCTACAGCAACAGTGGTAGCCGAATTATTGAAAGCGAATTTCGTGACTTGAATATCCGCAGTGAAGCCGAAACTCTTTCTTTTAACGTCCGTCAACCGCTAACCCACACCCCAAACAGCGAATTTGCTCTCTCGTTAGCATTCGATTTACGGCGCAGTCAAACCTTCATACTTTATGACTGGATTTTAAATTTTTGAGCCTTTCTATAAAATGGCTATTTTAATGCTGTACCATAAAACCAACGCAAGAGCCAGATTTTATAACCTTGATATATTCGTTTAAGTGATACTTGAGAAGGTGGTAAGATATCATCGCCAGCCAAGTTTTAACAGAAAAAGGTAGTGGTGCGATTTACCTATATTTGCCCTTGGTTCCTAGTAAGCAGCCTTACCTGCTTGAGTCTGACTTCGTTCAAATCCGTCAAAGCGCAAATCATTCCAGATGGTACTCTTGGTGCTGAAAGTTCAGTTGTTACTTCCGACCAGATTCTCAACGGGATTCCCAGTGACAGAATTGATGGGGGTGCAATTCGCGGTGGAAACTTATTCCACAGCTTTCAAGAATTTAATATTGATTCAGGACGAGGGGCATATTTCACCAATCCCAGTGGCATTGAGAATATTTTGACACGGGTGACGGGAAATAACCGTTCTGATATTTTGGGGACTCTGGGGGTTTTGGGTAATGCCAACCTCTTTTTTTTGAATCCCAATGGGATTATTTTTGGAGCTAATGCTCGTTTGGATGTAAATGGTTCCTTTGTGGGAACTACAGCCAATAGCATTGGGTTTGGGAATCAAGGATTTTTCAGTGCCACTAATCCAACAAATAATACACCCTTATTGACAGTTAATCCATCCGCTTTATTCTTTAACCAAATAGCTGCTGCTATCCAATATAACTCAGTAGCACCCACAGAACAAAATCCAGCAGAGACTGAGGTGACAGGATTAAGAGTCCCAAATGGAGAGAGCTTACTACTAGTAGGTGGCGATATTAATATAGATGGTGGTAGTCTCAGAGCTTATGAGGGACGGGTTGAATTAGCAGCGATTCAAGCCAATGGAGTTGTGGGATTAAATGTAGCAGAAAATACTTTTACCTTAAGTGTTCCTCAAGATACACCAAGAGCAAACGTATCATTGAGCGGTGGGGCAGAAATTAAGGTACGTGCATCGGATGGTGGTAGTATCGCAATCAATGCTCAAAATTTGAGTTTAGCAGAACGAAGTGTACTGCTCGCTGGAATTGACTTAGGATTGGGGAATCAACAAAGCATTGCGGGAGATATTGTTATTAATGCCACAGGGGAAACACAATTAAGTGGAAACAGTTTTATTGCCAATACAGTGGCACGAGATGGGGAAGGTATTGCAGGAAATATTAATGTCACCACGGGCGCACTAACATTAGGTAGTGGTGCTCAACTTGGTACCGCTACTTTTGGACGAGGAGATGCAGGGAATGTCATCATTGATGTCCGAGGCAATGTATCTTTTGATGGGACTTTCAGCGGTGCTTTCACCAATGTATTGAGAGGTGGAGATGGAAAAGGTGGAAATGTTGAAATTAGGGCTGGTTCTCTGTCTTTAACCAATGGCTCTCGACTTATTGCCACCACCTTTGGACGAGGGGATGCAGGGAATGTCATTATTGATGTCCGAGGCAATGTATCTTTTGATAATAGCGGTGTCTTCACCAATGTATTGAAAGGTGCAGTTGGAAAAGGTGGAAATGTTGAAATTAGGGCTGGTTCTCTGTCTTTAACCAATCTCTCTGGATTTAATGCCGGAACCCAAGGACAAGGAGATGCAGGGAACGTAATAATTGATGTCGGAGGAGATGTATCTTTTGATAATAGCGGTGTCTTCAGCTCAGTAATCTTCTTCGGTGGAATTGGAAAAGGTGGAAATGTTGAAATTAAGGCTCGTTCTCTATCTTTAACTAATGGCTCTCTACTTAGTGCTAGAACCCAAGGACAAGGAGATGCAGGGAACGTGATAATTGATGTCCGAGGAGATGTATCTTTTGATAACAGCTATGTTTCCAGCGAAGTAAACTTCTTCTCAGTAAACTTACCCGGTGCAAACTTCTTCGATGGAGTTGTAAAAGGTGGAAATATTGAAATTACGGCTGATTCTCTGTCTTTAACCAATGGCGCTCGACTTGCTGCCGAGACCCTTGGACAAGGTGATGCTGGTAGCATTGAAATTGATGCCCCTAATTTTGTAAGTGTATCTGGAACCAGTTCAATTACCGGACGCTCCAGCGGACTGTTTACATCTACTCTTTCCGATTTTGGCATTGGTGGCGATATCACTGTAAACACCACAAACTTGCTTGTATCGGATGGTGCGGTGTTAGATGCACAAACTACGAATAATCGCAATGGCGGTAACATCAATATCATCACCAGCGAAACTTTTTCTCTTACCAATAGCGCTCGACTTATTACCAGCACCTCTGGACGAGGGGAAGGGGATGCAGGTAATGTCACAATCAACACTCCTAAGTTAAAAATTCAGGAGGGAGCGCAGATTTCTGCTTCCACCTCTAGCAGGGGTCAGGGAGGCAATATAACTGTGACAGCGCCTGAATTAGTCACTATTGGTGATAACAGCCAGCTATCTGTAGAAGCAAGTGGCGCTGGTAGAGCCGGAAATGTCACTTTTAACACAGACCTTTTAACTGTAGAAAAACAAGCTTCTGTCAGCGCTACATCTACTGCTACTGCCACTACATCAGAACAAGGTGGTAGCATTGACTTAAACGCAAACCGAATCAATTTATTTGGTAAAGTTGGTATATTTGCCGAAACCCAAGGAGATGTCCCCGCCGGAAGTTTATCGTTACAACCGTATAATAATGGGCAGTCTTTAGATGTAAATTTTGCTGAAGGTGCGAGCATTTCCGCTTCTACTTCTGCCGGTGGTAATGGAGGTGATTTAATCATAATTGCCCCCGAAGCTATTAACATTAGCGGACAAGGTACACTAGCAGTAGAAACCACAGGTACAGGGAATGCAGGTAATATTGAAATTAGCACCCAAAAATTAACCCTCAGCGATGGGGTGCAAATCTCCGCTTCAAGCTCTAGCAGTGGCAAAGGAGGAAGTTTAACAGTCAATGCTTCTAAGTCTGCACTGCTGCAAAACCAGAGTCGCTTGTTAACTGAATCCAGTGGTGCTGGTGTCGCAGGGAACTTAACAATTAACACCCCACAGTTCACCATCCAAGATAGATCCGAAGTCTCCGCTTCTACTTCAGGGGGTGCTGGGGGAACAATTAAAGTGACTGCGAATACCTTTGATGCTAGGAATAGCGGAAAACTACTGACAACAACCTCTGGGGAATCCAATGCTGGTAGCATTACCTTGGAAGTGAGTGAAAATATTACCTTAGCAGGTACGGGAACCGGAATATTTGCTAGCACAGAATCAGGTTCCACTGGTAAAGGTGGTAGTATCATCATCGATCCCAGAACTTTTATTATCCGAGATGGTGCAACTATCTCTGCTAATAGCCAGGGAGAAAGTATTGGCGGTGATATCGAACTTGCCGCAGGCTCCCTTACCCTCGATAATGGTAAAATTTCTGCCGAAACTCGCAGCAATACTGGCGGTAATATCACCCTAAATCTGCAAGACTTACTATTACTACGCAACGGCAGTAAAATTTCCACAAATGCTGGAACTGAATTGGCTGGTGGTAATGGCGGCAACATCACCATTGATGGCAAGTTCATCGTGGCAATTCCCAACGAGGATAGTGACATTAGCGCCAATGCCTTCTCTGGAAATGGTGGAAACATTCAAATTAACTCGCAAGGTATCTTCGGTATCGAGTCCCGTCCAGAACCAACCCAAAAAAGTGATATTACTGCCAGTTCAGAATTAGGCGTTTCAGGTGTAATAAATATCAATACACCCGATAACAGTTCTATTCAAAACAGCTTTAGCCAATTATCACCAAACGTAATTGACACCAATGCACTTATTGCCAATAGCTGCATTTCACGCGGCACCAAGCGACAAGAAAACTCTTTTACCATTACAGGTTCTGGCGCTTTACGCAATAGTCCGGGCGATGTATTAATTTCTGCCTATACAACTGGTGAGGTACGTAATGTTGAACCAACATCGCGCCTTTGGAAAAAAGGCGACCCCATAATTGAACCACAAGGATTATATCGATTACCTGATGGGCGATTGCTGTTAAGTCGGGCTTGTGTTTAAAGGAAATATTGCACCTGTAGCAAAAATAGCGAATAGCACATACAGTTTTCTGCACAATAGAACACACAACCATGTAATTGCAAGGTATAAACCATGCAACCGACTTTGCATGAAAGGTGAATGCATTACCTGGTCTTTTTCCTTAATCTAAGTGTTATGTAGAAGCTCAAACTTCAACAAACCACTTATAGAACATTACTCAGGAGAGCAATTATGACTAGCTTTATTCAACCCAAACCCCAACCCGATCTACTCTACCCCGTCCGTCAGTGGTTGGAAGCGATCGAAATTCGGAACACCAAAATAGCTCATCTCCTCTGTAAGCTTATCCCAGCCCAATGTCCCTTTGAACGCGATATTGTAGTTTTTGGACACAAGCGAATCCATATTCCGCCAATGTGTAAATTAAATCCTTTATATGATGAACTGGTAGGCTTGCGTTTTAAAGCTCTCTGTTACCTTGTAGATAATCATGGTTCAATATCTTCGCCAAAAATAGAGGTAGTTTAATAGCACTCTGGCAAATGGGGCATAGGTGAATGGCACCAAGACTTATGTGAAACCTCGTCAGGGCAATTGAATTTTACTGCCGATACCTGTCTAAATGTTAAATCTGGGCGAGAGAAAAATGGTAGAAGTTACTGTTGAGAATAAAGATTCATACGGTAGCAGATGATGGTGGATGATCTGTTCGATGCCTTTGTTCAACACAGCCCGATTAGCGTAATGATGCGAGGTTTAATGGAGCGGATATTGCAACCGGAGAGACAAGGGTGAGATATTCTCGCGTCATGCGAAATTGCAGTACCAGCGCGAACTGATGTTTTCCAGCTTGGTGAATCTTTACACATCACATACATAAACAATGGATTCTTACCTTCGGATTCAAAAGCTGTTTTTAATATTACTTTCCTGCATCAGTGCCACTCCACTTGCAACATTGGCACAATCGAGACCTCCATCAGGAGTAACAATTCCCCCCAATACACCAGGGAAAGTCGAACAAACTCTCCCTCAACCATCACCAAAGCCTTCTCCCACACCATCTACACCAACTGCCCCCATACTTCCATCATCCCCAGAAGAAAATCTACCCGAGCCAACCTTTCCCAGTGGTGAAAGTTTCTTTGTCAAAGAAATCCAAGTTAGGGGCTATTCTGTTTTAGAAGATGAAATTATCAAGTTAAAACAGCCCTTGGAAAATAAAAAAATCACATTTGAGCAGTTATTGCAATTGCGATCGCAAATCACTGAACTTTATGTAAAAAAGGGCTACATTACCAGTGGTGCATTTATTCTCAACAATCAAAATGTCGCTAGCGGTGTCGTGCAAATCCAAGTTGTGGAAGGTGAACTCGAAGGAATTGACATTTTAGGGTTACAAAGATTGCAATCTGTATACGTGCGTTCCCGGATTAAACGATTTGTCAGAAAACCATTGAATAAAAATAGCCTGGAAGAAGCACTGCAATTATTACAACTTGACCCTGCAATTGAACGAGTTAATGCCGAGTTAACCGCAGGTAGCACTTCAGGTAGCAATATTTTACAGGTGAAAATTACTGAATCGCCACCATTCCACGCAGGAGTTATCTTTGCAAATAACCAATCATCTAGCGTTGGTTCAGAACAAGGGAGTGTTTTTGTTGCTCACGATAATTTATTAGGATTTGGGGATAAGTTTAGTGCTGAATATGGCATCACCGAAGGTTTAGACATTTATAACATCAGTTATTCTGTTCCCTTTAACGCCTTAGATGGAACCATTAGTGTCCGCTACAGCAACAGTGGTAGCCGAATTATTGAAAGCGAATTTCGTGACTTGAATATCCGCAGTGAAGCCGAAACTCTTTCTTTTAATGTTCGTCAACCCCTAACCCACACCCCAAACAGCGAATTTGCTCTCTCGTTAGCATTCGATTTACGGCGCAGTCAAACCTTCATACTTAATGATATCCCCTTCTCCTTTACCGAAGGACCCGAAGATGGGGAATCAAAAGTGACGGTAATCCGCTTTTCCCAAGATTGGTTACAACGTAATCCTAACAGTGTTCTAGCGGCGCGATCGCAATTTAGTTTTGGGATTGGTGCAATAGATGCAACTGTCAACGATACAGGTACTGACGGGCGTTTTTTCTCGTGGGTGGGACAATTTCAATGGGTACAACGCCTATCTCCCCGGATCTTAATGCTTGCCAAAATTAACACTCAACTTACACCTGATTCCCTACTTTCGCTGGAAAAAATTAGCATTGGGGGAGTTGATACAGTGCGCGGTTATAGTCAAAATCAACTTGTTGCTGACAATGGAGTGGTTGGAGGTGTGGAAGTTCGTGTTCCTTTGGTATCGAATGTAGAAACCCTACAGTTATTGCCATTTTTTGACATCGGTACAGTTTGGAACAATCGTGGTACCAATCCCGACCGACAAACCCTTGCTAGCTTAGGGTTGGGGTTACAGTGGCAACCTTTTAGTGGTTTGGTATTGCGTGCAGACTACGGTGTACCATTGATAGGAACAGACGAGCGCGGTAGTTCACTGCAAAATAATGGCTTTAATTTTTCAGTGCGCTATCAGCCGTTTTAATACAAGTAGGACTTACGCAAAACTATACGCTATAGGGGCAATTCATGAATTGCCCCTACCAGAGAATAAAGGTTTCGGCTGTTGTTTGCGTAAGTCCTGACAAGTCAATACTTCTCGGATAAGCATTAAGTACTACTGAGAATATTGAAAATGAATGGTTCTTTTGTGACTCCTGTCCCTCGGTGGATTGGTTTCTTGGAACCCACATTCCGCAGGTTAGTTAAGAAAGAAGATAATATTTTCGACAAGGAGCACCAAAAAACTGGAGAATCCATTGCCTTTCATGGGTTAAATTGGCAATTTGCTTGATTTGGGCGACCGTAACCAAATCGATCGACATAAAACATTGAAACACCCAACGTAAGGTTGGAGTAGAAGTTGATTTACCCAACTGATTATCAATAGTTTTTTTTGACCGTTCTAAAGCTTGACGTAAAGCCCTTTGACCCAGACTATAAACAAGCAAGCACAAACCCATAACCATAGAAGCGTGCAGCAACTCGCTCAGTTGAATTGAGGAATACACTCGAAGTAAAAAACAAAAAAACAAAGGGTCTTTGAGAAACCGAAAACCGCGCTCAGTAGACTATCGTCAGGCTGAACAAAACGTTTTACCTGCTGCTCAAAAAGTTGGTATTCCCGTGGTGGCATTTACTTGCACGCGCTGGGGAACGTTACTCAAAGGTCATCACAATTGGCAGCTTCAACCACCTACGGCAGAAGACTGTTACCGCTATGTGCTAGGTCATCCGGCAATACGTCTGGCACTCACCGCACCCCAAACTAGGCAGCAATTAGAAGAAAATTTTACTGTTCTGCACGCGCCCCAAATTGAAACCCAAGAAATAGCCAAATGGCAGGAATATGGCGACTTGATTTATGGAACTGGGCAAGATGCGTTTGATACTCAATGGGTTTGAGGACGGGTTGAAAGCGTATCCAAAGACCGCTGGTTGCGATCGCGTAGCGTCTTTGACAGGACAAGGTAATCACCATTAGGCGACTCCTTTGTGAGCATCGCAATTTTCTATTCAGTTTTCATCAATGCTTCCAACTGAGCCAAGAGCTTTTCTAACTTAACTTTTTTCTTTGGGTCATTCCATACTTTAGCTTTTTTGAAGCGTTGAAAAGTATCATCAACACGCTCTTTTATGGATGCCGATTCTGTTTGCTCTGATGACTCTGATTTAGTCTGCTGTTCAATTTCTTTGATTTTGCGTTTAATTTCACTCAGTGAGAGATTGTAGGCGATCGCATCTTCTAAAAGTTGTTTTCTTGTTTTTTCATTTTGAATTCGGGCGATCGCTTTGGCTTTACTTGTCTCCAGTTTCCCCTGACGTAATACCTCTAAAATATCACTGGGAAGATTCAGCAAGGGCAGACGATTGCTGATAAAAGAATCTAGCTTGATGTTACCAAGGGAGGTTAAAACTTCCTGCACCACATCAATTACATCATTGCCAATAACGTTATTGGCAGCAGTTCTACCCCGTTGTTGATTTTGGATGTGATGTAGCAGTGGTGGTACTTCTTGGGGTGAAATCTTTAATTTGACAGCCAAAAGCCGCACAATCCCATCAGTTTCTTCAAGGTCAGTGAGTCCCGAACGAGCGAAGTTTTCAATTAGGGCAATTTCTAGAGCATCTTCATCACTGAGTTGACGTATAACTACAGGGACTTCTACCAATTCCAGAATGTGTCCTGCTCTGTAGCGCTTTGCCCCTGCTACTACTTCGTGTTTGTCACTGCCAGGTATAGGACGGACTAGGAGTGGTTCTAGAATGCCGTTTTTTCTGGCAGTAGCAACAATTTTGTCTACCTCTTCTGGGTCGATATAGTACCGCAGTTCTGCTGTGGGCAGCACAATTAAACTGAGGGGCATAGTCGCCTTAGTTTGGTTAGCATCATCCCTAAAGATAAACTCTTCTACCATTCTTCTATCTCTTGCCATTGGTTACTCCCAAGGCTTCGGTAAAAAGTGCCTCAAAGTCCTTTGCGGCGCGTTTGGCTGTTGCTCCTGGTAGTCCCCAAACCGTCGTGCCTTGCCCTGGTGCATCAGCAATTACCTGTAAGTCATACACCATTGTTTTTAGTAAAGGAAAGCCTGTGTTTTTTTCTGACAATGCTCTTTGGGCATCTTTGAGTAATATGGTTCCTTTTTTTGCTTGATTTAAAAATAAACCAACATGGGGCATACCACCTCGCAGTTCTCTCGCCTGCCGCAAAATTCTTACCATTTTTGATGTACTGTGCATATCTAGACCTGCTGGTTTACAAGGTACTAGGGCTAGATCACATCTAGATAAGATTGCTTTTGTTGTCTCACTCAGGCTACCTGGCCCGTCTACAACTACAGCATCATATTGTTCTGCTAAAGTCGGAAGTTCATCAAATAAATCATCCGGGTCTATCATTGTTTTGCAGGGCAATTGCAGGTCTTTCATCCAGTTAGTGCTACTCTGTTGTGCATCTGCATCTACAATCATCACTGTTCCCTGCTTGCTTAACCAATATGCTAAATGCCCAGATAACGTGGTTTTGCCTGCTCCCCCTTTTTGGTTCGTTAACCCGATAATCATAATTTTTCACGCATCTACGTGCTAAATTTACTACTGCGCTTGTATCCGTCACAATTAACTGTCACTGTTTATTTAGCAGCAATAGTATCAGTTTTTTTATAAGATGACTTGATAGTACTGCGATGGCTTTGCCCGCCGCAGGCATCGCATCCTATTAGATAGACCCTTTGCCAATAACGTTATTGGTGGAAATGCTTTTTTATTTAGAGAACCTGTTTTTGTGAAAATCAGTGAAGTTAATTGTGCGAACGCCTTCTCATGCAATGGCATTATTGGCTCATCTGGTAATTTCATGCTTTATGCCGTTAAATTGATGAAATATTGAGCGATGGGATGAATAACCGAATTCATCATCGCGTTCATAATATTGTTGAATCCAATTCTGTAAAAAATCAAAAGTTTGTGCCTGTTCTTCAGGCGATTGGAATTTATGCACTTCCCAAGGGCGATTGCGGTTATTTTCAAGACACTTATCAATGCCAGGATTGAGGAAATAAATTTCAGTTGAGAATTCAAGAGCAATTTTGAGTAGCGTAGTATAGCAACCTTCAATTACCCAAGCAGTATTATTTTCTATGAAGTCTCGTAGATCCCTAACTGAATCTTCGTGATTACGCCGTATGGCAATTTGGTTTGCTTCCCATGCAATAGTATCAAGATCGAGAACTGGAATGTCGAAGTCTTTGCCAAGTTTATTGGCAAGAGTACTTTTGCCAGAACCAGAATTGCCAAATATTAAAAATCGATGCATAACAATAGATTATTACACTGAATTTGGTGGCAGAGGGGCTTGCTTACGACTTCTATGCCATTGTCAACCCTAAACTAGCCGAAGTAGGATTGACCCCTAAAGGTTATTGGTTGGTTCATCAAGAATCAGATATGGAACATCAAACTTTAGGGCTTGAGTTAATCCCAGAATGTGAGCGCAATTCATTGTGTGGCAGAGGATATACTCATACTATGTGGGAAGTGTTGAGCCTTTTGAACCAGTTATTATACTCTTGGAGTGGAATGCCAGTGGAACACAAACCCCAACTTCCTACACCTATAGAATTGGGTACTTATAAGGGAAAATCCTAGTTGGTATTGAGCCGATAAAAAAGCTAATCCACCAAGGAGGTACTGCCCCTCCTGTATCTGTGTTATCAGCACAGCGCCTCACTTTTCGGCTTCTGGTGAAAGGCGGAAGATGGAGGAATTGAACCCCCAGGTATTACCCTGCTCTAGTTTTCAAGACTAGTTGCCCTCCCTTGAGCAGCATCTTCCATATAAGGGGTGTCCGACGGGGCTTGAACCCGCTATCGACTGGTTCCACAAACCAGCGCCGCGACCGCTTTGGCTTCAGACACCATCAGTGGATACTGGTCGGATTTGAACCGACATCTTTCTGCTTGCAAGGCAGACGCTTTCCCAATTAAGCTACAGACCCATGAGCAGGAGTGGTAGGGGTCGAACCTACATTGGTCGATTTAGAAGATCGATGCCCTCATCCATTAGGCGACACTCCCATAAATTGGTAGCCCTGGCAGGATTTGAACCCGCTACTTCCTCTTTGTAAGAGAGGCACTCTCCCAACTGAGTTACAGGGCTAAGAAAGCGATCGACGAGACTCGAACTCGTACCGTGAGTTTGGAAGACTCAAATGCTGCCATTACACCACAATCGCATTGAAGCTGGTGACAGGAGTTGAACCTGCAACCTACTGATTACAAGTCAGTTGCTCTGCCAATTGAGCTACACCAGCACTAATTTTGGTGACGGGGGCAGGAGTTGAACCTGCCGATGTTCAGGTTATGCAGCCCCACGAGCCACCGTTGCTCCATCCCCGCATATTCACCAATACCCCTGACTGGATTTGAACCAGCAACTTCCAAATTTTAAGTTTGGCACCTCTTCCACTTGGGTTACAGGGGCAAAATTTGGTGGGTCGCCCAGGGGTTGAACCTGGATAAGTCTGCTTAAAAGGCAGCTGCATATCCGCTCTGCCTTTCTTGTATGCCCGAAGGGCTTTACGACCCAATTTAATACCCTTGGTGGGAGTTGAACCCACAAAATCTGGTTTCTAAGACCAGCACGTTTGCCAGTTTCGTCACAAGGGCAAATGGTCGGGATGGCAGGATTTGAACCTACAACCTTCAGCTCCCAAAGCTGCCGCGCTACCAAGTTGCGCCACATCCCGTTGGTACTCCTGACGGGAGTTGAACCCGTACACAGACTGTTTTTGAAACAGCCGCCTCTTCCAATTGGGCTACAGGAGTATACATAAGCTGGGAAGGAAGGAATCGTAGCTTGCTTCCCGAAGGGTACCCTCAAACTTCGCATTCAAAGTGCGACGGCTTTGCCTGTTTGCCTACTTCCCAATAAATGGCTGCCTCAGCAAGAGTCGAACTTGCAACCTCGCGGTTAACAGCCGCTTGCTCTGCCATTGAGCTATGAGGCAATGTGCCAGTCCCCCAGATCCGGATTGAACGGATGACCTCCTATTTTTCAAACAGGCGCTACTACCAACTGAGCTACCGGGGGATAAGGCGAGAACGGAAGGACTTGTTCACCGAAGGTGTTCCCGAAGGGTACCTTCACTTTTCAGTTTCGTAGACTGATGTGTTATCCAGTTACACTACGTTCTCAAAGGCGGAGAGAGAGGGAGTTGAACCCACAGTGGACTTACATCCACGACTGTTTAGCAAACAGCTTGCCCTGCCAATAGCAATCTCTCCATAATGAATGGGCCGGATAGGATTTGAACCTACGAGGCACATAGGCATCCGTTTTACAGACGGCTTCCTTCAACCGGACTTGGATACCGACCCAAATCAACGTCCACTTTGTAGAAATACATCCACAAAGGATGGAGTGAAGGGGAATCGAACCCCTATCCAGCAAGCGTCCGTTTGTTGGTTTCGTTGCTGTCGATCACCATTCGTCACCCCATGAGGCAGTGCAGACGGGACTCGTTCGCGTAAGCGTTCCCGAAGGGTACCCGCTAATTACACGCTTGAAAGACGTGCCGCTCGGCCACTTCGCTTCTGCACCATGTATGCCATGTAAGTTAAAAAAGCTGTTGATTCATACACAGGAATTGAACCTGCATAGACTGTTTAATAGACAGTTGCCTTACCATTAGGCGAGTATGTAAGCTTTTTCGGTCAGGACACGGCAACGCCAAAGACTTGGATTTGAACCCTGACCAAAGGTTTTGGAGACCCTGGTGCTGCCGTTACACCATCTGTGCATTTGGTCGCAGTGGTGGGAGTTGAACCCACATATCCTCGGTTATGAGCCGAGTACCTTGCCGTTAGGTTACACTGCAACGTTTGGAGTCCGAGGTGGGGATTGAACCCACGATGATTGATTTTGCAGATCAACGCCTTCCCACTTGGCTACTCGGACACACTTGGAAGCCTTGACGGGAGTTGCACCCGCTTCTCTCTGACTGAGAATCAGAACGACTTGTCTATTTGTCCACAAGGCTACACGGGGATGATGGGATTTGAACCCACGGTCTTTCGCTCGACAGGCGACTGCTTTAAACCAGACTAAGCTACACCCCCACGTTGGATGGCAATTATTTAGTTTTCATGGTTCAGAAGTGTTTGCGCTATGCCTTTTTGAGAGGCTGTAGTACTTCACTACATATATACTACATAATGTATTACAAGGTGTCAAGGGCATACTACAAACTTTTTGAAAGAACTGAGAGGGCAGTGTTACGTAATCGAGCTTATTGCCCTCTCTGACTAGGTTTGAAGTTAATTACTCGTTCTCACTCAGGCGTTGTGCGTTCCAAAACTGTTCGGCAAACGCAATTGCTGGGTGAATTGGGGCTTTAGGCTTGCTTTTGAGTACCATTCCAGCTTCATGCGGTAAGCGATCGCTCTTAATTGAGTTGCATTTTTCACAGGCTGTTACAACGTTGTCCCAACTGTGCTGCCCACCTTTTGAGCGGGGGATTACATGGTCAAGCGTCAGACGCTTGCTGCTGCCGCAGTATTGGCAGGTGTGGCTATCACGCTTTAACACCTCACGCCGATTTACAGGTGGTACTTTCCAGTGGCGTTCGGGATTGCCAACAGTCAAGCGAATATGTTCGGGAACTTGTAGTACAACACTAGGTGAGCGCACTTCCCACTGCTTTGTACTGCCAAAATCCAACGACTCAGCCTGACCTGTGACTAACAGCACGATTGCTCGTTTGATGTTGATACGTGCCAGTGGTAAGTAGTTCTTAGAAAAGACCACCACCGAATTTTGTAATATGTGTGGTTGAGCTTGCATCACTGATTCACTCCTCAAAAAATAACCCCCGCCTCTGATGAACAGGAGCGGGGGTCAGGTAGTTGATACTTTTTGCCCTATGTTGGTGCTGTAAGACATTTGCACCTCCCGCTTTGGATAAGTTGGTCTAGATTCAGCCATCCGGCAATTACTCCCAAAATGCCTTCACTTGCAGATTTATCGCCGACAAAACAATACATTTCCTCAAACGCAAACAGCGCGAATACTCTGCCTAAACCCTTGCTGGGTCGGCGATGCATCGCGCTATTAATGGTTGAAGAGAATCTGCTTATCATTGAAGGTTTGTAGTATTTGTAATCAAGACTAATTTTAATAATACAATTGTAGTATGTATTTGTCTACTGCACAATTCTGGGGACGGGCGAACGCTGCGTGAATGCCTTGGCGGTAAAGGCTAAATTTGCAGATGGGGCATCATTTTTTCTCAGCACAACCTTCTAAAACCTTATTCCCCAGGATAAAAATTGCCGAGTATGGATACTCTTTATCTGACATACCATCGCTACAGGCATCGACTTTTTTGATGATTAAGATATTGTTACCTTTGCCTTTAAGTCGGTAAACTCGCACCAAGTCTGCGGGACGCGCCTCTGCTTTTAGGGGTGCAACATAGGCGAAGTTTCGCTGTTTTGTGTATGGCGAAGAGTAGACAATTCCCTTCTTGCTCACAGTAACACTCCAAAAGGGTTCTGTACCCCTAGCGATGAATTCTTCACTACTAGCAGTTTGTGCAACAACGAGACTATTCTTAGTAATAGATGATTCATTGGCAGTACTGGGGCTGTTAGCTAGTAAGCTAGCGCCAAATCCGAGCAGAGCAACACAACAGATGAAAGCTTTCATGTATCGAGAATTTATAGCTACTAATTTGCAATACTCTTGTATATTATTGGACAACTGTAACTATACGGCACTCAAAAGACGTGGAACAGTTCTGCCCTACTGCTCCCCTCAAGTATCCGCGTACTCATAATGTAATGGAGGCGATCGCAGCGTAGCACTGTATCTGGCCCATCTTTCGGCACTGGTGCTATAGCGATCGCTTCTCTAATGAAGTTGCTGTTTCACTAAATAAGGAAAAAGGTGATCGCAGTTCGACTAGATTGCCTTTTCCTCTAAGAAAAATAGTTAGTTAAGAGCTTGAGTGATCGCAGACTTTCAAAGAGGTGAAAAAGCACGAGCATCTAACGTAACGAAGTCAAAGTTGGTCTGTGCACCATTTGATTTCAAACGGATCTCCAGAAGTTGCCCTGGAGCAATGCTACGGGGACTGACGTAGGTAAGAGTTAACCTCTCAAATTGACCAGGGGTTGGGAGTGGAATATTAGTCTGATTAGCAGAGGCTAGTACAGTGCCACCAGCACGCAACTCAACAATAAACCCTGGAAATGGTGTGAAATCAAGTCTTCGTCCTACGAATACACCCAAGGTGTATACCGTATTAGGAGCTAGGGTCGTTGCCAGTGTTTGAAATACAGTTCCACCATTGCTGTAGAGTGTTTGAACTCCGTCAGGTGCAAACCCAAACGATGCAGAAGAAGGGTTGAATATTCCAGGGTTGCCAGTATTAATTACTGACCAACCAGTTACATTTGCAATGTTGAACGATCCATCAGAAACGGTAGGAAATTCAAAACTAGGATTGATAATCGCAATTGGTTCAGCACGAGCTGAAGGCATCTCAACTATCAAAGTGGCTAATGCTGCCCCGGCAAGAGGGAAAAACCAATTCTTGAATCGCATACACCTAAAATTTATGTCAAGTTATTTGATGTATGTATTTAACCATATCCACTTAGAATTTAATATGTAGTGGCAAAGCTTAACCAGTAATTATCTATACAATCATTCAAGTAAAATCTTACAAATAGACGATGTAAGTCTATGAATAAGGCGATGCCTACGGCGGTAAACTACGCACCTGGGAAACTTGTCATCCTCGTTGGGGCAACCTAAGTGTAATTAGGTCTAAGCTAGAAATTGAGCTTAAAAGAATGAAATTTACTAAGACTTGCTTGGTAATTACAAATGCTACACTGTTGCTTTCAGTATTCTGTGAAACAGTAGCATCTCAAATGATAGACTATCTTTTACCAGAAAACTTTAGGGTATATGTTAGTGCCAAAGGAGGTGTTGTCAACTGGGCAGCGCCTGGATATACAGAGAAAATTCTGCCCACCGTTAACAAATACATGTTGCGAGATGGCGGTTATATTGCTTGTTATTCTCGCAATAAAGAAGGAAGTATTTATTCTGTTGATGATGGAATTTATGTAATGGGTCAAATCCGATTACAAGGGAGCATCCCAAATGTG
Source organism: Chroococcales cyanobacterium (assembly GCA_038259325.1). GTDB lineage: Bacteria > Cyanobacteriota > Cyanobacteriia > Cyanobacteriales > Nostocaceae > Nostoc. Next base: position 123 of record JBBSOX010000136.1, on the reverse strand, counting down.
CAAAAATAAATCAAAAAGCATTATTCGCGAGAATTCATCGCGAATAATAATAATAAGGGGACTTAATCCTTAATCTTGTGGTTCTTCCTCCTCTTGCTCAGACCCAGAACTAATATCTAGGAG
>JBBSOX010000135.1:0-16439 GCA_038259325.1 Chroococcales cyanobacterium | reverse complement strand
TTGAGTTCTCAAACTGGGGTTTGAGTTCTCATTTGAGTATATTTAGTACACAAAAGCTAATATTGAGTTCTCAAACTGGGGTTTGAGTTCTCATTTGAGTATATTTAGTACACAAAAGCTAATATTGAGTTCTCAAACTGGAGTTTGAGTTCTTTTTTGCGTAATTTACTGATTTATTAGCGATTTACAGTGTAATAAAAGCTAATAGAGATTTGCAGGAATTTCCTCAGGCTGATCGATACGGAAGTTTTTTAAAGTAAAGAAGCTTAAATCAGTGAATTTGAAAACTGATAACCAAATAACCGCATTAAAAGGTACATTTTATGGCTAGACTAAAAAGAACTTCCCAAGTGTTAGAAAAAGCAGCACGTCGTGCAGCCAGTATCACTTCAATTGATCCAAACTTAGATGTGAGTAATGGACTCACTTTATTTGCGTACTCAAACCTAATTGAGACAATGCGAAATAAAGAAAATACTTACAACACTGCGCTTTCTAACTTAGATAAGATATACCGTGAAATGTTAGAAACAGAGCAGCAGTTGGCAGACATGACAGAACACATACTCATGGGCATTGGGGCTAAATATGGCAAAAGCAGTGTAGAGTATGGTATGGCGGGAGGAGTTCCTAAAAACCGACGCCGCAAGGGATTGCGAGGTGAATCGCCAATTATTAGTAATGAGCCACCGTCAATGATTGTTGGTGTGAATAGCAATGGCAAAGTAAAAGCGTAGTAAAAGCATAGCGTGTGTTACTGCTGGCAGATTCAATTAGATGAGCTTAAGGACTTCCAACAAAAAAAATATCCTATCGCGGTGTAGGCAGGGGGGTACTTAGCTGGGGGCGAGGGGAGAAAGAAAAATATTATCTGAGTAAAGCGAAAAGCATTTTGAATTATTTTTGTCAAAGTTTCAGGGGAAGGCTAATTTGAAATGTGGAGCCTTGACTTAGCATACTATTTACAGTAATTTGCCCTCCGTATCGCTGTACAATTTGTTGAGCGATCGCAAGTCCAAGTCCAAAGCCGCCTGTTTGCCGAGATCGAACAGTATCTACACGATAAAAACGATCAAATATATGTGGCAAATCAGTGGATGGAATACCAATGCCGTTGTCTTTAACCTGAATTACCGCAGAGTGAGACTGGGTAAAAAGATATAATTCTACCTTTCCATCTGCTGGTGTGTACTTGAAAGCATTAGTTAGTAGATTAATTACAGCTTGTTTGAGCAAATTAGCATCGGCTTTTAACATGATGGGATGCTCTGGAAGGTGAGCATCGAAATTGAGCTTTTGAGCAGGAGCAAGGGCTGCGAACTCCTGAGCAAGCGATCGCAATATCTCACACAAGTCAACAGGTTTTAATCCGGTTTCCGCAAGAGAGCCATTATGACGCGACAAAAAAAGCAGCTCATTGATCAGCGTACTCATGGACTTAGCCGTTTGAGCGATATTTTGCAACCGCAATCTTTGCTCCACGGGGTCTTCGGGGGGCATCAGGGCAACTTGGGCATTGCTCAATACCGTAGCAACGGGTGCGCGTAATTCATGAGAAGCATCGGCTGTAAATTGCTGCAATTGCTGATAAGCACGGAGGCTTGGTCGCATTGCCAATGCGCCCAAAAACCAACCTGTAATGCCAATTACACCAAAGGTAACGGGAACCCCAAAAGTTAAAAACAAGCGGGCTTGATTTAGTCCAATGCGTAGAGAGTTCATCGGAACTGCCGTTTGGAAATAGCCAATCAATACCTTACCTTCCAAAATAGGAAGTGTAACTTGGCGAACCCAGGTTCTTGTAGTAGGTAACTCTGAGTTTATTGGTGCTTTTATTGTTTGAAATCCCGGTTCTGCGGTCAACTGTTTGCCACCCGATGAACCGATAAATTGCAAAAGTTGTTTATTAGAGTTATACCACCGCACGTACATTAGCCCGCCATTCAACGATGCATCACTTTCTACAGGAGTCTGGCCGCGCTGATTTCGCCATTGACTTTGATAAAGTGAGTATTGGGTTTTGGCAGCAAAGGTTTTACTTTGCGAAAAGAGTTCGTCATCAAAAACCCGCAACTGTTCTTCTACACTCAGACAATAACCCACCCCTGCAAAAGCGAACAAAATTCCACCCATTGACAGGGCAAACCAGTGAGCGAGATTACGACGGCTATGATCAAACACTTTAGGAATTGGGGATTGGGGATTGGGGATTGGGGATTGGGGATTGGGCATAGTTCCCCCTGCCCCCTGACGGGTTAGAAAGGCGGATTTATTCTATAGCCCATTCGATGGACTGTTTCTATCCAATCTTTTACACCAATGGTTTGTAGGCGCTGGCGTAAGCGGCGAACTAAGGTAGTGACTGCGTTACTTTCTGGTTCCTCTCCGTAGCTCCAAAGGGCTTGCTCAATTTGGTTATGAGATAATACTTGGCGGGGATGACGCATTAAATACTCCATTAATTGAAACTCCCGGCTAGAAAGTTGAGTTGTCAATGAACCAAGTTCCAGCGTCAAAGTGGATAAATGAAGTTGCAAATCGCCCAAGCTAAGTATATCTCCTTGCCACATAGGCGATCGCCTTCCTAGTGCCCGGACTCGTGCCAATAACTCTAGAACATCTATAGGCTTTACTAAGTAATCATCGGCTCCAGCATCTAAACCCATTACTTTATCTAAAACCGTGTCTTTTGCCGTCAGCATCAATACAGGAGTCAGCTTACCTGCGCGTCGATATACTTGACACAATTCTACGCCACTCACTTTAGGCAACATCCAATCTAGAATCAGTAAGTCATAGTCTTTGCGAAAGGCAAACCACTGCGCTGTTTCCCCATCTGCGATCGCATCAACTGTATGCCCCACCTTCAATAAGGCTGCCCGTAGTGGCTCTAACTGCGATGAGTCATCTTCGACTAGTAAGATCAACATCCCTGCTCAGGTTGCCGTAATTTTTCCTTGCTAATTTTAGATTAAGGTAAAAGGATGACGCAAAAGTGACGGGAAACACTCAACCTTATATAGGAATCCGGTTTGATTACTGAAATTATTTGCGTAGGCTGGGAGTGGGGAGTAGGGAGTGGGGAGTAGGAAAAAAGACTTTTTGAGTGTACGGAGTTTTTTCAAAAATCAAATATGAGTCCTATAGCTTCCATGCAGAAACTTCAATTTTTTCAAGCGTTGCGATCGTTAGGCTTTGTGTTTTGGTTGTCCTTGCCGTTGATTGGGTTAGTTTTTTGGCTGGGGAGCGACTTTGTAGGAGATCGGATTTTAAGTCGCTCCAACATCACCAAAAAATATTTGCTAGCAGATACCCAATCGGCACGACAGATTATGAAAAGGATAGTAGCGATCAAAGTGGAAATTCTCCCCGAAGAAGGAATTTCACGGGTGAACGTTAAAACCAACAACTCAGTTCTCACAAGGATAGTATTTGAATTTCCAATAACAGATATAAGTAAACTTGAAGCCGCTCTTAGTCAAGAGTTAGGCTTACCACGCGATCGCGTTAAAGAACTAATAGTTGAATCCAATGCATTATTGTAGAGACGGCAATTTATCGCGTCTTTGTGATAATTTATCGCGTTTTTGACAAATAACCAATGACCAATGACTATCCTTGACATTTCTTTGTCATATTTATCCAATAAACTACAAAAAAGTAACATAATTTTACTTTTCTCTAAATAATTGACTGTTGATAGCGAACATTTGACTATTCATTGTTCACTTTCAACGGTTAATAGTTAGTACTTAACCCTCAGTAGCCCACCGTTAATCGCTATGGATACTTCTGAAACTCAAGTTTCAACGGTTGAAACCCAATCAGATAGTTCTGTGCCTTCTGAGTTAGCACCGACTCGTTCGGGTAAACCTTGGTTCTGGAGATTGCTGATTCTATTTCTGGCAACTGGTGGCATTATCATCTGGCGGATGCTCGCTCCTGGTGGCGCACCACGCTCCTCTGTTGCACAACAAGGGCCACCTCCAAAACCAATTGAAACAATCTCCCTCGCAAGTGGAAGTGCTACAAGAAGTGTCCAGTTATTGGGACAAGTAGAAGCAACTCAGCAGTCAACAATCCGCGCTCAAACGAGTGGAATTGTCAAGCAAATTTCAGTGCAACCAGGCGATCGCGTGAAAGTAGGAATGGCGATCGCTTTACTGGATGATACCGATCAGCAATTGGCAATTACCCAAGCACGAGCGCTACTAGCACAACAACGGAGCAATCTGGCACGTTTGGAAGTTGGCACTCGTCCTGAAATCATTGCTCAACGGCAAGCGGCTGTCACATCTGCTAAAGCGCGAGAACTGGAAGCACAGGATAACCTGAAACGAACTAGCGATCTTGTTAAAGAGGGTGCTTTATCCCAAAGATTGTTAGTGGAAGCCCAAGCACAATTAAATAACATTCAAGGAGAACGCTTAGAAGCCGAGGCGGAACTTGCCGAAGCTAAAGCTGGGCCGATTCAAGAAGAAATTGCCGCGCAACGGGCAAACGTAGAAGCAGCAAAAGCCACCTTAGCTCAAGCAGAATTAGCCCGGCAGCGAACTCGAATTTTGGCATCGGAATCGGGAATAGTTCAAACTCGCCATATCAGTAACGGTGATTTAGTTCAAAGTTCTGGTGAAATTGTCACCTTAGTAGCAGGCGATCGCTTCGATATTTTCCTAGAGTTACCAGAAGAACTCAGTGGTAAAGTTACTCCAGGGATGACAATCGATCTCACAACTCGCGCCCTACCGCAATGGAAACAACGCGCCACCATCACTGCTGTAGTCCCTTCTGCCAATACAGCCTCCCGTCGCCAGATGGTGCGTGTCCAAATTAACAAACCCCCGTCAGGATTAATACCAGGAATGGCGATCGCAGGTAACTTAAATATGCCCTCGAATCGCTCCAGCTTTGTGGTATCACGAGATGCATTAACCAGAAGACAAAACGAGTGGCTAGTTTTTGCAGTTGCAGATGGCAAAGCTAAACAGATTCCAGTCGAGATGGTTTCTGACATGGGTAAAAATGTCGCAATTTATCATCCCACTTTACGCACCGGTCAACGCATTGTGCTACGTGGCGGTGATGGATTGCAAGATGGTGCGCCTGTAAAAATAGTTGATCCAACTTAAAACAATTCGCAATTCGCAATTCGCAATTCGCAATGACGCTCTCTACGAGACGCTAAAAGCGTAGCTTGCTTCTCTGTAAGAGTACGCGGACTCGCTAACGCAATTACGTTTTGTGACGGGGATTTAAACCTCCAAAGTTGGTTAAAACATAGGTTGTACCACACTTCCATAGACTTCTTGCAGAAGTTGGTTAAAGAGGAAGAATCGTCTCTTTCTCCTTTAACCTTTCCTTCAAAATACTGGAAACCCAGTTTAAATATAATTTTCTGAATTACGAATTAATATGAACTTTATTGAAACCGCCGTTCGTTGGCGACATGGAACTTTTGTTTTGTTTTGCTTGCTAGCAATGTTCGGGGTGTTCTCATTACTGAATTTACCCCTCGAATTGCAGCCAGGAGGCGATCGCCCGGAAATTACGATCACAACTACATATCCCGGTGCAGGGCCAACAGAAGTAGAAGACCTGATTACCCGCCCCATTGAAGAACAGATGGAAGAGGTGCTAGGTGTCCAAGAAGTTAGCAGTACTTCTCGTGCTGGACGCAGCAGCATTACCTTGGAATTTGCTCAGGATGCCAACGCCAGAGAACGGATGGTAGATGTCCTCAACCGCTTGCAACAGGTGGGAAGTTTGCCGCCAGAAGCGCAGGAATCGAGTGTGGAACTGGTAGGTGGTAATAGTTCACCAATGATGTGGATTCCCTTTGATACCAAAGACGGATTTAAACCGGATGCAGACCGTTATCGAGACTTAGCAGAAGAAGTGGTGATTCCCCGTTTGCGGCGAGTTGAGGGAACTGGGCAGTTTTTATTAGTGGGTGGACAAGAACGAGAAGTAGAGGTGAAGGTTGATCCGAAAGCATTAAGCGATCGCAATCTCGCAATTGGTGATGTAGTCCGAGTTCTTCAAGAAAACAACCGCGATATTCGGGGTGGGCCATTAATTCTCGGACGACGGGAATATCGAGTCCGCACCATCAGCCGATCGCAAGATTTGTCACAAATTGAAGGTTTTGTGTTGCGACGCGACCAATCGGGCACTGTTTACTTGCGAGATGTAGCAACAGTCCAGATGGGACGCAAACCCCAAGATGGTGCATTGGTATTCAACGGCAAACCTGGGACAGCAGTCGGTGTAATTCGGCAAATTGGGGCGAATGTGCCAGAGGTGGCTAAAGGCATCCGCGCGGAAATTGCTGCACTGCAAACTGAGTTTGACAAGCAAAACCAAGGCATTCAATTTGTCTACAACTACGATGAGAGCCAGTATATCAATCAATCCATTGAATTTGTCCAAGGCAACTTAGTTAGTGGGGCACTTTTAGCAACTATCGTCTTAGTTCTCTTCCTTGGCTCCATGCGTACCGTTGCAGTAGTGGCAATTACAATTCCCATTACACTGATTATGGTGTTTATTGTCATGTCTGCATTTGGACGCACATTAAACATTATCAGTTTGGCAGGATTGGCGTTTGCAGTGGGTATGGTCGTGGATAATGCGATCGTTGTAATTGAGAATGTCTTCACCCACATGCAGCAAGGTAAAAGTGCCATGCGGGCGGCCATTGAAGGGACTCAGGAAGTTTGGGGCGCAATGCTTGGTTCCACCTTAACTAACGTAGTGGTTTTTGTACCCTTGTTAATGGTGACGGGTGAAGCAGGGCAACTCTATGCTGATATGGCGATCGCACTTTCTGCCTCTTCTCTATTCTCGCTGTTTGCGGCATTAACTTTAGTTCCAATGCTATCGGGATTGTTCCTCAAGCAATCGGAAGCCATGCAAATGATGCAGGGTGGTGAATATCGGGGCGGTAATTGGTTTGAACGGATGGTGGCTAAAACCTCTGCGGTGTTTCGTCATTTTCAAACCAAACTGGAAAACTTTCTCGCCGCTACTGTTAGTTGGTCACTGGGACGTAAACGGATTGGGCGCAGGTTAATTGTGCTGGCGATTCCGATTGTTTTACTCGTGACTAGTATTTTTCTCTTACCACCTGCCGATTATCTACCCGAAGGAAATCGTAACTTAGTGGTGTTGCGGGCGGAACCGTTACCGGGAACCAGTATCCCCGAAGCGATTCGGCAATCTGAACCTGTACAAAAATTTCTGCGATCGCAACCAGAAGTTGAGCGCATCATGTATGTTGACCGTCCAGGGGCATTGCGCGGTATTGCAACTATTTTAAAACCAGAATTTGCCACCACTACAGGACTGGCTGATATGGTGGATCGGTTACGCGCCCAAAGCAGCAACTTTGCTGGATACCGCTTTGTCATCCCAACGCGGATTTCTATATTCCGCGATCCAGGTAAAGAATTTGAAGTGGATATTGTTGGGGCTGATTTAAACCAGATTGGTGACTTAGAAAAGCAAATTACTGGCAAATTGCGATCGCTTCCAGGGGTTCAGAATGTGCGCTCAAACTTTGTCTTGGGTGCAGGTGAATTACAAGTGATTCCCAACCGCGAACGCATCGCCGAAGTGGGACTTTCGGAAGCGGAAATTGGTTCAATGGTAGAAGCAGCATTGGGTGGTAAAGTTGCCTCCAATTACATTGATGGCAAAAATGAACTAGATGTCTCGGTGGAACTACAAAATACTGCTGTGGAAACGCCAGAACAACTGCGCCAATTGCCTTTATATGCACAAGGACGACAAGTGCAACTGGGGGATGTTGCCGAAGTGGTGGAAACAACGGGAGCCGATGCCATTAACCACGTTAATTTAGAGCGTTCAATTAGCCTCACTGTCTCCCTTGCACCCGATGCCCCTCTTGCTACGCTGGTAGAACGTGCCGAAGAGGAAATTCTCACTCCTCTGCGTGCTAGTTTGCCAACAGGCTATCGGCTAGAACTGGCAGGTTCAGCAGATCAGTTAGCAACAACTGTTGGTCAATTAGCTGCTGCCTTTGCAGTTTCGATTTTGATTACTTACTTGTTACTGGTGGCGTTATATCGCTCGTTCCTTTACCCAGTGGTGATTATGGCAACAGTGCCGATGGGTATGAGTGGCGCACTCTTAAGTTTAGTGATTGCCAACATGATTCCGGGAATGAATGTGGCATTGGATATGATTACAGCCTTGGGATTTGTGATCCTTACAGGTGTGGTTGTTAACAACGCCATTCTACTGGTCGATCGCGCCTTACAACTCCAGCAAGCAGGTGAAGATTTTGATGCATCCTTATATAATGCGACAAGCGATCGCTTACGCGCCATTTTCATGTCTGCTGGAACTAGTGTGTTGGGAATGTTACCACTAGCAGTTTTACCAGGTCAAGGTTCAGAGTTATATCAGGGGTTAGGTATTGTCTTAACAGGTGGTCTGGCTTTTTCGACGATTTTGACACCTACTGTTGTACCCGCACTTATGGGTTTACTTTACGATATCTCTGGACGTAAATCGCTGCGATCGTCAACTGCAAAAAAACCGGACAAACTAGCTACTAATTAACGTGAATTTGACAAGTCTTAAAACAATTTACCAACTTGTGCCAAATCTACATTTCCACCACTGATGATGACACCAACTCTCGCCTCTGGTGCTGTCACCCCGTGCGTTGAAAGTTTTTGCACTTAAAGAATACTTGGCTATTGGTGCGATCGTTAACAATTGTAGAAGTTAGCACAGGCGTGCGGTGGGCAATCCCTAAAATTCGCTCTTGTGCTGCCTGTACATGAGTTATAGTAACCGAATTGTGCTGTGGCATTGATAACGAGATTAAATATTCTTGCTCTTGTTTATATAGATACAGATTTTTATATTTGCGTCTAATATCCTGGATTTAAGCATACTCATTTCAGGTGGATTGCATCATTTATTGTCTGCATAAAAATAGCTATAGCAAAATTATATATTGCTGTAGTTAAATTTATAAAACTTAAATTAATTAACCTACATTCGCCATTTTTGTAGCATGAATAAAACATCTGAAAGTCGGCAAAAAAAAACTGCTCTAATTACAGGAGCGGCTAGTGGGATAGGTTATCAATTAACCCAGATTTTTGCTCGTCATAGTTATAATCTGGTGTTAGTGGATAAAAATGAGGAAAAACTGACTGAAATTATAGATGAATTTCCGCAAAAATTTGGCATTTTTGTCAAAATTCTAGCTAAGGATTTATCTATCCCAACATCACCAGAAGAAATTTTTACAGAACTACAGCAAGCATCCATTAAGATTGATGTGCTGGTTAACAATGCTGGCTTTGGTACTTATGGAGCATTTAGCGAAACAGACCTCAGCATTGAACTGCAAATGCTCCAGGTAAATATGGTCAGCCTGACTCATTTAACAAAGTTATTTCTCAAGGATATGGTCGAGCAAGACTATGGAAAAATATTAAATGTCGCCTCAGCGGCTGCTTTTCAACCAGGGCCTCTAATGGCAGTTTATTTTGCTACTAAAGCCTATGTATTATCATTTTCAGAAGCGATCGCTAATGAATTACAGGGTACAGGTGTTAGCGTGACTGTTCTTTGTCCAGGGCCAACAGCATCAGAATTTCAACAAACGGCAGCAATGGAAGATTCCAAGATTGCAAACGTTAACAGAATGATGGATACGGCAACCGTTGCTAATATTGGTTATCGCGGCTTAATGAAGAACAAAACTGTTGTTGTTCCTGGTATGAGAAATAAGCTATTGACTGAAAGCGTTAGATTTACACCCAGAAATCTAGTAACAAAGGTTGTGAGAAGTATGCACGAACTCAAAAAAAATAGGTAGCTCAGGTTGGGAGAGAGGGAAAAACCTGGACACAAAAGGAGAAATCAAGACTTATGTATTTTTCTTTTTGCGTATGAAACCACCCTGCTTTCCGATGTGGGGAGGGGGGAAAATTCAAAGTCTCTCTCCTACTAAAAGGAGAGAGATTTAGAGACAATACAGTTCAGATAAGACCAAAAAACTTGTAGAGACGGCGATTTATCGCGTCTCGAAAACCCACAATTTTGTACTGCACATTAGACTTCTAACAAAAATCTGAATTAGCGAAAAGGAAACCACAGATAAACACCGATGAAATATCTGCGTGCATCTGTGGTTTAATCCCTAAAAAATTGACTTTTGCAAGATATCTACTGTGCATTATAGCTTTCTCTACGGCATCATGAAAACTAACTGATTGCAACATTAATTAACATTGAATTATCTTACTTTCTGCTTACTATCGCGTCAGAACTTTAGGTGGTTCAGGTTTCAGTAAACCGTTCAGCAGGGATGCGGGACGTTGACTGTAAGGCCAAGCAAAAGCATGACGGAAAGCTGCATCCTGACAAGCTTGTAGTTGGGCAAAACTGATAATGTTGTAAGTCAAGAGATTCTCATACTCAAATGGCAGACGCACATTGTGTAACCCAGCATTATCGGTACAGATAGCGATATCTACCCCCGCTTCAAAACAACGATCAAAAACTAATTTGAGTTGACGGATATCCTGCAAAGTACCAGTTTGTAGGTAAGTTGTGGGGCAAACCTCTAAACATTGTCCGCGTTTAGCGACATCATTAAGTAACTCTGGATATAGTAAGGGAATTTGGATGCCGTGACCGATTCGCATGAGATAGGGTAAGAGTTCGGGGTAACAGCCAGCAGTGGTTTCATATAGATGTCCAGTAGTTTTAACGCCCTGCGATCGCGCATAATCATATAAGCTAATCCATTCTTCTAAGCGATCGGCATAATAGCTATCACCCCCCGCTACATCTACTGCACAGACATATTGCTTATTTTGCGCCGCCAAATCAACAATCGCCTTGTTCACTTCATAAGGTAGGCGCGTGTGCATACAGAGAATTTGGCTAGTAACAATCGGATATTCTGGCTGGTGGCTAGCAAGTCCTACTACTTGCACAATTTCTGTCATCTTGTCAATTCTTTCGGATTGATTCAGATGCTCAGGTGTCCGCAAATATGGAGTGTAACGCAGTTCCAGGTAAGCCAAATTTTCAAAAATGTAAGCACCCCGCACCAAGCGATAGATAAAGTAAGGCAAAGTCTCAACAGTTTGCACACTTTCTACCAAGGTGTGTAATTCTAGATACTCATCCAGGGTGTTACGTGGGCGAGTATAAAAATCTTCAAATTCTGAATAGTCAGCAAAGCGAGAAATCAACTCCGAAGAATGTCGCTCGAAATATCGCCATAAAACTCTAGGTACGACCGAGCCGCCCAAGTGCCTATGTAATTCAGCATATAAAGCCATAGTGGTATTTTTAGGTAAAAATTTTATTAATTGTAACAAAAACATAGAAAGAAAAAGTTTAGAGCAAAGACATTTCTTGCCTTCTTTGGTGAAGTTAGAGCAAAGTGGAGGTTTACCATTCCGACCTAGTAGTGGCGGAAGTTTGCCTAGCTTTAACAAGAGGATTTTGCCCCAAGTCTTGTTAATTGAGACAGTAGCTGGATTTATGCTGTGCTGTACTATCGGCCGGACGAAGGTCGAAATTGTATCCTTATTTTGTTAAAATCCTGCATTTAATAGAGTTTTGAGCATAAATCAACTTGACATTATCAAGATTAAATTGATAAAATCAAGGACTTTAATTTTCTGTGTTATACTTAAATAAACATTGCTATTGTTGAAGAAGTGAAATATAGCAATATATTTTTCCTTTAACGAAGCAAATTCCTGGCAAGGTTGGTATTAATTGAAAATTCAAGCGTTAGAAGTCAAAGCTGGCGATCGCATTATTGCTTACTGCAACAACAAAATGCAAACCTGTAAGGTAAAACGCATTTTAGATCCCGGTCAAGCTAATATCACACTATCAGTATTCACCTCTGAAAATTATCGCGGCTGCTCAGTTTCATCGATAGTCCGTTTTCAGTCGAACGCCTTAGTTGATTTGGTAAGTTAAAAATCGAGTAATGAAAAACTCCACGCCACTTGCGGGATGGAGTTTTTGGGCATGGGGAATCGGGCATGGGGCATGGGAAAGAACATACCAATGCCCAATGCCCCATGCGACGGGGCGACTATCCCTCTCCACGCCACTTGCGGGATGGAGTTTCAGCGTCGCTTTCAATTAACGCTGCCCATGATGATGGCGATGGTTGCTTTGCGAACCGCCGCAGGCATCGTGGTGAGTTTAGTGTATCGGCAGATTCCTGGCGACTATTAACCAGTCAACTTAATCACACCTTGGCTGACTAAATGTTCAAGCTGAGAATGATGCTGTGTTTGCTCTCGTAGCAATTTGAGTTGCTCATAAGTGAGAATGTGTAATCCGGGACGGACAACATAACCTTGAACAGTAATGCTTTGTGGCTGCTGGCTATCGGTGCGGTTGTAGGTAATTGAAGGCATATTTACAGTAAAAGAGGGTTTGATTCTTCACTCTCTTACAGCTTCACACAAGTTTAGGGTAACTGAAAGTTTAGGTTTCAATGTAACAATAGCGATCACAAGCAAATATTTTTAGTTATACTTACCAGTGAACGCCCCTACCAACATCTCTGCACAAACTCAGAATCGCAAAGCCGATCACATTCGGATCTGCTTAGAGGAAGATGTTCAGTCTCATCAAATCACCAATGGATTGGAACGCTATCGCTTCACCCATTCTTGCTTACCGGAACTCAACTACGACGATATTGATATCAGTACAACTTTCCTGGGAAAACACCTTGGCGCACCTTTGTTAATTTCTTCCATGACTGGCGGCACAGAGCAAGCCGCAATGATTAACCAACGTTTAGCCCAAGTCGCGCAACACTACAAAATTGCGATGGGTGTCGGTTCCCAACGGGTAGCGGTAGAAAAACCCCAAGTGGCTGATACTTTTGCTGTCCGCAAGTATGCCCCCGATGTTCTGCTATTTGCGAACTTGGGCGCTGTGCAACTTAACTACAAATACGGCTTAGATGAATGTTTGCGGGTAGTTGATATCCTAGAGGCTGATGCTCTGATTTTACACATTAACCCTCTACAAGAGTGCATTCAACCTAAAGGTGATACTAATTTTCGAGGTTTAATTGACAAAATATCTGATTTGTGCAGTAAAATGCCAGTGCCAGTGATTGCGAAGGAAGTTGGTAACGGCATTTCAGCAGCGATCGCTAACAAACTCATTGCCGCCGGAGTAGCAGCAATTGATGTCGCGGGTGCAGGTGGTACTTCTTGGGCAAAAGTCGAAAGTGAACGGGCAGAAAATCCCTTACAACGCCGTTTAGGGAGGACTTTCGCCGATTGGGGTTTACCGACGGCAGAGTGTATTACAACTATTAGAGCGATGTCTACGACGGGCTACGCCTACGCTCCAAATGTGCCCTTAATTGCTTCAGGAGGTTTGCGTCATGGATTGGATGTTGCAACCGCGATCGCTTTGGGAGCAGATATAGCTGGTTTAGCCATGCCTTTTTTGCAAGCAGCAGCAACATCAGAGACAGCAGTTGCCGAACTCGCTGAAGTATTAATCGCGGAAATCACCACGGTATTATTCTGCACTGGCAACGCCACCTTATCTGAGTTAAAGCACTCTGATAGTTTACAGCGCATAGAATAAGTAAATAGGTCATTAGTCATTAGTCATTTGTCCTTTGTCCTACCCTGCGGGAAGCCGCAGAAGCGTCTATGTCATTTATAAATGCCCAATGCCCAATGCCCCATGTCCCATGCCCAATGACTAATAACTAATGCGTAATTTTATCAAACAAACTTTTGCTAGTTTAATTGGCACTTTACTAGGACTAATTATTTTCGGTGGTTTGGGAACCACCGGACTGTTCTTGCTGATATTGGCTGCTAGCTCCTCTAAAGATACTGGGCCAAATGTAAAAGATAAGTCAATGCTGGTTTTTGACTTGTCGATGAAAATTACTGATAGCGAACCTAGTTCCGGGGAACTGTTTCAAAACACAATATCAGGTGTAGATGAAAATAGGATGGCACTCCGCAAAGTTGTGGAAACGTTGGAGAAGGCGCGGCGCGATCCGCGAATTGTCGGGATATACCTGGATGCAACTAGCACTAGCCAAGCTGGTAACGTCGGCTATGCTTCCCTTAAAGAAATTCGGAAAGCGCTGGAAGAGTTTCGCGCTGCTGGGAAAAAGATTGTGGCTTATGGCAGTGATTGGAGTGAAAAGGAATATTACCTTAGTTCAGTGGCAGATTCCGTTGTACTTAATCCTCTGGGAATGATGGAAATCAACGGGTTGAGTTCACAACCGATATTCTTAACGGGAGCATTGCAGAAATATGGCATTGGTATTCAAGTTGTGCGGGTAGGCAAATTTAAGGGGGCTGTTGAACCGTTTCTCCTGACAAAATTGAGTCCCGAAAACCGCGAACAAACTCAGAAATTGTTAAATGATGTTTGGGGAGAGTGGCGCACTACTGTGGGCGCAAGTCGGAAAATTGAACCTAACCAGTTGCAAGCGATCGCAGATAATCAAGCACTACTAGAAGCCGCACAAGCTAAAACTAGCGGTTTAATTGACCGAGTAGCATACCCTGATGAAGTGGTAACTGACCTCAAAAAGTTAACAAATAGCGATAAAGACGACAAAACATTCCGACAAATTAGCCTGAATAGCTACGCCCAAGTTCCCGGTAAATCTTTGGGTGTAGAACGTAGCTCAAAAAATCAAATTGCCGTAGTTTATGCTGAGGGCGACATTGTTGATGGTAAAGGTGATGTTGGGCAAGTAGGAGGCGATCGCTTTGCGAAAATCTTCAACAGACTACGACAAGATAAGGATGTAAAAGCTGTTGTATTACGGATTAATAGTCCTGGTGGTAGCGCTACCGCATCTGAAGTCATGCAGCGAGAATTGAAATTAACTCGTGAGGCAAAACCGGTTGTAGTATCAATGGGTGATGTCGCCGCCTCTGGTGGTTATTGGATTGCGAGCGACTCAAATCGCATTTTTGCCGAACCAAATACTATTACAGGTTCAATAGGTGTGTTTGGGGTGCTATTTAATGGAGAAAAGCTGGCTAATGATAACGGCATCACCTGGGATTCGGTGAAAACTGGAACCTATGCTGATACTCAAACAGTTTCGCGGCCGAAATCGCCCCAAGAGTTGGCACTTTATCAGCGCAGTGTTAACCGGATTTATAATATGTTTCTGAATAAAGTTTCTCAAGGTCGCAAACTCCCAGAACAAAAAGTTGCAGAAATTGCTCAAGGACGGGTTTGGTCTGGTGTGGCAGCCAAAGAAATTGGTTTGGTGGATGAAATTGGCGGTTTGAATACTGCGATCGCTTATGCTGTCAAAGAGGCCAAATTAGGAGAAGACTGGGAAGTGCAAGAATATCCTCGCACTAGCAGTTTCGGAGAACGCTTTTTTGGGCGTGCAACTGAAGAGGTGCGGACTGCTTTAGGAATTGAGGCGGCGCAACTCAAACAATCTAATCCCCTCACCATTGAATTCCAGAAATTGCAACAAGAAGTAGAGATTTTGCAAAAGATGAACGATCCGCAGGGGGTTTATGCCCGCTTGCCTTTCAACTTGAAGATTGAGTGATACCAATTCGCAATTCGCAATAACGCTCGAAGACTCGCTAACGCAATTCGCAATTAAAAAACTTAGATGCAGCAAGGCTTTCAGGGTTTACATCTGCATCAAATTTTTCGTGAAATGGTATGACATCCTCACCGGATCTATCCAGCGATCGCAAAGGCATTGTCATCAATGTCGAACCATGTCGAAGTGCGGGCTAGGCCTACGCAAAGCAACAAGTAGGCATCATTCACGGTGAATGATGCCCGTTGCTCATTAAGCCGTCTGTGTAGAAGCCACTTTTGAGTCTGCGGTGGATTTTAACCGGGTGATAGTGGCTTTACGAATGCGATCGCTCTTGCGTACTCCGCCTGTCATCTCGTATTCCCGGCTATCTTTACCATATTTCAACGCCACACCACTGACTAAGCGCTCTGAAGTTTCCCGAATTGTCTTTTCAAGAGTTTCTATTTGTTCCTTTGCTGTGTCAATGGCAGTCAGCATCATATTATACTGGTCAATCTGGTTGCGGAGTTGCCCGGTTAACTGGGTTAAATGGTTTAAGCTGATGGAATCACCAAAGTCGAGGCTGGAATTAATCGATTTAAATCCGATTACTCTCTGTTCGGTTTTTTCTAGCACGGTAGAGCTTCTTTTTAGGCGTGGCATCAATGCAGACTTTTTACTATACTTTATCTTTCTAGAGTGTCTCAATGCTTGCGGGGCTACAAAAAGGGCTAGGATGCAGATAGAATAAGCCTCATAGCCCTCTCTCCTTGCTGGTAGTACTTACGCTTATTAAGATTTAGTGTCAATAATTCAGCGACTAATTCATAAGAGTTTTCCATAAAATTGA
>JBBSOX010000134.1:0-16452 GCA_038259325.1 Chroococcales cyanobacterium | reverse complement strand
AATAGTTTCATTTGCACCCCAGAATACGACACTACAAGCACCTTATATTAGAGGACGCAAATCATCTTAAGTTCAAAGGATTGGTTCGCGATAAGCCATCGCGAACCAATCCCCTTTTCCACATCCCGTGAAAAGTCAGGTTGATTAGTGAGTATTTGGCAGGCAATCAGATGAAGGAGTTGTCACAAAAGCAAGAAGTTGTAGTGAATGAACCCGATTTAATCCCAAAATTACAAAAACCAGAAACACCAGACATTAAACCCAAAGGACAGCAACTGATAAGAGGTTTGAAACTGTGAAACAGAAACGTGTGGTTTTGGATGAGAAATACATTCCCAAAGCCGAACAAATAATTGGTGAAACAGGGATATCAACATTCTCGCAACTGTTCACCATTCTGCTGGTCAATTATGGCGATGTATTAGTGAAGTCATTGAAAGGTGAACAGCAATGAATCAACAATCACTGCCCGAACTTATCAGCCAGTGCCAGGAATTGTTAGGTGAAATTTGCCAACATCCAGATTACAAAGCGTTAGATTATCACCCTGATGTCACCCTTGGGGATGCAACCCAGGCACTTAATGAATTGAACTGGTCAGTTGACAGCGTGACCAGCACCTTGGATCTGTCAAGGCTGGAATCACTGTGCGAATTAGAGGAGAGCGATCGCAAGATTAGCCGTCACTGCGAACGCCCCCATTGCATCTACGCATCAGACACAATATGGATCTTAACAAGATGACGAAACCATTGGGCTACTACTGCGCTGTAACACCAGGAGATTGCAGCTTCCTGGATGAACTGCAAGACGAGTATGGGTCAACCTTTGAAAAATTAAATCGACTTGAAAAACTCTACATTCTAAGTGCAATCATATCCAACTTGACCGCTACACAGACGAGTTTAGAAGGAAGGAGCGTTGCAGAAAAGACTCTTGCAAAAGTAACACCGATTATTGAGCAAATTAATCAGCGCTTGCTAATTAGCGAACACCTGGGATTAGCAGATGCGATTGTTAATCAACTTAAATATCAGCACCAAGGAGAATAACACAATGGATTTTGCAATACGTAATCCTGTACTTGGTCATGCAAGTCATATTGATGAAAAAGCACAGTCTTGGGGAGGATTTGACGCTGATATTTTGGGGTATCTCTCCGATATAAATAAGCTAGAGCAGTTTGCAGATTATGCGAATAATGCCCAAGAGTTATCTGACCGATTAGAGCCATTTTTGGATAACGCAAAAGTGGTCTTTGAGGCGATGGAGAAACTGACCAAAGGTCAAGTAACTTGGACGGAATTAAGAAAGCAATACGGCTCCCATGTAGCTAGTGCCATTGCCAAGATTCGCAAACTTAATTCCGAGTTCGATTCGGAGATGAGTAAGATAGATGCCCAGGATAGAGCCGACCTGCTGCGAATTGACCAAAAACGCAAACACGCCCTGGCTGAGGTGGCTACCCAATTACACCACGATTTGCAAGCCGAATTGTGGAGACACGAGAACAAAATCAGCAGCATTGAAAATAGACAAACTGTGCAAGCTGAACGTCAAGCCATCACAACAGGATTGAGAGAAAAACGTCAACAACTTTTAGCCCGTGCAAGGTTTGGCTCCAGGGCATTAGAGCCAAATCTTGCCCCACAAGAAGTTATACCTTTTCAATCCCAAAATCATGCACCAGCGTCTAGTGTTTCTGCAACAGGAACAGTTCGCGGTTGGGGTGCAAAGTTAGGGAATCTTTGGAACAAGTTGGGCGATAGATAACCTAATTGATTAAGAAGGACTTGGCTGATGTTAGTTAAGAAAGCTGATTCATCAACTAACGTCAGCCCTTTTTTGCATGAAGGGCTGGCACAAACATCACAACAACAACGGCAACCAGAACAGTTACCACCACTGCCAGAAAATAACCGAGGTAGAACATTTAGACGTGCTGGTAATGCTTGTGAAATTGTCGCTGGCAGTTGCCTAAATAGTGCAGTTATTTTCACCTTCCATTTGTTGCAAGTTCACCCTGTGGGAATGTTCCTTGCTGTTGGCACTGCACACCTGTATTTTACTGCCACTGCAACAGGTGAAGGGTTCAACAATTTCATCACTAATTTAATGACTGGTTGCAGTGCATCTTTAGCATTATTGTGTGCGCTTTCAGATCCATTAGGCGAGTGGAATGAAGCGAGAACTTCTACACAAACAGCTAAGACTGCAATTCAACAGATGTACTTGCCCAAAACTGCGGATTATTCCATCTGGGGGAGTGGCGCAGGTGTGGCCATAGTTATAGCGATATTAATGATTTTTTTATTTGGTGGCAGGAGAGGTAAATGAACTATCTATCTGAGAAACATAAACAGTTATCCGAGTCCCAGCAATCCGGTTTAATGTTGTGGTTTAGTCGCCTGCCAATGGATAAGAAAGCCGTCGCAATTGGGTTAAGTTTAACTGTGGGTATTGGTTCAGCTGCAATGGCGTGGAAAGGAACGAGCAGCGATCGCATTTACTTCTGCATTAAGACCCCAAAAAAAACATTGACTTGTCAGGATAAGAATAACCGACCTTTCAGAATAACGCCCTACTACTGGGAGCAGTGGAAACTAGAGGGAATGCCCCCTCAAGTTGTGCGAGATCCAGCGATGGGAGTTAACGGACTAGTCAGGGCAAGCAATCCAAACAAACCTTTTTTTGCTACAGCTGCATTTTTGGGATTCGCCCTAGCTGGGTGGATGTTGCGCCATTGCCAAGATGAAGAAAGGCAGAAAGCTGTTTTTGTTGACATCGCAGAGAAAAGGAACGCGGCGAAGGCCGAAATGTCTGCACGTTCTGAACTACTGGATAGTTACAGAGACATTGCTATTAAAGAAGTAGAGTTACAAGCCGACTTGGATCTAATCGCCGGCGATCGCACTGTTGATATTCAGAAAGCCGAGATTTACGCCCACACTGAGATTGAAGTGACCCAAATGGAGGCAACTGACGCAATATTTTCGGCGCAAACCGCTGGCATGACCGAGCAACAAAAAGCACAGTACATTAAGCAGTTGCGGTCGATGAAAACGCCTTACTTGCAAGGTAGCCAGACTTTACAGGGGATAATTGACCCCAAGGATAAGGTTACTGGTTCTGAGGCTGGAGCGATCGCACCCTCACCTGATGCGTGGGTGCAAAACTTAGTCAAACAAACTGCGCTGATTTGGGGCAACCAAGGGGGCGGGAAGTCGTGGTTAGCCCGTTACGTCACGCAACTTAAGAAACGTGCAGGTTATCGGGTAATTGTGCTTGACCCTGACAGCAATCGCGCAGAATGGCGAGGGATTGAAAGTTACCATAGCTGGGAGGATATTGAGCAACAGATCCGTGACTACGTTAGTGAACTAGAGGCACGGTTAAAAACCTTCAATAATTCATCTTTAAGTGAGGAGCAATGGCGGCAGAAACTTTGGAGCGAAGGCAAAGCAACAGCCCTAATTTGTGAGGAAGCAACTACTTACGGCGACTTTATTAAAGATGAGGAATTACTATCAAAATTCGGCAAGTTAGCACTAACTAAAAGCCGCAAGCAAGAAATGCCTTTAACTGTGGTAGCTCACAACAACACCCAGACGTGTTTGTTTGGTATTAAGGGCTTGCATAATCTCGTTTCTAAGATGCTAATGGTTGAATGTTTGGCTCTAGTAGATCCGATTACACTACAGCCCAAATCAACGGGTAAAGCCAAGGTAAAACTCGATAGTTCTAACGAATGGCTTGATGTTAATCTGCCGACTATGAGCGCGAAAATATCTGATTTTAGCGACGCTATCACAGCAGCAGAATCTAACCCAAATCCCCCCATAGATAAAGCCACTTTAGAACGGATTTATGAACTGGAAATCAATCTTGGTAGCAATGCAGGTGATACCCAAGATGAAAAAACCAAACTATCAACAATGGCGCAAAAACTGTATGAATATCTCACCAGAACTGAGCGAATAGAAGCTGATGTTCGAGAGTTCAAAAGCAACTTTAAAGTGAACTCACAGAGATTCACTGTTGAGCAAATCAAGGGCTGGATGTATGAAATTGTGGGGGCAGGTTTGGCGGACTGGATAGCCGAGGGTGTTATCAAGCTCAATCAAATTTGACGGCTCTTGGTGTCTTGTGTCTGCTCCCAAAAACCCCCTTTTTCGCGGACATTGGACACGCCTACTCCACAGACACAAAAACTTGAAAACCTTATACAGTATAGAGATTAGCAGACACCAGCTTAGACACCAGCAGACATCAAGTGTCTAATACTTGAGGGGGCGACACCAATAATAAATCAGCCAATTAATAGCTAGTTATTGTTAAAAGATTAGGCAAATAATGCTGATATTTTGAATCATTATATGCTGTTGAATAATCACCAACTTCTATCAGTACCAATCTCATGGGCATCTACTTCAATAAAGCAGTAATCCATGTCAGCATGGGAGTCCATTTCTTGTATTAAATCCCAAACTTGTTTATCCAAGTCCTCATCATTTTTATATGGGATAGTGATAATATACTCGCAGCCATTGGGAGTAGTTTTTTGAGCATTGTAGAAAGACAGGCAGAAACGCTCAATATGTTCTCGAACTTTCTTTTTGCGCCGAATAAATTTACTATTATTTTCCACTCGTAACCGCAGACGAATTTGTGCTGATTGCTTAACTACTCCAGCGTCAAGTTTTGCTTCATCTACCAGTAAGGCTGTAGTTTCATTCTGTCTAGATGCTTGTATAGATGCAGGTGTTGAAAATTCCTCAGATGTTGTCAATTCAGCAATAAACGCATCCAACGCTTGAGCGATGCGGTCAATAGATTCAGTACGTTTTGACACACGCCAGTTTTGCAGAATGCGATCGCGTATTGCCTGATAATCAGTTACAGATACTTTGTTATGTAACTTATCTTCTGTATTTATCTGTAACTTGCTCTGTAACTCTTGCCTAACAGCTAACAATTCCGCCGTCAGGCTATCAACTTTCCCAATGCTTCTGCTAACAATTCCGACTTTCTCTGTAACTCACTCTGTAAACAGACCACTTCTGCTGTTAATTTTTCCACATCCTCTGGCTTGGTTACAGACTTTATCTGTGTAACTTTCTTGTTAGGAGTGGGATTGCTCAGTTGGTAGGCAGTTTCTTCTAACTTGGTTATAGATAAATCTTCACCTCGCCCTATATAGCGTTTTCTGAGAACACCACCAACTTTTCTGTAACCGTACCAGTAACTAGCTTGTCCTTTGCTTCCTTTCTCTTGACGAGCAGTGTAAGCTGGTTCATGATTATTGGGGACATAGCGAAAAGATTGTGCAGTCTCTAACCAACGAAGCCACTTCTGCCACTGCTTATTGATTTCAATAATGTCAGTACTGTTATGAGGTGAAAGTAACCCCTCTCCTACTACTGAAAGTTTACTCATCCTAGTTACCGATAATTTATCTGTAACTACTGTACCTGCAATTCCTTAAAAGCCGCCGCCACTATATTGATAATTGACACTCAAGATGAACGTTGGCGGAGAAAATGCGGGTTGGCTATCACTTTAGCGTGGATTATATCTGCTTAAAATAGGAGTTGCTAGTAGATTTTGTGCTTTTCCTTTACTTCGTTCTCTTAAATTTATCAATATCCTTCTCTCCTGACATGAAGAATTTCAATAATGATTTATCTTGAAATCTACAAGTTTGCATAATTCCAAGTAAAACAAGATATGAGGTAGCACCAGATTCAGAAAAAGACCCCGATATTTTTCGCTGTATAGCAAGATGTCTAATTGCACGTTCTGCTGTATTGTTATTCCAGGGTATAGCATCTTGTTCAAGAAAAGTGAATAAACTTTCCCTATAACGTTCAAAACGTTTTTGATATTTCGCAGCTAAATCAGAGCGATAAACTTGTTCGACAATATTTTGACAATAGAATTTTTCTACAAGTTTCTTAAACTTGTTCAAATGCCTTTCTTTTAAACCATATTTTTCAACTGTTTCAAGTATTGGTATTATTAAGTTCCTGATCTCAGAGACAAAACATTCAAACTCGGTATCAAACGGTGCTTCCCATAAATCATCATTTAAATCTCTAATTAAATGACTCCAGCATTTTTGCTGTTTACAGTTTACAGAGTCATAACCACCATAAAAGTCTGAAACTAATACACCTTTATAATCAGATAAAAATGCATGAACAATTTCAGCTTCTCTTGTCTGAGTTAGCCTAAATACTACATGACTACCATCTGTAAATACCCAGACATATTGATTTATTCCTCTAATGCTAATCTGAGTTTCATCAACATGAACAAAAGGGCTTTTTATAATTTTTTTAATAAGAATTAGTTCGGTTTCTGCATATTGTTCAGAAAAATCTGTGAGAAAATTAGAAATTGAACCTTGGCTAATGCTTTCACCAAACAATTCTTTACTTTGCTGCATTATCATTCGATATGACAGTCGAAGAACAAGTCTTTGGTAAACAACCCAAGCTTTAAATCCATGTCCAAATGAGCAAGGAGTCGCGAATTCAAAAAAACTTTGTGGGGCAGAATATTTATAACATATTGGGCAATAGTTTCTACAGCTTATATACTTGTTAATCTTTTTTCGACATCCATTTTTTGAAAATACAAGGTCAATGACTACTTTTTCAATTATCTTATATTCTTCTTTAAGGAGTTCACCATTGCATCGTGAACATATTTCTGAGGCTGGTATATAAATAACTTTATTGACTTTTGAAGGAATTGCTTTAGTATGACCTTTGTGACCTTTTTGCCCGCCTCTTGTATTTCCATTAGTATTTTCTTTGCAAATACTTATCTTTTTCTTATCATAGTCAGCGTGAGCAAATTTAAGAATTGTATCAAATTGGTTATGAATTTTCTTACCAGTTTCTGTAGATTCTTTTTTGGGCTGATTGGCAAAATCAATATTAGATTCTAATTCCGAATTTATGAGGATTTTACAAAATTCATCTGCTAATAGTTTGAGAGCGCGACAATCATCTTGATTGTATTGAATCAACTTTTGCTTATGTTCAATTTCTTGGCTATCTTCCCATTGATATCGCCAAGCAATACTTTGTAATCCAGATGCATTTGGAACTGTCCAATAAATTCCTATA
Source organism: Chroococcales cyanobacterium (assembly GCA_038259325.1). Lineage (GTDB taxonomy): Bacteria > Cyanobacteriota > Cyanobacteriia > Cyanobacteriales > Nostocaceae > Nostoc. The sequence goes on along the minus strand of JBBSOX010000134.1, from coordinate 9,316 downwards.
AAATCGCCAATTGCTTTTAGACTATTAGAATAAGTGGGAAAGTATACCTTGCCATAAATATATGAGTTAAGATTTATCAAACGCTGTTTTATTAACTCACAATCAGTTGAATACCTTTTTGCTAATTCATTAATAGCTTTGACTTCATAACTACCATAATGATAAATTTCTGCTTCAGGATATTCGTTAATTTTTTCAATTAACTGCTTCCAGATACTTTCTTCATCATCAGTTGTATCTGCCCAAAATGAATGATATGAAGCATTCTCTCCCGTGCAAATCAAAAGACCAATTAGATAATGAAAATTCTCATCGGGAATACCCTCAATATCTAAAAAAAGCTCAACTGGTTTTCTAGATAATTCTGGTAAATCTTGGATATATATTTTCTGCTCTCTAATTGCTAAAGCTTGCAGTTCCAAGTTATGTTTTACAGGTAATTTACTTTTCCGCTTTTTCTTATTTCGTCTAAGCCTAAATAAATACGAAAGTTGATGAATAGTAAATATTCCCTTTTTGTGATACTTTTGAATTGCTTTATGTGTCATTCTATCGAGCAAGCTAAGATTATTCTCTTTAACAGCTTGTTCTCGACATAAATCCCGAAATCGACAGGATGGACAATGCTTATTCAGAATCAAAGGTGGAGGTTCAATAGGCTTTTCTTCCACCCATGCTTGTAAATTTTTCAGGAATAGATTTATTGATTTATAACCACTTTCCAGTTTAACTCGATGAGCCTTTCCATCCATCCCCACAATTGTTCCTACAGCAGGTAACTGTTTTTGAATTTGACCCAGAATTTTACCAATAAATAAAAGTTCTGTTTTCTGTTCATTGGTGATGCTATAAGTTCCAATAATAATTTTCGGTTCGTAGATTAAATTACGACGTGATGAGGAAGCATCAACTTTTGTTAAAACATCGCAGTAGGCTTCCCAACACTCAGATTTAAGCCTTGCTTCAACTAAAAAATTATTTCCCCTGAAGTTATTTTCATCATACTTTTTGGCATCAAGATGTTCTTGTTGAAAAATCTCAAGATACTCAGTTTTATGAGTCCTTTTACGTTCTTCGATAATGCGATAGTAGTCATGGGGAGTTCCCTTATCATCAGAAAACAGCATTAGAAATGCCTTACGAGGGCATTGGGAATAGGCAACAAATACTTCTGACGTAATGATAATTTCGGTACTCATGACATTAAATATATATTATTAAAGACATTTAATTACCAGTTATTGAATAAGATTAATCTCCTCTAATTAGTCAAGATATTAATTTTTATTTATCCGAATCCTTCAACATTCCAGTCAACAACTCCGACATTTCCCACAAGTCTTTATTCCGGTTATCATCATAAATCATCAACGTTCGCGGGTCAGCATGACGGCTCAACTTCTGCACCTTTCTGATATTCCCATCAGTGGCATCGAGCGCCGCCGTAATCGCCGAATGCCTGACCCTGTGTGGTGACATGGGTTTCTTCACTCCCACCGCCTTAAAAGCAGTAGCCACTATTTTATAAATGGCATCCGTAGTCAATCTATGCCCTGAATTATGAAAATCTAACGCTGTAAATATCGGTAAATTCGCATTCAAATCCCCTCGTGCAATTAACCAATCAGCAAGAGCCGCCGCCACATCCTTGGACATATCCAAATATTCTTCATTCGTTCCCTTACCCTTCCCCAAAACCCTCAACTTGCGTCCATAAAAATCAAAGTCACCCACATTAAGATGGCATATCTCCTGGCGACGCAACGCTAAACCCCACAGCACTAGAAAAATTGCATAGTTGCGTTTACCAATCAACGTTTCTCTATCAAATTGCTGAATCACAACAGAGATCGCTTTACTATCAACACCCCGCGTATCGCGATACGCCTTAACCTTCTCCCCCTCGACATCTTCCAGGGAATAGTTGCACACACCAAGCTTCCGCCCCATCTTGGCCAACGACTTAATCGCCGCCAACCGCCGATTAATTGTCGCCTCTCTTAAACCCGACGAGATCAACATCGCCTTATATTTCAACACCACCATCACCGCTTGCTCTCGCTGCAAGTGCAAAAACTCCAACACGCTATCACCAGTTGGCAGTAAGCCTGTCATCTTCAAAAAAAAATCTTTCAAATCCTTTTCATAAGCCCGTCGAGTATTGGGGTTGCGCTTATCTGCCAACAGCTGCGCCAACACATCCGGGTCGCCCTGAAGTTGCGTGTCAAAATATCGAGCGATCGGAGCATCTAAACACGCCTCCAATTCAACTTTAACTAGCTCCCCCCATCTGGACTCGTTAGGCATAAGTGCTTACAGCTTCGTTATTGATAATGTAGGTTTCCAATAACGTATATCATTGCATACAATGTTTTTGCCTGAACGTTTACACAAGATATGGCAATAGCCACTTGTTGCGGAAGTCACTAAGTATCATCAGCGCTGTGTGTAGTCTGTAAAATTGCTGCTTTGATATCAGTTTTAATAGCACAAGAATACTGGGGACTCTGCCCCAAAGCGATCACCCAAAAACAAAAACTGCTGCCGTCTATGGTAAGTAGGCTAATATTACCTACTCGTACTTTTTTCAACGCACGGCTTGGGGAATGATAACGCGACTATACAACTGACGCAGTAAATCTAACTGACCAATCGCTGCCAAGTTTGTGATCGGTGATGTGTCACTAACTATAATCACAACAAGCCCATTGATTGCAGTGTCCGCACATCGGATTGGAAGTCTTCTACATCATAGTTGATGTGTAAACCGCGTTTAGCCAGTTCATGCTGGAATTCAAGTACTGTGATTCCTGTCCAGGCTCGGACTTTGCCACTGCTAATTTTACCTTGCTCATAAAGCAAGATGCCAATTTCTAATTTCAATTCATCCTCAGTCATGTTTGATGCTCGGAGGATGTCATCGGGAATTATGACGCTCATAAGGGAAAACTCCAATTCATAGTTTATTCTAATTCTTCTGTCATGCTGGGCAAGAAATGTCTATTAAACCTTTATAGTGGCTCTATTTGGCTTTTAATTCCAGAAAATTGACTTAATTTCATGCCAGACATTTTCTTTCTTGTTGTCATTTCGTCCCCCAATATTTGGTACATTCTTTAGCCAAAGATTGGTAAGCTCTAGCGCTAGTAGATTTAGGTGCATAAGTTAAAGCTGATTGTTGCGCTGCGATAGATTCAGCAAGGGCTATGTTATCTGTAGCGACCTGCAATGCTAATCGCTCAGACCTGCAATCATGACATTTACAAACCAGGATTAATTGCAACTATAAGTATCTTCGGGTGCAAATACATTAACAAAATGGTGACGTTGCTGGCGATTTATGAGGCATTGGATTCACCTTTAGGAATTCGTTTGGCAATTCTACTACCAACTCCTCTAAGACCTTGCTTATACTCTTCTTTTATTTTGTATATTTGTTTTCCTAGAGTTTCTCTATCTATGTCATCATTAAAAACTAAATTTATAGGATCTTGCAAGTAAGGTTTTATTTGATTGACAAAATATCTTGGAATTGGAATTTTTAGGTCTTCTTTGATTTTATCTAATATATCTGCTTCTACAATTTTTATTTGCTCACCAGCTAAAGTCCCCATTCTAGTTTTAGTTAAAATCTGACTAACTTTATCTAAAACACTGACTTCAACAACATACCCATTTACCAAAATCCGGCACTGGACTACACCGTATCTTCTTACATATCCCTTGCGTGGCGCTTCCCAAAGGTTAGAATAAGCTTTTCTAGTCCCAAATACATAACCTAATATACCACTATATATTTCTATATCTTGTTCGGCAAACTCTCTTAGCTTTTCCCAATCAAGCACAAGATGAATAATTTGTAGTCCTGCTAATTTATTTTTTAACCACCAGTCAGTTGTGATGGCATTTTTATTTATCTGTCTGGGTGGCTCTATACCTAAAATTACTAATAAATCTGGTAATTTGAGTATTGTTTCTCTTAACAGATTTTCAGCAGGTAAAACCTTTTTTTTCTTTACTGGACTGCTATTAAGATGCGGTCTGTACTGTGCTATGCTATTAATTTTTTTTCTTCTTCATCTAGGTTGATTTCGCTTAACTTCTTGTAGTATATATAAAACTTTTTTCTACTTTGTGATGATAATTGGTAAAGCCTATGGTGCGCTTTCCCATTCCATCTCTTTTTAAGATTTTTTGCTTTTCCTATGTACCATACTATATTGTTTTCATCTATCACATAATAAATGCCAGAATCTTCTGGTAATAAATGTTTATTTTTTAAATTAACCTTCTCTAAATTTAAAATTGATTCGTCAGCATTCATACGTAGAATCGATAAAGATTTAAGAAAAACGTGTTCCAAAAATAGCGTATAAATACTTATTCATAACGTCAAAAATTTCCCCGTTGGGACAATGACCTCGCTCTCTGCCAAAGCACATAAAATTTATAACCAAGATTCAATGGTCAATGTTCTCACTTGTTGAATTCTCTGAAAGTCACTGTCGGCTGACACAACGGTAAGGCCATGTTGTAGAGCTACAGCAGCAATCCAAAGATCATTTTCATCAAAGCCTAGATCAGTGATTTTAGTTTTTCTCCGCTTGCTTTTCTCTTTTGGTGCAAATTGATTGAATAAAGCTGCTTTCAGTTGCCCGTAGATAGTAGCAGTAAATCCATCAACGTTGTGGATGTATATACCCGTTAGAAAACTGTCAATGAGGGCTAAGTTACTTTCCTTGCGTTGAGAACGTTCTGCCATGTCTATCAGTTCCCCTTGAACGATGGCGCAGGTTGTAATCACAGAATTTTCCACCTCCGCAAGGCGACGAAGCACATTGGCATTACCAAGAATTGCTTGGCTACAGTGATTTGTATCTAACAGGTACATTATTCAAAGGGGTTGTCGTAATCAAATTTGGCTTTACCACGAGTGGCATAAACTAGCTCAAGACACTCTTGTAAATCATCACCTGACCATTTACCAATTGTTTTTAAATGTTCGAGCAGTGAGCGACCTGTGGAATTTACTGGAGTGTGGTCGGCAGAATCTGCCACAGATGAAACAGGCTGTGTTTGGGTTTCCTTAGTTTTTAAAAAGCGTAAAAAGTCTAGCGTTTCAGTCAGAATGGTATCTGAGGTGGATTCAATTTCGATAAGAAGCAGTTCTTTGATAGTCATAGTGGGTATCTCCTCTACTGCATGGGAAATTTAGGAATAGCTGCATCAGTCTTTTTCATTATCGCAATAGTTTCTTTTAGCTTTACTACACTAAGTTCCAAGCATTCAGCCGGGGAGCAGTCTAATACGCGAATTTCGCCTTGGTGAAAATTCGTAAATTTGAAAATCTGTATTTTCACCTTGCTGCCAAGAGTCAGTCTAATTTGGAATTTCGCCTTGGCGTAAATTCGTAAATTAGTAAATCTATATTTTCACCTTGCTGCCATTTCACCCAGACAGCCATGAGAAAATCTGCCAATTCGCTTTTATCAATCTCTACGCCACGTCTTTTTAGTTTGAGTAATTCTTCCTCTACATCTAAATCTGTTGAGCGTTTCACATAGTAAGTGCGCCCAATCCAAGCATCATCAGACCGCTTTCCAGTTGCAGGTCTACCACGCTTGCGTGGTTCTTCTTGAGTTTGTGCTGGCGCAAGTGGTGTTGGAGCCTGTGTCACGTTACTCTCTGTAGTCGCCTCTGGCGGTTGTTCTGGCTCAAGTTGTGGTTCGTCTTTGGTTTGAAATAACTTTTTAAAAGGGCTAGGTTTAGGGTTGCTCATGACAATATCTCCTTACCCACCTCTTGATACTCTCGCCATGCTATTTTGCTGCTGCGGTCTTTTACTTGGTAAACTGGCAGCCCCTCCAGTGCCGCTTTTTCATAAACAGCAAATCGTCTAATCCCATGTTGAAATAGTGGTATTCCCTCTGCCTCTAATGCTTCCCGTGCCTGCTGTCCTGTTAAGCGAGGGGCTGGGGGAATAATTGTGAGCAACACACGATAGCGCGAGCTGCCTAATGATTTAAGTGCGCCTACAGTCTGCAACAGCGCATCCATCGCTAAAGCATCAGGTGTAGTAGGCAAGATTAATAAATTACATCCATCAGCGAGTGCTTCTAAATCTTCGTGGCTTGGTCTAGCTGCTGTGTCAATGACCACATGTTCAAAATTACGGCTGTGCATAGTCGCTTGTAGTAAATCCACAACTTTAAAGGGTAATGCTCCTCGCTTTGCCCATCCTGTAGCACTGTGGTTTGGGTCGCCATCAACCAACAAGGTGCTGCCATGCTGAGATAGAAAGCAAGCAATATGGATGGCGCTTGTCGTTTTAGCGACACCTCCCTTGAAACTGGCAAGGGTGATTATCACGAAATGTACTCCAGTAAATGCTGCTAGTTTACCCTTTTAAATAACGAAAATTTGTATTTCTTTATTTATAAAATGTTAACTTGGCGACAATACAAAATTTCGCCAATTCAAAATTCTAAAAAGTTCCAAGTACCAACCATTAGCTTGGACGGACTACACCTGAACAACTAAAATTTGACTTTAGCTGTTCAAGTAGCTTTGCTCTCTGAGGATGGTCTACTGCTTAGTACAGTCTGCGTGAGTTGCTTAAATTGGCAATAATACAAATTTATAGCAATACAACAATACGTATTTTCGATAAATCATATTTTCGCCAATTCAAAATGAAAGCAGCACATCTTACTACCTAAGTTTTACGGCCGCATAGGCGATGTCTACGACGGGCTACGCCTACACACCTAGTCTGACATCACTGGTTAACCATTTATTAACCATTTACTGGATGCAGAGAGTTGGCTTCTATGTCATCCTAAAAAGTGAGAGTTAATTCGGTGACAGTGTTTGTTTTTAGTATTCACAGCCTTTTCTCCGAAATTTAAATCTCTGCACGCTGATAATTTTGGAGAAAATCGATGTCAATTTATGTAGGCAACCTCTCTTATGAAGTTACAGAAGACGATCTTAAGGGAGTTTTTGCTGAATATGGTTCTGTAAAGCGGGTTCAAGTACCTACTGACCGAGAAACAGGCCGCCCACGAGGCTTCGCTTTCGTGGAAATGGGAACAGACGCTGAGGAAACAGCTGCCATTGAAGCCCTTGATGGTGCTGAATGGATGGGTCGTGGACTCAAAGTTAACAAAGCCTTGCCCAGAGAAGACAGAGGTTCTTCTGGTGGTAATCGGGGGGGATATGGTGGAGGCGGTGGACGTAACCGCTACTAAGTTGTAAAACAAATATTTGACAAGCAAGTCTTAAGGTCAAACAAAGAGTCTGCCTTTTTTTGTACTTTAGTCAACTCGACGGCTTACCACTATGAACCAATTAATTAAGTCAATTCAGCAGGAGAGATAATGACCCAAATAGTAGTGGGTGACAATGAACACATTGAGTCAGCAGAAGCGCAGATTTAAGCGAGAAGTTTCTAAAGCTGGTATTTTTCAAGACATGAGGAAGCATCGTCACTTTGAAACGCCTATTGAAAAACGCAAGCGCAAAGAAGTTGCCAAGCACAGGCAGAGTAAAAGACGTTTCCGCGCTTAAGGAATGACATAGATATAAATCAATGCCCTCGGAGAATTTATGAGGGCTTTCTTTATGGTTTTTAACGCAACTAAGCAAAAATTAAGCAACCAAATTTTTGAACTAACTCGAAAGCCTGATTAATCAAAGCTTTTGGTCGCCAATGCTGTTTACTGTTCTTGCTCGGTTGCGGCTTAAAGATTCCTGAGAATATATTTTTTCCAAATTGGTATGGTGAACTACAATTAGTTTGTTGACCAAACGTTTTTTGTGCTAACGTTTGTTTGAGCAAGCGTTTTTGGTTCTATGAAGAGACGAAGATCCTCCAAGCAATCTGCTGAAGTCCCAAAGCGGGAAAGCCCATCAGTTAATTCGCATACTTTTAGTGGACACGATCTAGACTGGGAGCCTTTGCCAGAATGTCTGAGTCACTGGACAGGCTTTGTACTTCACTGGGTAACTGAACTTGGCGCACAGTTTTATGCCCGTGCTATGACTCCCTTAAATCTGCGCCCGCTCCAGGTTGGTATCCTCCAATTACTAGCTGGTGAAGGTGCAATGGTTCAAGCACGACTAGGTGACAAGCTTCGTGTTGATAAAGCTAGCATGGTTACTTTGCTTAATAGCCTAGAAGAGCAGGGCTTAATTGAACGACGACCTCATCCGAGCGATCGGCGAGCCTATGAAGTTCATCTTTTAAAGGCTGGCGAGCAACGACTCCAACAAGCAGAACATGCATCGATTGAAGTAGCAAAACAATTCTTCGCTGCCTTAACACTAGAAGAACAACAGACTCTCAATGGACTGCTAAAGCGTGTTGCGACGAGCAATGCTTCATGGAAATCAACGACAGCCAAAGATGTTGACAATTAACGCAAGTTTCTTTTGGGGTTATATGAATATGATTCCAGCAGATGTTCTTGACTGATGAGGCTTGGTAAGTATTTCTATTACCTCAGAAGTCATTAATTGATTTGCATTCATAAGTAATATAGGAAATACAAACATCATGAGCATAGAAATTATTGTTTTCGTGATTGCAGCTTCTGCAACATTTTTCAACAATGCTCTGCATTGGTACACACAAATCACTACTTATCCACTCTTTGGTTGGGTTGGACAAACAGAGTTTGTATCGTTTCACAAAGAATATGAGCGCAGGCTCCCGTTTAGTATCTACCTACCTTACATGTTGCTGATGCTAAGTACACTTCTACTAGCATTTGTACATCCAGTAGAAGTTAAGCTTGGCTGGGTACTTATGTTGCTTGTGCTGAACGCATCAATTATGATAATCAGCCTCACGTTTGCTGTTCCAATTCATAATCGACTCCAGCGCCAAGGGTACTCCGATAAAGGCGGCATTCGGAGACTGATTCAATATAACAGTGTTAGACTCATTAGACTTATCCGAAAATCCGAAATGCATACTATACAATGGTTTTAGCGATTTTGATGGCTTGCGATCGCAAGCGCTTAGTGGACGCAACAATAAGGTTTTGGGGGATTAATCGAGCTAATTTATCAGTTAGAAAGGAAAAAATAGAAAGAATAACAATTTATTTTTCCCCGATCAACTCAATTATTAACAGATAAAAACCATGAGCAATTAAGTCGCAATCTGACAAGTCCACATACTGCCATTATTACCAGGGTAAGAGCATCTCAATTAGGCTTGACACAAGGAATCAGAAGAATCTAATATGCTGTCAATGAAACAACTACTGAGAACTTGAATCATATAATTGTTATCCATAGCAGTGCGTTT
>JBBSOX010000133.1:0-17020 GCA_038259325.1 Chroococcales cyanobacterium | reverse complement strand
TAGAGGAGCCAGTGCGTTGCGGAGGTTCCCGACGCTCGAGTACTCGCTCTAAGCGAAGCATCCCGAAGGGTATACGCTGCGCTATCCGTTGTAGCAACTGGCGTTGTGTTAGAACGGAGTTCGTAACGCACTATTATCAAGAGTTTGATGCCGTACTCTCCGTGCTAACACATTCTACGTATATTTTCAGAAATCAAACCGGATTCCTATAGTGAGAATAAAATCAGATAAAAGTTGCTTAAAATAATTCGCGCATCGTGTTGAAAGCTTAAATTTATTTATTTTCACCAATAGCTAGTTCTTTTTTGCTATGTTTCAACTCTTTCCAAAGCGCCTTAATTTGCTGGTAAGCTTCTTCTGGAGACAGCTTTCCACCTACTTCTAGGCAACTGATGTAACTAATTTTTTGGGCAAATTCTTGGAGGTTGGCATTAAATACTAAAGTCTCTGGCTGGAATTTCCCATAATATCGGCTACGAGGGTAAAAAAAGCTATTTTTATCTTGTGAGTTAGGCTGTGTCATTAGTTTGCTGGCTGCAATTTTTTATTAAGATTTCTAGACTTGATTTTTTCGACGTATAATTACACAATAAAAAAACCAAATTCCAGAAGAAGTTAATATTGTAGTGAAAAATATATCTATATGGCTACTGCAAAAAGACAGAAATAACTATCCAGTTGAAAAAAGTTAAAAAATTTAATGTAAGGTTATTTAAGTAGGCGTAAATAATTAAAGGTTTGTAGTGAGCGGCTCTAGTCTTACTTTAAAGTCTAGAGCCACTGGCTAAGAACTAATTTCCATCGTTTTTACATTAGTTAATATAGCTAAGGTTATTCTCACCGACTTATTTATAAGTTTTATTACCTCTTATCTTACCTCGCTCTTCTTGCACTAGTGGTCTGTCAAATTCATTTTGACGGTTAGAGAGACGCGATAAATCGCCGTCTCCACAGGGAATTTATCCATCTTTAAATTGACAGACTACTAGTACGCCACGGCGTAAATAGAGCAACCATTTAAAGTCAACAGTGAAGCTCAAAACACGATAATCGCCCACATACTTACTCCCAGCCCAATCGCTGCTAGATGTTGCCAAAGGAGCGATCGCACTGGTTGTTTGGCAATTTTTTGCGTTAATAACATAGTCATTAACACTGAGAAAATTATCGTTGTACCTTGCAAAAAGGCAATCACAGCCGGGTGAGCAACCAATATTGGTAATTGTTCACCACTCAGACCAAGAGTAGCAAAGGTTATAGGTAAAATCCGCCCGCCTTCGCCTAAGCCCAAACGCAGATAGTGAGCTAAGTTTCCCCCTAAAACCAATGGTAGGTAGCCATAGGCAAGTTCTACAAATGATCGAGGCTTCCGGTTAAAGTTGAACACTTGCAGCAAGCCATAAGCCGCAAAGGTAAAAATCACTGGGATAATTAACACTAGCAGCGATAATCCCAAGTGCTGCCAAAACTGAGTTAAATCTAGTTGTAACCCCAACCAAGATTGCAACTCTGGCAAGCGATGCAGATATATCCCACCCAACAGCAAAAACAATAAGGCTACTTCATAGGTGCGGGGTACATGAGTTGTCCACAGTTCAATACCAGGGGGACGCAAGTTGAACTCAACGGAACGATGGGGACAGGCTTTTAGGCAAGTCATGCACAGTACACAATCTCTGTTATCTTCTAATTGCGCTGGGTGGGAGTATAAAGGACATCCATTCGTTTCCATCCCCTCGCCCTTTTGGGGGCCACCTTTATAGCACTGATATGTGGTGCAACTGGCAGAACATATACCTTGCTGCGCCCGGAGTTCCGTCATTGAAAGCTTGGCAAACAAACCATTCATCCCGCCGATGGGACAGAGATAACGACACCAAAATCGCCGCTCAAAAATGGCGGAGAAAATCATCGCCCCGGCGGTAATTAACAGTAGCAAACAAGCGCTGAGGTAGGCGGTATTTTCTAAATGCCAGAGTTCTTCCCATAAGAAAATTAGGGTGAACAAACCAAACATGAACCATCCGCCCCATTTTTCAGCTTCTTGTCTTGGCCAGCGCTTGAGTTGTCGAGGCCATAGCCACAGAGATAACTTTTGGGTAATTTCCCCGTAAATCATGAAGGGACAAACAGAACACCAGATACGTCCCAAAAAGGGAAAGAGAAATAGGAAGAAAGGCCACCACCAAGCCCAAAATAGATTTAATACGAAATTGCGATCGCGGGTTTGTGGACCAATAAATAAGACTGCAACTATAATCGCAAAAGCCGTTGCAGTAAAACCATAGTTGATGCGATCGGGCCACCAAGGACTACGTAAAAACCGCCGCAAATCAGGATAGGCATTTAATAGATTCACCCGAAATCGTTTTTTCTTCGTTTCGGCTGGCCAGAAAATTTCTTCTGTTAATTCATTAGCACCCTCCGCTTGCACGATCGCTCTTTCTACTAAATTTTTTAATTCCTTGAGATTGCCAGGAAAATCATAAGACTGTAAGCGACGTAATGCTTCTGGGGTGATGTGCGGTTTAGGAATGCCTCTAGCCCGAATGTAAAGACTAGTATAATATTCAACCTGTGCCTGAATATCAGCTTTCCGCACCCGTAGCGGTGGTACTTTAATAATGTGACCAATACAGCGTTCAATTGTCGACTGAGTTTTTTCGGAAACAATCAAAATTCTGGCTTTACTGGGACGAGGTTCCGGTGCTGCTTCTCCTGAACGGCTGACGGGGGTATATGTGCCAGTTTTGAGCAACTGCGTTACAGAAGGTAATAATTCTGGTGGCAATTCTTGGATGTTGTTGAGAATTAAAGTACCTTCTCCCAACCATTCCAACAATCCTGGTTTACCGCCAGCGCGACCGAATAAATCTGCACCGCTAGTTTGCAAAATACTGCAATTTACTTTAATAATTGGTTCTCGCCGTTTTGGAGAACCAAAGTGGATAAGAGCTGCTATATTGTCTTTTTCTAACCCTGGTTCTCCGAAAATATCCACTGATTTGCGGTCAGCCGCCGATAAACGAATTTGCTCGCGCAGTCTTACAGCATAGCGACTTGTACCGACAATTCCCCGTTGCGCTTTGGTAACTAAATATGGTCGCAAAGCTACGGAACGTTCTTGTTCATAGCCAAGTGCAGATGTAGCTTGAGCTAATTCTTGAGCCAATTGGCGGGAAAAAGCTTGAGCAATTTCCGGGTATTGGTTAACTAAAGGGCGAAATTTATCAGCAGGCACAACCCACAAATGACATTCGGTTACGGTAGTAATTGTGAATGGAGTTAATTCATCCAACAGCAATTCTTTGAGTTCAATCACTGCACCGGGAAGGAATCCACAAGCTAAGGCTGGGTTGGTTTGATTGGTGCTATTGCTTTCGAGTTGACCTTCTTGGAGAATATAAAGGGCTTCTGGAGGAGTGCCTTCGCTAACTAAGTCAGTTTCGGCTGGTACAACTTGTACTTCAATTACTTGTGCGATCGCATTTAACACCTCAGATGAGAGAATTCCTAAACTCGTCCGTTCTTGTAGCCATGTAACCGTTTCTGGAGATGTCATATTAAGTTCTCCGTGTAGGCCGCTGTATAACAAGGATTATCCCTTGAAAGCTGCTTCAAGAATTCATAATTACTTTGGCAAGAATCTGACTCTTCTGCACTTACCAATAATAGGTTACGGCGAATTGTTGCATTAGTATCTTCTACAACAGATTCAGGATACCGTATTCTCAAAGTCGATAACCGCTATATATCTGCTGTAATTTTCATCGCTAGAATCTTCAAAGCTACTGCTTCAGGGACGGGCATCACCGATAACCGATTTCCTTGTCTCACCAACATTAACTCTTCGGCGCTAAACTCTTCTTTGAGTATTGATAGCAAGATGGGGTTAGAAAAAGTCTCAACAAATTCCACTAAAACTGTTTGCCATCGAGGAGATTCGGAACTTGATTTCGGGTCGTAGTATTGACTTTCTGGCTCAAACTGGGTTGGATCAGCAATATCTTTTTTCACCACACGCATTAACCCAGCAATACCAGGAGGATTAGTGTTGGAGTGATAGAAAAAAGCTAAGTCTCCTTCATCCATTTGGCGCAAAAAGTTGCGAGCTTGATAATTGCGAACACCGTCCCAGATAGTCTCGCTCTGCTGTTGAAGGTCAGCAATGCTATAGGATTCTGGTTCTGATTTCATTAGCCAATAATTCATCTACAAAAATTATGTATATACAAATAAAAAGGGTCTTTAACAAGGGGATTTTGCCCCTTGTCTTTGAGATGGTAGCTGGATTTATTCGGCTTAACTGCGGTAAGCTATAACGGCATAAAATGGATCTCCTCCCGCTGCACCCAACCACTGTAAGATATTCGGTAATGTTGACTTATGAACTATGACTTCTGCGGTTGTAAACCCTGGAACTGACGCGAAATAAGCTTTGACTAATTCTACTCGTTGTGCTTCTGAAGCCTCCCGCCAAGCTTGAATCGCCTTTTCAAAAAACATCCGGTTAGAAAAGCTGATAATTGCGACACCACCAGGTTTCAGGATGCGATAAATTTCGGAAAATACTGCTTCTGGATATTGCATATATTGCACAGATACGCAATTGAGAACAGCATCAAAATCTTCATCTGGTAAAGGTAGCTGCGGATTTTCGTTAAGATTTTGCACAAAGCAATGATTTAAGCGGGTATTTCGGGCTAATTCCTCACCATTGAGTCCATGTCCTTCCACATGGTCAAACTGCATCTCTTCTGGTAGATGAGACACCCAGCTGCTCATCATATCAAAAATGCGGGTGTTGGGTTTGAGGCGATCGCGATATAAATCCGTTAGCTGTTGAATAAATCCTTCATCAACATGGGTAACGAAGCGGGGATAAGCATAGAACAGTTTATCGTCTGTGTCGTCTAATTTCAGGCGCTGATTCGGTCTTAACTGCATAAATCTCTGTTTTGGAGTACTTTTTCCGAAAATTGCGGCAATATCAGATATTTTTTCACAAACACTATGTAACATATTTTAATAACAGCAGGATACCTAAATAGCAGTATTCAATTTTTATATATTCAATGTTATATAAACTACACTTCTTGCAGCATATTTGGCGACAAATCCATTTAGTCGCATCATTACCCTATTTTAGTTTGTTAGTTTGGATACTGCCCTTATTACTATTTACTTCTGGAGATGATAGCCTGATGGCACATGATGAAGGGCTTTACGCATCACGTGCCCGTCTGATGTTTGATTCTGGTAATTGGATAGCTCCTTGGGAAACACCACATCATAAAACTCCTGGCCCTTATTGGTTAATTGCCAGTTTTTACAAGCTGTTTGGTATTAGTGATACTAGTGCGCGTCTTCCTAGTATGATTGCTGGCATTTTTAGCTTGTGGCTTGTGTATAAAATTGGCAAAATTATGCTAGGCAAAAACTTAGGTTGGCTAGCTGCTGCAATTTTAAGTGTGGAATTTCTCTGGCTGCAATACTCTCGCTTAAGTACACCTGATGTACCAATGGTTTTCTTGGTGCTTTTAGCTATTTTGTCTTTAATCAAAGCGGAATTGCATCCCAAATATCGCTACTGGTGGAGTTTTCTAGCTGGTTTAAGTTTAGGTTTAGGCTTCTTAGTTAGAAGCTTTATAATTTTTTTGCCAATTATAGCTTTATTACCTTATTTAATTTGGGAACATCGCCGTCATCGTCATCTTACTAACCCAATTTTATATTTAGGCTTTTTCGTAGGTTTAATACCAACCTGTGTTTGGCTGTGGTTAAGCTGGCTACACTTCGGAAATAATAGTTTTGAAGAGTTACTCAAGTTTGTTGTACAACTAGGTTCTGAAGAGCGGGAGTCTAATGGGATACTATTCTATGTTTGGAATATTCTTTTAAAAGCATTTCCTTGGGCTTTTTTCGGACTTTTAGGTTTATTTTTAACTCTCCGTCGTCCCATTCCTCGTTACCAGTTAATATTAGTTGGCTTCCCACTAGTTTTATTTGTAGAAATTAGTATTTTTAGCACTCGTTTATCTCACTATAGTCTTTGCCTTTATCCGTTCATCGCTTTGTTTGCATCTGTGGGTTTAAACTGGTTAGGTAATATTTTCCAGATAGGAATTCTCCCACAATTCCCTCTTCAAAAAAGTAAAAAAAAGATATTGAACCTTTTTGCAAGAAATAATCTTCCCCGAAACCTCAGTTATGGCTTGGGTGGATTAGGTGTTGTACTTGTTATAGTGAGTATTGGCATTTTTAGTTGGGGTAGTTCTGATATCCGCAAGTATGCAACTATTGGTTTGGCTATGGGCTTGGGTTGGTTAATTTTACCTGTGGTGTGGATTGCCCGTTACCACTTTGACAAAAAGTTTCTCACAGCGCCTTATTGGATTGCAGGTTGGTTAATTCCCTGTTGGCTGGCTTTGGCGGCGATGGGTAGCATAGGTCTATTAAGTGATTATAACCCTGGTTTGAAACCTTTCCTACAACAAAGTGCGATCGCTTCAATTACCGAATCTCATCCTACCTACTATGTGGAAATAGATGCTAAAACCAAAGTTCTGCTTAATTTCTATCTTCCTACTCGCCCTCAACCAGTAGCCTCTATTTCCCAAGTACCAGCTTTGAGCTATGCTTGGATTTATGCTGACCAGTCTTCTAAATTATCTAGACCTCACCGCATTATCGGTACAGTCAAAGAGCACCAGTTGATTCAAGTTATTCCCTAAGATAGATGTAAAGTAACTATTGCTAAAAAACATTAGCCTAGTTATGATAATATTACGTATACTAAGTATTTTGCTAAATGGTTTCTACATCTAATAACTCCCCAGCTTTAGAGTCGTGGCAGCAAAATCTGGCACCATACAATTTGGGTTACAGAATTAAATTAGTCTCACAACTGCTCAGTCGCAAGTTTACTGAAAGGCTAGAACCGTTTGGGCTTACGCCATTTCACTGGTTAGTGTTGTGCTGTTTATGGCAAGAAGATGGTTTACCTACTTCTAGTATTGGGGACAAACTCAAACAAGTGGGAGGGACTTTAACAGGCGTATTAGATCGGATGGAAGAACGTGGCTTGGTGCGTCGAGAACGCGACACTCACGATCGCCGCATCTGGAGAATCTGGCTAACAGATGCAGGTAAGGAACTAGAAACTGTTTTACCACCAATCGCCGCAGCAGTGCGTGATGAAGCTATGGACGGTATTTCCTTTGCTGACCGGGAACTGTTTTCCCAAATCTTGAATCAGGCGATCGCTAACCTCTCCTAAAGATGATCCCACAATCACCCGACCGGGGGAAGTGATATCAAGATTTATTTTGACAAAATATTACGTATTCTAAATAAAAGGCTATCAACTAAATTATTGAACGAACAAGCAAGTTAACAATTATGAAAGCAAATTTATAAAAAACTTTGCATGAAAAAACCACTACTACCTGCTTTAAAGTCAAAAAACTACCAGTTGTTTTTTGCCGGACAAGGCATTTCGCTAATTGGGACATGGATGACACAACTTGCGACGATTTGGCTAGTTTATGACTTGACAAACTCCGCATTAATGCTAGGAGTTGTCGGATTTTCTAGTCAAATTCCTAGCTTTTTTTTAGCTCCCTTTGGCGGAGTATTTGTAGATCGTTTTTCTCGCTATCGTACCTTAATTGGTACACAAATCTTGGCGATGATTCAATCATTAACATTAGCAGTGCTGGCGCTGACTGGTGTGATTCAGGTATGGCACATCATCGCCTTGAGTTTGTTTCAAGGATTTATTAACGCCTTAGATGCGCCAGCACGCCAAGCATTTGTACCAGAATTGCTTGAACGCAGAGAAGATTTAGCCAATGCGATCGCTATCAACTCCACGATGATCAACGGTGCGCGATTAATTGGCCCTGCGATCGGGGGTTTATTAATTGCTAGCGTTGGAACTGCCTATTGTTTTTTAATTGATGGTTTAAGCTACATTGCTGTAATTGCCGCTTTATTAGCAATGAAAGTTAAGCCTTGGAAAAATGTGGTAGCTGACGGTAATCCCTTGCAAAAAGTCAAAGAGGGATTTATATATGCCTTTAGTTTTCCACCCATTCGAGCCATATTATTACTATCGGCTTTAGTCAGCCTTATGGGGCTGCAAAATACTATTTTAGTACCAGTTATTGCAGAACAAGTTCTCAAAGGTGGTGCAGAAACCTTGGGGTTTTTGATGGCGGCATCTGGAGTGGGAGCGTTAACTGGTGGTATTTATCTAGCTACACGCCAAACAATTTTAGGAATTGGTAAATTGATTGCCTTAGCTCCGGCAATTTTAGGAATTGGTCTAATTGCCTTTTCTTTGTCTCGATTTTTACCACTTTCTTTATTTACAATGTTATTTGTTGGCTTCGGAACAATTCTCCAAATTGCTGCTAGCAACACATTTTTACAAACAATTGTTGAAGATGACAAACGTGGGCGATTGATGAGTTTGCATACAATGTCATTTTTAGGGATGATTCCCGTGGGCAATTTGTTAGGAGGTGCATTAGCAAGTCGTATTGGTGCTACTAACACTTTAATTATTGATGGTATAGTTTGTATTTTAGGTTCTATCATTTTTAGCAGACAGTTACCATATTTAAGGAAAATAATGCTGCCAATTTATAAACAGAAGGGCATTATCAAAGCTTAGAAAGTTTAAGATATATAGGACTCCTATTTGATTTTTGAAAAAAACTCAGTACACTTTTATTCCTTCTTCCCTGTTCCCCGTTCCCTGTTCCCTGTTCCCTCCCTACGCAAATAATTTCAGGAATCAAAGCGGATTCCTATAGTAATTTTATTTGAGTAGTTGAATTAGTCGTAGAGGCAGGCAATAGGCAAAATATTTTTTTCAATATTTTAATTTCGCTATGCAGTGTGTTGTATGAGTTAAAATATTTTATAAAACTACTAAGGTATTAAATATGACAGAGGCAAGAAATTCGCTAGTTATCGGCACTTAGAATCATTACAAGAGTATGTGCTAATTTCACCAGACCAAATGAGTATTGAATGCTTCCGCCGTAATGAGGAAGGACATTGGGTACTTTTCCCTTATGAAAAAGAGCAAGAAGTGCATTTAGCTAGCGTTGATTTTCGGTGTGCGATGCCTACAGCGGGCTACGCCTACGCAGAAATATATGAAGATGTAGTGCTTGGAGGTGGTGACAATATAAATTAATAATCTACATCCAAAGCAGACTACATCAATTAAAATTTAAAATCCGAGGATGGAATAGCGTGAATATCAGCTACAGATTTTGTTTCGAGACTTTTTCAATTTGCCCAGTAAAGTATGCTACTTCATGTTTGAGTTGTTGCGCTATTTCTAATCCTTTTTGAAAAGCTGTTAGTGCTTGAGGAAACTCTTTGCGTTCTAGATACAATTGCCCAATTTGGTCATAAGCTTGCATCAGCCCGTAAAAGTTGGCGGCTTGCGTCTCTGTCTCCACAAGAATTTGGCTAGCCTGCAAAGCCTCGTCTGTTTGTCCTTGAGAACGGTACAGCGCAATTAACTTCTGCAAAGCTTCACCAGCCCGAACGTACTCTTTTAATTGCCAAGCAGTGGTGTAAGCTTCTTGATAATTGTTAAAAGCTTCTAGCAGTAAGTTAGGATCTTCATTTGCTAGAGATTCGTAATTTGAAGCGATCGCTAGCTTTAATTCTGGTATTTCAGTAAGATTATTTTCATTGACGTAAATTTCTGATAATTTATTTAGTACAGTCAACGACTGCTGCGCTTGTTTTGTCTGCTCGTAAATATAAGCCAGCCGTTTCAGATATGTTACCTCGTTTACACGGTCGCCTTGGGAAGTAGCTAAACTCAACAATTCCTCGTAGATTGGGGCGGCTTTGGGATAATCAAACCAACTCAAATGTAGTTCCCCAATTGTCCTGAGGTTTTCTACTACTGCTGTTGTATTTTTTTGCTCTCGCACCACTAATAAAACTTGGTCGAAAGCTTCAACAGCTAGTTTAGGCGATCGCACATTTTGGTAAGCTTGACCTAGCGATCGCCACAATTCTAGATCAATTTGGGCAGTTGGTTTCTGAGATTGTGTTTGCTTTTGAATTGCTTGCAATCGCTGCGTAATATATTGTACTTCTTGTCCATCATTTTGCTTCCAGGCGATCGCCCCAACTCGTGATAGTGCTTGCACCTCTGCTAAAGAACCTAAAAAGCGTCGCAAGCGAAGTTCCCGGTTCCAAATTTCAAACGCCGCCACCTGATCTCCTGCTTGCAATTTCGCTGCTGCTTCTTGATTCAATGCATCCAGCGCTGGTTCTAACTTTTGCTGTTCTTGGAGAGTTAACGGCTGTTTATCCTTGGGTAAACGTGGTAACAGTGGATCTGGTGTGGTAATTTCTAGGGGACTAGGAGGAAATTTATCCGGTGGTTTGGGCTTGTTAGTCTGTGCCAGGGTCAAAGAACTGCTAAAAAGTATAGCGGTAGTAACAATCACAATTAAGCGCCTGAGCATGGGTACTTTACCTTGCCTTGAGTTAGTTGCATGAGTTAATTATCCCCATACCCTATTATTTTTACATTGCTTGATGTCTCTATCTAGTCTACGTATTTGATAAGTCAATCCAATATCAAGTTAATACAATCAAAGCTTTTTAAGTGCGATTACTGAGGTTACATATCACATTTATATAGTTTATGCAAGCGATAATTTCTTGAAGATCCCTGGGGAATATACCGAATAATTTGAGAAAAATTTTTATTTGCGTTCCTATGAGTCAGAAAATATACGCTCCCAATAATTACCTAATTATAGATATCCTTTATTAGAGCTAGTTTGCTCTGAAAGTTAAGAAACTTGGTATGAGTTAGCACGACTATGACGAGTAGTACCGTGAAAAAGTTTTGGCATTGCTGATTTTAACTATGAATTCAAATATAGAGACGCGATATATCGCGTGTATACATGGGTTTTGACATTAAACAAAATCATTTTCATAGTTCTTATTTAGCAAGCCAATTTTTTCATGGGTGCTGTTTTGTGAAACGAAGATATAGCCGTTTGGACTGAGGCTGCTAGTCATCCTTCTCCTTAAGAGGGGGACGCTACTGGATGACGCCGCGATCGCGGAGGTAATGACGGGTTGGAATTATTCAGATGCGTTTGGTAAAGAAGCAACAGAGGTATTCAATATTGCTCATGGAGAAACTCGTACAATAATTGAAAGTCCTGTAATACAAGTTCTTCGGTCAGGTGTTACTGTCGGTCTACCAGAACAGACTATACTTATTGCTAAAAACGGTACAGAAACACCAATTGATGATAGCGTTGCACCTATTAAAGATGACAACAGTAATATTACAGGTGCAGTTTTAGTCTTTCAGGATATCACCGAGCGCAAGCAGATATTAGAGGCACTAGCACGTCGCCAGCAAGAATTTAAAGCACTAGTTGAAAATGCACCTGATATTATTTCCAGATTTAACACTCAATTGCGCTACGTTTACGTTAATCCAGGTATTGAAAAGGTTACAGGGATATCAGCCGAAACATTTATCGGCAAAACAAACGCAGAGTTAAATCTACCGGAAGAATTTTGTCGGATATGCGATCGCAAGCTTGGGCAAGTTTTCCAAACTAAGCAAGAAACCGAGTTTGAATGCAGTTTAGCGATCGCTTCTCAAACAAGACATTACCATATCCGTCTTGTGCCTGAATTGGCTAGCGATGGTTCAGTATATTTGTTTCAAGTTTACTACCAGCCAATTGTTTTGTTAGAAACCTACAAAATTATTGGCTTCGAGGCTCTCGTTCGCTGGCAGCACCCACAACACGGATTAGTTCCTCCAGACAACTTTATTCCACTAGCGGAAGAAACTGGGTTGATTATCCCTATAGGTTATTGGGTACTGGGCGAGGCTTGTCGGCAGATGCGGGCTTGGCAAATACAATTTCCTAGTAACCCACCCTTGACAATCAGTGTAAATCTTTCCACGAAACAGTTTTCACAACCCGGACTCATTGAGCAAATTACCCAAATTATTCAAGCGACTGGTCTGGCAGCCAGTAGTTTAAAGCTGGAGATTACCGAAAGCGTACTGATGGAAAATATTCAATCAGCAACTTTTATGCTTTTGCAACTGCAACAGATGAATATCCAATTACACTTAGATGATTTTGGTATAGGGTATTCATCCTTGAGTTACCTGCACCGCTTTCCAAGTCATGCCTTGAAGATTGATCGTTCTTTTATTACCAAGATTGGTGCTAACGGGGAAAACTTGGAGATTGTTCAGGCGATCATTGCCCTAGCACAAAGTCTAAATATAGATGTAATAGCAGAGGGCGTAGAAACAGTAGAGCAACTGGCACAACTTAGAGCGATGAAGTGCAAATACGGACAGGGATATTTTTTCTCCCAACCCCTGGATAGCAATTCGATAGAGACATTAATTGCATCTGGTATTCAGCCGAGATAAGGATAGGGTTTCAATACGGTTCGGTTGAGGTTTTTTTATGAAAATCACAAAGACGCAATAAATCGCCGTCTCTACAAAGGACTGATTATTGTACGGCGATTTATCGTGTCTCTTCGTTTTCCGCATCTTAGTCGTGGTCTAAATACCTGAAAACTGCTGTAACAATTCAAAATCAATGAAGTTCACGCGAGTTATTGACTCTCTTTTTCTCCTCTAGCTCGTTCCCGTGTCAAGCTATCAATAGCATCACCCAAGGCAGTAGTAAGGCTGTTGCGGGATTGAACGTGGTTATCCTGCTCAGTTTTCAAAGCTTGCAAAAGACGATCGCGTTCTTTAATTACAGCGATGAGTTTAGCTTGCAAGTCCTCCACAGATTTTAGTTGTTTTATTTCTTGTTGAATCGCTGTTACTGATGTTTCAGCAGCCAGTGTCTCGACCTCAAGTCCCTGGAGTTTATGCAGATTTGCCTTGAGAGATGCGATCGCCTGTTGAGACAGTTGGGCATCTGTGCGGCGTTGTTCTGCTTCTGTATTGTAAAGCTGACGCCATTTTTGGGCACTTTCCCAAGCCGCATCGCGATCGCTCTGAAGTTCCGCCATCTGCTCTTTGAGCACCTGGATTTCTGTCAACCACTCTTGTGTTAAATCTTGGTTCATAAATAAATAGTCAATGGTCACTTGTACTGAGCGTAGTCGAAGTATTAGTCAATGGTCATTAGTCAAGAGTCATTGGGCATTGGGCATTGGGCATTGGGGACAAGGGGAAAGACTTATTTCAAGTTCTCACCCCTTGTCCCCTTGTCCCCTTGTCTCCCCTGTCTCCCCTGCCCCCACTCCCTACTCCCCACTCCCCACTCGGTATTATTGCGGTAAAAAGATAAATGCGATCGCTACGCAAAAATTTGGCACAGTAGTTAATAAACCAAACTAGTTTTAACTCTAAGTCATGGTAAATCCTCGTTTTTTCCGTTTCTTTCGCCACCTTAATTGGGGCACACTCAAAAAAACTTTTGCCAGGACAATCGAAAGACGACTGATGGGACTGGCCTCGGAAATCGCATTCAATGCTATGTTATCGCTGTTTCCAGCGATTCTTGCTGTTCTCACAGCCATTGGCTTATTGGCAGAATCTTTACAAGCTACTTTTAAACAGCTAGCGGCACAACTAAGTCAAGTCCTACCTGAACAAGCCCTGGTTTTGATTCGTGATTTTGCTACCACAGAAATTACCAATTCTAGAAATAGTGGTTTATTTTCTCTGAGCTTTGTATTAGCAATTTGGACTGCTTCTGGGGCGATAAGTACTGCGATGACCGCCTTCGACCAAATTCATCAAATTCCTCCAGAAAAGATCCGCCCCTTTTGGAAAGCCAAACTTGTCTCTCTGGGATTAACAGTCGGTACTATGTTGCTTTTAGTGTTGGCTTCTTTCTTAGTTTTTACTAGTGACCTACTTTTGGGAATGGTAGTGCGCGGCAATGGTTCTTTGATTTTTTTGTTGCATCTTTGGCAGCTTTTACGTTGGCCTTTAGCTTTAAGTATTGTTGCTGTCGCCTTTAGCTTTGTCTATCGCTATGGCCCAAGCCAGTGGAACCCAGGTACGCCAATGATGCCTGGAGCAATTTTAGCAGCTGTTTTCTGGGCAATATTGTCTGCCCTATTTCGGCTTTATGTGGCGAATTTTGGCAACTATAATAAAGTATATGGTGCTGTAGGGGCTGTGATAGTTTTAATGCTCTGGCTGTCAATGAGCGCTGCTGTTCTGTTAATCGGCGATCAGTTGAACGTAACTGTCGGCGAAGATATGCGCCCAAAAGCACGTCAGAATCTTGTGGAAACTATTAATTTGTAAATATCGCGATCAATCCCTGAGGAAATTTTTGCAAAAGTTCAGTAGGGGAGTAGAATATCTAACGATTCAAGACAAAATTAGCGATCGCCTTCATGCCTAATTCTCCTTTTGGATTTTCGATGATTGAACCTGATGCCAAAGCACCCACCTTGAAGCGTCTGCGTCAATTAAGTCGGCTGCTAGATAATGTTATTACCATTCCTGGTACGCAGATTGGTTTTGGTCTAGATCCAATTTTAGGACTTATACCTATTGGTGGCGATTTTTTGGGAATCATGTTTTCTAGCTACATCATCCTAGAAGCAGCGCGGCTAGGCGTATCTAGAGCCACCTTAAGCAAAATGGTTGTGAATGTGATCATTGATGGCTTGGTAGGCGCTGTCCCAGTTTTAGGAGACTTTTTTGATTTTGCCTGGAGAGCTAACACTAATAATATCAAGCTATTAGAAGAGTACTTAAAGTTTCCCAGCCAGCAAAAGAGTGCAGACAAGTGGTTTATTTTTGCCCTTTTGATTGGATTGTTGCTGATTGCCATTGTTCTAGTAGCATTGCCCGTGATACTAATTAGAATGCTATGGAATGCCTTAACAGGCGGTTAAATTATTTATTAATAAAGAATGAAAGATTGGTGGCAAGCCACTTTTCCTAAAGGGCGGCAAAGTCTAATTATTACTGATGTTAAAGGATATCCTGTACAAATTGCTTATGGCGAAAAAGGTAGAGGAAAACCGCTAATTCTATTACATGGCATGGGCAGTTGGAGCTATAATTGGCGTCATAGTATAGCACCATTATCTAAATATTTCCGGGTAATTTGTTTTGATGCCAAAGGTTTTGGTTTTTCCGAAAAACCATTGTCTCGGAGAGAACACAATGGTCATCAAGTTATTGAGTTTCAAAGAGTTATTGAAGCATTATGTGATGAACCCGCAGTGATTGTGGCTGAATCTCTAGGGGGATTAGTTGCCCTTGCCCTGGCTCAGGAAAATCCGCAGTTAGTTGGACAACTTGTAGTGGTAAACGTACCTGTTTTTGCCGAACGTCTACCCCATTGGGCTATGTGGTTACTTGCCCAAACGCCGTTGGAAATAATGCACACAATTGACTCCTTACGTCTGGCATATTTGTTTGCACCTCTTTTTAGAGAAATTATGGCCATAGAAAGACGCGGGGTATTATTTGATCCGTCAATTTTGACACAGGAAGATGTCTATTGGATAACTTACCCATTTATTGAATTTCCTGGTACGATCGCAAAAGTCGCCGAAGAGTTACAAATAGCAGCACGAGAAATTGAGAATTGGCAAGAAAACAAGCCTAATATGCTCACCAAAATTCAAAATAAACTGAGTGCGATTAAGTGCCCTACACTAATTTTGTGGGGTGAGCAAGATAGTTGGTTTCCTGCTAGTCATGGTGAAAAATTGCATCAGCATATTCCCAATTCTAAATTACAAATTTTGTCTAACTGCTATCATGATGCCTCAACTGGTGCTTCTGAAGTGTTGAATGCTGCGATTATTGAGTTTTTACGGGATACTGACCAATAATATCAGGTTCGGTTAAACGCTTATAATATCTGTAGGTTGGGTTGAGGAACGAAACCCAACATTTGCTCCATGTTCATGTTGGGTTTCACTGCGATTCAACCCAACCTACATAGATAGATTTTATTATAAGTAATTACCCGAACTTTATATAATTCATAGTTCATAATTATGAATTATGAGCAGAGTAACTTTATTTATCAATAGAGAAATAAAAAGAGAGTGGGAGGAAGCATATCAGTCAGCTTTCAAACTCCCACTCTGCCATTTGCCACTGAAGTGAACAGGAATGTATACAGACGTTGCCCATTATTTTGGGGCTAATGCGTACTTAAACAACGCCCATACGCATTTAATATTCCTGTTGCAGCAAATGCCAAACCTGATTATTAATATTTATCTACCCAGAAAATACTCTGCAAATAATTGGTAGAGATAGTTTTTTATTTTTGCAAATCACAAGAAATTTGCTTACGTGGTAGCCCCTGATAACAAAACCCTTGAAGTCGTTTATCTTTGTACAATTTAACTTGGTTAACTGGAATGAGGTTGCCATTTTGGCAGGTTTTTGAATTTCCGACTTGTTCGCCTGTTACAGCACCATGACCAAATCTCAGCCCCAATCATCTGCACAATTAGCATTACCATTAGAATAATGCCCAACCTGTACATTATCGGCGGTGCAAACGGTTCTGGTAAAACTACCGCCGCCTTGCAAATCCTTCCCTACTTCCTAGAAGTATTTGAATACGTCAACGCCGATGAAATAGCAGCCGGACTTTCTCCTTTTAACCCGGAATCCGTAGCCAGCCAAGCCGGACGATTAATGTTAGAAAGACTAGAAACTCTGGTGAATGCTGAAGCTGATTTTGCTTTTGAAACAACTTTAGCTGCACGCAACTTTGCCCGCTTTTTGAGAGAATGTAAAATAAAAGGTTATATTATAAACATAATTTACTTTTGGTTACAAAGTCCCGAATTAGCGATCGCACGGGTAAGCAGACGTTTCGACTTTAATTTTACTGGCTTATCGTCACGGTCTACGTGTATCAGAATTGGTAGCCCTGCGATGGTCACAAGTAGATTTTTCTAGTGGCACAATTCATATTAATCGACTCAAGCATGGTATCAGTTCAACCCATCCTTT
>JBBSOX010000132.1:0-17084 GCA_038259325.1 Chroococcales cyanobacterium | reverse complement strand
TTGCCTCCTAGATATTAGTTCTGGGTCTGAGCAAGAGGAGGAAGAACCACAAGATTAAGGATTAAGTCCCCTTATTATTCGCGATGAATTCTCGCGAATAATGCTTTTTGATTTATTTTTGCACATTTGGGATGCTCCCCTAGTTTTTGCTGTGCTTCTGCTAGTTTCCTTTTTTTCTCTTTTTCTATTTTATTTTGATATTCTGTAATTTTAGCCTGAGCTTCTTTATAGAATTCAGAATTTACAGGTATCTTTTTGAAAATGGCAATTGCATTTTCAAAATTATTATTGGCTGCCAGTTCAAGAGCTTTTTCTAACTCCTGTTGTTGATATATTCTTCGATATTCAGTAATTCTGACCTGAGCTTCTGTATAGAATTCAGAATTCATCGGTATCTTTTCTAAAATGGCAACAGCTTTGCCAAATTTTTGATTATTTACAAGTTCTACAGCATCTTCAAAAATTGACTGCTCGCCTAATGTCTGAATTTTTTTAATTTTATCTGATTGTTTTTGAGCAATTTGTTCTACTTGAGATGCTAAATATTCAGCATTATTATTACCTTTAATTAAAAGCTTTACTTCTTTCCAGCAGTATTTATATATGTATATGGAATGAATTATTAACCCTGGAATTATAAAATAATAATATCCATAAAAAGCACCAATTATCCAAATAAGCCCTATGCCTTTATTTCCTTGGAACAAAGGAACAAATCCAGGGATTAGGAGTTTTTTTAACAGTATTCCCATAAGTTAATAAATGATTTTTATAGTTATCTAATTTCTTTCCAGTTAGAACCCCAATTGATTAATACTAGAGAAGCACTGCCAGAATGTGTAGGTCTAGTAAAAAGTTTGACTAAGAGTAATTATTCCACCGATTTGATGAAAATTAACAGCTTCAGCAGCGATTATTCCACTACCAATTTGAGATTTTCATAAGTTGAAAATAGCTCGTTATTTTGCACTTTTAGCATAGTCTATCCCTATTTGTTAATCACATGAATAATTACAATAATTAAGGCTTGTTGATTATAATTATTGTTACAAATTGCAGATGCGTCTTCAGTAATATTGCTGAATAATATAAACTTAAATTGGTTCTTGTCAGCTTTTGGTGATCATTGAAAGTTACGCACTTTCAGGCAGATGGCAGAAGGTTTTAAAACGTTTTGTTATCCGGGCGTGAGATTTGTGACCTTACGGGTGATCGCTTGCGGCTTTCTTGTGATGCAGATGTTCTATAATCCTTGCGCTGCTTGAATTGTGGGAATTCTTCCTTTCTCCTTCCTTCTGTCGTCTGCCTTCTGCCTTGCCTCAACCAAGATCATTAAAAGTTGCCAAGACCCATTTATTCTCGCTTTTTACAAATAAATGAGGTTTTTCCGACTTATAACGTTTACTAATTAGTACCTATGTACCTGTGCCAGTTGCGTAAGTCCTATCTAGTTTCCAAGTTTATTATTCAGTTTCCAACTTTATTCTCCTTTTACAACCTATAGCTGATAAGAAGCCGTCAAAGCTACCGCTAAAGCATCCGCAGCATCATCAGGCTTGGGAATTTCATCTAAATCCAACTCCCGTGCCACCGCTTCTTGCACATCTAACTTATCAGCATTGCCATAGCCTGTTAAAGCTTGTTTAATTTGAGCTGGAGTAAACTCTACGTAGGGAAGACGACGCTGACCCAACACTAAAATTAGTACACCCCGCGCCTGTGCAACTAGGATTGTACTTGACATACGGTAGAAGAATAGTTTCTCGATCGCAACCAAATCTGGTTTAAATTCCTCCATTAGGGTGTGCAAATCATCGAATAAGGTACATAGGCGCTGTCCCATTTCTACATCTGCCGACGTTTTGATTACTCCAAAATCAAGCATATTTACTGTAGTCTCTTGTACTTTTTTAGGATTTTGTATGCAAGTAATTACCCCAAATCCTAAAATTGCCAGCCCTGGATCTAATCCTAAAATTCGTTTTTCCATTAAATTCACTTTTACCAAGCCAGTGTATTGTTTAACTAGGAATACTGGCAATCTTGACCACTTGCTCTTAGTCTAATGGGATTGACAAATATAATAGTTTCACGCCTAGTGTTTTAAACCAAGTGGTGTACATTTTCTGTTAATTATTGTTTGTAGCACTGCTCCAAATTAGGTATGTCAATTGGTTTTCTCAGACAAGCCCTCAACGCCCTGCAAAAGCAGTCGCGTTCTCGTACTTCCTATCGGGTTAACCAGTGGTTCAAATGGTTATCCCCTGGACTATCGGTAAAACGTTGGTTGTTGATCAGTGTTGGGGGTGTACTGCTGGCGAGTTTGGGTTTAGCTATCTGGATTAAGCTGACCCCAATTTTTTGGATGATTGAGTTGTTTAGGGGTTTCCTGGGAGTAATCACCAACATTTTACCCAACTATATCAGTGGCCCTTTAGTGCTGCTTGGCGGTTTGCTGTTACTACTTTGGGGGCAAACTCGCACTGTCGGCTCAATTACTAAAGTACTAAGAGCAGAAGGCGGAGAAGAACTCATCGATGTCTTACTGGCTCATCATCGATTGTACCGAGGCCCGAAAATAGTGGTAATTGGTGGTGGTACGGGGCTTTCTACGTTGTTGAGGGGATTAAAAACTTACAGCGCTAATATTACTGCTATTGTCACTGTCGCCGACGATGGTGGATCTTCTGGGCGGTTGCGTCAAGAATTTGGAGTGCTACCACCAGGGGATATTCGCAATTGTTTGGCTGCTTTAGCAGATGAAGAAAAGTTATTAACAGAATTGTTTCAATACCGTTTTCGGGCTGGAGATGGGTTAACAGGTCACAGTTTTGGTAATTTGTTTTTAACGGCAATGAGTGACATTACTGGAGATTTAGAACAAGCAGTTGCAGCCAGTTCTAAAGTGCTAGCGGTACGGGGACAAGTACTACCAGCAACTCTCAGTGATGTTCATCTTTGGGCAGAACTAGCCGATGGTCGTCGCATTGATGGGGAGTCTAGCATTCCCAAAGCTGGCGGTAAAATTGTCAAAATTGGCTGCATTCCAGCGAATCCTCCGGCGGTACCAGCAGCTATTAAGGCACTTAAAGAAGCTGATTACATCATTATTGGCCCAGGTAGCCTGTATACAAGCCTGATTCCTAATTTATTAGTACCAGAAATTGCCGATGCGATCGCTCAAACAGATGCCCCCCGTATTTATATCTGCAATATAATGACTCAACCAGGAGAAACTGAAGGCTATACTGTTGCAGATCACATCAGAGCAATTGATGCTGCTTGTGGGCAAAGACGGCTATTTGATGCTGTGCTGATACACAAAAAAGCCCCCTCGGAGCAATCACTCATCCGCTACGCCGAACAAAACTCCCATCCTGTCTTTCTGGATAGAGAAGCCGTAACTCAGCTAGGACGAAGAATTGTTCTAGCTAATGTTTTGTATGAAGATGAAACGGGTGTTATCCGTCACAATCCGCAGAAACTAGCACAAGTGTTGTTGCGGTGGTACGGTAAAGGTCATCATGGTAAATAGTCATTAGTCATTTGTGAATAACCAATGCCCCATGCCCAATGCCCAATGCCCAATGCCTAATGACTAATTATGAAAATTTTTCTTGCAGATACAGAGGCGACCCTACGCTTAGGTATTACTCTCGGTGAATCCCTAACCCCTGGTAGTGTAATTTTACTAGAAGGTGATTTAGGTGCTGGTAAAACTACCCTAGTTCAAGGTATTGGCAAGGGTTTGGGAATCACTGAACCTATTGTCAGTCCGACTTTCACTCTGATTAATGAGTACACGGAAGGACGCCTCCCCCTTTATCATCTAGATTTATATCGCTTAGAACCACAAGAAGTTGCAGCCCTAAATTTAGAAAGTTATTGGGAAGGTATTGAAGTCATACCAGGAATTGTGGCAGTTGAATGGGCAGAACGATTGCCCTACAAGCCAGATAGCTATTTAAGTGTGAGTTTGACTTATGAGCATGGGGGTACTCGTCAAGTCGAAATTCTACCCTTCAATTGTGCCATTAGCGAAGTCATTGCCGCGATTTAAGAACTTCACACTCGTTCTATCTGCCACTACCACGCTCACCACTGTAAATCACTAACATTGTTATCTCAACCCAAAATAAATGAAAAAACTTTGTAACAGCAGCTTTATTACTGCAATAATCAGTTAAAAAACTGATTTAGATAGAGTATGAATTAAGAAAATGTAAACTGTTGTTGGGTTAAATGAGAGTTTTCATAGAGCTTAGTCAGCTTGATTTAACCCGATTGTTTCTCTACTGTCATTAAGAGAAACAATCTGGATTATTTAGCAGCCAAAGCTAGTAGAGAAAGTTAAACAACATCAAGCTCTGTAGAAGTTGTCTAACTTTTCCTTATACTCAATATACCCAAGCTAAAGTCATAATATATACAGAATAATACTGATTTGTGAAATGTTTAAAAATTAATTTAAGTAATTTTAAATAGCAATAAATTATTCTATTTACATCTGTAATTCACACTGATATTAATAAATCTTTAAATAAAACCTCTCGTATTTCTACGATAATTATGTAGAAATACGAGAGGTTTTTCCCTATATTAATTAATATCAAGATGTCTACGTAGATGTACTAGTTAACTTTAATGAAAGAGGCGATCGCCTCTTTTATCGGAGAACCAGAGCCGTCTCTGGTATAGTACGTAAGACCTTTAGCAATGAATGCAGAAGTAGTATTTATTAATTGCTCAATAACCTCCGGATTAGTGTTATCTATTGTGGAATGAATCAGCCCTGCCTTAAAAAGGGGGTTGGGGGGATCTTCCGTGGCAAAATATCACTAATACCAAGCGTATTGTTGTATATTCAGAAAGCTTGCTTCTTTTCTATTTGGTAAGCTTGCAATAAATATTCACCATTGAAATGAATTAGATGAGTTGATTCTTCAGCAACCCAAACATCTGTTTCCCAAGCAATCTCTGCCAGATATGCCACCATTGCCTTGCGGCTGAGAAATGTTGTTACCATAACCAGAGGTATTTGGGCACTTCTGAATAAAACTTCAAGTTCCTTCTTTCGTTTAGGATTAATTGGCCCATGTGAAGTCACAGCTTCAATCAGCACCAACCAGTTATTTGTTATGAAGTGAATAATCACATCTGGCATTTTGCCGTGGGAATCAATGTTAACCCCCAAATCTGTCAATGCTGTTTCATCAAAATGGGCGAACTTCTCATCTGTATCCCCAACATAGATGAGCTTTCCACTAGGAGTAAAACGTGAAGCAAAATCATTAATAATTTTTTCAATTAAAATATTCTGACCACCTGGCGATAAAGTTTTAATTTCTCCATTAATAACTATGGGGATACGTGACATTTCGCGCTCTTGAGCATATTGCTTTTTCAGAGTTTTAACCGAAGCGAGGTAGGTGCAAATGCTCTTTTCCCATTCGTCAGTACCGTAGGTTCTTAATAGTTCTAGAGCACTTCCATCGATTTGATATACAGTTTTGGGACTGTTGATAGGGCGGCTTAAATCATCTGGATTAGCAACTATCAAAGCTGCATCTAGAAATTGATGCACTGTTTGGCGGCGAACTGTTTCCCGTGTGTTTGGCTTATAGATTTTGCCATAATGTTGAGCCATAAAGTTCATCATCGGCGTAATTCCAATCAAAGGGGAAGTTGCTAATTGCCAAGAGTCTGTCGGTTTTAAGTCAAGCAAAGCCAGGAGAGTTAAAGCTGACCGTTCGTTAAGCTGTGCTCGTGGAAAGCCCAATTGTGTCAATATTTGCAGCGCTTCATCAATTCGAGATTTAGTTGCAATTGGATTATTATCTGATAAATTCGACATACTCAGTAGCTTATTTTCGATAAGTTCATCAATTTCCCGCAAAGAAGGAAACTGCTTTTTAATTCCTGTCCCTAATGACAATAGCTGTTCTAAATTAGGGTACTTTAATTTTCGTAAATCTGTTGCATTGACCTGAGTATGCCCATTGAACAACCGAAAAAAAGAATCAACTAAGGTTGAATTGAGATAAATAGCAAGCCCACGAGCCAAGGTAAGGCTAAATCCATGTCCATCTTTGTGAAAATAATTCAAGTGATTTTCAAAACCGACATAGCCATAATTAAATTGGTTGGCATCATAAACTACTGCAACAACACGCCTTTTCTCTTCTTTCGATGAGAATCTTTTGCATAAGACGTAATGCTCATTTGGTATTAGAAGATTCGCTGTTTCTTTTATATAGACTATTGCTTGAGGTTTTTTAGTTATTTTTGGGTGCTCTACATATCCATTCGATAAATTCACCGGATGAATTAGAGGAACTGTATTGTTTTCTGGATTTTTCCTTAGGTAATCTTTAGCTCGGAAATCTACTACCCGTCCGGTTGAAACTGTTAGCCCTAAATCTTTCAATGTACAGGTGAAAACTGCCATTCGTTGAACTATTTGCTGGCTAATCTTATCTGGAATAATATGAATAAACTGCTCTACATCATCAGGCTGAACTAAGGCTGTATATAGTACAGAGTTTGACATGATCAAGTCATCATTAGCACTAGAACTGGTATTAATAATGACGCTGCTAGACTTCTGCTTTTGTTTTCTAGCTTGGATGATGATAGTTTCCTGCAAAACATCATCGTCACTAAATGCTTCTTGCCGCGATTCAAAAAGATGTACTTGCTCTAAAGCCATCATCTCTAAAAACATCTTGCGGAAGTCACGAAAATATGGGCCATTGCAAAAACTACGTGGGGTAATCGCTACAAACTCCCCGCTTGGTTTTAAAAGTTGCGCTGTAGCAGCCATAAAACCAGTATAAAGATTGCTAGTTTCCAAACCGACGGAACGCAGCAATTCGCGCACCTTGGAATGAGCATTGATTTTTAAATAAGGCGGATTGAGAATAGCATGGGTAAATTCTATTGCGTTTCCACTATTCAATAAACCAAGCTTTTGCAGCTTGACTGCATCTTCAATAAAATCAGTCTCACGAATTTCATAATTGAAGGAAATACCCACACGTTGGCATTCCTTCTCACATAGTTTTAGGGTCTGATGCAAATATCCAATTAGAAAAGGGTCAATTTCATAGGCTACAACGCGCAAACTTGAAGTGGGTTTTTGATGCTGGCATACTTTTGCCACAAAAGCGGCTAGTAATGAACCAATTCCTGCTCCAGCATCCAGCAAGGATATTTCAGGCAAATCCAGCCTATTAAACATCCCAGCCATCAATTGGGCTACTGAGGCGGGAGTCAGAAACTGACCCATCGACCCTTTTTTGTCTTGCCTTAGCTTTAAACTTACTACAGCCCGATGAAGATCCACTTCTGCAAGCAAGTTTCCACTTGATAGTTTTGCGAGGCTGGTAAACCCTAAACTACTGTTATGACTTGCTACTAACGCTCTACTGCTTGATGGGACGATCACGGTCTGTCTTCTTAATTGCTATCAAGTTTACAACAACTTTAGAGCATCCTGATGCCTGAAGCAGACCACGTTTGCGATCGCGTTGTGCAGAAACTTAGTCACAACAGTCCTGCTGATTCGTATAATCGTTTGAGCATCGCTGAAATCCTTGCACCATAATCCAAATCTGCTGACCAGCGCCCTGATAGCTGCTCAATTAATGGCGCAATTCCGCGTGTGACAAAGCGAAACCGTGGATCTACTATTTCCTGTACCAAAGGTTCTAAACTGGCGTAAGCTTTTAAATGTTGCACGTGCGCTCTCACCCCAATTCTGGCACTTGGAAAAGATGCAGCCTCCGAACCACCACCAATCGCACCTAAGCCTGCAAAGTTATTTTGCTCAGGTCTAATATCACTACCAAACCGTAAAAATCCAGTCTCTACACACATTTGGCAAAAAGCAACATCATAATTCACTCCCTCTATACTTGCTTCTTCCCGATAAAGTTTTGGGATGTCAGGAAACTTTACTAAAGCATCTTCATTATTGTTTCTCAGGAATAATTGTAACTGTACTTCTGAAGTATTCCCGTTTGACATTATCCGTTCAAATTGACCAGGGCAAATCATCAAATTTGATCGCAAGCTGACAGTTCGGGTGGCAGCATCCCAACTGACTGCAACATTAAAATCTCGCAGTTCGATCGCTTTGACATAAACTACTTTGCGATAGCTAATTCGATTAACATTAGCCGCTTTTGAAAGGTCAATCCGCAGACGATCTACTAAATCAATGGGGATGTAAGCATTCCCATTAACTAAAACTCCTTGCTCTGTGTAACTTTGCCCGTTAATATTAATATTAATTGGGGGATAATTTGGTTCCGCCGGAGTTCCAATGGGATCAATCACACGACTCCAAGTTACCAACCCATCGACAATTCCCAAAGCAAAATCGCGGCGACGAGTTTGCAGCAAAGCCCGATCGTCTGGATTGCTGAGAAACCCCACTTGCATCACCAAAGCTGGAAGCGTTGTCTGGCGACAGAATGCTAAACTACCTAATCCACTATTTGTATCTGGCTTGACTCCGCGATTTGGTAATTGCGGTACGCGGCGCAATAATGCCACTAACAACTGTTCAGCATTACTTCTGCGATCGCTATTATTAGCAATATAGAAAACGCTAGCCCCACGCACAGAAGGGCTGCTAGCTGCGTCAGATTCAATTTCTAGGGCAACATCACCCCGGCGGGCACGGGAATTGATCCAGGTGATAGTTTGGGCGGCACTCAAGTCATCAGGGACTGCCAAAATTTCCACATTCCGCGCTCTCAGTTCCGTGACAATCAAATCCCGCAGCAGAATCATTTCTCTAGCTTCAGTTGTACCACCTGCGATCGCACCTGGATCGATCCCTCTGGCTTCTCTGCCTCCGTGAGCCGCTGAAATAAAAATACGCCCCATTTTAAGTATTTCCTCTGATAAAATTAAGTGTAAGCAATTCTATATATCATTCTTGGTCTAGCAACAAGAATATAATAGCCATCAGAAGTCTAAAGTCATTTATCCTTTGTTATTTCTCCAAAGTTAATGTCCAGGGAGTGGGGAGTGGGGAGTGGGGAGTGGGGGAGATGAGGGAGATGAGGGAGCAGGGGAGACAAGGGGACAAGGGGTGAGAACTTAAAACAAGTCTTTCCCCTTGTCCCCAAGTCCTCTTGCCCAATGACTAATGACTAATGACCAATAACTAATGACAAAGCCATGCAAATCCCACGCTTGCACCCAGACACAATTGAGGAAGTGAAATTACGGGCTGATATTGTAGATGTCGTCTCGGAATACGTAGTTTTACGCAAACGTGGAAAAGATTTCGTCGGTTTGTGTCCCTTCCACGACGAGAAATCTCCCAGTTTCACCGTCAGCCAAACCAAGCAAATGTATTATTGCTTCGGCTGTCAAGCTGGGGGAAATGCCATTAAGTTTGTGATGGAGTTGGGGAAGCGTTCTTTTGCGGATGTGGTGCTGGATTTAGCACGGCGTTACCAAGTTCCTGTGCAAACCCTAGAACCCGAACAACGCCAGGAATTACAGCGTCAGCTATCTTTGCGCGAGCAGTTATATGAAGTTCTGGCTTCTTCAGCACAGTTTTATCAACACGCCCTGAGACAATCCCAAGGGCAAAAGGCACTTGAATATTTGCAATCTAACCGCCAACTCAAAGAAGAAACCATCCAGCAATTTGGTTTAGGTTATGCCCCCGCAGGTTGGAAAACTCTCTACCGTTATCTAGTGGAAGATAAACATTACCCAGTGCAGATACTGGAAAAAGCGGGATTGATTAAGCCACGCAAGGAAGGGGGCGGTTATTATGATGTATTCCGCGATCGCTTGATGATTCCCATCCGCGATGTCCAAGGGCGCGTTATTGCCTTTGGTGGGAGAACCCTGACTGATGAGCAACCTAAATATCTGAATTCACCAGAAACCGAGCTTTTTAGTAAAGGTAAAACATTATTTGCCCTCGATCAAGCCAAAGGTGGGATTTCCCAACTCGATCAAGCGGTGGTAGTAGAGGGATATTTTGATGCGATCGCTCTCCACGCTGCTGGTATTAATAACGCCGTCGCCTCCCTCGGTACAGCCTTAAGCTTAGAACAAGTGCGGTTAATATTACGCTACACCGAATCGAAACAATTAGTACTCAACTTTGATGCCGATAAAGCCGGAACCAATGCCACCGAACGGGCGATCGGTGAAATTGCCGAACTGGCATACAAAGGCGAAGTTCAGCTAAGAATTCTTAATTTACCCGATGGTAAAGATGCTGATGAATATTTGCATAGCCATACCCCAGAAGATTATGGAGAACTGTTAAAGAATGCGCCACTTTGGCTAGACTGGCAGATTCAGCAAATTATTCAAGATCGTGACTTGAGACAGGCTACTGATTTTCAGCAAGTAACTCAGCAATTAGTTAAATTACTTAAAAATATAGCTAACAGCGATACACGCAACTATTATGTTTCTTACTGTGCAGAAATACTCAGCTTGGGAGATACCAGACTTATACCGCTACGAGTCGAAAATCTATTAACTCAAATTGCTCCGGCTGCGGCTGCATACACTAAGCCCGTATCAGCCAGAAAAGCATGGGGAAGTAGCAAATCCCTACTCCCCACTCCCCATTCCCCACTCCCCACAGAACGCAGCCTTTTAGAACACGCAGAAGCCTTATTACTGCGAATTTACTTGCATTGTCCTGAACAGCGTCAAGCGATTATTGCCGAACTAGAGGAGCGAGACTTGCAATTTAGCCTTTCCCACCACCGATTTTTATGGCAACAGATTTTAGAAATTTCATCCGGTGATGGACAAACAGAAAATTTTGCTTCTCCACCAGATTTAATTTCCCGCCTGCAAGATCAGTTCTTAGAATTTGGCAGCGAGATGGGGTTAGTTTCCCACTTATTTCACGTGGATGAAAAAAACCAGAAAGAAATACTTCGGACTCCGCAAGTGGTTCAAGCTGCGATCGCTTGCATGGATTTAGTGATGCTTGAAAAACGCTATCGCCACTTTTTAGAACTATGGCAACAAACTGATCCCGAAGCTGAACCAGAGCGTTATCAATCCTATTATCAGGCTTTCTACGCTGAAAAAATCAAGCTGCAACAAATAGACCGACAACGGTTATTTTCCATCACAGAGTTATTGTAGTTTCGGTTTACGCCGTCAAAATAGGGAAAATACTTATGTCCTGCACGCCTTTTATAATATAATGCAGTTCAGATAAGACCAAAACACTTGTAGAGAAGGCGATTTATCGCGTCTCGAAAACCCACAATTTTGTACAATTGAACCTACAGCTAGATTTTAAACACTAAATAGACAAAGTAAAAATAAGTTTCTCGGCTTAAAAACTCTATCTGACTCTGAAAACTGCGATAGCGGGTAGTAGGTGTGGGAGACGAATGTGCATCCATTCCTAAGCCTCGTGCCATCAATACGGCTCTCTTCATATGCAATGGATCGCTAACAATAAGCAACTTAGTTAATTGATGAGCATTCGCTACCTCTAAAGCATTTTTGAGGTTCTGGTGAGTTGTGCGAGATTGAGTTTCAGTGAGAATATCAGCAGCTTTTACCTGTTGCGCGATCGCATAATTTTTTCCAACTATAGCTTCAGCTGGTTCATTACTCTCGCCAACTCCACCAGTAAAAATGATCGTCTTAACAGATCCATTTTTATATAAGTTAATGGCGTGGTTGATTCGCTCCCTGAAAACAGGAGATGGTTCTTCTCCCCAAACTGCTGCTCCTAAAACAATTGCTGCATCTGCCTTGATATTATTAGTACTGCTGCCATATAAGTAAATACTTGAGGCTGTAGATGCGATCGCCAGCAACAAGGCAGATATCAAAGCCACTGTAACCCAAATTAACCATTTTTTGGGAATTTTGTAATTGAGCATGGGGCGTTGTTAAACCAATTCGCAATGACGCTCGCGGACTCGCTACCGCTACGCTAACGCAATTCGCAATGACGCGACGCTCCTGCGTCGCTAACGCAATTACGTTTTGTGTCGGGGTCAAATCCCCGTTACAAAACGCGCTGCTTAATAGAAGCAGGGGACTGAAACCCCTGAATTAGGTTCAAAGAGTAATCCTTAAGAACGAAGATTAGCGATCGCGTTTAGCAGAACGGCGCGATGCTGACGAACGCGCACCAGGCTTATCGCCATTCGTAGCAGGTGGCGCTGCCTTACGTTTAGCCGATTTTTGTGGTAACGGTTTAGGAGTACCAGCCGGACGCTTATCACCTCCGGGTTTGGCTCTGTATTGTCGTCCATTTGGGGTTGGTTCAGGGTTGGTATCGGGATTGAGCGCAAAACCAGCAACTACTTCCCTTGGTAAGCGCTGCTCGATCAGTTTTTCAATATCTTTCAATAGAGGGTATTCATCAACGGATACCAGCGATACCGCTTCACCTGATGCGCCAGCGCGCCCAGTTCGCCCAATGCGATGAACATAATCCTCTGGTACATTGGGTAGATCGAAGTTGACTACATGGGGCAGTTCGCTAATATCAAGACCCCTAGCAGCAATATCCGTCGCCACCAGTACTTGTAAGCTACCATTTTTGAACTTTGCCAGAGCATTGGTACGCACTGGCTGGCTCTTATTACCGTGGATTGCCAGTGCTTGAATGCGGTCTTCGCCCAACTGCTTAACCAAACGGTCAGCACCATACTTAGTGCGAGTGAACACTAGCACTTGATACCAATTATCTCGCCGAATCAGGTGAGCAAGTAATTGGCGTTTCTTGTCACGGTCTACGTGGTAAATTTTTTGTGCGATCGTTTCGGCAGTAACGTTGCGGCGTGCTACCTCAATCATCGTCGGGTTATTAAGCAGCCCGGCGGCGAGTGCCTTAATTTTGTCAGAGAAAGTAGCGAAAAATAGCAAATTTTGTCGCTTTTTGGGTAGGAGTGCGAGGATGCGACGGATATCATGAATAAAGCCCATGTCCAGCATCCGATCTGCTTCATCTAGCACCAAAACTTCAATATGCGCCAGGTTCAGCGTCCCCTGCTGTACATGGTCTAACAGTCGCCCTGGAGTAGCGACCAAGATATCCACTCGGTTCTTCAAACGCTGTTTTTGCAGATTAATACCGACTCCGCCAAACATCACCATCGAGTTTAGCTGCAAGTACTTGCCGTACTCGCGCACGCTTTCTTCTACCTGTGCGGCGAGTTCACGAGTCGGGGTGAGAATCAGCGCCCGGATCGGTGGGTATCCCTTATATGTACCTTTGATGCTCTTGTCAGACGACAACCGATGCAGAAGCGGTAGGGTAAAACTAGCGGTCTTTCCAGTACCCGTTTGGGCCCCAGCTAGCAAATCGCTACCCGATAAGACGGCAGGAATTGCCTGTATTTGAATTGGCGTGGGTTCGGTGTACCCTCGCTCTGTAACCGCACGGATAATTTCATTGGACAAGCCGAGAGTAGAAAAAGACATAAAACTCCAAAAATAACATCGGCCTGTCGCCAATGGCGGCGTCAGTCTTAGGCGGACGGATAAAAATCATTGAAAAGCTGGATGGGCAGTAGCGCAAAGACTGAGAGCGAGTGCCGCAGTTACACATTTTAACAGATTGCAGTCAATTGTGTCGTTAAAGTTGCTCTGATTCAGTGTTGTGTTAAATTAGCATTACTTGGAAAGTAAAATGTTGAACAATTAGGAGAAATTCGTTATCGCAATCCAAAAGCAACTGATTAATTCCCAAATCAAGTCACCTAGCGTCTTTTTAATTGACCATGAGAATAACAATCGTGGTCTGATCGACACCAATGAGGCGCTACAGCTAGCCGAAAGCTTAGAGCTTGACTTAGTTGTAGTCTCTCAAGGCAAAGACGCTCCAATCGCCAAGATTCTCAACTATGGCAAGCTTCAGTATCAAAAGAAAAAACGTCAGAGTCAGAGTGCTAGACCCACGGTAAAGGAAGTGCGATTTGGTCTCAACGTGGGCGTGGCTGATTACAATTTACGCATCCAACAAGCAGGTGAGTGGTTGAGTAAAGGCGATTCAGTCAAGTTTGCTATACGTTTACGAGGCCGAGAACATCAATATCGTGACAAAGCAGGAGAACTGCTAGACCGAATTGCGAATGATCTCAGCCAAGTAGGTAAAATCCAGTCATTGGATAAACGCGCACTAGTTGTTCAAGTCATTCCTGCCTAGTTATCTTGCGATCGCTAGAAAATGTATTTGTAGCAGTTTGTAAAGAGCGAAAAAAGCTGGAGGAACACTCTAGCTTTTATGAAAAAACATTGACATTCTGCCCACAGAAGGTAGTAAGGGGATTTATTTTTTCACTGTGCAGCGAGTCGCGCTTGCACAGAGCTACGCTGGAGATAAGTTAAACCAGTGGGGGATGCCAAACCCGAAGTACTGGGACATCGAAACATCCCAGATACTTTTTACGAATATTGATAGAACCAGCCCCATCTCTGTGGAACTCAAAGCCGCACTAACATTTAAAGGTGCGGTTTTTGTGTTTATGCTGTTTATCGCAAGATAGACACCACTTGTACAGAATTCAGAATGAATTCTGACTCCTGAATTCTGTTTGGGGATTTCCAGAAATTAAATTATTCAATTTTGGGAGCGAAGATGATCGTTAGATTCTTCCTCTCCCGCTTCCCCTGCACCCCCCGCTTCCCCTGCTCACCAAAGCGATCGGATATTTTTTTAGTTGGGAAGTCCCTTGATCAAGGTGGTATTTAACCTTGCGACCGAACAAGCTGCGGTAAATACCTAATCGGCGCATTTATTGATTAGGTGTGTTAAGGCATCAATCAGGCGATCGCTTTCCATTGGTACAATGTCTTGTCCATGCATCACATTTTGAGTAATATGAAAATGCACCAATGCTCCTAAAAGAATTCTCGCTGTTGCCTCTGGGTCAGGTATTTTTAGTTCTGGAGCCGCCAAGTAGTGAGTGAGAGTTTCCGCTACTGGCTTAATCATCACCCGAACAAAAATTTGAGCTAACTCAGGAAAACGCCCAGATTCCCCAATTAGGACTCGCATAAATGCACTATGTTCTTTGTCGTTAATCATGTGCTCTAATGCTTTGGCTGCTACCTGGTGCAGTATAGCGACTGGTTCTCCTTCAATAGGTTCTGTGCCAAAAATCGAGATGTTCTTTTTGCTGGTCAGTTGTTCTAACAGTACTTTAAAAAGTCCTTCTTTATCTTGAAAGTGGCTGTAGACTGTCGCTTTAGAAACACCGGCTGCTACCGCTACCCGATCCATGCTTGTACCAGCATAGCCATGTTGAAGGAATTCTTGCATTGCCCCTTGCAGAATTTGCTCAACTTTATCAACGGAATTTTCTCGATCCACTTCGCCAGCTTTGATGCGTACCATTTATTAATCATCCTTTCTTATAAACAATATTAATAGATGCTGCAAAGTAAGTCGGCGTAAATAATGATCGTTGGAATAAGGCAGAATGCAATAAGCAGGGAGCAGATGGAAAAAGGATTTGAGCTTTGTTTACTTTTTTTACACAGTTTGCTTTTATTGTGCCGACTTACTAAAATTTCCCAATCCAAAATGGCGAAAATAAATGTACCCTTCGATAAAGCCAAAAGTAGGGAATAGCATTTTGCTGCATACTGCCGAGCAAATTGATTGACAAGTTTAGTTGTATCATATTGACTAAACTAGTCCGTTTAGTTTAGCATCAATTGAACTGGACAGTTTAGTACAAGTTGCTACTGGTAGTAAGGAGAAAATAGTATGGAGCAAAACAGGAATTCAGAGGGTTTAAGTTCTTCTCAGAATCTTGTGCGATCGCCTATTCTACTTGCAATAATTACATCTCTAGTAATAGGCGGAATCAGTGTTTATACTGTGATGAGGCTTCAGGCTACAGCAAATGAAAAGCAAAAAACACCAGTAGCAGTTCAACCTGTGGTAAAAACAGTCACAGCATTAGGGCGGTTGGAACCAAAGGGAGAGGTAATAAAACTGTCAGCGCCTTCTCCTCGTGAAGGAAATCGGGTAGAGCAACTATTGGTGAAAGAAGGTGATCCCATCAAAACTGGGCAGGTAATTGCGATTATGGACAACCGCGATCGCTTACAAGCTACTTTGAGTGAAGCACAAAAACAAGTTCAAGTTGCCAAATCCCGCTTTAACCAAGTAAAAGCTGGAGCCAAACAGGGAGAACTTGGAGCACGCCAAGCTACGGTGAATCGTCTGCAAGTAGAACTAGAAGGAAACATTAAAACTCAGCAAGCCACAATTAATCGTATAGAAGCAGAACTCCTTGGGCAACAACGGAGTTTACAAGCAACAGTGGATCGTGTAGCAGCCGAGAAACGTAATGCCCAAGCTGACGTGCAGCGCTACGAGACTTTATATACAGCAGGAGCAATTTCTAGCCAGGAAGTTGATAGCAGACGTTTAAGCGCAGAAACTTCCACTCAAGCCTTAATTGAAAGCCAAGCCACTCAGACAAGAACTGTGGCTACCCTACAACAGCAACTTAACGAAGCAAAAGCTAACCAAGATCAAACCATCGCCAGCTTGCAACAGCAGATTAACGAAGCAAAAGCGAACCTGAATCAAACTGCTGAAGTTCGTCCCACAGATATAGCAAATGCACAGGCAGAGATAGAGAGCGCTCAAGCCACCGTGGAGAAAATTAGAGCCGAACTGGCGCAAGCATACGTTGTGGCTCCTAAAGCCGGTCGGATTTTGGAGATTAATACACGAGCCGGAGAAACTGTTAGCGATGAAGGAATTGTGGCTTTAGGTCAAACTGACCAGATGTATGCAGTAGTAGAAGTCTACCAAAGTGATATCAAGAAAGTGCGTCCGGGACAGGACGTGCGGGTAAGCAGTGATTCCCTACGTAACGAATTAGAGGGAAGAGTCGATAGGATTGGTATGCAGGTAAAGCGGCAAAATCTGATCAACACTGATCCCTCTAGCAATATTGATGCCAGAGTAGTTGAAGTTCATGTGCAACTGAATAAACTATCTAGCCAGAATGCTTCTAGCTTAACTAATTTGCAAGTCAAGGCGGTAATTGCACTTTAAAGGGAGTGGGGAGTGGGGAGTGGGGAATGGG
>JBBSOX010000131.1:0-17114 GCA_038259325.1 Chroococcales cyanobacterium | reverse complement strand
ACTTGGCTTTGAAGTAAGCCGTCGTTCAGTGATCAACGATAGAGCCTGTTCAGCAAAACCGTTTTCTGCCAGAAAATGGGAAAATCCAGCTAGTTGCAATGCTTCTGCTTCCAGAAGTAGATATCAAATGGGTTCTATAGCTGTGCGCCCCTAACTATATATATGTAACGGATGTTGTATGAAACGGTATTAAATTTCCGTACTTACTTAGTCAAATATTTTTCAACCTACATTAAAATATACACCGAAGATACAGATTTTTGGGATAAACTAATGCCATCGTGTGAGG
Organism: Chroococcales cyanobacterium; assembly: GCA_038259325.1. Lineage (GTDB taxonomy): Bacteria > Cyanobacteriota > Cyanobacteriia > Cyanobacteriales > Nostocaceae > Nostoc. The sequence continues at coordinate 16,825 of JBBSOX010000131.1, read as the reverse complement.
AGTGAACGATGGCAAATTGCAGCATGGGGAGAGTGCTCTCATTTAGTTTTATCAGCGTCTGTTTATATCTGGGTATTAGTATAGGGGTCGTTATCCGGCTTGGGCAATCACAGCGATTAAACGCTGCTACTACACCTACTGAGCCTGTGCAATTTCCATTAGCTATCCCTGTTACGCCATCAACAACAGAAAAACAAACCTTTCAAAAGACTATTACTATCAAAGCCGTTGGAGATATTATTCCCGGCACTAATTTCCCTGACCATAGATTACCCCAGTTTCGAGATCAATTATTACCAAAATCAGTGAGAACTCACTTGCAAGGATCTGATATCTTGTTTGGTAACTTTGAAAGTAGCTTAACTAATTATCCCTACACTGCCAAAGATATTAGTCGAGGGCAAGTCTTTGCTTTTCGTTCCCCACCTGGATATGCAAAGCTCTTTGCTGAGGCTGGTTTTAATGTGTTTAATATGGCAAATAACCATGCAATGGACTTCGGCCCGGTAGGGTTCAAAGATACAAAGAAAAATCTTGAGGCTGTGGGCATTGCAACATTAGGTCATAAAAATCAAATTCTCTATTTGGAAGCTAACAATATCCCCGTGGCAATGGTGGGGTTTTCTCCTTATGAAATGTATAATTCCATCCATAATTTGGGAGCAGCAAAAGCACTCGTAGCAGAAGCTAAAAATAAGGCCAACATTGTTATAGTCTCGATGCACGCTGGAGCCGAAGGAACGGGGGCACTACATGTTAAGAATCAGACAGAGTTTTTTTATGGAGAAAATCGAGGTAACTCGATCAAGTTTGCTCGAAACATGATTGATGCGGGAGCAGACTTAGTATTAGGACATGGGCCTCATGTTCCGAGAGCAATGGAAATCTATAAGGGAAAAATTATTGCCTATTCTTTAGGAAACTTTTTGGGATATCGAACTTTATCTACAAATGCTCAGACGGGTGACTCTATGATTTTAGAAGTTAAACTCAACTCGACGGGAGATTTGGTAGCAAGTAAAATTATCCCTGTTCGGATGGATAGGCAGGGAATCCCTCATATTGATCAGCGTTTTCAGACTGTGAAACTTATGCGTTATTTGAATAATCAAGCTTTTCCCAAAAATCCGGTGAAGATTGATAAGAAAGGGCAAGTTGTTGTACAGAAAATTAAATAAGTAATTTAGCTAAAGATAAAACAAGAAAGAAAAAGCTGCTCTTGTATTGGCAAGAGGTGTTTAATTTTAGATTGAAGAAAAAATTTAAAATTGACTAATTATTGTCATCTTGTAGATCATTCTGGGGTTGACTGTCAGTCGGAGAATTTTGCTTTTCCAGTGTTGGTACTACTACAGCAGAAGGATCTGACTGTTTGGTTTCTGTCGGTGGCGCTGCTGGTATAACCACAGAATTTGACGGAATCACCGGTTGAGGGGAAGCAGAATTCTGATTAGAAGCAGGTAAGTTATTTTGTGGTAATGGTGCGGGGGAGGGGGAAGCATTACGAGATGAACGGATAGCCCGTAGTTTCTCTACTAGCGAGGGTGTAGGGGAAACGCTAGGTGAAGGTGCGGATTGCTCCGAATCGCCGCGTTGTGATTCTCCTGTAGGGCTACTGGGAGTTTCTTGCGGGGAAGAACGACGATTACGCCGACGCGGCTTGGAATTAGAAACAGGTGCTGATTCGGTTTTTGAGGTGGTGTTAGTTTCTTCACCATTTTTTAAGTTAGGAACTTTCGCGCCTGGTTCTTGAGTTGGCTGTTCAAAAAGCGGCTTTGCGGTTGGCTGCGGCTGAGATTTGGGTAAGATGCTGGTGATGCCAAAGCCTGCTGTAGCAGCAACTAGGGCTACACCTATACCTATGAATATTTTAGATGACCCCTGTTTTTTAGCCGATACATTTTCCTTGGCGATACCTGGGTAGGGCTGCGCCAACACAGATGGTTTATGAATGCGATTTTGGGCAGTTTTCCCAATTAAAGTTGCTGCCTGCTGGGCAGATAAATTGACGGTTGGCACTGCATAAGTGGGTAAGTGATGCGGTGTCATATTCACCTCATTTCCAGGTAGCAGTTGTAACCACTCAGCAACTGTCGCTGGACGAAAACGAGACTCCACCGCCATACCACGCATTACCGCCTGGTTGACAGAAGCACTCAAATGTGGCTGAAGTTCACGGGGGGAAGGCATTTGCTCGCGATCGCGCAATAATGCTGGCATAGGAACTTGTGCTGTCAATAGTGCATACAAGGTTGCGGCTAAACCATAGACATCCGTGGCGGGTGTGCGCGGCGCTTGCGTCAAATACTGCTCAATTGGAGAATATCCTTCAGAAACCATACCTGTGTGAGTCTGCCTGACGCCGCCATTAAATTCTCTGGCAATGCCAAAATCAATCAGTACTACTTCCTGCGTTCCTTGACGAAGGATAATATTATCTGGTTTGACATCTCGATGTAACAAACCATTGTTATGCACTACCTGCAAGGCTGCCCCAATTTGCCGGATATAATGAATTGCTGCGGCTTCAGGCAAAGGTATCCCCGGTAATACAAATGCGTCTCCCAAGGTTTCGCCAGGAATGTATTCCATCACCATGTAAGGCAGTCCATCTTCCACAAAAAAGTCACTAACTCGGACTATATTTGGGTGGATACACGTAGCTAATCGTCTGGCTTCATCTTGGAATTGGCGCTCGAATTTCGCAAAATCAGCATGTTGTCGCAGCCGTTCATTGATGGTTTTCATCACCACCTCCTGACCCAAGTAGTGATGCATAGCTTTAAACGTAATGCCAAAGCCACCCCGCCCTATTTCTTGAATTAGGGTATATTTTCCATCCTGCAAAATTGTGCCTGCTAACATAAAGAGTCCTGATTCCTGAGTCCTGAGTGAGCAGATAAATAGCGAGTTTTGAGCCTTGGGGGATTTCCAAAAAATTTTCCCATATATTAGGGCAGGGTTTTCGCTTGTCTATCTTACGGGATGATTTAGTTGTTGGAATTCCCTAAGCGGGAAAAACCTTCCCCCAATCACAATACTTTTTCATAGGATAACGCGAGAGGCAAGAAATCCTAAAGGAGGAAACAGGCTCAAGCTGTCTTCCACGTCCGTGATATCAGGGAGGAAGTACGACAAAATATATAGAGAGTGAAACAGAGTTTTTTCTGGTGACAGAATGGCTGGTAAATCCTACTTTATTGCTGCGAGGTATTCGTCATTTGGCGTTGCTGATTCCATGTATGAAAATGATTTTGCGTAATACCAAAATCCTTGTAGAGACGTAGCACTGCTACGTCTCTACATCCAGATTCATACTTTAATTCAGCAACGCCCGTCATTTCGACATATCTGGGTTTACAAGCTTTACCTTAGAAATATTTAATCGCTGATAGCAAGTATAGAAAAAATTCTCTTAAAATCGCTGCCCGATGCCTAAATGCACCTTGCTTTCTCCCTGGTCATTAATGCCATAGTCAGCCCTGATTAAGCCTAGTGGTGAATTTAATCGCACTCCAGCCCCATAACCAAAACCATAGCCTTGTTTGCCCCGTACACCTCCTGGATCTCCCAATACAGTATCACCAGAACCTAAGTCTGAAGCAAAGTCGGCAAATAATACACCCCCTACTATTGGTAAGACGGGAAAACGATATTCTGCGGAAGCTAACACATAACTGCGACCACTCCCCACATCTCCAGAATCGTAACCGCGTACTGAGTTGGTACCACCCAAGTTAAAACTTTCGTAGGGCGGTAAATTACCGATGACAGTACCAGCTTGCAGATTCACAGCAAATACTTGCGGTTGTTTAGTGTTAAATAATTGGACTGGCAAATATTGGCTGTAATTAGCTTTGAGGCGATTTAGGGAAATATTACCTTGACCGATGGGCACAGATTGTTCTGTACTCAGACTCAGAACGGAACCTTGAGTTGGATTGAGGGAATTATCCCGTTGGTCTTTGGTGGCGGTGAAGGATACGGTAGTTAGGTCATCAACGCCAGTTCCACTCGCAGATAGGGAATTGCCTTGAGCGTCGGTTGGAGTAATATTACCTTGGCGATCGCGAATACTAGTTTGGGTATAGTTTAATCCTAAGGATGTCTTCCAGCCGTCTATTGGTCGCTGTAAGCTGACACCTCCGCCAATTTGACCTTCCCGCACTTTGTCGCCGTTAGCTAGCGTAATTTTGTCATCAAAGGTTTCCGAAAGTTCCCGATTACGAAAACCATTGACAGTGTACCCCAAGCGATCTGGGTTAGTTGCCCGATAGGGACTGATAAATTTGCTATTAAACTGCAAATCTCGGCTGCTTACAGCAACATTCACACCTAAAGTATCATTAATACCGCCGACATTCTGATCTTGATAGCTGATTGTGCCTGTTAATCCCTGATCAGCATTGTAACTACCACCCAAGTTAACACCACGCGCCCCAGTTTCTTTGAGTTGGTAGACTAAATCTAGTTTTGTCGCATCCCCTTCTAAGGCAACATTCACACTTTCAAATAAACCAGTACGATATAACTCTTGTATATCTTGTTTAACTACATTTTCTTGGAAGATTTGACCAGGTTTTAGCTTGAGTTGCTGTTGCAGGAAATCTGGTTTGGTGCGTCCTCCCACGGGATTACCCTTGCTATCAACGGTTTTGCCCTCATCGTTGACAAAGCGAAACTTGATATCACTCACCAAGCCTTCAGCGACATTCACAGTGAGAATACCTTGAGAATTGGGTTTAACTGATAACACCCGTGCCAAGTTATAACCATTGTCGGCGTACCACTTGTTAATTTGTGCTACTGCTTGCTGGAGTCCAGCAGGACTGATGGGGGTTCCAATCTGAGATTGCAAACGTTGTTGGGCTACTTGGTAAGTAAGTACTTTAGCACCAGATAATTGCAGCGACCGCACAATCACCGGCTGTACTTGATAAACTACATTCAATCCAGCCTGGGTGCTAAAACTATTCACACTGACATTGCTAAATAAACCTGTATCCAAAATTGCAGCTACATCTTTTTGTAGCTGGCTTTGACTGGTTTCTCCACCCGCCTGGGTTTTAATGACCTGGCGAATGATTTGCTGTAATTCTTGATTGGCTCCCACTACCTGTACATCTGTAGCTGTGACTACTAAATCGCTAGTAGTAGTAGTAGGGGTTTTGGGAGATGAGGGAGCAGGGGAGGTGGGGGAAATAGGGAGGATTAGTTGGGAATTTAGCTGTTGTGCTGACTTTAGGACTACTGGGGAATTTTTGTTTGCACCTGTTTGCACGGCGACTGGATTTTGAGAAAATTGTTGTGCAACTATAGTTTCTGGAGAAGCAATTGTCTCTATCCGTGCAGGAGTGTCTTCAATAATCGGCACCACCAAGTTACCAGCTTTTGAAGTTGGAGTAACGGTTTTAGCAGGAGCAGCCGTTGCTTGCTCAGTGACATTGCCAGCAGCTAAAGTAGCTAAAGTAAAAATAGCAGTAGCAGAAACTCGCATAATATTTAACCTAATTAACTGGGAATTAGTTGTAGAGAGGCTAGTGAATAGCGATAATACTAACTTCCAGCTTCTTCGCCGATTTCCCTATTTATACCTCTTACCCAAACAGACAGTTAATTTGGATGTTTTGTTTCTTATGAGTAATGTGTCTCGGTTATCTCAAGCTTCTAACTCTCAAGCTGCTACTTCTCCTTTGCGGTTACTTGTATTAAGTAATGGTCATGGGGAAGATATGATTGCAGTTCAGATTTTGCAAGAACTCCAACGACAACCAAACCCACCAGAGATATTTGCTTTACCTCTGGTGGGTGAAGGACGCGCTTATCAACAGTTAGATATCCCCGTCATCGGTTCAGTCCGCACTATGCCTTCTGGCGGCTTTATTTATATGGATAGCCGCCAATTAGCGCGGGATGTACGCGGTGGTTTATTACAACTTACCCTCACCCAGATAAAAGCTATTCGCCGTTGGGTGAGTTCTCAAAAAAAATTAGGTCATAAAAGAGCGATTTTAGCTGTGGGAGATATTGTCCCGTTGTTGTTTGCAACTTTCAGTGGCGCTAATTATGCTTTTGTGGGTACGGCGAAATCTGAATATTATGTGCGGGATGAAGCTGGATTATTACCACGGAAATCCAAAGATGTGAGTTGGGAAAACTTTTCCGGTTCAATTTACCATCCTTGGGAACGTTGGTTAATGAGCCGTCGCCGTTGTAAGGCGGTGTTCCCTAGAGATGCGCTGACGACGGAAACATTAAAACAATGGCCAATTCCAGCTTTTAATTTGGGTAATCCCATGATGGATGGTCTGCAACCGACCTTTTCACGCCAACAATTTTATAGTCAGGATAGCCAACAGCAAGAAACAGTTCGGCCTTTTGTGGTGACTCTTCTTCCTGGTTCCCGTCCGCCAGAGGCATACGCCAACTGGGAAACAATTATGATTGCTGTATCTGCGTTGATGGCAAGTTTTCAAGAGCGAGATTCGATCTTCTACACTTCTAAAACAGTGGTGTTTTTAGGTGCGATCGCTCCAGGTTTAGACTCTCATATTTTATCCCAAAGTGTACAATCTCAAGGCTGGCGCACTGAATCAGCATGTCCTATCCAAATTGCCGATCCAAATATCTTGACATTTAAACAAAGACATGCATATCTACTACTGACGCAACAAGCTTATAATGATTGCTTACACTTGGGAGATATAGCGATCGCAATGGCAGGTACAGCCACAGAACAGTTTATCGGTTTAGGGAAACCTGCGATCGCAATTCCCGGTAATGGGCCCCAATATAATCCTGGCTTTGCTAAAGCTCAAAGTCGTCTTTTAGGTTCATCTTTGGTTTTAGTTGAGCAGCCAGCAGAAGTTCCCAAGATCGTACAATCCCTATTCAAAGATCCTGATATTTTGCAAATTATTGCCGAAAATGGTATACGCCGCATGGGCAAACCCGGAGCAGCACTACGTATTGCGGAATGTTTACAGGAACGATTTTGAATGGGCATTGGGAATTGGGCATTGGGCATTGGGCATTGGGCAAATAATCAATAGTTCTTCTTCCCCTGCTCCCCCTGCTCCCTCATCTCCCTCATCCCCAATTTATGCTACCAACCCAGAACGTAAAGCCCTTACAGCAGCTTGGGTACGGTCATCGGCACATAATTTATTTAGAATATTACGAACATGGGTCTTCACAGTACCAACTGTAATGTAGAGTTTCTCAGCAATTTGCCCATTGCTACACCCGGCTACAATCAATTCTAAGATTTCCAATTCCCTTTGAGTCAGTGGGTATGTTTCCAAAACTTGCTCATATTCTGACGCCAATGCCTCAATTTTTACAGTCTTCGGCGTTTTATCAGAACCTTGGCTCTCTCCAGGAATACCTTGCCGCATCTTCCGCAATACCACGTTGGCAATTGCCGGATCAATCCAAGAGTTACCGCCGTGAGTTGCTTGGATTGCGTCAGTTAATTTACTGATGCTTGTTTCTTTCATGTAATAAGAATCAGCACCCGCTGCGAAAGCTGCAAGTACAGCATCCTCTGTGTGATCCATTGTCAGGATGAGAATCTTAGTTCCTGTCTGCCCAGTTTCAGCTTGCTGACGTTTAAATTTACGGGTGAGTTCAATGCCATCCATATCAGGCAAACCGATATCTACAACTGCTACATCTGGCTTTGCCGTTTCTAAAAGTTTTAGTCCTTGGGTAGCATTTGCCGCTTCGCCAATTACTTTCAAGGCACTGTGAGCCTGTAATGCAGCTCGTAGACCCATTCGCGTTAAGTCATGATCTTCAATTAAAATAATGCTAATTTCATTCATTGCTACACTCGCTCTTACGCTGTTTGCATCTTTCAAAGTATTACTTTTTGTAAGTGCTATCTTTTATTTCCCAAACCAAAGATAGATGATATTTCAACCTGTCTGCATCCACCGATAGAAATAATAAACTTTCTATTTTTTAACATTTAGATAGAGAATAAATCTAGCTAGAGATATATAGATACTGGCACAATAAGCATGAAAGATTGAGACTAATGCCAAATTGCTCCTCCCGTGCTTAAAATTCACCTTTCAGTTGCCATGTTCCATTAGTTAATTACTATTATCTTGTATAAAAAAAGCATACACAAATGGACAAATTACTAAAAGTAATCTTTTTAATACAAAAAAGCTGGCAAGGACTCGGTATTCTTTCTAAAATTCGCAAGAAGGTCTTGTTAATTTTCCAAACAATGGAAGACTGCGATCGCCAGGAAGATACTACCACAGGTCTGGCAAGCGTTAAGAAAAATGTCAAAATTTCAAGAGGTAAGATTACTTCGGATTCACAAATCGCTATGGGGAGTTACTTTCTTATTTACCTACCCCAACCAATTTAATAAGTATAAATACTCAAGATTATAGTACAAAATCATGGTATGTAACTCTCACCAATGGCTGACGACGGTCGCTTGCTGACTCAATTACAATTGTTTTAAGCTTAGTAAAGTATTTTATTTTACTTTATATTAGCTATGTTTGCTTTTTTGGGTTTGTTAATTACTAATTGTTTTAAAACCATTGACTAATTGTTTTAAAACCATTGGTCATTTGCTATGAGTTTAATTTCAATAGTCTGGCAAATTAACTAAATTAAGGATACAACAGACTGAATTTAACCCAAGTAAATGCCCAAAATAAAGATCAACATACTATTAAGGGAGGACAACAAAGCTGATGCGATGAAGCTCAAGAAGTATTAAATATTGTAATAAATGACTTAAGTCAATAAAGTTACAGATTTTAAATATTCAAAAGCCTTATATTCTTTTAGTTAGATAATTTTAAACAAGGAATGTTATACATCAACCTATATTTAGCGGCAACAATAAAAACCGATGGAAGATACGCTGAAAATTTTGGTTGTAGATGATGATGAAGTAAACCGGATAGCAGTCCGTTATGCCCTGAATAAAGCAGGTATTCAAATGGAACTGTCTGAAGTAAGCAATGGCAATGATGCGTTGTCTATTTTAACGACTACTGCCTATGATTGTGTTTTCCTCGCCTATCGCTTACTAGATCAAGATGGACTAACCTTAATTCAACAGTTGCGTTCTTCGGAAATTAAAGTTCCTTTAGTAGTCCTAACTGGTCAAGAAGATAAACAAACTGCTGTCAAATTATTGAAAGCTGGTGCTACAGACTATCTCTCTAAATCTAGAATATCTCCAGAAAACTTGGCACAAGTTTTGCGGAGTGCGATTCGGGTTTATCAGGCTGAAATGCAGGTAACTTTAGCAAAAGATCAGCTCAGAGAAAGTCATGAACAACTTATTCGCAAGAACCAAGAATTGGAAAGACAACAGCAACAGCTTCAAATTCAAAACTTCAAGCTATCGGAGGCATTACTGCTAAAATCACATTTTTTAGCAACTATGTCCCATGAACTCAGAACGCCGATGAATGCGATTATTGGTTTTTCGCAAATACTTCTGCGTCCTAAGTTTGGTCAACTAACGCACCAGCAAACAGATATGATTGAGCGCATTTTGAATAATGGGAAACATTTGCTGATGCTACTCAATGAAGTTCTTGACTTTTCCAAGCTGGAGTCAGGAAAATTAGACTTAAAGGCGGAAATATTTGATGTATCAAAAGTAATAAATCTCGCTGTAGGTGAAATGCGTTCCCTAGCTGACGCCAAAAACCTATCATTATTAGTGAAAATGGACTTACAAAATAGTTTGGTATTTAATGATCCAGTTCGTATCAAACAAATTTTAATTAATTTGCTCTCCAACGCCATTAAGTTCACAGAGTCAGGTGAGATTTGGGTCGAAGTTCAAGAACTACCTGCAAATCGAGTCGCAATTATGGTTCGGGATACAGGTATTGGCATAGCACCCAGAGATTTTAAACGTATTTTTGAAGCATTTCGGCAAGTCGATCAAACTATCACTCGGAAATATCCAGGTACAGGTTTGGGTTTGGCAATTATAGATTCGCTGGTACGAATGATGGGTGGCCAAATATTTCTTGAGAGCGAATTAGGGGTCGGTTCAATGTTTAAAGTTGAATTGCCGCGTCAAATCACATTATCATCCGTAGGATCTGACCCTCCACCTTTACAAGATGGCAACCGAGTTGTTTGCTCTGTTAAAAATCCGCATCATTCATCTTCTCAAGCTAGGCAAGCATCAATAGGATATCCTAAATATAAAACATAAATTGCTTTCAAAAAAACTGATAAAAATAGATAAATTATGTCTGTAGCTGAAAATAATAACATTTATCGCATCCTCGCAGTTGACGATACTCTAGATAATCTCATTTTGGTTCAAGCAATTTTAGAAAGTGAGGGGTATGAAATTAAATTGGTTTCGGATGGGATAAAGGCTTTGCGGCAAGTTGAACAATCTCCACCCGATCTTATTCTGTTAGATGTGATGATGCCAGGGATAGATGGTTATGAAGTCACACGTCGGATTCGGAATAACCCAGCAATTAGTTATATTCCCATTCTTTTGATTACTGCCTTTCATGAATCTAGTGTTGTCGAAGGTTTAGATGCTGGTGCCGACGATTTTATTCGTAAACCATTTGATACTGATGAACTACTGGCAAGGGTGCGATCGCTGTTGCGTCTCAAGCACAGTCTGGACGAACAACAAAAAATGGCCCGGCAACGGGAAGACTTTGTTTCCCGTCTGACTCATGATTTGCGAACTCCCCTAGTAGCCGCCGATCGCATGTTGGGTTTGTTTGAGATGGAAACATTCTGTAAAATTTCGCCGGAAATGAAACAGGCGATCGCAGTTATGATTCGCAGTAACCAAAATTTGATGGACATGGTAAATACCCTCCTAGAAGTCTATCGCTTCGAGGCAGGTAAAAAAACGTTGAATTGGGAGGAATGCGATTTACGTGAGATATCTCAAGAAGTAGTCAGCGAGCTAAGTCCTTTAACTGCTGAAAAAGGGTTGATTCTGGAATTAGACAGCCGTGAATTAGATCCACTAGGTAAAAAAGCTGGTATTATTATGGGCGATCGCTTGGAACTACGGCGGGTGATAAACAACCTGATTGCAAATGCCATCAAATTTACAGATACAGGAGGCATCACAATCCGCATTTTTGAAACACCACCTAATTCAGAAAATCCAGATTCAGTAACAATCGAGATCCAAGATACAGGATATGGGATTGCGCCCGAAGATCAGGCAACAATTTTCGAGCGATTTCGCCAAGGCAAACATAAACGCTCAGGTAGTGGTTTAGGGCTACATCTATCCCACCGGATTATAGAAGCGCACGCAGGAACTATCAAAGTCACCTCTGAACTAGGTAAAGGTAGCTTGTTCACTATGCAACTACCTAAAAACATTTAAGTCCTTCTCCTTCACATTAGACATCTCCAGAAATTAAATATCTGTTATCCACAACCCTTGTAGAGACGTAGCATTGCTACGTCTCTACATTCTTTTTCGGAGATGTCTATTCATATTTTTCTGCTCGACTGCTAATCCTGACAAACCTTCAAAGCTGGGTAAGGGACGAATTTTGTTCCCAACCCACGGCGAATTATAGCCTCTAATTCCTCAAGCATGTAAGGCTTGCTGATGTAATCATTAAATCCTGCTTTTAAGATACGTTCACGATCCTCCGTGCTAGCTAAAGCTGTGACTGCCACCACTGGAATTGTGCAAGTTAGGGGTTCTAGCTTTAAATGACGCACAACATCAATACCGCTAAGACCTGGTAACAAAATATCCAACAAGATTAAGTCTGGTTGATATTCTTTAGCTACCAGCACAGTTGTAGAACAATCTGTTTGACAAATGAATCTATAACCCATTGAATCAAGAGCATAACTAATTAGCAGGAGACTATCATCATGGTCTTCCACTGCCAAAATCAAAGGCTGGTGAGAGTTTTGTTTCGTTTCATCACTCATGAATGAATGTGCCAAATACATCTCTTCTCCAGAAGATTTTATTAGGATTAATTGTCTTTACTTGGGAGATACAGACGAGGCTTACCGCGAACGATAGAATAGTGTTCAGTTAAGATTGAGTGGTATTTTGCTTTTGCCTAGTTGATAACTCTAACCGATGAAAAAATACCTGAGGGAAGGAAACCTCAAGCTGATAGATTTAGTAGATACTTTTCGATTATACGCAAAATTACAGAACATTTTCCCAATGAACTGATAATAACTTAATATATAAGACCCATATTTGATTGCGTGAAAAAACTCCGTACAACTAAGCAGCCTTCTTTCCCATTGCCTATTAAGCCAAGTAAGTATGGCTACGCCACGCTGATGCGAACGACCCAACCTACAAAATTTATTGCACAAATTTAGCCTTGACAGTAGATAAAATCAGGTTTTTATCAGATAGAAGCGCAATTAGAATACCAAAAGTCATTTGCATCAAAGTTATCCTATTAACAAATTTGCCATTTAGGTCTGAACCGAATCTTAGTTAATTTTTCAATAAATCAATCTCTTTGTTATACTTACGATGAAACTTCAATAATTCTAGATAAGCAAATGGCACAATTATAGGCCAGAAGATAGTAATTAAAACTAAAATTATCCAAGATAAATAGCGCTGTTCTAAACTCATTTCTTTATCACTCGTCAAAAAAAATAACCATTGACTAAATAAACACCAAGCGAATGCTAGATAAACGACGATGCCAAGATAATTCAGAAGTAAATGCAACATAATCCTCTATAATTTTTTCTACCTTTAAAGAATTTGCAAAACTGAATAAACACTAGTGAATATAGCAAGAGACTGAATTAATCTAATGAGTGCAAAGATGCTGTGAGACATTTAAATTTAATTCCGCCTACCTACTTAGATCAAAGGGTTGCTGATTTTATCTAAACCTCAAGATAGGGTAATTCCATACAAAGATAAATTGAAAATCGAGCGTATTCACTAATCAAGAATAAACTCGATCAAACATAGCCATGATAACGGACAGATTAATACTGCTACTAAGCTCATAGTTAACCCGCAGAATATTCACTCTGAAGATGGATATATTTTTTGTAAACACACTATAGATAGATGAAATTAAATCAGAGTTAATTGCGTTAGTGGAGCGGGGCGTTAGCCCATTGCGTTAGCGCAGAGTTAGCGAGTCTTGCCTACGGCACGTTGCGCGAACGAGCGTCATTGGTAATTGCGAATTGGAAATGACTCCTGAATTCTTCTTCAAAAATATACCAAGTAACAAAAAACGACTAATACCATATATGGATTACCATTCGTATCATTCTATAGATAGTAGAAATAACTATTTTACAAAGTTATTATTCAGCATATTAATGCCTGAAAAACGTGTATGCGCCCTGGAATAATACCCAGGGTCTTTTTTTATCATAACTCAGACAAGTGAAAGATAGACTCTCATGGGAATAGAGGTAAATTGAGTCTTCGAGTCATCTTCCAAGGGAGCTAGTAACATATTATTTTTGAGAATATTTATATACATCTTATAAGAAGGTTAAGCACGCCAATTATTGAAGTTTGATTCACAGTTAAACCTTTTTAACAAATAACCAGCAAATGTTGTATCAGATTTCAGAATATTTGGATACAGCCTATAGCAAGATGAACTAAAGTAAGGGTCAGTCTAAATTAATCTTGGTGTAGTAAATGCTTGGTATATATAGAGGCTTGGTTTAACCAAGCCTTTTATTATGACTGATCAAGTAATTATGTATCTGTTTTAAAAATATTTGGATACACTCTATCGCTCTCATGCATGACGCTGGGTAAACTCACATCTCACTGGCTGATTGCAAAATAATCATCAATATTATGAAGTAATTGCATTAATACGGATTTACTATAGCTTCACAGATGCGATTCTAATATCAGGGAATAAAGATGGATACCCCTGGTGTTGACCAGGGGCTTTTTATTTAGCAGCTACGCCCTACGCCTCAAACGTCAACACCAGCCTCAATCGCGCCACTATGTCCACCATTTCTGTTTCAACCTGGACATCAATTACAGACTGAATCGGTTTGGTAGCACAGGCACGACACACGCACCCACCTGATGGGTGACGAACGCTTGCCAAATTCGCTAACTGCTTCAGTGCCTTAGCTTCTACTGGGAAGCCTTCTGGTAGTAACACTTCTGCTACAGGGGCATCAGGAGAATTAACTAAACGAACTGAATAAATGCAATTGTTGTAACTTACATCCAAACCCTGCCGCTCTAAAGCACGCAGGAGACGTTTTAATTTTTTTGGCTGCATGAAAACTCCAAATAGAGTCTTAAAAAAGACCCTTTGTTGTAAAGAAATTTGAAGTTTAGCAAAAAACTTTTAAAAATCTCTAGACTCTCTAGCCGGGTGGAGAGTCTAGGATAAATTCAAGGCGACTCTCTTTCCAGTTATTTCTAACTGTTGACGCATGTCTCCCAGTTATCCACTTTGGTTTGGCTAGCTTTTCCACTCTATCCCGTAAATCTATGAATCTCCAACTCACAGTTCCTAACATGGCTTGTTCTGTTTGTGCAAGCACTATCACCAAAGCACTTCAAGCAGTCGATGCCAATGCTAGCGTTCAGGCTGATCCAACAACCAAGCTTGTCAGTGTAGAAACTCAAGCATCAGAAACAGCAATTAAAGAAGCGTTGGCTGCTGCTGGCTATCCAGTTGTTTAAAGAAAGGGGATTGGGGGCTGGGTAAATAACCAATGTCCAATCCCTAATCCCCAATACCTAATCCCCAATCCCCAATCTCCAGTATGGATACTCTCACACTTAAACTTCGAGGTATGAGTTGCGCCGCTTGCGCCAACAACATCGAAAAGGCAATTCGCTCTGTTCCTGGGGTAAGGGACTCTGAAGAATATTTCCAATCTCCTCTAAGCTAAGACCAAGATTTTGCGCCCTTTTAATGAATGCTAGACGAGTTAGCACATCCAATGAAAACTGGCGGAAGCCTCCCTCTGTTCGTCTTGATGATTTGATTAATCCTAAACTCTCATAATAGCGAATTGTCCTTATAGGGATTCCGCTTATATCTGTTACCTGACCAATTAAAAGCAGTTTTTTCTCCTGAGTTAACATGGCAGATTTTCCCAAATATTGTATTCATTATTACATATTTTCTTGATTAATTCAGCAATTTGGAATTTAGCAAAATTTTAGTATCAGTAGTTTAAATTTTTATTTAATTAGAGATATTACTAAGTTTCCATTTTTCAAATATATGTTCTAAATGGATATTAGCTGATACAAGCTGAAATTTAACTAGCTTAATTTTAACAAGTTTAATAAAAATTACTCAATATTTCACCTCGCTAATTTGCTCCATTTATTGGGTAACTGTTTGTCGTGGTACTGAAAGTAACTGTTTTTTTAGAGTTCTCATGTTACTTCTAGATCAACTGCTTCACCTCAAGTGAAACCATAAAATGAATCTCAATTCGCAGGCTTATAGCTCAACCAGGAAACCTAAAAATTTCAATAATCCAGAGCGTTTTATTGAAGGATGGTATTGGGTAATACCCTCTAAAAATCTGCGGGTAGGTGAAGTAAAAGCTGTCACAATTTTGGGCAGAGAACTAGTTATTTACCGGGGAAAAGACCAAAAAGTAGTTACCTTTGATGCCTACTGCCCACATATGGGCGCTCACCTTGCTGAAGGTAAAGTTGAGGGTAATGCACTACGTTGTTTTTTCCATCACTGGAAGTTTGATGCTGAGGGGACGTGTATTGATATCCCATGTTTAGATACGCCGCCTTCCTTGAAATTACAAACTTGGCCCACTGCTGAGAAGTACGGGATGATTTGGGTTTGGACTGGAGAAATACCACAGCAACCCCTACCTTTTGTTCCAGAGTTGGAACAAAAAGAGTGTGATGTCGCCATCCATTCTCCCTTCATGATGAACTGCCACCCCAATGTGGTGATGATTAATGCAATTGATGCTCAACACTTCAATACAGTTCACAAACTGCCACTAGAAATTATTTTTGAAAGATACGAACTGAATGAGAATGCCATTATCTTCAGTAATATTACAGCCATCCAAGATAATTCATTTTTCATTAAGCTCATCCGTCTTTTTTACAAAAATGCCATAACTTACAGTATTTGCTATTGGTACGGTAGCATTGGCATTGTGACAGTTGGCCCCGATTTCTTCCATGTCCACATGATGGTTGCAGTTCGCCTCCATGAAGGGGGAAAAACTGAAGGTCAAATCCTGTTGATGACTAAGAAACGTAAAGGATTTTTTGGTTGGTTATGCAATCGAACTGTGCTATGGCTGATTAAGATTACAGCTAAGTACTTTCTCATGGGTGACATCAAGATTCTCCAAACAATTAAGTTTGATTTGAAAACTCCCATCAAAGCAGACCAGTCAATTATGCAGTTTATTAACCATGTTGAAAAACAGCAATCCCTAATGTGGGGGACTTGGCAAGAAGCGCGATCGCGCGATGTGGAGAGCAAGCCCAAGCGTGAGAGATGGCAAGATACAATGAGTAATGATTAATATCATGTCTATATGACCAGAATTCCGTTGTACTGCTTGGTCAATTAAACATACACAAAATCATATCATTGTCAACAATCTTTGCAATAAATGAATGGGCTATAGGGGCGTACATCTGTACGCCCTTAGCAATGTAGTTATAGCAATTTTGCCAAATGGTATAGAACCCATTTGATATCTACTTCTGGAAGCAGAAGCATTGCAACTAGCTGGATTTTCCCATTTTCTGGCAGAAAACGGTTTTGCTGAACAGGCTCTATCGTTGATCACTGAACGACGGCTTACTTCAAAGCCAAGT
>JBBSOX010000130.1:0-17444 GCA_038259325.1 Chroococcales cyanobacterium | reverse complement strand
TGCATCTTTGAATGTAAATTTGATCGTGTCGGTGAGCATGAATAAAGCAATTCCAATTCTAAAAATTTCGAGCAGGCGCGGGTATATCTGCCCTTCCTCATCTTCTAGAATGCCTGGTATTTTATTTATCCGCAAGTCCCTTAATACTCGTGAATGAGTCTTTGATACTCATTAAAATGACAAGAATTTTCACAAGCCTAGAATACACATAATTGTAGAGGCACAATATATTGTGCCCCTACGCGTGTAGTCTATTCACTTGAAAACCGTTGTAATTTTTAGCCAGATGCGACCTAATTAATCTTAATCTCCGGTTTTTTCTTGGCAACTTGCGTTTAAATCAAAACTTTGACATTCTGTAGCTTCCAGTAATTGCCTAACCGTATCACTAGGTTGACAACTCATCAAAGTTGCACCCATTGCAGCCAACATCACAACAGTGGCTATTCCCAACACAGTAGCTCGTTTTTTAAGTTTGATTGTACTGACTAAAGTATCTATCCCAATGGCGCTACCAATAACCTCAATTGACTTGAGTGCTTTTAAAGCAACAGCCGCATTAGCATAGCGACGTTTTCGATTGGGTTCCACCATTTTCATCAACCACAACCGAAAATACGGACTGAGTTTAGTAACTAATTGCTGGAAATTAAAGCGATAGTTATCATCAATTAATTTGCCAATCTCAACAGAACGGGTATTAGTAAGTAAGCAAATCAGCGTTGCTCCTAAACTATATAAATCTGATGCTTTTGTCAGGGAATGACCAAACTGTTCCTCTGGTGGCATAAAACCTGGAGTTCCAGCGATAAAGCTGCTCAGAGCTACTTTTGCACCCTGTTTTCTAGCCAATCCAAAATCCACCAGGTAAGCATTTAGTTCTTCATCAACCAAAATATTCTCTGGCTTAATATCCCGATGAATAATTGGCGGAACTTGCTTTTGTAGATAAACCAAAATCTCTAAAATTGACAAAGCAATTTGCTTTATTTCTTCTGGATTAAAGCTGCTCGTTAAGCCTAAAGATGGGGCATTTTTATGTTCCTGCACCAGATAAAAAGCCCCTGGCATTTCAAAAGAATCTACATAGCGAGGGATGCGAGAATGATTGAGTTTCTGCAAAATTTCTATTTCGCGCTGATATGCTTTCACACCTGACAAATCAGCATCCGCACGAGCAAAACAAAACTCTTTAATCACTACCTGTTGCTGAGAGTTGATAACATTAGCTAAGTAAGTAATGCGTCCACCTTCTCGGTTGCGTCCTAGTTCGCTGATAACTTGATAGCCTTGTTTAGAAAAATCTGGATGGTGATTTAAGGGAATTACCCCTTTATGTCCATTACACACATCAAGCTCCATTACACTACACATGAGTTTGATTCTGTCAAGGTGCAATTATAAAGATTAAGATCCACTCACCCAGATTGTTAGGCCCATTTCTACCCTGTATGGGCCAAAACGCATCAGCAGAAAGTGTCTTTGCATTTGCGTTTTGGCGCGAAATTGTTAACTTTGTGCTAGCCAATCGACAATCTGGGCATTAACAACATCTGGAACTTCATCGTGGGGACAATGACCAGCATTGGGAATGGGAACAATTTTGATTTCTTTGCCATTCTCACGCGCCTCTTCGTAAATCTTCGCCCCGGTGATTGGTGTCCAAGGATCATCAGCACCCCAAATTACTAATAAAGGACGTTCTACTTTGGGCAAAAGTTCCTCTGGGCTTGGGCCAGGAGGGGCGGTGAGAATGGAAGCGAAGACTTGTTGCGCTCCTGGGTCGCAAGAGGGAGTATAAAGTAAATCGACTAATTCATCGGTGACGGCTTCACGCTTTTTGTAAACTTGGTAGAGGGTGCGGCGAATTTGGGCTTTTTGACGGATGCGGTTATAGACAAATTTACCTGTAATTGGCGATCGCACAAACCGATTAAAAGTTGACATCACCATCCGTAGCGGCGGGTTTAATTCGTGGGGACGATGACTCAAACCACCCGCAGAGTTAATTAGAATACCACCAGCAGCAATTTCTGGATGTTCTACCAGTACAATTAAGCTCAAAAGTGCGCCGATGGAGTTGCCAATAAATACAGCAGGTTCTTGGATGTGTGCTGTGCAGAAATCTTTCAGCAGTTCCACCCAAACTTCTACAGTGTAATCAATAGGCGCTTTATCAGAACCGCCAAAACCCAAAAGGTCTATGGCAAATACCTGGTAGCCAGCATTAGCTAAAACTGGGATATTTTTGCGCCAGTGTCCAATAGAAGCACCGAAGCCGTGAACCAGTACCAAAGGTCGTCCTGTACCCATAACGGTGTACTGGATTTTGTAGCCCTGCCAATTCCAAAAGAATTTTTCAAAAGCGTCTTGGGTTGCAAGCGGCTGTGTAGTTACGGTCATTATGAAGATTAATAAAGTCTTTCTTCAATATAGTAATGTTCTCTGACCTAAAATGAAGTCTGAACAAAATGCTATTATTTAAACCAATCCCAGTTGAGTTAAAGTCTTTGCCCTATAACCTATTTAGAATAATAGGTAAAAATTGCTACAATTTAAATTAAGATTACTCTGTGGTGAGAACGCAGTAGTAACTTGAATGCCTGCAATAAAGGTGACACCATTGATAATGAAGGTAGGCGTTATCTTCACAAAATTTATGTTTTTAACTTGGTTAGACAGCAACTCTTGGTTACTGGAAATTGGTGGGAAAAGAATACTGATTGACCCTTGGCTGGTTGGTTCGTTAATTTTCAGTAATTTGGATTGGCTATTTAAAGGGTCGCGATCGCAAAACCGCCCAATACCAGATAATATTGATTTGATCCTGCTGTCTCAAGGTTTAGAAGACCACGCTCATCCACCAACGCTCAAACTGCTGGATCACAGCATCAAGGTTGTAGCTTCTCCAAATGCTGCCAAGGTTGTACAGCAGTTAGGTTACACGCAGGTAACTACTCTTGCTCATGGTGAAAGTTTCACTTTAAATAATCAAGTTGAAATCAAAGCTTTCCCCGGTTCGCCCATTGGCCCCACTCTGGTAGAAAATAGTTATCTCCTCAAAGAGTTGGAAAGTGGTTTAACTGTATATTACGAGCCTCACGGGTATCATTCTCCACAACTTCAGCAAGCTGCACCTATCGATGTAGTGATTACACCATTTATTGACATGACCCTACCTTTGCTTGGGCCGATTATTAAAGGAAACAATAGTGCCTTGGAAGTAGTAAAGTCTTTACAGCCTCAAGTAATATTACCGACTGCGGCTGGTGGGGATGTGGCGTTTGAGGGATTGCTGATGAAGTTGATTCAGACTAAAGGAAGTGCTGAAGAATTTCGTTCGTTACTAGAGAAAAACAATCTTTCGACGCAGGTGCTTGAGCCGAAACCAGGCGATCGCTTTGAAATACCATTAGAAAAGCGAGCATTAGCAATCTAAGTTATGCATCTAGCTCTAGCGATTAGAATCAAGGTTTTCAAACCACGTCGGCGGGTTTTACCTGTGTAGTGTAGCCGCGACTTCTAGTCGCTAGGGCTAATTTTATTCCATAGCCGAATTATTTTGCATATTATACACTTCTCTAATCGGAAAAGGAATTTGAATTCCTGTTTGCTGATAGCGTTTGTGTAATTTTTTGACAAATAGATGTTTACCAATACGCTGATCAAAGTATTCATTGACGCGCATATAAAGTGTAAAATCTATACTAAAATCATTAAAAGTATGAAATCTAATATATGGTTCAATTCCTTTTAATTCTGGTGCAATTTCTTGCATGACTTCTTTGGCAACTTCTACAGTCACTTTTTCAACTTGTTCCAAGTCGCTATCATAACTGACACCCACATCCATCGTTAAAGTAATTTCCTTTGCAGGTAAATGGTAATTAGTGAAAATTGCTGAAGATAATTTGGAGTTGGGAACAATGACTACATTATTTGAAATTTCCTTAATTGTCGTATTTCGCCAAGAAATATCTATGACATATCCTTCTTGTCCAGCATCTAATTTTACATAGTCTCCAGTTCTAACTTGCTTAGAAATAATCAAGTAAAAGCCAGAAAATAAATTTGCAAGTGTGTCTTGAAGTGCCAAACCAACTGCTAAACCGCCAATACCTAAAGTCGTAACTATTGGCGTAATTTGAACACCCACCGTTTGCAATATGATTAATGTTCCCAAAACTAAAACAGTAATCTTAGCAAGGTTAGAAATTAGTGATGTGGGAACACCTTCTGTTCTGCGAATAAATAAATTAACAAACCCAGCAGCCAATCTTGATAAAACTAAGGTTACTGAATACAGCAATGCGATCGTCAGAATTTTTTGTAGTACGAGCGCAATATCTGGTTTCAGGGGTGCGCTGAGAATTGCCCAAAAAAAACCGCCAATGACAAACCAAATAAAAGTCATCCGGTGCAGAGAGCGAAATATAATATTACCCCCGGCAATTCGTTTATTATTAACGAATCTTTCCAGTTTTTTGAAGATAACTTTTTCACCAATTATTCCAGCTAGTAAGCCAGCTAGAATAAATCCAATAGGTGTAATCCATTCAATCATATCAATTTTAAATTTGGAATTTTAGATTTACAAGAGCAGGATTCTTACTGCGATTATGGCTAAATTTTACCTTGTTGTCGGATTAGCTGCTTGAGATTGTCTTTCCTTATGGACTTGCCAATTATTTACCACCCAGATTACGTTGCTCCCCTACCTGAAGGACATCGTTTCCCGATGCCTAAGTTCCGACAACTCTACGAATTGCTGTTAGCTGATGGTGTAGCCAATCAAGAACAATTTCATATCCCCGAACGTCCGCCGTTGGAATTGATAGAGTTAGTGCATACCCCAAACTATGTTAAAGCTTACTGTGAAGGAACCCTAGATTCCAAAGCACAGCGTCGCATTGGTTTGCCTTGGAGTCCAGCATTAGCGAATCGTACCTGTGTAGCGGTAGGTGGTACAATACTTACTGCTAAACTGGCACTAAGTCAAGGTTTAGCTTGTAATACTGCTGGTGGAACTCATCATGCCTTTCCTAGTTATGGGTCTGGTTTTTGTATTTTCAACGATTTAGCGATCGCTTGTCGCGTTTTACAAAAATTCGGACTTGTCCAAAAAATCCTGATTGTAGATTTAGATGTTCATCAAGGAGACGGCACCGCTTTTATTTTCCAAGACGACGACAGCGTTTTTACTTTTTCTATGCACTGCGAAGTCAATTTCCCCGGTACTAAACAAAATAGCGATTTGGATGTTCCTTTGCCAGTGGGAATGGAAGATGACGCATATTTACAAACTTTAGCGAATTATTTAGCAGATTTACTATCTAAAGTCAAGCCAGACTTGGTATTTTATGATGCAGGTGTTGACCCTCATATAGGCGATCGCTTAGGCAAATTAGCCTTAACAGATGCTGGCATTTTCCGCCGAGAAATGCAGGTTTTAAGTACCTGTATGAGTAGCGGTTATCCTGTCGCTTGCGTCATTGGTGGCGGTTATGCTGATGATATGAAATCTCTTGTTTGGCGGCATTCCTTGCTGCATCGCGCCGCTAGCGAAGTTTACCATCACTATAAACTATAGTCATTTAGTGGGCAATACTAGCCAAAATCGTAAAGTTTTTAAATGCAGAGGAACGCAAAGTAAACGCATAGGTACGCAGAGTATTTCCAAATATAATTCGTAGCGAATAGGACTAAAATAAACTTTGCGCTCCTCTGCGCTTACCTCTGCGCCCCTTTGCGTTTAAATTTAAACCCTATTTTGTCAGCAAAGGCACTACTGGATGAACAACGGCAAACTCAGAATCTACGAACTAGCAAAAGAATTGAATTTGGATAGCAAAAAGCTATTATTAATTTGCGAAAAGCTCAAAATTGTAGTCAAAAGCCATACCAGTACAATCTCCGAACCTGACGCAGAACGGATTCGTTTAGCGGTAAGCAAACTAACAGCAAAATCTTCAAAAAGTAAAACAAACTCTGAAGATTGGGGCTATACGTTTATAGCTTCAGCAATTGATAGTTTTATCCGCCATCTTGAGGGTGAAAGCGCCCTGAAATCATATCCCGAATTTAGGGAGCGGCGCGATCGCGCCAATGAGTTAATGTATGAATGTGTCGGGAAAAAGCCCTCCCTATTTTACGTGCGTCGCAAAGGTGCGGGGAAAGAAGCAAGAGAAGAAATTTGGGATTTAACAATAGCAACAGACTCTGATGATTTTCCATTACCCGCAAAACTTGAGAAGCTCAGAAAAACATTAGGATTTAGAGCGGCTGTACCAAAAGATGGACGCGGCGGTATAAAAATACTTTCGGCTCAGTTGTTACAAACCTCACGCGGACACGCCGACAGCTACGCTATACCTTGTCGCTTGCGTTTACTTGCTAATCATCAGCATCATCTCGACATTCCACCAGCGACATTAAAACGCATCGCAGTCGCGCCAGTTTGTGGCGAAAATGTCCCTACAGAAGATCAGCTTAAAGCTTGGAAAGCGTTTTTGCAAATTGAAGAAAAAATTGCGAAAGCACGTCAATTTTGTGTGCGTTACGTAAGCCATAACTATAACTTCAAAAGGCGGATTAGTTTTGAAATTGATGTAGCCTCAGCTACCCTTGACGGCTTTTATCAAAATTCCCTCGAAGTAGATAATTTTTGGGAACGAGCAAGACGCACAAAAAACGAAGATTTAAAACTTTTTGAAACTGCTCCCGTCGGTAAAAATTGGATTAGTGGCCGTCAACTAGGGACTGTTGAAGAAGTTGACCCCAACCGTTGTATTATCAGCCTCAGATTAGAACGCGACTTAGCTGAATTTATGGCAACAGAGCGTTATAAGCTGCCAGATACAGGATTTTTATGTTTTGAGGCAGTTGGTGACATTCAGCAAATTCAGCGTAAGAAAAAAGCTTTAGATGATTTGAATAATGGTTACACCCAAAATCCATATTTGGGTAACTTTTTATTCGATGCTTCTCAAGCTAGACAAATCAAAACAACTATTGAACTTCAATCACAGGATTTGTTACTATCTTCTGCAAATCCTGGTCAGAAAGCAGCTGTAAAAAAGGTACTTGCCGCTAAGGATCTTGTTCTTATCCAAGGGCCACCAGGTACTGGGAAAACTACCGTAATTGCCGAGATTTGCTATCAAATAGCCCTTCGCGGTGGACGAACTCTAATTGCTTCTCAAGCTAATTTAGCAGTAGATAATGCCTTGAGCCGATTAGTTCACAACCCCGTAATTCGTGCTGTAAGAAAAGGTAGAGCCGAAAAAGTTGGGGAAGAAGGACAGCCCTTTTTAGAAGACCAAGTAATTGGCAGATGGCTGGAAAATACAGCGAATGACTGCGAAAACAATCTGACTCAACGGCTTGAAAACATCCAAGTTTTCAGTAAATTACTAGCATCATCACAAAGATTCACAGCCTACTTCCAAGCAGAGGAAGAATTCAATCACCAACAAATTAAATTCAATAAAAATAAGTTAAAAGTAGAGAGCGACTTTAAAAGCCAAGAAAAATCTTACAACGAAACTTTAGAAAAACAGAACGAGGTTGAATCACTAATTGCAGGACTAGAAAATATACTAAATACTGCACCAAATATAAACTGGGAAGCTCCAGAAGTTACAGATTTTTTGCCGCTTCTTAAGCCATACACAGAAGGTAACAGTTTAGTAGAAGAATTTTTAGCAAATGTTCGTCAAACCATCAAATATACTGATGAACTTGGCTTTGTGCGTCCGGTGTTTGGTGCTTTTGGTTTAGCGGTTTGGTTGCGTGAAACTGTAGCAAGAGAAATTTCTGGATTTAAAACTGCTTTGACTTATGCTCAAAATGCAAGTAAAGCTATATCAGAAGTTGCAGCATCAGTACAGATTGTCCAACAAAATTTCGCCTCATTAAATCAGCTACAACCAGATTATCAGAAATATCTTGCCAAACTGCAAAACATACAGCAAACAATCCAGATATGGGAAAACCGCAAACGGGAAATAGATTATATTATCTCAGCAGTTAAGGAATGGAAATCTACAGCACCTTCTCTTCTCTATCAAACTTTAAAAGAATGTCATCAATCAGGTTTACCACTAACAGAGAATTTAGTAGACTTGCCGCTAGGTTTGTTGATGTTTGCTAATACATTAAAATTACCAATAGTACCAAAATTTTTCAAAATTAACCTGCCAGAATGGGAGTTATTGACAAAAGCGATCGCTTATGAAATAGACGGAGGTTTTACTGACAGGCGAGGTAAACAGCATAACTTTAGCTATTTTTTACAAGAAAATTTTAGTCAGATTCCAATGGTGCTATCAAAGAGCGATCGCACCCAATGGCAAGAAACCTATCAACAGTTTAACAATTATCAGCTACTCAACCCCAAGCAGCGAAAGTTACTGGTTGAGAATACCCAGGTTTTCTTAATTAGAATGCAACGGACTTATGGCGCATCTTGGGAATGGAATAACATCGACTCTACTCTCACCCGAATTACACAAGAATTACTAGATACAATCCTTGCAAATGCACGTCAATGCGTTTTAAAAGTCAAGACGGAAACCGATCAACAGCTTCAGCATCTCCAACGGCAATTAAATGAACTTCAGAAAAATGAAGTTAGCCAACAGCAAATATCTATTACTCAAGCTGAGGTAGAAAAAGCACAGCAGGATGCTAACTTGCAGCTTGGACAAGTTATAAATATTTTGCAAGAACTTAATCAACAAAATATTCCTGCTCAATTACGCATTCTAACTGAAAAATATTTCACAACACAATCAAATATTTGGGAGCAGCCGCAAGAATTTTCAAATCAAGTCAATTCTTGGGAAACTTCCATTAGTCAACTTGAAAACTTAATTTCATTATTAGAACCCTTTGCTGTGTTGGAGATGATTAAAAGTTCTCTCCATGAGCATTTATCAAAGGTACAACAAGAAACTGAAACTTCCCTACATCAGCTTCAAAAATTACAAATTAGCCTACGCGAAATAGAACAAAAATTACAACCACAGCCATCCAGAGGTTTAATAGAAGAAAGAAGCTGGTGGTTGACAGAATGGCAAACAATACCGGATAAATTTAAACCAGAAAAGTTTGCTAATGACTTGTTTAATATAGAGTTATTACGCAGCATAAATATTAGCTTTGATTCTTGGCAACAGCAACTAAAAAAAGATGAAGATTATCTCAATAAATATCAGAATTTTGTACAAGATTGGATAGAAAAATTAAGACAGCCAACAGAACGCGATCGCGACGATTTAAGACGCATTTATTTAGATAATGCTAACGTCGTCGGTATCACCTGTGTTCAAGCTGCAAGCAGAGGTTTTTCTGAAGAATTCAAATCCTTTGATGTCGTCATTATTGATGAAGTTAGTAAGTGTACTCCACCAGAGTTACTAATCCCAGCATTGAAAGGAAAAAAGTTAGTCATGGTAGGCGATCATCGGCAATTACCACCCATGCTTGATACAAGCACTGTAGAAGAAGTGGCTCAAACAATGGGTAATACACGAGACGAACTACAATTCTTAGAAGAATCACTGTTTAAAAGTCAGTTTGAATCTGCTGATGAAAGCATTAAACAAATGCTAACAACACAATATCGAATGCATCCATTTATTATGGGTGCAATCAATCAGTTTTATGATGGCAAACTAGAATCTGGTATTTTAGAACCGGATACAAAACGCGCACATCATCTAGCAGGTGAAATTATCGAAGAATCTCAGCATCTTCTTTGGGTAAAAACGCCGATAGAAAAGAGCTTTTTAGAGCAACGAAATGGAACTTCTTACTTTAATAATCCAGAAATTGATGCGATTGAACGTCTGTGTCACCAATTCGAGACTACTTGGGCTTCTAGAGTTGCTAATGGTGAACCGAAAAAAGAAATTGCTGTAATTACCTTTTATGGTGCTCAATTAAGAAAAATTGATGAACGTCTACAATCTGAACTTTTTCCTTCGCTAGAAATTCGTACTGGTACAGTAGACAGATTTCAAGGGATGGAAAGGCCTGTTGTAATTGTGAGTATGGTTCGCAACAATAGTAAAGGAGATGTAGGATTTGCCAAGAAGCCAGAACGGGTTAACGTTGCATTTTCCCGCGCTCAAGAACTGCTGATAATTGTCGGTTGCCATGATTTATTTACCCATCAACCAGGTAAAGTAGGAAGCATGTATTCTGAAGTATCAAATATTGTTAGTATTCATAACGGTTTCGTTGATGTTTCTCAAGTAATCCCAGACTAAACACCGTTTTTTTTTGTGAATTTAACGCTTAGAAAATAAAAAGTAAATTTTAATATTCTAGAAACACGTTAGAATCAGCAAACTGACCTCCAAAACTGATTAGAAACAGACTGGAGACTTTTATGACTACAGCAGCCATTGCTACACCCCTAAAAGAATCACCCCTTTTATTTGAGGGATTAACTTGGAGAGAATTTAAAGCAGTTGAGCAATTATTAGACCGTCCAGGATATCGGCTGTCTTTTCTGGATGGTGTTTTGGAGATCCGAAGAATGCCTGGAGAACCGCACGAAACCGTTAAAAAGAGAATTGCCGCATTGTTAGAACTTTACTTGCTCATGGCAGGGTTTGACTTTACTCCCACTGGCTCAATGACCTTAGAAAGTGAAGCGGGTGCTGTCAAACGAGAGGCGGATGAATCTTATAAACTTGCACCCGGTCGAGTGCGTCCCGATTTGGCCATCGAGGTGGTCTTTCCCAGCGGAGGTATCAACAAACTGGAGGCATACAAGCGGCTTAAGATTTCCGAAGTGTGGTTTTGGGAAGATGGAGTGTTAGAAGTTTATCACCTGCGTCAAGAGAGCAACGCATTTCACTATGAAAAAGTTTCCAGTAGCGAAGAAGTTAAAGGGATCGATCTGGATTTGTTGTTACGCTGCATTAATATGGTAAATCATGTTGATTCCATCAAAACTTTTCAGCAGGCGCTTCAGAAATAGCTGGCGATTTCTACTAAACTTAAATAATCTCAAAAATTTGGTTAATAAAGATTGAGGCGATCACCTAGTCAAACTAACCTCACTGAAGAACCGTATTTTTCGCTCCTAAATATCAAGTGGTGTGCGTAAGTGTAGCCCGCCGCAGACATCCCACCAATCGACGGATGCAAGCAAAAAATTTAAATTTGATAAACCGGAACCGGTACTAAGTTTTTTTACGCAATTTACTCTCAGGGATAAAAATTACGTCTTTTCACGGTCGATAATGTATTATTTGATAGTTAATATAAAAAAAGGCACTGATACAGGACAACGCTGAGTAATTAGTTAACTCCTTTATGCTTTATCGTCTAGCGTTAACCTCTAGCCTAGTGCTGGCAAGTGCATTAAGCGTGCAGGCATTCGCTATAGATCGAGCTGTGCTAGCTCAAAGTGCAGCAGGTAACACCAATTTTGAGGTGGGTTTGTTGGTAGAGCGACCAATAACATTTACGCCGGGAATTTATACCTACGTTGTTACCTTAACGATCGCACCATAACTGTTTTCTCCAACTTTTATCTATTTTAAAAGGATTTAAAAATGATTCGTCGTTCTTTGTTAGCCGCTGCTTTGATAATTGTTGGTTCTGCTGCTTTTGCACCCAAAACAATGGCACAAACCGCTGATGTTCCCTTTACGGGAAATGTCGCTGGTGTCTGCAACTTCGATCAAATCACCCCTGGTAAATTGGGACTTAACCAGACGACTAACGCAACTGCACTAGCGGGAGGATTTCCTGAAGGGCAATTTGGTAAGGTTTTTGTTAGCTGTAACCAAGGTGCCAGAGTGAGTATATCTCAGCCACAGCAGACCGGAGGCCCTAGCTTTACACCCATTCACTCTGTTGGGATGATCAACTCACCTTTTGGCAGTACAGATTCTCAGAATGCTAATCCTGTGTTCCTACCAGGAGGTAGCGGTTTACCTTTGGATATAGACATGATTGTAGATAAAGGCAGTCCTCTTGTTCCTGGAAGCTACAGCTATGTGACAACCTTGACAATCGTGCCATAGTCTAAAATTTTTC
This sequence comes from Chroococcales cyanobacterium, assembly GCA_038259325.1. Taxonomy (GTDB): domain Bacteria; phylum Cyanobacteriota; class Cyanobacteriia; order Cyanobacteriales; family Nostocaceae; genus Nostoc. Next base: position 5,384 of record JBBSOX010000130.1, on the reverse strand, counting down.
CAGTTTACCTTCAGATTGATTGAGAAAAATAGTTGCTAAATATCTTGTCGCCAGAGACTAAATCTTCAAGCGGCAAGATATTTTTCTTGTTACCCAAAGATAAAACAAGTCTGCTTTTGGGAACTATAAATCAGGAATTCAATTTACAATTCTACGATAGTTATAAATATGCTCAATAATAATTGGCGCTCTCTAGCTGCTGTTAGTGCCGGCTTATTCGCCCTAATTTTGTCTCCTGTTGCTGCTAAAGCACAAATGAGCGTTTCTCCTCTGGTGATTGAAGCTAAAGCGGAACGCGGACAAGCCCAAGGAATGATCACAATTTCCAATACCAGTAAGACTCCTTCTCGGATTCGGATCTATGCTCAACCTTTCACATATAGCCGCGATACAGGCTTTCAAACCTTATCCTCTAGTCCCAATGACCTGACAAAATATCTGCAATTTTCACCACGTGAGTTGACTGTCAAACCAGGAGAAGTTCGGCGGGTGCGCCTCATTAGCCGCTTGGCTCCTAATTTACCTGATGGAGAATATCGTGCGGTAGTGTTTAATGAAACTCTCAGTGAATCAAAAGATGCTGCTGGTAATAACGTTACTTTGGTGGCAAGAATTGGCGTGACATTCTACGTCAGAAAAGGCAATCTTTCTCCCCAATTAGCAATTGATAGTGCCAGCTTTAACCCAGAGCAAAAACAAATTCAAATTTTAGTTCGCAATAACGGTCAAGCAACTGTTCTCCCTAGTTTAAATTGGACTTTGCGCCAAGGGCAAACTGTTATCAAAACTGGTCAGGTAGATGCTAATGCTGTAGTGGCAAATAGCGATCGCAATTTCTTATTAAGTTACCCCAACAAAGACCAACCAGCCCTCAAACCCGGTCAATATCAGCTTACTGGTGAGTTGTTTTGGGGTGAAGACAGTAAAAAAAGTAAGTTGCCTTTCAATCTAAATATTACTATTCCTACACAAACGGCTGCGTCACAGAAAAAATAGCTTGTGTAACAATTCGTAATTCGTAATTAATAAATTCAAATGAAATTAGGTATCTGTAGCCTGATTTGGGAGAATTAGTCTTGCTGTAAAATTCAGCATTAATATCGATAATTTTGCTTGGTGTGTGGGAATTATATGTTTGTAGAGACGTTGGATTTTAACGTCTCTATTTTTATAGATAGATTTACTGATAAATGCAAAATTTGTGCAACTTCGGTTAGTAAATAAAGGCAAATGTCTGCTAGCTACGATCGCTCTGATCTGTCAAATTATTATCACCCCTGCGAAGGCAGATACACCTGCGATTTCAAATCCACAAACGCCTACAACTACCCAATTAGCTAATGATTCCGAATTCAAAGTTTTTCCCGTAGGATTGAATGTAGGAAACCGCAATGTCAATTCTAGCGTTTTAGTGCGTGGTCAAGAAGATGGTTCTGAAGCAATTGATTTTGCAAATTGGTTATTACCTTATGATGCTGTCATTCAAGGGTTGAAATTAAATATTACCACTTTACCTGATGGGCAATTAGAAGTGCGATCGCCTGGTATTGTGACTCGCATCGATCCAACAAAACTTCGCACTGATTCAGAACTAGGATTAGTCTTGACAATTCAAGATTTACAAACTCTATTTGGCGTAACGGCAAAATTTGATATCAATGAATACGCCATAGTTTTAGATGTTCCAGGATTAGATCAATCTAGTGGCAAACTGGCAGAAACGGAAACTCCAATTCAACTAGAAGGATTACCACGCATTTCACCTAAAAGTTTTAGTTTCGCCGCAATTGAACAAAAGGTAAATGCTAGCGGTAGTGCTACCAGATCAACAAATTATAGAGGTGATTTTCTTGCTGTTGGTAGTGCTTTCGGTGGTTCGTGGTTCATCCGCACGGATCAACCAAATCTAGAAAATCCGCAAACTTGGAATATTGCCGAAGCACAGTTTCTCCGACAAACTAATTCAGCCGATTATTTTGTGGGTTCCCAGCCAACTTTTTGGCAAAGTCAAGGAACAGGAGACTATTGGGGTTTTACATCCATTCAACGACAGGGGTTTGTACCACCTCAACCCTTTGGTGGTGGTTCTTCCGATCCTCGCCAACGTTTACAAGCAGATGTTATTGGACGCACAATTTCTGGTAAGACTGAACCAGGTACATTAGCGCGGTTAGTACAAGGTTTTGGCGATCGCATCATTGCCGAAATTTTAGTTGATTCGTCTGGCATTTACCGCTTTGAAAATATTAAAAGCCAAAATCAATTTTTGGGCAACAATTATCGCGTCTTGCTCTATCCCCAAGGACGACTCACCGCCCAACCAGAAATTCGAGAGGCTACTTTTTCTACAGTACTAGGACAATTACCAGCAGGTGCTTCAGGATTGATCGTTTCTGGTGGCTTACGACGGGATTTTGTGGGAAATCAAAGTCTGTTGGGCAACTTTTCTGACTTTCGGGGCGGAATTGCTGGACGTTGGGGTTTATCGGAAAATCTGACAGTAGGCTTAGGTGGAGTGTATGACGAATCCCCTAGAGCCTTAGCAGAATTATTTTGGCGTCCTGAAAAGTTACCTTTGCAGGTAGCAGTTTCAGCACTGACGGGTAATAAGTGGGATGTGAATACAGATATTCGCTATAGTCCATCTTCCAATTTGAGTGCTGCATTTACCAGCGATCGCTTGTCTAGTCGTTTTAATCTAGATTGGCGAGTTTTGCCTCAATTCACCTTGTTCGCCAGTACTGACACGGCTGATGCAACATCTGGTGGAATGCAAATTAACTTGAGTGGCAAAGATGCCTTTACCTTTGCCCGTGTCAGCTTAGATACTAAAAACCGCCTGCGCTGGAATTTGCTGCAACGTCTTGGGAGACTAGAATTAACGCAACGCGGTAACGAAATCAGTACTTTGTCGGAACTGACTTACAACTTTTCTAAAAACAGTTTTTCTATTGGTGGCAGTTCACTGCTGTTAAATTATGAAACACAGAATCAAAACCGTAGCGACAGCTTGCTAAGTGTGAGTTGGCGCTATCGTTCACAACAACAGGCGATTGATGGTAGCTATCGGTGGGAAGCACAGTTGGGTTATGGCATTGGTTCTCAAGGTAGTGGACTACTAGCCACATTATCCACAACAGTTCTACCAGGTTTGCTATTACGGGCGCGTTATCAAGGAGTATCGCCGAGTTCCGATGAAGCAACTTTCAGCATAGATTTAGCTTCTAGCCTGAATTTACAAGGAGGTATTAGTCCAGGCGATCGCCGTTCTAATTACTTCCGTACACAAGGCGGACTTTTGATTAAGCCATTTTTTGACCGGAACAATAACGGCAAGCTGGATGCAGGGGAAGAAGTTTATACAGATAACGCTGATTTATTGTTGACTTTGAACAATAAACCGCTTAAGTCATTTTTACCACAAATCCAGGGCAATCGCACTTTGGTAAGGATGTCTCCTGGCATTTATCGCCTTGACCTCGATCCAGCAGGTTTACCGCCTGATTGGCAGGCTGCGGCAGAATCCTTAGCTGTTGATGTGATTGCTGGGAGTTATACCCCTGTGATGATTCCGCTCATTCGTTCTTACACGCGATCGGGGGTAGTCACAGATGCTCAAGGTCAAGCGATCGCAGGCGCACGGGTAGAAACTATACAAGCAGATCAGGGAACTCGGCGTTTTTCTGTCACCAACGGTGCTGGAGTCTATTATTTAGAAGGCTTGCCACAGGGTAAATACACTCTACAAATCAACGGTAAATCCGCTGGTAGCTTGAAATTAGAAGAGTCTTCTGAACCATTCCAAGAGCTTAATTTGCAACAGCCGTCAATCCCTTAACAGACTTTTAAAAAATAAATTCTCCCAAATTATTTTTAAATTAATCTGTACACAAATCGCAAAAGCCTCTTTCCCCCTGCTCCAGCAAGAACTGCGGTCTAAATGATCAGTATTTAGCCGGACACATTTCTGGAAAAGACATTGTGGCATATGTAGTAAGAAAGCAACTATCACTTGATGCTCAATTTAGCTCAAGGGGGTCTAATGATTGATCGCTTTTTGAATCTAATTTTTATCGATTCTTTTGCTGTAGTAATTAACCTGACATTTGGTACATTACTTCGCACTAAAATCTGCAATTATTCATGGGATGGAGTTGTAAATGATGAACTTTCAACACCAGAAAGTAGCGCTAGTTCTTCTAAATCTCCACCATCCTTAGAAGAGGTACAAACCACTCATCTTCCATGAATGAAGCCTGCCTGCTGTAGCGATTCTCATTTGAGTTAAATATAGGCTTGCTTAGGGGCATACATCTGTGCGCTTCTATGAGAATCTATGTTTATTTGTGGATATTGATTGTCACAAGCAATAACTAGAATTTTAATGGGAATACGGTAAAATCCAGAGGCACTTTTATTGTTACCAACGCGGGTTAAGGATGGAAGCAAATTTTCTGACGGCTGTTTTTCTGCCCCTAGCTCTATTTATTATCATGTTAGGCATGGGGTTAACCTTGACCTTAGAGGACTTCAAACGAGTTGTAATCTATCCCAAAGCAGTGGTGATTGGCTTGGTGGCGCAGTTGGTGGTGTTGCCGATTGTCGGCTTTGGCATTGCGTCAGTGTTTCCCCTTGACCCACAATTAGCAGTAGGTGTGATGATTTTAGCAGCCTGTCCCGGTGGCCCTACTTCTAATATGATTACGTTTTTGGCTGGCGGTGATGTTGCTCTTTCTGTGACGCTAACAGCTATTAGTAGTTTAATTACGGTTTTTACGATACCTCTGATCATAAATTTGTCAATGCAGAGATTTTTGGGGGAAGGAACAACGCTACAGTTACCTTTCTTAAGTACTGTTTTGCAGATTGCGGTGATTACACTTCTACCTATAGCAATTGGGATGATAGCCAAGCGGTATGCACCCGCACTGGCAGATAAGGCAGATAAACCTGTAAAGTGGCTGTCTTTATTTTTCCTGGCGGTGGTAATTACTGGAGTGCTGTTGCGAGAACGGAATAATTTTATTTCTTATGTCATAGATGTGGGTTGGGCTATTCTGGTTTTGAATGTGGTGACAATGGCTCTAGGTTTTGCGATCGCCAACTTAACCCGATTAGGAGAAAAACGCGTTACGGCAATTACCATAGAAGTAGGGATTCAAAATGGAACTCTAGCGATCGCGATCGCTTCTACTCCTACGCTGCTAAATACTCCTACAATGGCCATTCCTGGTGCAATTTATAGTCTGCTAATGTTTGTGACTGGTGCTGGATTTGCTTGGTGGGCTAGGGCGTGTTTTCAAACTCGTTGTATCCTACAAAATAGGCGATCGTTATTTTTGTAATCATGAACCGAGGGGACTTAAGCCACGAACAGTGGTCTA
>JBBSOX010000129.1:0-18359 GCA_038259325.1 Chroococcales cyanobacterium | reverse complement strand
CTTGGCTTTGAAGTAAGCCGTCGTTCAGTGATCAACGATAGAGCCTGTTCAGCAAAACCGTTTTCTGCCAGAAAATGGGAAAATCCAGCTAGTTGCAATGCTTCTGCTTCCAGAAGTAGATATCAAATGGGTTCTATATGAAATCAGCTTGCACTGGTATGTATAAAATTGCCTAAGCATAAAATGAACAATCGGGAAAAGCTTTTTGTTTTACTGAAAGTACGTATAGCTCACAAAAACGCCCATCCAAAACGTAGACGCGTAGCGGCTTGTCGATAGACATCGCTTACAATTAAAGTTACTCCTACTTTGACAAATATCTATGCAAATCGTTCTGCCACCTGAAGTAGAAGCCCTAGTTCAACGCCAACTCACTAGCGGTAAGTATCAGAACGCGATCGCAGTTATTCTTGCAGGCATAAAACTCCTGGAACAGCAAGAAGATATCTATCAAGGACGACTACAAGACTTGCAACAAGAAGCGCGTATTGGATGGAAAGCGTCTGAGCAGGGCGAAGTTGTTGATGGTTCGGCTGCAATGGCTCAAATTCGCGCCAATGTGCAATCGCGCTACGGTGTTTCAGACGAAGCATGACCCGCAAAGATGCAAAAACGTGGGGAGATGAGGGGGACAAGGGGACAAGGGGAATAACCTATGCCCAATGCCCAATGCCCAATGTTCCTCCATTAAACTTTCCCAAATCGCCGTTCGCGTTGTTGGTAAGCACATAAGGCGCGGTGAAACTCAGCCCGGTCAAAATCGGGCCAGAGAGCATCTGTGATGTAAATTTCTCCGTAAGCCATTTGCCAGAGGAGGAAATTTGAGAGGCGCATTTCTCCACTGGTGCGAATTAACAAATCAGGGTCAGTAATTCCGGCTGTGTACAAGTGGCTTTCAAACACCTGTTCATTAATTTCATTGGGTTGTAGCAGACCTTGCTGGACTTGTTTTGCGATCGCCTGACAAGCTTGTAAAATCTCCTGCCGTCCACCATAATTAGTTGCTACCGAAAACCGGATACCCCGATTATCCTTAGTTTCTTCCATTGAACGGGATATTTCTTGTTGGAGCGATCGTGGTAAGTCCTGTAAATTTCCCACAAACTTAATTTGAACATTCTCTTCGACCATTTCCCGCAATTCTTGGCGTAAAACTCTTTGAAACAGAGTCATCAAAAAATCCACCTCTTCCTGCGGTCTTTTCCAGTTTTCCGTTGAGAAAGCATAAGCTGTGAGCGCTTGAATTCCCCAATCCTGACAACAGCGAAGTAAATCCTTGAGAGCATCTACCCCTCGCTTATGACCCATAATCCGAGGTAGACCCTGACGTTTAGCCCATCGACCATTGCCATCCATAATCACTGCAACGTGCTGGGGCAATAGTTCTCGTTTTAAGTCAGTAGGCAAATCTTGCAGTTTAGTTTGTTGTGCTGTCATTTTTTATCTCGAGAAGCGGTCGATGGTAATCCGAGTAAACGTGAAAACAGTGCTAGTGTCTTTCTACCTATCCGATGAACAAAACTTAACAGACCAGGAGCAACAGCTTCCCTATCCACGGTTGGGGACAAAAGAGCCTCTAGTGACTCTTTCAACTTCCTAATCGTCAGTGGTCTATTTAGGGTTCCCCGTTCCGCTAGGGAAATAGAACCAGTTTCTTCAGATACAACGACACAAATGCAATTTTCGACCCGCTCAGTAATTCCCATTGCCGCCCGGTGGCGTGTTCCCAACTGGCGCGAGGCTGTGCGTCCCGAAAGTGGTAAAATTATACCCGATGATATGATTCGTGAACCACGAATTAATGTCGCTCCATCGTGTAACAAAGTTTTCGGCTGAAAGATTGTCTGGATTAGTTCTTTAGAAACCTCCGCATTTAGCTTTACTCCTGGCACAGAGAAATCTCGCTCATCAATTGGCCCTGTGGTTTCCACAATTAGTAAAGCTCCAATGCGATTTTTTGACAATTCTTTAACAGCCTCAACAATTTCATCAATTACACTATCAGATTTGGGAATTGCCAGCCGATCGGGTTGAAATAGCTGGCGAAATTCGCCACGCCCCAATTGCTCCAAAAACCGTCGAAACTCTGACTGTAAAGCAACTGCCATCGCTACAGCACAACCAATCACCAATTTTTCCAGTACAAAACTTAGCAGAGGTAGTCCTAGTCTGCCACTTAGTGCTGAGGCTAGCATTAAGATAATGAATCCCCGCACCATCCACAGTGTTCGGCGCTCACTAATGATAACTAGTATCATGTAAGTCAGCGCCAGCACTAACACAATATCCAGAGTCCCAAGTAGCAAGGACTGTGACCATCCCAGGTTTATCAGCCATTGCTTCCACCAATCTCTCATGACATCTGGATTACACTTTTGCCTCTAATTACATTTAGTCATTAGTCATTGGTCACTAGTTCCTGGCTAATGACTAATGACCAAGGACTAATGACTACATTTTCAGTCTTTCTGGTAGGCGATCTTGTCGAATTAAGTCTTGATAAGTTTCACGTTGCAAAATTAAATTTGCTTCGCCATTCGCCACAACAACAGCTGCCGATCGAGGCAAGCGATTGTAGTTAGATGCCATACTGTAATTGTACGCACCAGTTCCCATAACTACGAGAATATCCCCTGGTTCAGTCTTTGGGAGTAGAGCGTTATGAATCAGAATATCTCCTGATTCACAATGTTTACCAGCAATTGTGACTGTTTGGGTTAAGGGAGAAGACATTTTATTAGCAACGACTGCCCGATAAACTGATTGGTAAGTAATCGGGCGGGGATTATCAGACATTCCCCCATCGATCGCTACGTAGGTACGAATTTCTGGGATAACTTTGGATGATCCAATAGTATAGGCAGTGACGCAAGCTGTAGCAATTAGCGATCGCCCCGGTTCACACAATAATTTTGGTAAAGGTAAATTTTCGGCTGCACAAGCTTCTTGGATCACTTCACAAATCGGCTTCACCCACTCTTCAATACTAGGGGGATCGTCTGATTCTATATACTTAATCCCTAAACCACCGCCGACATTTAACTCTGTCAAATGTAAACCATACTTTGCCGCTTCCCGCAACCACTGCACCATCAAAGCTGCTAAATCTCGATGCGGTTGGCGTTCAAAAATTTGGGAACCGATATGAGCATGTAACCCTACGCAGTTAAGGAAAGACTGTTTGCTGACAAAAGTAAATAATTCCTCTAACTCATTGGGATCAAAGCCAAATTTACTATCTAGTTGCCCTGTGCGGATATATTCATGTGTGTGACATTCAATACCCGGAGTCAAGCGCAACAAGAATCGAGGCTGTACGGTGGTGGAATTTGCACTCTCGACAATTTCTACCAAAGTGCGTAACTCGTGCCAGTTATCCACCACAATAGTGCAACCGACTTCAGTGGCAAAAATCAGTTCTTCACGAGATTTATTATTGTTATGAAGATAGATTTTCTCAGGATTGACACCTGCTTGCAGCGCGGTGTAAAGTTCACCGCCTGATGCGACATCAATTCCTAAACCCTCTGAAGCCGCGATCGCACAAACTGCTAAACAATTCCAAGCTTTTGAGGCGTACAATACTTGAGATTCGCCCTTGTAGTATTGCTTGAAAGTATCTCGGTATTGCTGACAACCCGAACGCAGGGTTTCTTCATCTAAAATATATAAAGGTGAACCAAACTGCTCAACTAGGGTTGTGACATCACACCCACCAATTTCCAGGGAGTCATGATTATGGACTCTGGCAGTTAAGGGTAAAAGTTCCTGATTAGGCGATGGATTTGCCTTAGTGTCGTGCCTTTGAGGTAAATATTGACTTCCAGAATGTTGAACCCCAGTGGGGTGAGTCGATACCATAACTATAAAAATTTTCCTTGTTCAAATTACGGGCTTTGAGTTTGTCTCCCGATTCCCAGTTTACAAAGGGTTTGTAATCTTATTCAACAAATGTGATCTCATTAGACTTAGAAATTAAATTACTGACATTAGAAAATCTCAGTGCTATTGTGGAACTCGATCAAGCTTGTTTTGGTGGACTTTGGACTCTAGACGGCTACAAACGAGAATTGGATAGTCCCAACAGCGATATACTCGGTTTATTTTCTCCCTCCTCCAGCACAAGTTTGCTAGGAATGGGTTGCTTTTGGTCAATTTTAGATGAAGCCCACATTACAATTTTGGCGGTTCATCCTCAATATCACCGTCAAGGAATGGGTGCGGCTTTATTATATTCACTCATTAAGACAGCTTGCGATCGCAAAATGGAGCGAGCTACCCTCGAAGTCCGAGCTTCCAACTTGGCGGCAATATCTTTATATCAAAAATTTGGCTTCAAAACAGCTGGGCGGCGGCGGCGCTACTACCAAGATAACGATGAGGATGCTCTAATCCTTTGGCTGCCAGATTTACAACACCGCAAATTTCAAGCAACTTTAGACCAATGGTATTCCATTGTTAGCGATCGCCTGGATAAATCCTCTTGGCACTTGCTTTTTAAGTAGGTAGGCGAGAAAATTTATAACTATGTCATTGCGAACAAAGCCAAGAGAAGTGTTCGCGGAGCGTTCCCGTTGGCGCAGCCTCTCGTAGAGAAGGGTAGCAATCGCAAGAGTTTTGAAATTTTTATATTTTGTTATATGGTTAGGTTTATTTGTGCCTTACTGAGTTGGACATGATTCATTTTGAATTATTGGAGCTTGCGATCGGCTTCAGCAAAAAAATGTAACTTTGTCGCGCTTATTTCTATTTAAATATCTTATCTAAAACATTTTTTATATAAACAAATCATATATTAATTATTTTTGCTTGATATTAAAAAAAATATATGTTACATATAAATGTTTGGGATTAAGTGAATAAACTCTCAATGTAAGCAGTGAACTGTTTGTAATCAATCCCAAAAAGGCTGGTGAACTAAAGCTCCTCAGTACACTAGCCAGATAAGAGTAGTCAATAGTTAACAATTAGCCCATCAACTAAAGTCATAGCTTCAGGATGTCTATAATCTGTTATACAGGCATCCAAAAGCTTTGCCTGTGCTAAAATCAGCATACCGGCACGACCGCAGATGATGGGATAAAGCCATGTTTGAGCGCTTCACAGAAAAAGCCATTAAGGTAATCATGCTGGCCCAAGAAGAGGCCCGCCGTTTAGGTCACAACTTTGTCGGAACCGAGCAGATCCTCCTGGGTCTGATTGGCGAAGGCACTGGAGTGGCTGCCAAGGTGCTGAAATCAATGGGCGTCAATCTCAAAGATGCCCGAATTGAAGTTGAAAAAATTATAGGACGGGGATCAGGCTTTGTTGCCGTGGAAATTCCGTTTACGCCACGGGCAAAGCGAGTTTTAGAACTATCCCTAGAAGAAGCACGCCAACTGGGGCATAACTACATTGGCACCGAGCATCTGCTGTTGGGCCTAATCCGCGAAGGGGAAGGCGTCGCAGCCAGGGTGCTAGAAAACCTCGGTGTGGATCTATCTAAGGTAAGAACCCAAGTTATCCGCATGTTGGGAGAAACTGCCGAAGTTTCACCAGGCGGTTCATCCGGGCGTACAAAAACCCCGACTCTGGATGAATTTGGTTCAAACCTGACCCAGATGGCAATAGATAATAAGCTCGATCCAGTGGTGGGACGCGCTAAAGAAATTGAGCGGGTGATCCAAATATTGGGTCGCCGGACTAAAAATAACCCAGTACTGATTGGGGAACCAGGAGTTGGTAAGACTGCGATCGCTGAAGGTTTAGCTTCACGCATTGCCACGAAAGATGTCCCTGACATCCTCGAAGATAAACGCGTCGTTACCTTGGATATTGGTTTGCTCGTAGCAGGAACCAAGTACCGGGGTGAATTTGAAGAACGCTTGAAAAAAATCATGGATGAAATCCGCTCGGCGGGTAATGTCATTCTCGTGATTGATGAGGTACACACCTTAATTGGTGCGGGTGCAGCAGAAGGTGCTATTGACGCAGCGAATATCCTCAAGCCAGCTTTGGCTAGAGGTGAGTTGCAGTGCATCGGAGCTACAACCCTAGATGAATACCGGAAGCACATCGAGCGAGATGCAGCGCTAGAGCGACGTTTCCAACCAGTAATGGTTGGCGAACCTACAGTTGATGAAACAATCGAAATTTTATATGGTCTGCGCGAACGCTACGAGCAACACCATAAACTGAAAATCTCCGACGAAGCATTGGTAGCGGCGGCGAAGTTATCAGACCGTTACATTAGCGATCGCTACCTCCCAGATAAAGCCATCGACTTAGTTGATGAAGCTGGTTCTAGAGTGCGCTTGATTAACTCCCAACTGCCACCCGCAGCCAAAGAGTTAGACAAAGAACTGCGTCAGATATTAAAAGAAAAAGATGACGCGGTGCGCTCTCAGGACTTTGACAAAGCTGGAGAACTGCGCGATCGCGAAATGGAAATCAAAGCTGAAATCCGCGCGATCGCTCAAAGCAAGACCAATGCAACTGGCACAGAAGGTGAAGAACCTGTAGTTACAGAAGAAGACATTGCTCACATTGTCGCTTCCTGGACTGGAGTACCGGTGAACAAACTCACCGAATCTGAATCTGAAAAGCTGCTGCACATGGAAGACACCTTGCATCAGCGTTTAATTGGTCAAGATGAAGCTGTGAAAGCAGTTTCACGGGCAATTCGTCGCGCTCGTGTTGGCTTGAAAAATCCCAACCGACCCATAGCTAGCTTTGTCTTCTCTGGGCCTACTGGTGTAGGTAAAACCGAGTTGGCGAAATCCTTAGCTGCTTACTTCTTCGGTTCCGAAGAAGCGATGATCCGCTTAGATATGTCCGAATACATGGAGCGTCACACCGTCAGCAAGCTGATTGGTTCCCCTCCAGGTTATGTTGGCTATAACGAAGGTGGTCAGCTGACTGAAGCCGTGCGGCGGCGACCTTACACCGTGGTGTTATTCGACGAAATCGAAAAAGCACACCCCGATGTATTCAATATGCTGCTGCAAATCTTGGAAGACGGTCGGTTAACTGATGCTAAAGGTCGCACGGTGGACTTCAAGAACACCTTGCTGATTTTGACTTCCAATATTGGTTCTAAGGTAATTGAAAAAGGCGGTAGCGGTATCGGCTTTGAATTCTCCGAAGATGCTAGCGAGTCAACTTACAACCGAATTCGCTCTTTGGTTAACGAAGAATTGAAGCAGTACTTCCGTCCAGAGTTCCTCAACCGACTCGATGAAATTATCGTCTTCCGTCAGTTGAACAAGCCGGAAGTGACCCAAATCGCCGAAATTATGCTCAAGGAAGTATTTGGTCGTTTAACTGAAAAGGGTATCACCTTAGAAGTCACAGACCGCTTCAAGGATCGTTTGATCCAAGAAGGTTACAGTCCCAGCTACGGCGCAAGGCCATTACGTCGGGCAATTATGCGCCTCTTAGAAGATAGCCTAGCAGAAGAAATTCTGTCTGGTCGCATCAAGGATGGCGATACAGCCCTTGTTGATGTGGATGAAAATGGCGTTGTCCAAGTTAGTTCTCAACAGCGTCGGGAATTGTTACCCCAAGGCGTTGAGTAAGATTTAGGGTTTGGGATTTAAGTCTGAAATAGAAAATTAGAAAACGGTAGAGTGTTTATTGCTCTACCGTTTTTTTGTGGGAAAATATCTGAGTTTGCGATCGCTATGTTTTGATTTTGCTCGTAATTCTGGAATCTAGCTGTTTTCAGCTTTCATCTGGAGTAATACCAACAAATATTATATATTGGTATTATACAGGAGAAAATTGTATGCAAAAAAATACAAGTGTTACCTTGGGTGAGCATTTTGAAGCGTTTATCGCCAATCAAGTTGATAGCGGTCGTTTTGCCAGCGCCAGTGAAGCGATTCGAGCGGGACTGCGCCTTTTAGAAGAGCGAGAAATAAAACTTGCCGCTTTGCAACGAGCATTGACAGATGGGGAGAAAAGCGGATTTGCTGACTATTCTCTCTCAGGATTGCTTGCAGAACTTGATCGTGAATAGCGCATGTCAGCATTTCGCCTTACTGAATTAGCCACTCAAGACTTGCTATCAATCGGTCGCTACACCCAAAAAACATGGGGAACTGAGCAGAGAAACCGTTATCTTGCTATCTTGGACGATTGCTTTCATCTCTTGGCACGAGAGCCACACAGGGGACGTACTTGTGATGATATTCGCTCAGGATATCGCAAGTACCACATCGGACGACATTTGATCTTTTATCAGGAAACCAATGAAACTATCGATATTATTCGTATTTTGCATGATCGTATGGATGTGGAGTCTTATTTCAACGAAGACTAACCCAAAGACAACCTATTCCTTAACATGGGAATTATTACCCCAAGGGGTTGAATAGGATTTAAAATTTTAGCTTTATCGTTAGCATATTAGACTGATCGAATAAGCACTAAAAGGTATTCCAAGTTATGACCTTCAGTGATGTAGTTGAAGCAAATAAAAGTCTTTCCAGTGAAGAAAAGTTAGAAATTCAACTGTTATTGCAGCAATATCTACGGCAAGAAAGGCGTGAAGAGATTTATCAAAATTTTCAGGCGGCGCAAGTAGAACAGCAAGATAGTAAACTAAGTTTTCCTCAAACATCGATGAACTGAAACAACTCATAGAAGAGTAATGTTAAAAGTAAGTTTCAATTCTTCATTTAAATAAGCAGATAAAAATCAATATTCAAAAAACGGTAGAAGACAAAACTTATCTACCGTTTTTTGTTGTCTACCAATACGACAAAAAAACAAACGGTAGATGAATCTAACCTTATGCCTTCTATAATTTCTGCTTCGTTGTTAATTATGCTCTATCTGGGGGAAAACTGAAAATAGGCGTTTAAGTCGCTGTAAGCAGTTGAGTAAGAGTAAAGCAGAATATGGATAGCGGTTCACAGATTGACAATATTCAAAGTTTTATCAAAGTTATTGGCAATAATGTTAAACCGTGGAGGCTTCTTCTAGGAAGAGAGGTTATACATTTTGATGGAAGACAAGGAAAAGTTTTCCTGATAGACCCTCAAGGTTTACAAATAGGTGTAGAATTCACAAATAGAGAAACTAACAGTTTTGGATTTAAAAAGAATTCTATACGTAAAATTTCCCAAATAAAAGAATGGAATAAAATATACCCGCCCATAAGAGTTCAAGAAATTATTGAAATAACACAAACAAAAAAAGAAGAACCAAAAAGGAAAAAACAAAAGGATGGGAGCCTAGAACACCAGCTTAGAGAAAAAGATAGGCTTCAAAATAATATTGGTAGTAAGCCACAGATTAATAATATTAAAGATTTTGCAGAAATAGTTGGAAATAACTATAGCCTCTGGAACCTTCTTCTACGAAGAGAGGTTGTGCATTTTGTCCGAGGAAGAGGACGAGTTTCGTTATTAGAAAATGACTGGTCAGAGATATGGGTAAGCTACCCAACTGTTGACGCTATGCCTTTTGAGAAGACTGGTAATTATACTATCAAATATAAAAAACATACCTTCATTAAAGAATTTACTAGTATAAATCCGCCTTTTTTTCTTGAAGAAATTACTGAGTCCATACAAAAGCCAAGAATTATTAGAAAACTTGATAATATAGCTGTGCAATTAGAGGAACAACGTCAAGAACGCACTCGCCTGGAACAGCAACGCAGAGAACAAGAAAGGCTTCGACTCGTAGTAGAGCATGAAGAGAAAAAACGTAAACTAGAAGAACAACGTCAGGAACGCGTTCACCTGGAACAGCAACGCAGAGAACAAGAAAGACTTCGACTCGTAGCAGAGCATGAAGAAAAAAAACGCAAACTAGAAGAACAACATCAGGAACGCGTTCGCCTTGAGCAAGAGCGCAGAGAAAAAGAGAGGCTCCGGCTCATAAAAATAGAAGAAGAACAACAAGAACGCGCTCGTCACGAAGCAGAAAAGCAAGGTTTACTCAAGAGCTTAAAAGAAAAATTTGAGCAAGATTTTCTCAATGCTGATAACTTATATCAAACTAAATGTACTGAACACATATCATTTCAAGAGTACCAAGCTGAAAAGTTAAGTTATGTGCAATCTTGGGTACAAAGCAACTTGAATTCCTCACCTGACCTTGAGCAAGCAGCAGCAATTGGTGCTGTGGAAGGTCATATACAAGTAGTAGCACGGGCTGGAAGTGGCAAAACTTCAACATTGGTCAATCGTGCTTTATTTTTACAAAAACATTGCGGTATTGCACCCAATGAAATATTACTTTTAGCTTTCAATCGCAAGGCTGCGGAGGAGATAAAAGAACGGCTCACTCTACAATTACAAAGCTCTATTCCTTATGTAATGACTTTCCATGCATTAGCTTATGCTTTAGTTCATCCAGAAGAAAGTATTCTTTTTAATGAACGAGATGGACAACAGAACAAAGCCCAAGCTTTACAGACTGTAATTGATGAGTATCGCTGCAACCCAGATGTTTCTGAAAAAATTCGCGTTTTGATGATGGCGCACTTTCGTGAAGATTGGGAGCGCATTGCTTGGGGTGGTTATGATAAAAGTCCTGAAGAAATGTTGCGTTACCGTCGCTCATTGCCAAGAGAAGGGCTTGATGGAAAGCACTACAAATCTTTTGGTGAGAAAGTAATTGCAAATTTTTTATTAGAACACAACATTACATACAAATACGAGCGTAACTTTTGGTGGGATGGCATTAATTATCGTCCTGACTTTACGATTGGAGAAAACCAGGGGATGGTTATTGAATATTTTGGACTCGAAGGCGATCCAGATTACGATATAATGTCGGAACAAAAGCGAGAATATTGGCAAAATCATCGTAACTGGCATTTTGTGGAATTATCCCCCACAACCCTGAAATTTGAGGGAGTTGAAGATTTTTGTGCTTTACTTAAGCGATGTCTTGAAAGTTATGGTATGAAGTGCGATCGCTTGACTGAAGACGAGATTTGGACAAAAATTAGACTTAGAGCTATAGACCGTTTTACCAAAGTAGTAGAAGGATTTATCCAGCGTTGTCGCAAACTGCCTCTCACTTCAGAAAAATTAGCCTCTCTCGTTGATAATCATAAGTGTGCTAGTGATGTCGAGCAGCGTTTTCTGGAGCTTGCACAAAGGTTTTATCAGTCCTATTTACAACACCTTCAGGTAACAGGCGAGGATGATTTTGATGGGCTGATGCAAAAAGCTGCCGCAGCGATCGCATCAGGGCAAACTGTATTTCGTCGCAAATCTGGTACTGGCGATTTAAAGTGTCTCCGATACATACTGATTGATGAATATCAAGATTTCTCAGAACTTTTCCACCATTTAATAGAAGCAATTCGACAACAAAATCCTCAAGCACAATTTTTCTGTGTTGGTGATGACTGGCAAGCAATTAATGGTTTTGCTGGTTCTGATCTTCGCTTTTACCAGAATTTCGCGCAGTTTTTCCAGCCTTCGCAAAAATTAAATATAGCTACTAATTACCGTTCAGCTACTTCAATTGTCGATATCGGTAATA
Organism: Chroococcales cyanobacterium; assembly: GCA_038259325.1. Taxonomy (GTDB): domain Bacteria; phylum Cyanobacteriota; class Cyanobacteriia; order Cyanobacteriales; family Nostocaceae; genus Nostoc. The sequence goes on along the minus strand of JBBSOX010000129.1, from coordinate 6,869 downwards.
CATTGATGCATGGATTGGGTACTCCTGCACGCGCCCATAAAGCCATATTTGGAACGGTTGAAATTGCTGATATGGGACAATTTGATCCAACTCCCAAGGAGCAAGAAGAGCATCCAGGGGACAGTATAACGCCTGCTATATTGCGCTTAGTAGACAAAGCTATCAAGGATAGAAAAAATGTAGTTTTACTCAGCCGTAAGAATAGTTTACCTTGGTATGTAAATTTTGGTAAAGGTAAATCAAAAGATGGCGTACTCGACAACTTCTTAAACTTGGTACGTTCCTATCTTCCTGAAGAATCAAGAAAAGCTGTAACTATATCAACGGCTCACAAGTATAAAGGTCTTCAGAATGATGTAGTTATAATACTTGATGCTGTCCCTCGTTGTTACCCATTAATACACCCTGATTTGATGTTTAGTCGCGTTTTTGGTGACAGCATTGAGCGAGTTGTTGATGAGGAGCGTCGTCTTTTTTACGTTGCCTTAACTCGTGCAGTAGAGCATTTATTTATTCTTACAGAAACCAAAAACTTGTCACCTTTCCTTGAAGAATTAAAAGGTAAGAAAAGAATTAGCTTACTTGATTGGTTAGATTATCCGCCTTTTGTTGGAGGCATACAGCGCATTACTGTTGAAGTGGCTAATCAGGCTGGAAAAGGTGGAAACGGCACTTACGCAATCAAAAGCTTGCTCAACGCTGAAAACTATAGCTGGAAAGCTAAAAAAGGGGTCTGGGGTGTCACTTATCCAGCACAGGGTTTCTCAATACAACAATATTTTGATAACGCTCAATGGATTTCTCACGCTTGTGGAATCGAAGTGCGGTTTTATGATGATTTAGAGAATATGCTCGCAAAGTATCTTGTTGATCGAGGGCAATACATCGCCGCCATTAACAATATTCCCGAAGTCGATTTAAATACAAAACTTTAGCAAAAACTGTAGCATTATAAAAAAAGGAATAATCACCTGAGTAGCAATCATAAACGATATTACACCAGCGCAAAAAGCGTAGGCGTAGCCCGTCGGAGACATCGCACCATATAAACGCCCTTTTAAAAAAGTAACCAAACTCCCATTGCAGAATCTGGGGTAAAATACCGCCTTACAGTCTTTGAGATGATTATCCCGATTTTATATGCGTCTATTCCGAGAAAAAGAATGGTTATTTAGCCTACTGGTAATATCTCTAGTTTTATGGCTGATATTTTTGGGAAATTCCCCTTTACGAGATTGGGATGAAGGTACTGTGGCACAGGTAGCTCGTGAAATTTGGCGTGCCCCATTTGGTTCAATGCATTGGCTTTACCCCACCTTGGGAGGTGAACCTTATCATAATAAGCCACCACTGATGCACTTACTAATTGCTTGGACTTACTCTATCGGAGGGGTGAATGAGTGGACAACACGCCTACCGGGTGCAGTGTTAACTGCTTTGGGAGTGCCTTTGCTTTACTTGGTGGGATGTTTGCTTTTTAACCAAAGTTTACCCGCTCTGTTTGCCGCTTTAGTTTACCTAACGATGTTGCCTGTGGTACGTCACGGACGGTTAGCAATGCTAGATGGTGCAACTATTACCTTTTTCTTGCTGTTGTTGTTTTGTTTGCTAAAAGCACGCCAGAATCGTCGGTATGCTCTCGGTGTGGGATTTTGTCTAGGGTTAATAACTCTAACTAAAGGGATGATAGTTTTGCCGCTAGGAGCGATCGCTTGTTTATTCATCATTGCAGATCGGCAGTTTGCTTTGTTAACCAGCCCTCATTTATTAGTGGGAATGTTTTTAGGAAATGCGCCAGCGATCGCTTGGTTTGCTGCTCAATGGCAACATTATGGCGAAAATTTCTTACAAGTGAATTTTCAAGCACAAACCTTTAATCGCCTTACACAATCTGTTGAAGGTCATAGTGGACCTATTTGGTACTATTTAATTGAGATAATTAAGTATAGTTTCCCTTGGCTATTATTTTTACCGGGAAGTTTTTATCTAGCTTGGAAAAAACGTCATACTACCTGGAGCCGCCTAATTATTATTGGCACAATCGTTTACTTAGGAACTATCTCTCTAATGAGAACTAAGCTCCCGTGGTATGTTATGCCTATATATCCATTTTTAGCTTTGGCAATTGGTGCTAAACTTAGCGAGATTTGGCAGGATGGTCATTTTAAGGGACGAAGTTTGACAATATTTCTAGCTATTATTTCTATTGCTGGTTTAGGAGGTTGTGTTTACTTTTTTATTAAAAAAGAACCTATTTTAATAGTCATGAGTATTGTTTTGGCAATAAGTATGGGCATCGCAGCATGGCTAGTTAAAGAGCGCGATCGCAACTTTATTCCAGTGTTATTTTCCGGGATGTACTTAGTTTTAGCACTATTGATGAGTTCGCAATCATGGATTTGGGAATTAAATGAAGCTTTCCCAGTTAAACCAGTAGCAGAATTAATTCGAGCAAATGTTTCACCAGGAACACAAATTTACACTTCTTTTGCTTATAATCGACCGAGTTTGGACTTTTATAGCGATCGCAAGGTAACTGCTGCGACTGTGCCAGTTTTACAACAAATGTTATCTAATAAATCTTATTTGCTATTAGACGATGCGGCTTTACAGCAAATCGATTTAACTGGTAGCAAAATTATAGGAGTAGCCAACGGGTTTACGCTGATTACTAAAAATTAATTATCCCCATCTAATGAATATTGAATAGTTTTTTGACTTTTGACTTTTGACTTTCGCCTTGCGGTACTAGCTGTTATGATGCTACGAGCCTTCGTTCGTTATTTGAACTGTGAATTGACTAGATTGGGCTAGATAGATACCTGCTAAAACTACGGCAAAAGTCACCCAGTCAAACAAACCTACCTGTTCTGAAAAAATGAACCAAGCAAAAATGGAAGACAAGACTGGATTGAGGAGAAGGGTAACGGCGACGACGCTTGACGAGAGTCTGCTGAGACTATAAGTTATAAGTCCCTGACCCAACACTTGGCAGAAGAGAGCTTGAAAAATAATGAAAAACCACCCCATCCAAGAATAGGGAAATAATCTCTCTTCAATGAATGGGAGGATAGGCAATAGAAATATTGTAGTCACACCACAACGCCAGAGCATTATAGTTGCGGTAGTAAATCGGGTTTGAAGTTGTTCTATCAGCAGCAAATAGGTGGCAATAAAAATCGCGGTTAGAAATGCTAGTGCATCACCAAGTATTTGGTCAGATGCAAATTGCATCTTATGAAATTCAAAGGCGATCGCTCCTAAAAGTGCTATGACCATACCAATCACAAATCTGTTATCGAAGCGCCGACCTAATAACAGATACCCAGCCGCAGCAACAAATAAGGGGTTCAAATTAGACAGTAAAGCCACATTAGCAACGCTAGTTTGACTTAGCGACCAAGCCCACAACAATAGGGAGGTAGTTGCAGCAGTTCCCATTGCCAATAACAGCCACACGTCCTGTTTTGTAAAAGGCTTCTGTTCTATAGGTTGATGATCGGATTGTTGACGGCGCAAAGCCTCAAATACATTCCACAGCCCAAAGACGACTGCGGCGATCCAACTGCGATGAAATCCTACAGCATTTGCACCAATTTCTTGTTGACACAATTTTGCCAGAGATGGTGCTAAAGATATGGGAATTAGGGCAACAAATAATGAGATAGCTCCTAATAAAGCTGGTGTTTCGGAGAATTGTTGCTTTAGTAATGACAGTTTGAGCGTCATACTTTTAACGAAAGTGTTAACTATAGTTTTGACAGATTCTTGGAACGGCAAATTAAGAGTAGCTTGGCTAGATATGGCTAAGTATAAACCCATTAAAACTACAGCAAAACCTACCCAATTTGAAAAAGTTAATTTTTCCGAAAATATTATACCCTCTAACCAACCCAACGCTCTTGGGCAAAACCTACAGCTATTTTGGCTAGTAATGTCACAAAAACGCCCAACATTAAATATCCCTGGCGAGGATGTCGAGATAGCAGCACACCAATGGCTATATTCAGAGGCACAATACCGTAGGCGAGACGGCTCAAGGAAATAGTACCTCCAGAGGCTAGCAGCAAATCAATACCACAAAACCCATAAATAACTGTAGCTGCGGTTAGTTGCCTGTGTAAGCGCCACAACATGTAGCCAGTTTTGGATCAAACGCCCACAAAGCCGCTGTACTCAAAAACAAATACAGCTCTTCTGTGTAAATCACCCCCGTAAACATGGAAGATGGATACAAAGAAACCACAGCAGTAGCCCACTGCGCTGCATTGATGTCATAATGCTCTTTGATCCAAAAGTACAAACAGTAAAGCGGTACGAAAAATGCCAGGTTGTTGACTAACGTACCTGCTAATTCAAAGGGTAAGCCCAACTTCATCAAAACCCAAATGCTTATGGGAAACAGGGGAAAGAAGGCAAGATTGTGTTGCTTGCCCTCATTCACAAATTCATATCCAGAAGTAGCGATCGCTCGATAATGCATACTATCCCATGCATCAACAACCCCCCAGCCAAAATGTGGCACAAATTCTTCTGCTGGTAACGGTAGCTTTGGCGCAACCAGGAACATAACAGTCCAGATGAATATTCGGCTGGCAAGCCATATTGCTGCTGGAAACAGGAAATCATTTTTCCATAAAACTTTTTTTATAACTATCTGAACTTTGACCATAAGGTTGAGTATTTCAACAAACTCCTATATGCATCCTTTTACCTATAGCTGCAACACAGCAATTTATAAGTAAAATTTTGCATATTAAATCCTCCACCAACATAATTAACAAACTGGACAAATTAGCAATTAATTGAAATTATTTCTTATTTGGTTACTTTTGGTAATTTTATCGGAGTTTAGCTTTAAAAATATAGTATTTATAAATACAAATCTTGTCTAGTTATATGAAAATTGAGCAACTTTATTACTGTATAGCTAAACTGTTACGCATTTAATTTGTACATTTACCTGATGACTGTTAACAGTCAACAGTCAACAGTCAACAGTTAATACCAAATCTATGTGAGGCTGCATAGAAAAATTCCCTTGTCAGGCATGGAGTTTCAAGTGTTTTATTCTGTGCATCTTCATAGAGAATTGGTATAACGACCATCAAGAGTGTTTATATGCTTTAGACGTGCATCAGCTTACCAGTCTATTGAGTTGAAATTAATAAATTAGGGCGCAACGGCGAGGACAGGGGGAAATTTTCCTTCTTTGCGTCTCTACTCGCCGTCGTCAGTGTATCGATTATAGTGATTGCTGTTATTAAAGAGTCCTCAGCAATTTATAGTGGAAGTTGTCTGTAAATCCTTAAGCAATTGTGAAAGCGATTACTCTTGTTGGTTCCACTGGTTCTATTGGTACTCAGACTTTAGATATTGTCACTCAGTACCCAGGTCAGTTTCGGATTGTGGGATTGGCAGCTGGGAACAATGTAGAGATGTTGGCTGCTCAAATTCGGCAGTTTCGACCGGAAATAGCAGCCATTTGCTCAGAAGATAAATTACCAGCGCTCAAAGAAGCAATCATTGACCTCGATCCCCAACCGATTCTACTGGCGGGTGAGGCGGGAGTCATAGAAGTCGCTCGCTACGGCGATGCTCAAACGGTTGTAACTGGTATCGTTGGTTGTGCTGGTTTGCTACCGACGATCGCAGCTATTGAAGCTGGTAAAGATATTGCCTTAGCGAACAAAGAAACCCTGATTGCTGGGGCCCCTGTGGTTCTACCCCTAATTGAAAAACACGGTGTAAAATTACTCCCAGCCGATTCCGAACATTCCGCAATATTTCAATGTCTCCAAGGTGTGCCAAAGGGAGGTTTGCGGAAAATTTTACTCACCGCATCTGGTGGGGCTTTCCGAGACTGGGATGTAGAAAGGTTAGCAGATGTAACCGTTGCTGATGCTCTCAAGCATCCTAATTGGTCGATGGGGCGGAAAATCACAGTAGACTCTGCTACTTTGATGAATAAAGGACTGGAAGTAATTGAGGCTCACTTCCTGTTTGGGTTGGATTATGACAATATCGAAATTGTTATTCATCCCCAAAGCATTATTCACTCGCTGATTGAACTGCAAGATACTTCAGTTTTAGCCCAACTTGGTTGGCCAGATATGCGCTTACCGTTACTGTATGCTCTATCTTGGCCAGAGCGCATCTACACCAACTGGGAACGACTAGATTTAGTCAAAGCTGGAAATTTAACCTTCCGTGAACCAGATCACCAGAAGTATCCTTGTATGCAGTTGGCTTATGCTGTGGGTAAAGCTGGCGGTTCAATGCCAGCTGTGTTGAATGCCGCCAATGAGCAAGCTGTGGCTTTATTTTTATCAGAAAAAATTCGGTTTTTAGATATTCCCCGGTGTATCGAATTGGTGTGCGATCGCCATCAAAATGATAACCGTGCTAATCCCTCTTTAGATGACATTTTGGCAGCAGATAAATGGGCAAGACAAGAAGTTTTAACGGTGACTGAAAACTTAGAAACTCACTCGCGGATAATCTCTGTGCGATAAAAACCTTCAGTTGAGATTGGACTGTGGATTAGAAATTGATGCCTATAACACTCCTAAGTCATTCATGAGATTTGTGAATTCCTTTTTCCTTGGCGTACTTGGCGTACTTGGCGGTTCGTCATCATGCAGATTTCTTACAACTCATATAGGATTGCTATAGTCCCCAATCTTTAATCCCCAGCCTCTAATCCAATTAAGATGGAAATCATTTCACCTATAGAACCCATTTGACATCTTTCCCTGTGGTACTTGGCTTTGAAGTAAGCCGTCGTTCAGTGATCAACGATAGAGCCTGTTCAGCAAAACCGTTTTCTGCCAGAAAATGGGAAAATCCAGCTAGTTGCAATGCTTCTG
>JBBSOX010000128.1:0-18392 GCA_038259325.1 Chroococcales cyanobacterium | reverse complement strand
TCAAATGATGGAGTCAGGGGTTCACTTTGGGCATCAGACCCGGCGTTGGAACCCGAAAATGTCTCCTTACATTTATACTTCCCGCAATGGTGTGCATATTATCGACTTGGTGCAAACTGCCCAGTTGATGGATAATGCTTATAACTACATGCGATCGCACGCTGAACAAGGGAAAAAGTTTCTTTTTGTTGGCACCAAGCGCCAAGCAGCTGGAATTATTGCCCAAGAAGCTAGCCGTTGTGGTTCCCACTACATTAACCAACGCTGGTTGGGTGGAATGTTGACCAACTGGGCAACCATCAAAACACGGGTAGATCGTCTGAAAGATTTAGAACGCCGTGAGGAAACTGGCGCACTAGATTTATTACCGAAAAAAGAAGCATCAATGCTACGTCGGGAAATGACGAAGCTTCAAAAATACTTGGGCGGCATTAAAACAATGCGGAAAGTACCCGATATCGTGGTGATTGTAGACCAACGCCGGGAATATAACGCAGTTCAAGAATGTCAAAAGCTAAGTATTCCTATTGTGTCCATGTTGGATACAAACTGTGACCCCGATGTAGTAGATATCCCTATTCCAGCAAACGACGATGCTATCAGGTCAATTAAGCTGATAGTTGGAAAATTGGCGGATGCCATTTATGAAGGTCGTCACGGTCAGCTTGAGGCTGAAGATGATTACGAAGATTACGACGGTAGTGAGTATGACGATGACTACGAAGAAACCGAATATACTGACGCTGTAATTCCTGACGAGGAAACAGAGGAATAAGTAAAGCAGGGTGAAGTAATTGTCCAAAGAAGGGCGGTAACTGGCAAAATACCAGCAATCCGCCCTAGCCTGGGGCATAAGGTAGGCAAAGGTAGAGAAGAAAAAATTCATACCTTATAACTTCATTATTTTTCTCCCCCAGCCCTGAGTAAGATAGAAATACTCAACACCCGTGAGCGATTACAAGTCGAGGTCAAGTTAGGAATTGAGGCAAAATGGCGGAAATATCTGCAAAACTCGTCCAAGAGCTACGCCAAAAAACTGGTGCCGGCATGATGGACTGCAAAAAGGCGCTGATAGAGACTGAAGGCAACGTAGAAGAAGCCGCAGACTGGCTACGGAAAAAGGGCATCTCTAAGGCGGGGGCAAAAAGCGATCGCGTTGCGGCAGAAGGTCTAGTAGACACTTACATTCAGCCCGGTGGTCGAGTGGGTGTACTCATAGAAGTCAACTGCCAAACCGACTTTGTTGCTCGTAACGAGGCTTTTAAAGCTTTAGTTAAGAACCTGGCAAAGCAAGCAGCGACTGCTGATAGTGTTGAGTCTTTGTTGGCTCAAAAGTATGCTGATGGTGAAAGCGGGACTGTAGAAGAATTCATCAAGCAAACGATTGCTACGCTCGGTGAAAATATTCAAGTGCGTCGCTTTATCAATTTTGCACTAGCAGAAGGCACACAAGGTGTAGTAGACAGCTACATTCACACTGGCGGTCGAGTTGGTGTATTGGTAGAACTGGGTTCTCAAACTGAGTCAGTGGCTACCAATCAAGAGTTCCAAAGCTTGGCACGGAACACCGCAATGCAAGTTGCGGCTTGTCCAAATGTCGAGTATGTGAGCGTAGACCAAATCCCCGCCGAAGTTGCCCAAAAGGAAAAAGATATTGAAATGGGCAAGGATGATTTGGCGAACAAGCCAGATAACATCAAAGAAAAAATTGTTCAGGGACGAATTGAAAAACGCCTGAAAGAATTGACTTTGATCGATCAGCCTTACATCCGCGATCAGAGTATTTCCGTAGAAGACCTCTTGAAGCAAGCGAAGGCGAAATTAGGCGGAGAGATTCAAGTGACTCGCTTTGTCCGCTATATATTGGGCGAAGGCATTGAGAAGCAAGAAATTAGCTTTGCTGATGAAGTCGCTGCACAAATGGGCAGTAAGTAATATTTAGTCATTGGTCATTAGTCTTTAACAAGAACAAAGGACAAATGACTAATGACTTTTTACCAAACAGGTCAAGCAAATAGCCTGACCTGTGTTTTTTTAGTAGAGACGCTAAATATCGCTTTAATTTAAAATCTAATAATTTAAAATCTAAAATCCTCTGGAAAGTTATCTTAAAATAAATTTGTACATTTGTACTATGTAATAGTTCACATGGACAAGAACGAAAAGATATGGCAAGAGCAATCGAGCGAATTGAACGGGATATTGCAGCATTAAAAGAAGCGATTCGGGCGATCGCACTAGAACTACAAAGCGCTTATGCTAGTTATCTAAACACCTTGGGAATAACTGTACGAAAACAGTTGATTTTGGCGAGTTACCATCTTTGTACCCAAGGATATCCCGAAAAGTTTCTGCATTTGTCACTGAATCAGCGCCAGCAATTGCAACAAGCCATCCGCAAGTTGGGTCAAGTGGCAGGGGAGCAATTGCTCGCTTGTATTAAAAGTGAGGAAGTTGGGTTAAATGAGGAAGATGAGGGAGATGAGGGAGATGAGGGAGATGAGGGAGATGAGGGAGATGAGGAAGTAACATCCTCTTCATCTTCTGGGCTTTTGGACACCTCTAGTTCTCAGCCTCTCACCGCCGACACTTCTAATCCTATAGAACTAGTAAAATGGCAACAGAACTTAGAAGAGGTCATGCAAGAGATACTGAAAAGACTTTCGCATGACGCTAATCTTCTATTACAAAAAGCTGGAGTATTACCCAAAAAATTACCAGAACCGATTTTAGCAGCCGCAGCCGCAGCTGCATCAGAAGCATCTGGTGAGGTAATGCCAGGGCCACCCAACTTATTAAACTTAGTAATTGAAATTGAAAATGAGCAGCAGTCAGAAGATTCTGGACTGACTCAAATCATGGCTGTTAATCTACGGCTAGGGGAAATTGAATTTGCTGATGTGGCACTCTCCTCTGAGCGCAGGCAAATCCGCAGTATTTTAGTTCAGCTAAACAAGTTAGGACGAGAGTATCAAAAGAAACATCGGGAAAAGGCGATCGCTGAAGCTGAAGCTGCGTGGCGTGCTAGTTGGTTTGAGGATTAGTCATTTGTCTTTTGTCCAGAGTCAAATGACAAATGACAAATGACAAATGACAAATGACTATTGACCAATGACTAATGAAAAACCAGATTGGATAAGATTGCACAAAGCCTTGGCAATAGAAGCCGAACGCGGCTTTACAGACTTGATGGGCAGACAATACCGCTTCAGTGAATTTCTTAGTCTGACTCTGGGTAAATTCCCAACAGGCTTACCCCAAACTGAACGCCGCCGTTGGCAAGGACTAGCGGTGCAATTTGCTAGTTATCCACATCTAGCACTGGAAGAAAGACAACATTTAGTAGCAGAGACTCGTAGGTATCTCTCCCAACTACAGCAGGGGGAGCAAGGCGAGCAGGGGGAGCAGGGGGAGCAGGGGAGCAGCACTTCGGCTACGCTCAGTGACCGAGGAGCAGGGGAGCAAGGGAAAACTTATCAATCCAAAATCCAAAATCCAAAATCCAAAATCGTTTCTGAGGTGAGTCGGAGGCTTGCACCGAACATTGAGCAAAAACTCAGTGATTTACCAGAAATAGGCTTTAAAAAAGCTGATAATTTGGCACGGCTTGGTTTACATACCGTCCGCGACTTGCTTTTCTACTATCCTCGTGACCATATTGATTATGCGCGTCAGGTGAATATCCGCGAGTTACAGGCGGGTGATACGGTGACAATAGTGGCTACAGTGAAGCGTTGTAACTGCTTTACCAGCCCTAAAAATCAGAAATTATCAATTTTAGAACTGGTAGTCAAAGATAACAGTGGTCAAATCAAAATTGGTCGTTTTTACGCAGGTACGCGCTTTAGCAGTCGCGCTTGGCAAGAAAGTTTAAAACGCCGTTATCCAGTAGGTAGTATTTTAGCGGCGTGTGGGTTGGTAAAAGAAAGTAAATACGGCTTGACGCTGGATAATCCAGAACTAGAGGTTTTGGCAAATCCAGGAGATTCGATTGAGTCGCTGAATATTGGGCGAGTAGTGCCAATTTATGGACTGACTGAAGGCGTGGTGGCGAATACAGTGCGACAGGCGGTAATTGCTGCTTTACCTGCTGCGGCTAACCTGAAAGACCCTTTGCCAAGTGGTTTGCGGCAGAAATATGGTTTGATGGAATTAAAAGATGCGATCGCTAATATCCATTTTCCCAGTGATAGCGCCGCCTTACAAGTTGCCCGTCGTCGCCTAGTTTTTGATGAATTTTTCTACCTACAACTTGGGTTATTGCAACGTCAGCAGCAAGCAAGGGCAATTCAAACCAGCGCCATCCTCGTTCCACGCGGTCAACTTGTAGAAAAATTCCACGAAATATTGCCGTTCAAACTCACTGGCGCACAGCAACGAGTTCTCAACGACATCCTCAACGACTTACAAAAACCCGTACCAATGAATCGTTTGGTGCAAGGCGATGTCGGTTCTGGTAAAACGGTCGTCGCCGTGCTAGCTATCCTTGCAGCAATTCAATCTGGCTACCAAGCGGCGCTGATGGCTCCCACAGAAGTTTTGGCAGAACAACATTATCGCAAGTTAGTTAGCTGGTTTAACCTCTTACATTTACCAGTGGAATTACTGACAGGTTCCACCAAAACTGCTAAACGAAGACAAATCCATTCTCAGTTAGGAACTGGTGAATTACCTCTGTTAGTGGGAACCCACGCCTTAATTCAAGACTCTGTAAACTTCCAGCAACTTGGGTTAGTGGTGATCGATGAACAGCATCGCTTTGGGGTAGAACAACGGGCGCGTTTGCAGCAAAAAGGTGAGCAACCTCATGTGTTGACTATGACAGCAACTCCCATTCCCAGAACCTTAGCACTGACAATACACGGGGATTTGGATGTGAGCCAGATTGATGAGCTACCACCAGGACGGCAAAAGATTCAGACAACAGTATTATCAGGTCAGCAACGCAACCATGCTTACGACCTCATCCGCCGAGAAATTGCCCAAGGTAGACAAGTTTACGTGGTTTTGCCCTTGGTAGAAGAATCAGAAAAACTAGATTTGCGATCGGCAACCGAGGAGCATCAAAAGCTACAAGAAAGCGTTTTTCCCGACTTTCAAGTAGGGCTGCTACATGGTCGCATGAGTTCAGCCGATAAGGATGAAGCGATTACTAAATTCCGTGATAACCAAACGCAAATTTTGGTTTCTACTACCGTTGTCGAGGTTGGTGTAGACGTACCCAATGCTACGGTGATGCTAATTGAAAATGCGGAGCGATTTGGTTTATCACAACTGCACCAACTGCGGGGGCGTGTTGGTCGTGGCGCGGCTCAGTCTTACTGTCTGTTGATGAGTAGTTCCAGAAGTCCTGATGCTCAACAACGGTTGAAGGTGTTGGAACAATCTCAGGATGGCTTTTTCATCTCTGAAATGGATATGCGTTTTCGTGGGCCAGGGCAAGTACTGGGAACTCGTCAATCTGGAGTGCCAGATTTTACCTTAGCAAGTTTGGTTGAAGATGAAGAAGTTTTACTTTTAGCACGGCAAGCAGCAGAGAAAATAATAGAGATGGATGCAACTTTAGAGCGTTGGTATTTGATGAAAGAAGAGTTGAAGTATCGATATGAGCGCTTAATGGGTGGGGCGATTTTGACATAACATAATATATAATAATTCTGAAGTAGAGGACTAACCCGCCCTAACCATCCCTAATCCGCATAACCCTTTGATTCCTTGTAGCGATCGCTTTGGGGAATTGTGATTTAATGGGGTTATCTCAGTATAAAATCGCGTTATTTGTATCAAGTTTGTAGTGCTAGCGATTAAATAATTTAACTATCACGCCGCCCTAAAAACAATATTTATCGGTGTTTGAGGATATTGAATCAAAGGAGAAAGTAAAATTGTAGGAGTTCAACACAAGGAAAATGACTGATACACCCGAATATTTCCCTAACCGAATAGACCGTATTGAACAAATAATCTTGGGGTTGGCACAAAGACAAACTAGTACACAAGAACAATTAGACAATTTAACCATTAGACAAGCTAACACACAGGCACAACTGGATGAACTAAGCCAAGAAATGAGAGAGCTAACCAGTAACGTTGACCGTGTTTTGGGTCGTAGTGCGATTTTGGATGATGTGTTACTTGAATTACGTGATAGCCATGAACAACATCAACGTAATTTTGAAGAACATCAGCGCACCACAAACGCTGCATTACAAAGTCTTGAGTCAATATTGTTGCAGTTGATCAGAAATAATTCTTGAGATGCGATAGTAGGAGTTAACGATCGCAGGTAGCGTGTAAAAGTACCTACGGTCAAATTTCAGTTATTTAGTATCCTCTTTATCCTTAGATGTTTGCAACAAATAACGTACACCCATAGGCGATACGCCTACAGCTACAGGAATAAAAATTGTCTCACCAAGTTGCAAAACCCTCGCCACACGCCCTAAAACTAGCCAATAACGTTAAGTTGACACCAATGATTGCAATACGCCTCTACAACCGATTCATGTGTTGCAAAGTTTTTTGGAAATGGTATTAGACCTAGCTCTGCACTCCTCACTATTCAATCACGATGCTTACTGCATTTCGGCATAAGCTTGATAAACACCCTTCACGTTGTACCAGTTGAGAAAAATTCGAGCAATTTCTAAAGCAAGTTGAGGTTTACCTAAGTTAATTAGCCATTGCAACAATGGAGCCATTGTCCGTTCATTGAGTGCGCCATTAAGTGACAAAATCCCCCAAAGTAAGCGATGCAGCCAAGTCATTTGAATCATCATTCGCACTTCCCATGTGGGATGCTTTTGATAAAACAAAACTCCCATCCGTCCGCGTTGAATTTCTTGGTCAATTAATCGGGGAATTTGCTCTAATTTAAATGCTGGATGCCAGTGATATCCTACGGCTTGTGGACATTTAATTAATGTCAAACCTAGTTTTTTTAGCCGCACACCCAATTCTAAATCTTCCCAGCCATAGAGTTGAAAACTAGTATCAAAAAGTCCGGCTTTCTCCAGCCAATGCTTAGGGATTGCTACATTTCCCGTAGCAAAGAAAGCTGCCGAAAAATCTGTGACTTTGTAGGGTTCAGCAGTTGGGTTATTGAAATTACAAGTATTAATAACTGCACCGTAAGTAAAAAAGCGATCGCTCCCCAATTTCTCCTTTCCCTGCACTAGCGCCTCAGCATGAGCTTGCAGGAAATTCTTCAGCACTACTAGATCGCTATCAATAAAGATAATTGTGTCTCCCAGCGCCTCTTTTACTCCCAAATTCCGAGCAGCAGCTGGGCCAGCATGATCTTGCTGAAAACAGCGCACATGGGGAAACTCTTCTTTGTGTGCTGCTAACCACTCCAATGTGCCATCAGTAGAACCATCATCTACCAAGACAATCTCGTAATCAGTAACCGAACTTGACTTACTCAACTCCTGCACCTCCAAGGCGCGGAGGCACTTTTCTAAAATCGGTTGGCGATTATAAGTCGGTATCACAACGCTGAAAAACACAGTCTCACCCACAACAATATATATATCCATCTCCAGGATAGGACAGATGCGACGCTGACACTGTTCCTTATCTGATTCTGGTTACGGAAATGATCAATCTAGGTATATAAATTTACCATAATTAAAATTTGAAAATATGTATTTTTGATTATGTTGTTTTTACAGTTACAGGTATTTGTACTTTTAAAGTTTATTTCCTCGTAAATAATGACAATTGATAAATTCAAATTAATCAATATATAACCTGATGTTAATCCTTGATATTTAAATTAATAAAAGCTTGATAATTTTTCTTTGAGTAAGCAGGATCAACCAGTCTTAATTTGCTATTCACTGCTATAGGAATCCTATTTGAGTTGTAAAAATAGTCGTGGAGGTAGGCAATAGGGAACAGATTTTTTTCACGAATAATTTAGGATTGCTATATTTATTGGCTGTTAGAAAAGTGTCAATTTCCAATAAATATCGAAGTAATTCATGTAAATATTTAAAGTTTTTCTTTACCAAATTACTCATCTTATTGAGAGATGAACTGAATAACAACCTCGTAAGCCTTAAAACGGAGAACAAAGAATGAAAGGACGCTCTCACCCTAAAAACAATTTGACCCTCAACCCATCCGGTAACGAGTCAATTCGTGATGTGATTGACCGCGTTAGTCTGAGTCGGCGGCGGTTTATCATGACAGCTGTGGGTACGTCGGTGCTAACTGTTCTGGGCGATGTTTCTATCGGTGGCTTTCTTCAAAGTGTTGATGCAGCGCCAATTCCCAAGGGAGCGGGATTTGCTGGCATAGGCTTTAAGAGCATCCCACCAAATCTACTCAACCCAGCTACTGGACTGCTGGAAAAGGATCTTGTTAGTGTTCCTGAAGGTTACACAGCTAAAGTATTAGTTGCTTGGGGAGATCCGATCGCACCTGGTGGCCCAACTTGGCTAGCAGATGCCTCCCAAGATGCCGCTGCTCAAGAAAAGCAGTTTGGTATGCACGCTGATGGGATGCACTACTTCCCTTTACAGCCAGGGAATGTTGTTGGTCGGACAGTAAGTTCACAAGCAAGATCATTAAGAGGCTTTTTAAACCAACCCATCAATACTGGTCTGCTGTGCGTCAACCATGAGTACACCCAGGAATCGATTTTGCATCCCGATGGTTTGGATGTAGTCACAATTGCCAAAGTACGGAAGTCTCAGGCTGCTCATGGCGTGTCTGTTGTAGAAATTTCCAAAAACGGCAGCGAGTGGGGTTTCAATCGTAATTCGTCTTATGGTCGCCGCATTACCGGCAACACCGAAATGCGGGTATCGGGGCCTGCGGCTGGCGATGCATTGTTAAAGTCGAAAAAGTTTAACATTACGCCAAGTGGCTCTGTTGATACTGGCACACGAAACGATGGCTACACCGCTTATGGTACGCTCAACAATTGCGCCCACGGCTACACTCCTTGGGGCACTTACTTAACCTGTGAGGAGAACTGGAACGGGTACTTTGCTAACTCTACAGAAGATGTAGTTACAATTGGGGGCATCGAAAAGTCTGATATCCTTGCAGGACAGAATCGCTACGGTATCCCTAAAGAATCTCGCTATCGCTGGCCGGAGGTTGATCCACGCTTCGATGCCAGCACCAATCCACTTGAACCCCATTTATTCGGCTGGGTGGTTGAGATTGATCCCTACGATCCGCAAAGTAAACCAGTCAAGCGCACTGCCCTTGGTCGGTTCAAGCATGAGAGCGCTCAGGTTGTTGTTGATGACAAGAACCGTGTTGCTTTCTATCAGGGAGATGATGAGCGCAACGAATATATCTACAAGTTCGTTTGTGCCCAACCTTTAAATCCCGGAAATCGAGCTGCTAACCGCAATTTGCTCGATAACGGTGTTCTGTACGTTGCCAAATTCAATGACAACGGTACTGGCAAGTGGATTCCTTTGGTCTACGGTCAGAATGGTTTGACACCAGAGAATGGTTTTAGAAGTCAAGCTGAGGTGCTTGTCAAAACAAGACAAGCTGCGGATAGAGTCGGCGCAACTATGATGGATCGCCCAGAGTGGACAGCTGTACGTCCTCGGATTGGTGGATATAAAGAGATTGAAGTCTATTGCACGCTGACTAATAATACTCGTCGTGGCACAACTCCAGTTTCCTCTAACCAGCCAGACGGCACAACCGCAGGAGGTAGTGCGCGTCCTCCCGTGGATGCTTCCAACCCACGTCCTGACAACCGTTACGGTCACATCATCCGCTGGCGCGAAGATGGACGCAGCGTTACGGCTACAACTTTCAAATGGGATATCTTCTTTGAAGCTGGGGACAAAACTAGACCCGAACCAAATCTCAAAGGCAACATTAAAGGTGACGACTTAAGTTCACCAGATGGTTTGTGGTTCGACGATTTCGGCCGCCTTTGGATTCAGACCGACCACTCAGGCGATGGTATCGGTGATTTGGTAAACATCGGTAGCAACACCATGTCGTGTGCTGACCCCAATACTAAACAAGTTAGGCGCTTCTTGACCAGCCCTACAGATTGTGAGGTAACTGGTGTAATTACTACACCCGATGGTAAGGCGATGTTTATCAACATCCAACACCCAGGCGATCGCGGGGATGCCTCGAATCCCACGATCGCCAGCAATTGGCCTAACAGTCAAGGGTATGGCCCATCAGGTCGCCCACGTTCTTCAACGGTAGTAATTACCCGTAATGATGGTGGCGTAGTTGGTGGTCTATAAAGACGATAGGAACAGATTTATTTAGCGAAGTATCTTAAATAGTTTTAAATCACCTTAATTCTTGACCCTAAAGATGGGCAAGGATTAAGGTGATTTTCTTGCAATATTTCTTAGTTAAAGGGTAAAGAGAAAAGATAAAGGGTTTAAATTTATCCCTTACCCTTTTCCCAGACCACATCAGAGGTGAAGAGTACTTATCCTAGAAGTATTGGATTTATATCATGCCTACTTGATTAATCAAGCTGACATGATATTACTTGTAGTTATTAACCCACAAATTTTGTTGCTCTCTTTTTACGTTGCATCCACAATCCCATAACAGCAGCAATAGCCGTACCACCAACAGCTAACGGTTCGGGTACTTTAGCGTAGCTTACAGTACCTACTTGTGTTGTATTTACTGATTGATCAATCAGATAAAAGTTGTTTCCTCCTACATCTGGAGTATTTGGATCACTTGCGATCGCAAACTGGTCTGCAACAAAATAGCTTAGTCCCAAAACTTCGCCATTGTTAAAGCTGGCTATAGGAAAACTGTCGAAATCAGTATCATTTGCTTCTGTATAGTTAGTACCTAAGTAGTTGAATGCGACTGCTAATCCATTCTCAACTCCCAATGTCTCAAGACCTGTATTGGTTAAGGTAGAGTCATCATATTGAAAAGAGCCGAAATACTGACCAGGATTGTCGCCAGATGTGGCATTTACAGTGAAACCGTAATTAACCAAGGCAGCTTGCACCGATTTAGCACCCATAGCAGCAATAGACATGGCAGCTGCAACGGTCGCAATACCAAGATTTTTAGCTAATTTCATCAGAAAATACTCCAGAGTTAAAAAATCAATAGTCTTGTGATTTCACTTACATAAGCTTTTAACCACTGCGTACAGGTTAAGAAATATCAAACAAAAGATTATTATCGTAAAATCTTTAAGATTGTCAGGGATATATAAATTTACTGTGAAGCACAATCCTACTGATGCTGGTCACTTCTGGGGGTCTGATCCAAATTACAAGTACCTCTGGGGTAGCCATAGTCGGCGGGTTGTACCTGTTTACTATCAGGGCGCTTACGCATCAACTTTGACGCGATCGCTAGGACAAGGCTTCCAGATTACAGATAGCTCTGGTACTTATACTGTGCCTGGTGTTCGGGGTGTGGTTGACCAAAGTCATATCTTCCAAGCTATGAAAACTGCGATCGCCAGTCCGTAAATTCAATACACCGCTTCACCAAATACTAGCTGAAAAGCTCTGTGTTGCAGAGATGTGATATGTTAGGTGATTGATTTGCATCTATCTAAAACAGGGTGAGATTATCCACCCTGTAGATTTTTAATATTTATTTAGTCTGGTGAAAACTGATACAAAGCCATATAAAAAAAGTTTTATCTAGAAACGATCACAATCTTATTTAATTTATCGAAACAGAATTCAGGAGTCAGGAGCCAGAATTCTGTTGGGTATTTTTAACTTCATAGTGGATGAATCCACTGATTCATTCTGACTTCTGAATTCTTCTTCAAGAAAATTGCAAGGCTCAGATTCCAGACTTTTCTAAGAAGTCGGGCTTTTTATTATTCAGTTGCATGAAGAAAATATACATGGATTAGTTTAGATATAATAATGACTCATTCTTTGTTGTCCTAAGTGGAGAAATTAATGGGTCGCGCCAAAAAGGTTGTCTTGGCATATTCTGGTGGAGTGGATACCTCCGTTTGCATCCCTTACCTTAAACAGGAGTGGGGTGTGGAAGAGGTGATTACCCTAGCAGCAGATTTAGGTCAGGGAGATGAATTAGAGCCAGTTCGAGAAAAAGCTCTGAAATCGGGTGCAAGTGAATCACTTGTGGCGGATGTCAAAGACAGCTTTGTTAAAGATTACGCCTTTGGAGCAATTCAAGCCAACGCCCTTTATGAAAATCGTTATCCTCTCGGAACTGCCCTTGCTCGTCCACTGATTGCTAAGGTATTAGTAGAAACAGCGGAAAAATATGGTGCTGATGCGATCGCTCACGGTTGCACCGGCAAAGGTAACGATCAGGTTCGCTTTGATGTCTCTGTAACTGCGCTCAACCCCAACCTAAAGATCCTCGCACCAGCCAGAGAATGGGGCATGAGCCGCGAGGAGACGATCGCATACGGGGAAAAGTTTGGTATCCCTTCACCAGTCAAAAAATCTTCTCCCTACAGCATTGACAAGAATTTGCTCGGTCGTAGTATTGAAGCTGGTTTACTCGAAGATCCGTCATTTGAGCCACCAGAAGAAATCTATGAAATGACAAAAGCGATCGCTGATACTCCCAACGAGCCAGAGTACATCGAAATTGGTTTCCACGGTGGTATTCCGACGACGCTCAACGGTATAGCTAAAAAGCCAGTTGAACTAATTGAAGAACTCAATCAGGTGGTAGGAAATCATGGCATCGGACGGATCGACATGATTGAAAACCGTTTGGTGGGGATCAAGTCGCGGGAAATCTACGAATCACCTGCGATGTTAGTGCTAATTCAGGCACATAGGGATTTAGAAAGCTTGACTTTGACGGCAGATGTCACCCATTACAAGCGTGGCATTGAAGAAACTTACAGCCAAATCGTTTACAACGGTTTGTGGTACAGTCCACTCAAAGTTGCACTAGATGCCTTTATTCAAAAGACACAAGAGCGAGTCTCTGGAACCGTTCGAGTCAAGTTGTTCAAGGGTAACTCTACGATAGTTGGACGTTCGAGCGATAATTCGCTCTATACTCCCGATTTGGCAACTTACGGAGCCGAAGACCAATTTGACCACAAAGCCGCTGAAGGCTTTATCTACGTTTGGGGATTACCGACTCGCATTTGGTCGCAGCAAGTTAGAGGTTAGAAAGATGAGGGGGATGAGGGGGATGAGGGGGACAAAGTAAAATTTTCTCCCTCATCTCCCCCTGCTCCCTCATCTCCCCACTTCACACTACTTACTCTTCTGCTGCACCCTTAACTTGGCGAGACTCTAACCACAGGGGCACAATAATTAAGCCAGCCAATATCAGTAACGCTGCGATCGCAAATTGACCTACCCAGGCAACCAATTGCTCTAAGGAAACAATTTTGCCAGCAAAAAAAGCCAATGTTACCATCAAGCTAGCCCAAGCAACTGCTCCTAAAAAGTTGTATAAAAAGAATTTTCCAAAGGGCATTTCGGCTATACCAGCTAGCGGTGCCGCAAAAACTCGTAATAATGCCAAAAAACGTCCAAAAAACACGGCTTTAGCACTATTTTGACTAAATTGTTCTTTAATAGTTAGCAGCCGCACTTCCGAAATCCGAAATATGCTACCAACTTTTACCAGAAAAGACCAACCGCTAACCCTACCAATCCAGTAGCCACATGTGCCGCCAATCACAGCACCCATAATTGCGTCACCGAGAACCAGCCAGAAATTCAGTTCATCGCTGCCAGCTAGAAACCCGCCTACTAAGGTCACGGTTTCGCCAGGAAGGGGAATGCCTAAATTTTCTAGCAAAATTCCCAAAAAAATTGCCCAATACCCGTAACTGTGGGCGACTTCCTGGATATTTTCTAGTGAAATCAGCTCTAAAGACATCCCGTACCGCCGTCTTTACAAATTTTTACTTTTATTATATTTTTGCTTGTTTATGCGCGGGGTGTCAATCAAACCGCTACATAAAGCCATTGAGTTATTACATTGAATTCTGAATAATCCATCAGTTATAGTCTATGGTACCCATTAAATTTTAATTATTAAATATCCATTTTTTAGAATTTGGTACCACAAGTTCATAATTTATTAAAAAAAAATTAAAAAATTCATGAAAAATTTATAAATGTCTAGTTAATTTATAAAAATTTTGTAAAAGATACGGTTGATACCGAAATTCTTAAGCGGTTATGCCTATATTGATGAAAGTTATCACAAATTATACGGCATGAATACTGAAATAATCCTTCTCAACTGCACGACTGTAATTGCCCAAATATCTGGGTAAAACAGTCATTTTGCCGTTGAAAGAGAAAAAGTATTGATGTCTTTTTCGATTTTTTTCAAGTGTTCCAACTACCCTGTTAAATTTATGATTCTCACACCAGAACTTCAAGTTATTTTGTTTAAACCCCAAGGAAGCATAGATTTGGAAGGCGGTAAGGCTTTGAGTGAACAGATGACTGGAGTCGTGCCCCAAGCTCATCAACTCTGGGTTATTGATCTAGCAGAAGTTAATTTCATGGACAGTTCTGGCTTAGTCCCTTTAGTAAAAGCGTTGAAAGCTGCACGTCAGAGTGGTTGCCGCTTGGTTCTATGCAACGTGCAACCTCCTGTACGGTTAATTTTGGAACTTACCCAACTAGATTCAGTATTTGAAATTTTTAACACTTATGAAGATATTTTTACTATATCCAAAGATAACAGTCTGGTGCTAGCAGACTAAATAATAAATCTACCTATAGAAGGATGGTGGAGTCAAGCAATATTTGCATTTTTTCATATTCTCAAAGATAACAGTCTGGTGCTAGCAGACTGATTTTCTTTTTTTTCTAGAGAATAATGTTGAGTAAAAGTTATAGCTTTGGGGTAGGTAATATCAATGGCAGATTAATGAATCAGCTTGTTGTAAGACATCTACACTAAAGCAGTAAAGTAGAAAATGACCAAAATCGGTCAAAACAATGCAATTATTTGTGAAACTCCCCAACTTTTGAAAGACAGGGTTTGGCAATTTAGTTTGAGTTAATTGTTCTATATGCGAAGTAGTGGAAGAAAACAGGAGGTAAGAAAGGTTAGCTCATCAGCCTTTACTTTATTTATAACTCCATAGTTATTTTTATCTTGGGTACTAGTCGAATGTCTCCAAGACACTTTAATCAGGCCAATTTCTTACCTCTTCGATTTCACCATAATGGTAACTTTAGGCATTCTGGGGAGTTGAAAAGTTAGTTTCTTCGGATGCTGGGCGGGGAAAATTTGGCAAATCAATGCCGCTGTGACTAGCATTGCGAGTTTTGAGTGCTAAACGGTAACTCACACTTTGCAGTTCTGCTTGTAACTGGCGGTTTTCCCGTTGTAGCATTGCTACCTTTTCTCTGACTGGTGTCATCCGCTCCTCAAACTTCCGACGATAAATTTGAGGCAGCTCTTGTACTACTTGCTCCAACATCCGAGTGCGATCGGTGAGTTCTTGGACTGACTGTCGCAATTGGTAAATTTCGGAGTCACGAGTTGTAATTTGCTCTTGGTAGAACGCCACCTGCTGCTCCACAGCTTGGAGTTGTTCTTGTAAAGCGTGTAACTGGGTCAAATCCCGCTCAAGATCCGGCTGCTGGGGCATAAAACTAGTGTTACCCTTTACCAGCCGGAAGAGTTCTTGAGATAGTTGTTGCACTAATTGGTCACGAAGTTGCAGCTCTTGGCGTAGCTGCGAGACTTCGGTAGAGAGAACTTGAATATTAGGTGTATCAGATTGGCTCACAGTAGCTTACAGCTCCCATTCAGAATCTTGTCCACTCTTAGGTATAACTGCGGGAGTACTACCTTTGGCAAGTATTTGTTAATTTAGCATTCCCAAGCAAGTCACGAAAAAAGAAAAAACAAAATTTTATTGAATGGGATGAGGGAGCAGGGGGAGCAGGGGAGGCAGAGGAAGAATTATTGATTAATGTCCATTTTCTATTCCCTACTCCCTACTCCCTACTCCCTACTCCCTATTTTTTACACTGTTGCAGTTGCAGTTGCTCCCACCTTAGTGGGTCTTTCTTTTTCCTCTTTAGGAGGTTTTTCTTCTGCGATTTCCTGCTTAACTGTCAAATAGCGAATCACTTCTTCACTTAAGCGCATAGCGCGTTCAAAGGGGGCGATCGCAGTTGCAGGCGCACTATAGTTTAACTGGATGTAGATGCCATCGCGGTGTTTTTTGATTTCATAAGCCAGACGCCGCTTACCACGATTTTGAATTTGGATATCCTCAGCGCCTTGTTCGCGAAGCAAATTCTGATATTTAGTAATTGCTTGCTCTACCTGTTCCTCTCCCAGGTCAGGGCGGAGAATGTACATTGTCTCGTAACTTGTAGTCATATTTTTCAGTCTCCTCATGGACAGTAATGGCTGCTGATGCTAATTTATACCTATTTTTATTCAAAATAACAGTATTAATCAACATCTGAAGCAACAAGGAACTATAATCTTACCAGTTTTCAATTTGAATCATTAGCCAAATCGCCGAAGTTTGAACTTTTTGGATGTCCGTAATGAAAACTAGGTCGGGAAGCGACCCCAGATTTCTTTAGCTGATTCCAAAAGAAACCTCTCACTCACCCGTCAAGGGAATGATGAGGCTGTAGCGAACGTAGGTAGTCTTTTTTTGAAAAGACTGTGAGGCAGGAGATACATCTCAGCATGAAACTCCGTAGTGGTAAACACTCTTGAGAACCACGTAGAAAGTTCTGGAAGGATAATTGACGCAGAGGTGTAGGAGTGTCACCAAGGTAAGAATCCGGTTTTTGGAGATCGCCAGCAAATTGATCAAGCTATCAGATCCGCCAACGGGTATCTTTCCTTAAGGACATCTATAGCGATCGCTTTCAGGCTCAAGGCATAATCAGTTTACTGAAAATTGCTACCCACTTACAGCTTCTAATTGCAGATAAAAGGATATTCATCAAGGTTATGGCGCAGCGCTATGTGCGAATTCAAAATCAAGAAGGACAGGTTTTCTATGGGTTACTACAGCTATCTCTCGATGTGCAGGTGCTAGATGCTCCGCCCTGGTTACAAGGACAACCCACTGATTTAACTTTGACACCAGAAGATTACCAAATTCTGGCTCCCTGTGCTCCCTCAAAAATTGTGGCGGTGGGTAAGAATTATGCAGACCATGCAGCTGAAATGGGGACTCCAGTACCTTCTGAGCCACTAATCTTTCTCAAGCCACCCACGTCGATTATTCCATCTGAGAAGGAAATTAAATATCCTCCCCAGTCGCAAAGAGTTGACTACGAAGGAGAGTTAGCACTAGTGATTGGCGATTACGCTTTTGAATGTACCCCAGAGCTAGCCCAAACCAAAATTTGGGGCTACACCATCGCCAATGACGTAACAGCGCGGGATTTACAAAAACGGGATGGTCAATGGACGCGAGCCAAAGGTTTTGATACTTTCTGTCCTTTGGGCCCTTGGATTGTGCGGGAATTAAATCCAGGAGCAAGATTGCAGACTTTTGTGAATGACGATAGCAATCCAGTTCAATCTGCCTGTATAGATCAAATGGTGTTTTCCCCTGATGTTCTAGTTTCCTATATCAGTCAGATTATGACGCTACTACCTGGTGATTTGGTGCTTACAGGTACGCCAGAGGGTGTAAGTCCATTGCATCCAGGCGATCGCGTCCGCGTAGAAATTGAAGGTATTGGTCGCCTGGAAAACACCGTAGTGGCCCGTTAAAGACTAGCGCACTTGCATGTACACTGCATCAGAAATCGCCGGGATTTCCGCATAACGTCCGCTTACAGACTGGATGACTGAATAAACAACTACTCCCACTATGCCGATAAAAATCGTTGTGGATAGGGTTTGGATTGCAAAACCACCAGAGGGAACTAGCCCCACAACATCAGTTAGGATTCTAAACAAAAAGATAATGATGTCCAAAAGGATTGCTTGCATGGTGTTGAAACGAATAAAGTGACTAATTTTTTCGTTTCTCACTACCAACAAAAATAAAGCAAAGAAAATAATCATTCCTGCATAAGGCACGCCATAGTAAATTCTCAATAATGGCATAAGCGGCAGAAACACGAGTTGTAGTGGTGGAAACTCTGAGAACAAGTATCTACCAAATACAAAAACCTCAATTAGAGGAAGCAAATAAGGTAAGGAAGCAAAAATGCGATCTGAAACCGTTATAGAGCCGCGCCAAGACATTATGCGTTCTCCTGTGATTAAATTTTTATAGTTACTTGAGCTTAGGATAACGCAGTTGCTTGGTCTTGCTGGCAAATTCAACTATTCTATATAGGCTCTATAGAACCCATTTGATATCTACTTCTGGAAGCAGAAGCATTGCAACTAGCTGGATTTTCCCATTTTCTGGCAGAAAACGGTTTTGCTGAACAGGCTCTATCGTTGATCACTGAACGACGGCTTACTTCAAAGCCAAG
>JBBSOX010000127.1:0-18520 GCA_038259325.1 Chroococcales cyanobacterium | reverse complement strand
TCACCAACCAAGAAGTAGCAGAACTGATTTTCAACTCTACCAGTCAAGAAGTCGATCGACGCGGCATCACCCTGCCCGAAATTCGGGGCACTGGTACATACAAAGCTGAAATCAAACTTCACGCAGATGTTACCGCCGAAGTTGACATTCAAGTTGTCCCCATGTAATTAAGAGTCATCAGTCATCAGTCATCAGTCATCAGTTATTAGTCATCAGTCATCAGTCATTAGTCATTAGCTAAGAACTGAGTACAGCTAACGAAAGACTGAGGACTGCTAACTTGCAGGTTGAAAACTGAAGACTAATAAATCGCAACCAATGACCAATGACCAATGACCAATGACTAATGACTAGTAAATACATCCCAAAACAGCATTAGGGAAATCACCAACAACATCACGCCTGCTGATTTTTCTACAGTTTTTGGGCTGAGTCGCGTGGCTATCCAACTACCTAAAAGCACACCTAATAAGCTAGTGGTTATCAGCGCAGCAGCAGATCCGATAAATACCACCCACGGCGAATGAGATTCTGCACTCATTAATAGAGTGGATAGCTGAGTTTTATCTCCAATTTCTGCTAGAAAAATGGTTACAAAAGTTGTACCAAAAACTACTAACGCTGATTGCTGCTTTTGAGGACTATCGGCAACTTCAGGCTGAACTGGCTGGGCGATCGCAGGAGTTAAGTTCAAGTCATTACTGTCTTTCAGTTCTAACTCGATCTCAGATTGAGATATGCCAGTAATACCCAAAGGTGCAGAGTTTAGTTTCACAAGCAGTAGTTTTATTGCTAGATTGTTTTCATATTTCTATCATATTCTCAGATTGTTGTAATAAATTGCAACTTCACAGAAAAAAAGGATAATCGCTGTGTCAAAAGCCAACAGCTTGATTGAAGCGTAGTATTTCTAAACTGCGATCGCCGTATACTCCTTCTATTTGCTGGCGACAGCAGTCAATGGCAAAATCGTTAACTTCTTCTGGTTCAACCTCATACATATCTTGAAACACTTCTGATTCCACGCGGCAGAAACGAGGACGATCTGAGTAGATACGGCATTCTCGCGTGATATGGTCGAAGTTAACGCACCATCCCCCTTCGCCTACCATGCTGAGGTAGAGTTCTAGTTCTGGTGGAGAGAGATACTCATCCAAATCTGGACGCTCTGCTGGATCAAGATTACAGCAGGCTCCACATTGTTTTACACATTGCCAAGTTGCCATTTTTTATTAGGGAGTGGGGAGTGGGGAGCAGGGAGCAGGGGAAGCAGAGGGAGCAGGGAGCAGGGAGCAGGGAGCAGGGAGCAGGGGAAGCAGAGGGAGCAGGGGAAGATGAACTATTTATTGACCAATCCCCCATGCCCCATGCCCCATGCCCCATGCCCCATGCCCAATGCCCAATGCCCAATGCCTAATGCCCAATGCTCAATGCTATTAATTTTACGTTTTTATGTCTTTTCTTATAATTTTGTTAAGTAAATTAAATCTAGCAGGCCATAGCCAGATATGATCGATTTCGGGTTTCCTAATTAAGTTATTGAATTTTTTAAGACAATTGGGAGGAGAAAAGAAAAAATGGACGCTTTGTTTAACGCTTTTACCAGTATCAATTGGGAAGTTATTTTCCAATTGCTGTGCGTGGGGTTAATTGTGATTGCTGGTCCAGTGGTAATCTTTTTGTTGGCATTTCGCAACGGCAACCTATAAGAGTGCTGAGTGCTGAGTAGTGAGTCCTGAGTTGAAAAAATTGTTGAATTTAAAACTTATAACTCATAACTCAGCATTCAATACTGATAATGCCTGAAGGGCAGCTTGAATAATATTGTCATACTGTGGCTGAGAGACATCAACTTCTTTGGCATTTTGACGATTAGTGCCTAGTAAACCGATTATATGTCCCGGCTGCATGGCTAAAACTTTGCCTTCAGAGTTTTTAATTCTTAATTCTGCTTCAATACCGTTTTTATAGAAACCACAAGTATACTTTCGCTGGTTGTATTCAAAAGTGGTACTTGATGGGGTAGATGGCGCAGCAAAAAATTGTTGAAGCTGAATTGGCAGTCTAACACCTATTAACTCTAGCTCGATAGTGGTGTTACCGTTAAAGTAATTTTCTCGTAGTTTGTAAGCGACATCTACTCGCGGCGGTAAGCGAAAATAGTCACCCCAACGCCAGGCGATCGCTTTAATTTTATACTCCTGATTATCAATAGTTTGGGCAATTGTCAGTTTAATGTGACCCTTCCCGACGATTTTTTGCTCAACCACTTGAACATTAGGTGTCCAGAAAACTGGATCGGGGTTGTCCATACCGCAGGGGTGGAGAGCATTAAGCTGTTGATAAAGCTGCTGATTGATGTGATTGAGGTTAACTTCGGCATCAATTTTCAGCAGAGGCTTGAGATGCTGTGGTTCAAGACACTGGTTAGCAAACTCAATCAAACGCGATCGCAACATCTGTAAATTCTCTGCTGGTAGAGAGAATCCCCCGGCTGCTTTGTGTCCACCAAATTTGCCTAGTAAATCGTGACAATATTCCAAAGCTTCAAATACATGAAATTCTGGAATTGAGCGTGCTGAACCGCGTATATGTCCCTCATCCTCATAAGTACCAATAAACACGGGAACACCATAGCGTTCCACCAAGCGGGAGGCGACAATCCCAATAACGCCGTGATGCCAATTGGGTTGAACAACAATTAATACACGGTCTTTTTGTAGAGATGCAACAAATTCTGCTTCTACATAAGCGATCGCTTCTTGTTCAATTTGCTGACACATCTCCTGGCGACTGGCATTTATTTGTTCGCACTGCATTGCTCTTTCCAGCGCCACCCCCATATCATCTGTAGTCAGCAATTCAATCACAGTCTGGGGATTACCAATCCGACCAATAGCATTAATTCGCGGCCCCAAACGAAAACCGATGTCTTCAGGCTTTAGCGATTTTGGATTTTGGATACTTCGACTTCGCTCAGTACAAGTTTTGGATTTTGGATTGGGAATTTTCTCCTCTGCTCCCCTGCTCCCCTGCTCCCCTGCTCCCTCATCCCTCGCCTGGACGCCGCCCACCTGAATTAACGCCTGTATTCCAGGTAAGTTGGATTTGGGTAAATGTTGTAAACCGCGTTTCACCCAGCGGCGATTCACGCCAGTTAAGGGGGCTAAATCTGCGATCGTTCCCAGTGTAAATAGTGCTAGCATCGGCTGAATCAAGCCCTTAGTCTCTCCTAGCTGTTGCGCTAGAGACACTGCCAAAATATAGGCGACACCAACACCAGCAACACCCCGATAAGGTGAGGATTCAGCTATTAGTTTAGGGTTGAGGATAGCGTTAGCTGGCGGTAATTTTTGGGGTACATCGTGATGATCGGTGATAATAACGGCAAGACCAAGTTCTCTAGCTCTCGCAACTGGTTCAAACGCAGAGATGCCATTATCTACAGTTAGAATTAATCCCACACCTTCACTGTGGAATTCTTCAACTATGCGTTTATTGATACCGTAACCTTCGTGCATCCGGCTGGGAATAGCATAATCTACTTGTGCGCCTAAAGTGCGGAGACTACGCAAAAGTAGAGCAGTGCTGGTCATCCCATCAGCATCGTAGTCACCACAAATAGCGATTTTTGTTTGAGAAGCGATCGCATTTTGCAACAACTCCAAACTAATCGCCAAATCTGGGAAATCTTCCAACGGCGAAGGCAAAACTAAAGATTCTGGATTTAAAAATGCTTGTACCTGTTCTGGTGTTTCCATACCCCGATTAATCAACAACTGGCTGATAATCGGTGAAATCTTTGTCAAAGCTGCCAGATTTTGGGCAAATTCTGGCTTTTGTGGATAAATTTGCCAGCGCTGATCGGGTAAGCGCCTGCGAGGTTTGGATGATTCAGATACAGGTCGGTCTAGCACAGTATAAAGTTAGGAGTTAGGGGCAGAGACACGATTAATCGCGTCTCTACAAGAGTTATGAGTGTTGAATTGAGAGTTGTTTCTTAACCCATAACTAATAACATTAATTTGCTGTCTAAAACACGTTTATCCTACCATCATCCATAATATATAACGAGCGATCGCCTGGAGAGCGCCAAGTCGGACGGAGTTCCAGCCTCAATGTACCAAAGTTAGGTTTCGAGACAATTGCTTGGAGTGACAAACCCTTTTCGCTCCAAAATATCAAAGATGTATTTGGCTCCGTACCCTCTATTTCTTCTAAATTTAATTTCTGCCCTGGACTCAAAGAAATTGCACCAGTCCCAGAGGGTTTTTGGATTTTGATCAGGTTTGGTGTGCTATTTACGACTTCAACTCGGATGTGTTGCCCAGGTGTAAACTGAATTGGGCGAGAACCGCACTTAGAAGCACAAGTTCCAGCTAAAGTATTGCTGGGGTTATTGATTGCTGTAACTATAATGGTAGCTGCGACTAAAGCAAATGACAAAGGCTTAAACATAATACACAGTATAAGTACTAAACTGAAATGTTACTTCAACCTAGTACTATTAAGCCTCAGCATATTTTCCAGAATTAGAATTGTGATGTGTTTTTAAGGGACATCTAAAAATAAATTATCTTTACATAGTTTGCTTTTTATACACCTATTTACTTATACCGTCAACGGGTGAAATAAGTTTTTAGTTCAGTGGGTGGTTTAGGCAATTTTGAAAAATCGATATAATTCGTAAGACAGCTATAAGTATCTTCACTAGTTATTGCGTCATCTACTCTACCTGTATTGCTATAACCAGCTTAGGATAGACTAAACGCACTTTTTGCAAACAATGGTAGAAAAAATCACAGCTATCTTTAATGGCAAAGTGTTCTATCCGGCTGAACCGATCGCACTGCCAATCAATACCCGTGTGCGAATCAGCATTGAAATTTTACCGCCAAGTGAACAGGAAACAGTATCATTTCTGCAAACGGCGCGATCGCTCAACTTAGATGGGCCAGCTGACTGGTCTACCAATATAGATAAATATTTGTACAGTAAGTAAACTTTCCATGCATTCTGAAGTCTTTCTTGATACATCATTTGCCATTGCCTTATCTGCACCGAGCGATCGCTTGCATGACCGAGCCTTACATCTGGCTAAAATGTTACAAGCGGCAGAAACTCGTTTGGTGACAACACAGGCGGTAATGTTGGAAATTGGCAATGCTTTATCCCAACAACCTTATCGTCAAGCGGCAATCATATTATTAAATTCTCTAGTGGCAGACTCCAAAGTAGAAATTGTCCCCCTCTCCCAGGAACTCTACGAACGTGCTTTTGAGCTATATCGGGAACGAACTGAGAAAGAATGGGGATTTATCGATTGCGTATCCTTTATAGTGATGCAATATAGCGGAATCACTGAAGCACTGACTGCTGATGAGCATTTTCAACAAGCAGGCTTTCGAGCATTACTGCGAGAAAATTTGCCTTAAGGATTGGGAATTGGTGATTGAAAATTGGGCGTTGGTATTAGCTATTCACAAATAATTAATACTTCGGCTTCTCTACGAGATGCTACGCGTTAGCGAAGCTTTCGCTTTAGCGATACGCTCAGTACAAATGACAAATGACTAATGACAATTAAATATTTCGTTACAATCAGGTTGTGCATTAGGCATTCAAGAGTTATCAGCCATGAAATTGATTTCCGATCCACCGATTCCTGTAAAAATTCAAAAGATGAAGGAACGGGTGCGGTGGATGCATCCAAGTTTTGTGCAACGGGGAATTGATCAAACCTGCATGGTTATTGACGATGGCAGGGAAAATAGTCCAGAATTTTCGTTTATGGTTATCGGTGATTCCGGTACGCAATCCCATTATCGGCAACACCCCCAACGAAAAGTTGCTGAACTAATGCTGACTCACCGCGATGATTGCAGTTTTGTGTTGCACACAGGCGATGTAATTTATGTGGTGGGTTCCCAAGAGTATTACTCGACAAACTTTATTGAGCCTTACCGGGAATTTCTTGTAGGTGGCGATAACCCGAAAGATATTCTCTACGATCGCATGGTGTTTAATCTGCCATTCTTGCCAGTACTTGGTAATCATGATTACTACGATGTGCCGTTGATGTACCGTTTATTTACTGGAACAACATCTTCATTACGTCGCCTGTTGCGCTACAAAGATATCGAGATTGGCTGGCATGGATCATATCAAGGTAATGCCTATGCACGAGCATTTATGGACTATACAGGGGCGATGTCCTCCCCAGAATTAGAACGTCATTTAGATCAACACTATACTGCTAAGACCGATACAGGGCGCTGTTTGCGTTACGAACCTGGGCGTTTTACCCGCTTACCCAATCGTTATTACACTTTCCGTTACGGCGGTATTGATTTTTTCGCTTTAGATTCCAACACCTTTAATACACCATCACCGTTACCTGCAACTCAAGAGGGAGAAATTTACCGCCGGGAATTGCAAAAGCGTCGCCAGGAAATAGATAAAGAAGAATTGCAGATTTTGGGAATATGCAATCGCCTCAATCCAGATAAACCCACTGAAGCTGAACAACTTGAGGAACTTAGCGCCAAATTAGACCAAATTAATGAAATCAAAATCGACATTGAAAAACAATTGGCATCTCAGAAAATGCCTGCGATCGATTTTGAACAACTCGAATGGTTGCGTAGCAGACTAATCGAATCTTGGAACACCTCCGAAGTGCGCGGACGTATAATCTTTTTCCACCATCCACCCTACGTTACAGAAGCTACTAAGTGGGATCAGGCACAAACCTTGGCAGTTCGCCACCGCTTACGCTGGGTGTTTGAACAAGTGGCAGAAACTCTTGGTTCTCTAATTAAAGAACGCCCTATAGTGGATTTGATTTTAAACGGTCACGCTCACTGTTTAGAGCATCTTTGCACAACTGATACCGGATTTGCTGACTCCCACATTAACTGTATTATCTCTGGTGGTAGCGGTCATCGTCCTCGCTATCAAAGGCGAGAGGGGACTGAATTAATGGAGATTTTTACTGGGATTGCAGGTAAACCTATTCGGAAAGTTGCAAATTCAAGGCTTTTTGTGGGTCGTCATGATGACAATTTCCAGAACCGCCTACCTTACTCATGTGTGCGGATTGATGTTCTGGATGGTAGCCCACCCAAGTTTATCATCAGACCGCTGATCGCTGAACGGATTGAAGATGAGTGGCATAACCGCGAACTTGAACCTTTTGTGATTTAAATAAAAAACCTCACCCTGGTTATACTACGCAAAACCTGTCCCTCTCCTTAGTCAGGCTACGGTGTACACACAAGTTGGAAAATTCTCTACGCACATTTTTCTCAGAGTGAAACTGTCACATTCACCCACATCCCGCCCTGAACTAAAGTTCAGGGCTGATAGCTGAAGTCCACTCAAATGGACTCAATGATTAATTCAGTCCACTTGAGTGGACTTGGGCTATGAGACTCGGAATTCATTCCGAGGCGGGATAGAAACGCAGTGCGAGATTTATTAATAAAGAGATGGCCGGGGCAAGTCTTGTGTATACACAGCCTGACTAAGGAGAGGGATGTCCGCCAGGACAGGGTGAGGTTAAACTGAAATTATAAGTAGTCATGCGATCGCGCTTTATATCACTTAAAAATCAAATCCAAATCTTGAATAGAGTTTTGATAATTTCAGATTATGGCAGGACATAGTAAATGGGCAAATATTAAGCGCCAAAAAGCGGTAGTAGATGCAAAAAGGGGAAAAACCTTCACTCAGTTATCTAGGGCGATTATCGTTGCGGCTAGAAGCGGTGTACCAGATCCAGCGCTGAATTTTCAACTTCGCACGGCGATTGACAAGGCAAAGGCTGCGAGTATTCCCAATGATAATATTGAACGAGCGATCGCTAAAGGTGCAGGCACTTTTGGCGGGGATAATACTATCTTTGAAGCAATTCGCTACGAAGGTTACGGCCCTAGTGGTGTAGCGATTTTAATTGAAGCTTTCACAGATAATCGCAATCGCACTGCTGCTGACTTGCGTGTAGCTTTTAGTAAAAATGGTGGCAATCTTGGTGAAATAGGTTGCGTTAGCTGGATGTTTGAGCAAAAAGGCGTTTGTGTAGTGCAAGGGGTAGTTAACGAAGAACAGCTTTTAGAAGCATCTCTCGAAGGCGGTGCTGAGTCTTATGAGATGGCTGAAGACGAGATGGCTGATGTATTTACTGATATTGGCAATTTAGAAACTCTTAGTCAGACGCTCAAAAATCAAGGTATTAAAGTGACTGATGCCGAATTACGCTGGATTCCTAGTAATAGTGTAGAAGTTACCGATCCAGATCAGGCGCGATCGCTTTTCAAGTTAATTGATACTCTAGAAGGCTTGGATGATGTGCAAAATGTCACAGCTAACTTTGAAATCTCAGAAGAATTGATGGCTTTCAGCATTTCTTAACTTGCTCAAGAGGGCGCGATAGCGTCAAAATAAGAGTTAAGATGCTGTAACTTAACTTAACAATGACCATAACGCAGCTTGAGCAAATTTCCCCTCAACCAACACCGCCAGACTTGCGGGGATATGAATATGATTTGGTAATTGTCGGCGGTGGGATTATTGGTTTAACTCTAGCCTCTGCTTTAAAAAATTCTGGCTTGAGTATCTTGCTGATTGAGGCGAAAGTGGCATCAGCAGCCGTAGCGAAGGGGCAAGCTTATGCAGTTCATCAGCTTTCGTCGCTAATTTACCAAGGAATTGGAGTTTGGGACAAAATGTTGCCTCAAATTGCCAAATATTGCCGAGTTCGTCTTTCTGATGCCGACTATCCCAACGTGGTGGAATTTACCACAGATGATATAGATACAGCAGAGTTGGGTTATGTGGCGGAACACCAAGCGCTGTTGCAGCCTTTGCAGGAGTTTGTCCAAGATTGTCCAAATGTGACTTATCTGTGTCCGGCTGAGGTGGTAAATACGCAGTACCAGAAAGATATAGTCGCAATAGATATTAAAGTTGCCGATCAGTTACGCACAGTTCGCAGCAAATTACTGATAGCAGCAGATGGGGCGCGATCGCCAATTCGTCAAGCTGCTGGCATCAAAACCTCTGGCTGGAAATATTGGCAGTCTTGCATTGTGGCATTTGTCAAACCAGAAAAACCGCACAACAACACCGCTTACGAAAGATTTTGGTCTAGCGGCCCCTTTGCAATTTTACCTTTACCGGGGAACCGTTGCCGCATTGTGTGGACAGCGCCCCACGAAGAAGCAAAAGCTTTATGTGCCTTAGATGATGAGCAATTTTTAACAGAACTCACCCGTCGCTATGGCGATCAGATGGGGAAATTGGAATTACTAGGCGATCGCTTTGTATTCCAGGTACAACTCATGCAAAGCGATCGCTATGTTCTCCCGCGATTGGCATTAATTGGTGATGCAGCGCACAATTGCCATCCTGTGGGCGGACAAGGTTTAAATCTGGGGATTCGGGATGCAGCAGCTTTGGCACAAGTAATCCAAGCAGCGCACCAAGCGGGTAAAGATATTGGTGATATTCAAATTCTTAAAGGTTATGAACGCTGGCGCAAGTTAGAAAACCTGACGATTTTAGGTTTCACCGATTTGTTAGATCGGATGTTTTCTAATAACTTCTTACCTGTGGTGGTGGTTCGTCGCTTAGGTTTATGGTTTTTGCAGCGAGTACCTGTCTTAAAGGTATTTATGCTGAAGTTGATGATCGGCTTGAAGGGACGGACTCCAGAATTGGCAAAACGATCAGGCTTAAAGGCTACACCATACCAGCTTGAAAAATCTGGTTTGGGGTGAGATTAAATTCAGGAAAAGTTTGGGAAACAATGCGATCGTTATCTCGAAACTTACTTATTTGATATTCCTCATCAACCAAGTTACAAACGGTGATTGTCGGTTGTTTGGGATTGCCGATAAAATTACGTCCACCCAAGGCAGCATAATCGACAATCCAGTATTCTGGGATACCCATCTCTTCATAGTCAGCATACTTCAAGTAATAATCGTCCCGCCAGTTGCTTGATACAACCTCAATTACCAAAGGTATTGATGCACCCAAACTCAAGGTAGATTTTTTTTTCCACAATGGTTCATTTTCCAGATTTGCACGATTTAACACCAAGACATCTGGAAAATAACCAGACTCTTTTTCAGGAGGTTTAACTATAACTTGGTTAGGGATACCGTAGGGCAATCCTAGACGTTTGATTTCAACAGGAATTTCGACACCTAGAAAGCTTTTAACTTCTTCGTGTTCCCCTACCGGTTGTGCCATCTCAACAATTTCTCCTTTATGTAGTTCGTAGCGGACTCGTCGATTGTCGGGTAGCCAATCGACAAATTCCTCGAAGGTTACTAACTTGGGTATGGCTTGAGTCATAGATGATAGAGAATTACTGAATCATAGAAATATTATCTCTAATTCAGCGATCGCATTGCTTGCAAATTAGCCTAACCTTTTACAGTGCGATCGCTGTAGCTGGAAATAAACCCTCACGAATTGGCTACCCAAAGAATGGAGAAATTGCTATGGCAAGTTTTGGGTGATGCGTTACGCTGACGCTAACGCATCCTACAAGATCGGGCGATCGCACTAATCTAAGGGGCTTCGGACAGCTTTTCCACCACGCTTAAGAACCAGGGTATAAATCATCGTAGTTTTCACATCCTTAGTGTCTAGCAAATGCCCACCCTAATTTTTGCATTGATGTCGAAAGGGGTTTGGGATGCAAGGAGAGGGTTCTATGAGGTGCGCTATTATAGATTCTGGAGTTAAGAGTATGGACAAGATTACTGCTAAGAGCTAGTACCCAAGATAGATGTAATAGTATTTAACATGTGCAACTTACTCAGTACTATCAACCGTAGGATTGAAAATTAGAATTTTTCTACATAAAATTAAAAATCTAAAATTAAAAATTGGTAACACTGATGGTTAAGAGTGTTAAAGTTTCAGGAAATTCACCGGAACTTTTCAGCGGGTATTCATGCTGAAGAAACTACAGAAAAAGCAAATTTCGATAATTGCGGGTGCGGCACTGTTTGCCTTTTTAGCTGGGGCAATGGTATCAGCACCTGAGATTGGTAAAACCGTTGGGCAATGGCTCAAACTGAGTCAGAATAAGGCAGAGGAAATATCTGATGCTAGTATTGCTCAATCAACCGTCCTTCCACTGATATCACAATCTTTGCCAGAACGGGCGGCCAAACTAGCAGAGATTGCAGGGCAATCGCCTTCGCCTGACCGAAATCGCGCTCGTTATCTTTTAGCGAGTGATTACATTGAAAGAACCCAAGCGCAAAAAGCCCTAGCTTTACTCCAAGGGTTAGAGAAAGACTATCCTACTCTTGCGCCCTATATTTTGCTGAAACAGGCGCAGGCACAAGATATGCTGGGTGAAGATGGTAAAGCCTCGGATCTCAGGCAAAGTGTACTGAGACTGTATCCCAAAGAAGCGGGTACCGTGAAAGCGCTATATCAAATTGCTCAACCTAAGCAACAAGAAATAGCGATCGCTCAATTTCCTTCCAATCCTCTGACTTGGGAAATTATTCGTAAACGCTTGCAAGAAAATCCCAATCAGCCACAATTACAATTGATTTTGGCTAAGTATGCTTACGATCAACCTGGCATAGTGGGCGTTTTGGATCAGTTGGTAAAACAGCCTAACCTGAAACCCGAAGACTGGGAACTGATTGGTACAAGCTATTGGGAAAATAATCAATTTCTGAAAGCGGCGAATGCTTATGCCAAAGCACCGAAAACATCGCGCAACCTTTACCGCACTGCACGGGGGTTACAGGTAGGGGGCAAAGATCGAGAAAAAGCGATCGCCACTTATAAACTACTAGTACAGCAATTTCCAAATACTGAGGAAACTGGGACTGCGCTACTACGGTTAGCAGAAACCGCAAAAACAGGTAAAGACGGTTTACCCTATCTTGACCAAGTAATTAGTAAATTTCCGAAACAAGCTGGTACTGCACTGGTACAAAAAGCTAACATTCTCCAAACTCTCAAAGATCAAAAGGCAGCTAGCGCGGCGTGGCAATTACTCATAGCCAAATACGGCGATTCTGATGAAGCCGCAGAGTATCGCTGGAAAATCGCTAAAGATAAAGCTAAAGCCAAAGATTACGTCGGTGCTTGGCAATGGGCAGAACCAATTGTCACCAATAACCCAAATCATATTTTGGCTCCAAGAGCCGGCTTTTGGGTAGGAAAATGGGCAGCTTCACTAGGGAAACAACAGGAATCTCAAACTGCTTATGAGTATGTGGTTAGCCAGTTTCCCTACTCATACTATGCATGGCGAGCCGCGACAATGCTGGGGCTAAATGTTGGCAACTTTGACAACGTGCGCGTCATGAACCCGGAAATAATCACACCCCAGCGTCCATTACCACCTGCTGGTTCTGCAACTTTCAAAGAATTGTATCTGCTGGGTCAAGACCGCGATGCCTGGTTACAATGGCAAACAGAATTTCAGAACAAAATTCAGCCAACAGTAGCAGAGCAATTTACTGAAGGGTTGATGCGGATGGCAAGGGGAGAAAATCTCATAGGAATTGACAAAATTTCTAAATTGGAAGACCGGGAAACACCAGATGAACTTGCCCAATACGAGGCTCTGAGCAAACAAATCACCTACTGGCAAGCCCGTTATCCATTTCCCTATTTCCGGGAAATTCAAAAGTGGTCTACCGATCGTCAACTCAATCCCTTGCTAGTCACTGCTTTGATGCGACAAGAGTCACGGTTTGAACCAAAAATCAAATCCGTCGCTGATGCTACTGGCTTAATGCAGGTTTTGCCGAGTACAGCTAAATGGATCGCCCCACAAATCAAAGTGGATTTCAAAACAATAAGTCTAGAAAATCCCAACGATAACATCATGCTGGGTACATGGTATTTGGATCATACCCATGAGCAATATAACAATAACTCCTTGCTTGCGATCGCCAGTTACAATGCTGGCCCCGGCAATGTCTCCAAATGGCTGCAAACTATAACTACACAAGACCCAGACGAGTTTGTTGAAGAAATTCCCTTTAATGAAACTAAAAATTATGTGCGTCAAGTATTTGGCAACTACTGGAATTATCTGAGGCTTTACAACCCTGAGATTTCTGGCATCGTGGCAAAGTACTCAACTACACACCCAAAATTACCAAGGCAGTGATGTCGCTGTATGAGGGTAGAAAGTAGGAGGTAGGGAGCAGGAGAGCAGGGGAAGATTAATAACTCCCTAATAGCACTCCTGAATTCTCCTCATTTACGCCTAAAAGGTAACATTATGCACTTAGTCAATGTGGAGCAATCGTTGTTTTTTGTGGTGAGAAGCTCAGGCGATCGCCTATTTCATTGGTAAGCTGATAGTGTCAAAATGTTAAGTGTATAGTTTATTTGCAAGCTTACTTATGCCGAAAGCAATTTGGAATGGCGCAGTTTTAGCCGAGAGCGATAATACTGTAGTTGTGGAAAACAACCATTATTTCCCTGCTGACACCATTAACAAGCAGTACTTCACAGACAGTAACACCCACAGTACTTGTCCTTGGAAAGGTGTCGCCAGCTACTACAGTATTGAAGTTGATGGACAAACCAACAAAGATGCTGCTTGGTACTATCCCAGCGCCAAGGAGAAGGCTAAGAATATTGAGGGATATGTCGCTTTTTGGAAAGGTGTAAAAGTTGAGGCTTGATAAAGCTTCCTGAAAGGATTTTAGTTTCAGGGACATTGATACTATGTAGGACTTACGCATTGACAGAAAAATCAAAATAAGAGGTATGATTTTCAGCGCTTCTAACTTGATTTTTCTATTACTCACCAAGCGATCGCAACCAACAAAAGGGGTTTATAGAAGCCTGAAATAACGTCTTTACGTTGATACACAAGATGATTCTTTTGTACAGTGCGTAAGTCCTAAATTACTCTCGCAACAATGCCCGAAAACCAGCTTGCACAAAATGCAAATCAGCAGTTACCGCATCAGTCAAAGTTTTTTCCCACATCACTGTAAAAGAAATGCAGTCAGTCAAACCCCAAGTTTTATCAGGACGTTCGCTATAAAGTTGTAACGCACGGGTAAGCAATGATGTATCTACCGTTACTACCTGTAAATTAGCTGTCTCATAACACTGCTGGATAAATTGCACCGCACCTGGACGATTGACAGCACCCAAAGCATTACCAACCTCTACCAATATTGCTTCTGTAACCCAAACAGCCTTTGCTGCTCGTACTCTTGGTAGAAATGCTTTAGCTTGATGATGGTACTGATCGCGTTTATTCAACAAAGCCTGGATAAATACCGTATCCAAAAATAAGCGCTCATCATTCATGGATTGTCTGGAGTTGCCTTCTTCGGTGTACCATACAAATAATGATCGTGTTCGCTAGACCAATCCTCCGGTGCGTCAACAGTTCCCGCGATCGCTTCCAGCACATCCCAAGCATCCCCGGATGATGATGTTTCTTTCAACTCTTGAATTGTAATTACATAACGCGTGTTAGGTGCTAAATCTAAAGGGACATCTGGGCGCAAAACACCCCCTTCAAATACAACTGTTACTCTCTTGTTCATAAAAAACCTCTGAAACTTGTGCAGCAGTTGTGTGAGCTAATCTAAAGTACCCGAAGCTGACCCGATCGCGCTTCCACAATCATGATAATATAGTGCGAAAATTGGCAGAAGCAAAATTGCGCGTAGGCGTAGCCCATTGTAGAAATCGTTATTTGCGATCGTTTTAGAGGATGTTTGAAAAGTATTATGCGAAACAATCAAAGTCATCAAATACGTAACCCCCTGACCCTCTTACCGCATCGGTAATGGGGAATTCAAAGCCTCTCTCCGTTTGGGCTACGGTGTACACACAAGTACTATCTGAAAGGGTTTCAGGCGTTATAGACCCCTTAAATTGTCATTACGAGTGCAGTGATAACGGAGCGAAGTAATCACATAATCCCGTAGTTTTTGCGATTGCTTCGGCGTTCCTCCTCGCTGCGGACAGGCTTCCAGAGCGATCGCACAACCTAAAGCTAGATGACGAAACCAAGTACTAGGGGGAATTTTAAGACTTGTGTGTACACCGTAGCTCCGTTTGGGGGAGAGGTTTACAGAGGGGTTTTTAGTATACTTAACGACTTTCTAAACATCATCTTAGGATAGAAAATAGCAATCGCCTATTTTTATTGATGTTGCTGCTTAAAGTCAGCTAATATTTGTTGAATTTCTTCTGCTGAGATGTCTTCTTGTTCAGATTTTGAGTATATGGTTACTAAAATAATATTTGTATCTGTTTTTAAATAATAAATTACTCGATCCCCACCACTTTTACCTTTTTGAACATCACTATTTTTGACCCGTAGCTTAAAAATTGTATATCCAACTCCGGGTATTTTGTCTACTGGTAATTCTCCTGATTGCAGTTGTTCTATTATTGGTTGAATATCATTACTAATATTCCGGTACTTTTTGGCTAAGATACGCAGATTACGTTTAAATTTAGCAGTGGCTTCGACTTGAATCAAAGGTGGTTCACTCTGCATCAATACCTTCCCACAGTTGAGATATAGGTATAGTATTTCCAGTCATCGCATCGTACCAACCTTGACGAAAACTTTCACAGGCAGACTCAACAAGTTCATCATCCTCTTCATTCTCTTCCGTGATTAAGACAATGACTCGGACGCGGCTGTGTTTTGCTATAGTCAACGGCTTGTCTAAAGAAATTTGACCCAATTCATTCACGGTTCCCTTGACTTCAATTGCTTTCATTGTCGTGAATCTGAGTTGTGCTGTTAATAGTATACTTGCATATATAAATTTTGCTTAAGCTGTGGTAATGATCGCATAAGCGTTGCTATAGATAGACAAGCGTTCTGAACGAAACAACTTGATTGATAAGCTTTGCTTAAGTTGTGGTGACGAAAACATAAGCGTTCTGAACGAAACAAGTTGTGTTCTGAACGAACAGACAAGTTTTCTGTAACAACGGACAAGCGTTCTGAACGAAACAACTTGTGTTGTGGACGAACGGACAAGTTTTCTGTAACAACGGATAAGCATTCTGAACGAAACAACTTGTGTTGTGGACGAACGGACAAGCTGTGGTAACGAAAACAACTTTATTCTTAACGTCCGCTTCTGTTTTGGTAACAAATTGACAAGGTGTTGCGATCGCAGGAACTTGATTGGTAACGTCGCTGCCGCAAAAGTCCTTAAATGATTCGTGTGAAGAGGATTTTCTTTAAGCGTCGCATTGCACGAGTAGCAAAATTATGCTGATGCCAAGCTTGATAAAAGGCTGGATAAGTCATCGTTTGGGTGCAGTGCCAAATTACCTGATAGCAATCTTTCCATTGCTCAAAGTTATTTTCATAAATTTCATCTGATAAGTATTTCTTTAAAGCGCTGACTACTGCCGTCATCTTCTCATATTCTGTTAAAGTTTCCCCTAAGCTAGATGCCGCTAGCTTACGGATATTTTCATCTTGACA
The DNA here is from genome assembly GCA_038259325.1 of Chroococcales cyanobacterium. Lineage (GTDB taxonomy): Bacteria > Cyanobacteriota > Cyanobacteriia > Cyanobacteriales > Nostocaceae > Nostoc. Next base: position 2,034 of record JBBSOX010000127.1, on the reverse strand, counting down.
AGTAAGAAGTAATGTCTCTAATACAGTAATAGCTATGGGAAGATTATCTTTGGTTATTTTCTCTAAGCTAGATGCTGCTAGACTACGGATATCTTCATCTTGAGAAGTAATAATTAACTCCTCTAATGCAGTAATAACTTTAGGATTATAGTTCGCTATTTTCTCTAAGCTAGATGCCGCATCTAAGGGAATATATTCATCTGAAAAAGCAATGATTAATTGTATTAATGCGGCAATTGGTGTAAAATTGTTTTTATCTATTTCTCCTAAACTGGATGCTGCTAAAAAGCGGGTATATTCATCTTCAGAAGTATAAATTAACTCCTCTAATACAGTAATAGCGTTGTGATTTTCTGTGGTTATTCTACCTAAAATAGATGCTGCTAAAAAACGGGTATATTCATTTTCAGAAGTGTCTATTAACTTCTCTAATGTAGAAATTACTATAGTATTATCTTGGGCTATTTTAACTAAGCTAGATGCTGCTAATCCAGGAATATATTCATCCTTAGAAGTACTTATTAATTCCAGTAATATAGCGATAGCTGTAGTATTATGTTTGGCTATTGCTCCTAAACTAAATATGGCTTGCTCACAAATTACTTCATCTTGAGAATTACTGATTAAACCGACTAATACAGCGATAGCTTTAGAATTACCTTTGTCGATTTCTCCTAAGCTATAAGCCGCTTGCTCACGAATTGCTTCATCTTGAGAATTACTGATTAATTCCTCTAATGCCACGATCGCTTTTTTGCAATCCGTCTCTACAAGTACAGCCTTAGCCTTTTGTTCTATCTGTTTACCAAATGTGTGCCATTCCTGTTCTTTAATATTGAAATAACCAAATCCATACTTAATAATTTGCGCTACTATTTCATCAGTTTTAGAATAACACCTAAACTCGGCAATTCCTGCGGCTGCTAAAAAATAAGCACGATATTCATAAAATCCTTTATGTACATTTACTCTATTCCACTTACCACACCCATCTTTAAAGTTTACTAAAGCATCGATAAACTGTTGCTTTTGCTGTTTGATATGCTCTTCTTCTCGTCCTAACCAAAGTAATATTGTTTGCTTCCATTGCGGTTCAAAGATGCGATAAGTTCCTTGACTGGGATTTTTAGGAATGTGGTTGAGAAAGAAACGCCAGTCATCAATTGCTTTAGCAGCAAAGTACTCTTGAAATGAGGCATGAAAGAAAGCGTAAACAGGTTTTCTATTTGTATCTATCCCTACACAGTTCAGCCAACCGCGATTTAGTGCCAATTTCAGCAGCGAATTTTCATCCTCAGCATTCCCTAAGAAGAGATTAACGAAATCCTCCTGCAAGCGAAAACGGGTTGCTTTTTTGTCTATTGCTTCTTTAGCTAATTCCCCTAGTTTGTCATTGAGTTGCTGACGCTGGTCAGAGTTTATACTAAACTCCTCTTTTTTCCACTTGTAGAAGTCATCAACAAATTGCTGATAGAGTCCCGCTTGAGTATCGGGTAATTTACCATCTCCCGATTGCCAATTTAAACACAGCAGCGTCAACCGCAAAGGATTTTTCACTAAATCCTTAATCCGTTCTTTACCTGATTCTTTCAAGGCTGTGCATAACTGCTCCCCTTTTTCTATATTAGTAGCGAACCATTTGTGAATAAATCTTTCTACCTGTTGTGGATAAGAAAAATCTAAACTGCGATAGGTATCAAAATCATCAAGTGCATTAATGCTGCCATCCCACAAATTAACCCGACAGGTCAGCACAATTCGCACTTGAGAAATTAACCCTGCTTCACGGAATTGCTTTGCAATTTCTGTTAGAGGATTAGATGCGGACATTTCATCTAACCCATCTAACAACAGCCACACATTATTTTGATTAAACAGAGCAACAAAATTATCCTTTAACCCACATTCCGCACTTCAATAAGTAGCATAGATAAACTACATAAACAGAAAATGCGCTCATGAGAATTTGAACAATCAAATAACCAGAAAACAAATAAATTATCTACATCTAAATTCCAGCTTTTTCGTGGTGTA
>JBBSOX010000126.1:0-18607 GCA_038259325.1 Chroococcales cyanobacterium | reverse complement strand
GATTTTATTGAATTGCAATAACAATTTAATAGTATATTTAATTAAATGAAAAGTTTCAATCCCTAATAGGGATTTTATTGAATTGCAATCATACTAAAGAGAACCTTTGATGATTACTGTAACGTTTCAATCCCTAATAGGGATTTTATTGAATTGCAATAAGGCAAGGTAATCATTGGCATTACTTACATTGTGTTTCAATCCCTAATAGGGATTTTATTGAATTGCAATCTGGCCCGCCGGCCCGCGGCATTCTAGCTGTATACTGTTTCAATCCCTAATAGGGATTTTATTGAATTGCAATAGCTGGCGTCTGAAAGCTTTGCTGTATTTGGTTTTCAAGGTGCAGTTGCGCGAATGCGAAAATCATAACACAGGCAATAGTCATAACACAAGATGCAAATCGCTGAGAACCAGTCCCCATAAGGTGCGCGGATGGTTTGAAAGTACCATTGCCCTGAAAGTCTTGTATAGATGGAGCGTACAGCAATTTTTGCCCCTTCTCATTTTGTACACCTACCCATCCGCGCATTTGGCAAGAAAATTAGCCTAATTACCGATCGCTACCTCTATTAAAATAAGCGATCGCCTAATCCTTGCACACCTTAATTTACCAAGTCAGGGAATACCTCTTGCACAGCAGGATGTACTAAGCGATCGTTCTGCACGTTTACACCCTTAGCTAATGCTGGGTTAACTCCCAGTGCCTTAATTCCTAAATTAGCCAACTGGACAACATAAGGTAATGTACTGTTATTGAGTGCCTGGGTTGCTGTCCAAGGTACTGCTCCTGGCATGTTAGGAACGCCATAATGCACCACACCTTCTTCAAGGTATACCGGATTTGTGTGGGATGTAGGGTGTAAAGTTTCTATACAACCGCCTTGGTCAACGGCTACATCAACTATTACAGAACCAGGACGCATTTGTTTGACCAATTCGCGGGATACTAGTATTGGCGCTCTACGTCCTAATACTAAAACTGCACCGATGAGCAAATCGGCTTCAATGACTGCGGCTTCAATATGGGCAGAGTTGCTGTAAAGCAATTCGACTCTAGAGCCAAATAAGGTTTCTAAGTAAGATAAGCGCTCGACACTCACATCTAAAATCTGGACGCTAGCACCCATACCCACGGCAATTTTAGCTGCTTCTGTGCCGACAACGCCGCCACCTAAAATTACTACTTTGCCTGGTTGGACTCCAGGGACACCGCCTAAAAGAACTCCTCTACCACCTTGTTGACGTTCTAAGAATCTGGCTCCAAATTGTACGGCTAGGCGACCGGCAATCACGCTCATGGGGGTGAGCAAGGGTAATCTGTTAGCACCAGGTTGTTCTACAGTTTCGTAGGCGATCGCAGTTGTGCCACAATCAATTAAATGCTCTGTCAATTTGCGATCGGCTGCTAAGTGTAAATAAGTAAATAGTATTTGCCCTTTCTGCAAAAATTTATACTCAGATGTTAGTGGCTCTTTGACTTTAACAACCAATTCCCGATTCCAAGCCGTTTCTGATGTGGGGACAATCTCGGCTCCAGCACTTCTGTAGTCATCATCCGAGAATCCAGCACCATTACCTGCTTGCGTCTCGACGAAGATGCTATGACCATTCTCCCGCAGCACTCGCACACTAGAAGGACTTAAACCTACACGAAATTCTTGATCCTTATTTTCCTTGGGAACGCCAATTTCCATATATAGCCTCTGATAATTTTTTTGTTTAACTTTAGCCTGCCAATCTTAAGCTTGCTACTGATCTATTGCAGATAGCTGTATTACAGATAGCTAATCTCAGTTCTAAGTTTTTCAATTTAATTTGAGTAGCCCTAAATTCAAGCTCTTGACTATTGCCTCAGTGTTTATACAATATATAAAGAATAGTAACAATTTGTTAAAAGAGCGATTGTATAGCTCTTTACTAGGAAGCTTTTGCTGAATTTGTCAAGTCATCTTGGCATTCAAGCACTGCAATCAGCTTATAAGTTGCCAAGTGGAGGGTAAAACTTAAGGCAAAAGAACTAGTCAATTCCTTTAACGTTTACCGCTTATCCGCGATAACTTATGCGAAGTCTAATATCAAGTCCCGTTTGCCGAAAAAAAGGTTTCTTAAAAATGACACAAACACAACCAACGATTACACCCAAGCTAGAGGAGCCAAAGTTTGGCTTTAACGAATATGCTGAACGCTTGAATGGTCGAGATGCAATGATTGGCTTCGCTTTGCTGCTGGTTATTGAATATGTCACCAATCAAGGAGTGCTATCATGGCTGGGTCTGAAGTAGTGCCACTATCAAGCACAAGGTAGAAGTGTAAGCTAGAATTCCAAAGAGTTTCAACCAGCTGGAACAACCAGTTGGTTTTGACTTTAAAAATTGCTAGCGAAGTACTTCACGCTAAATACTTTAATTAGACTTATTCGTAAATTATTGCCCTAGAATGTAAGCAAGAGAGGAATCAAAATATTTATTAGTGATAAAGATATTATAGACTTGCAACTACTACAGTACGGCGGAGATCCAGCCACTATGTCAATTAGCAAAACTTGGCAAGGGGCAAAATCCCATACTTAAAGGTAAGCGAACTTCCGCTACAGTCTACTAATATATACAAGGCGATTAATGAGTCCACTTCCTCCCCTACTAAAGAAAATCATAATTAGTGTCTGCCTTAGATGAGAGAGGCAAATTACGGGTGAGGTATTCTTGGTAAATATACACGAAAGGTAAACTGGAACCAACCAAGCTGTGATGAATGCTGTATTACCTCGTTTTTTGAAGTCAACCTACCGAAAAGAGCCACTAATCAGTGTGTTGATTACGATGGGCGCTATAGATGCCCTGATTGGCGGATTGAATGATAGCTGGTCGTTGTTCGCTTTTGGTTTAGGAACAACAGGGATAGCGCTAGCTTTTAAGTTGTGGCGTTTCCAGCAGCGTCGTCCTCTACCAGAAGAACCTGTAGTGCAACATTATTTGCCCTCTCGTTCTTCTAGTCCACCTTTACCAATGTTAAGCGTTTCTAAGAAAAAACCACCTCTTTAGGAAGTGCAGAGTTATTAATTAATAACTCTGCAAAATTAATTGCAGTAACCATATCTATAAAAGTGAGGAAAAAAAGTGAGTAGTGAGGGAAGAGGTGGGGGTAATCTGCTGCGGCCGTATATTATCCTGGCATTTATGGCAGCTGTTGCCCTTCCAGTGAGTACTTGGGAAGGGTTTTATATTGATGAAGCTCATGCTGCTATTGAGGTAACACCAAACTTCCAAACTACCAACAGCTTTGCTAATGCTCAACTACTCAACACACTCAGAGGACATAACGGAACCGTTAAATCCCTCGCTTTCAGTCCAGATAGCAGAATTCTTGTGAGTGGAGGTGCAGAAAACGAGGGTGTAATTCGCCTGTGGAACCCAGCAAACGGCAAAAAGTTGGGGAATATTAACAAAGCACACAAAGCAGCCGTCGAATCTTTAGTGATTTCACCAGATGGGCAAACCCTCGCTAGTTGTAGTGATGACAACACGATTAACCTCTGGAACCTGAAAAATTTTAAATTTACCCGTTCCTTTGTCGGACATACCAGCAACGTATTATCTTTAGCGGTGTCTCCTGATAGTAAAGTTCTAATCAGTGGAGCTTTGGATGGGATTCGGATATGGGATTTGCTACAGCAACGCCCTCTAGGAACTCTAGTACGTTTTGATAATTTGATTTATACTCTGGCCATTAGCCCTGATGGGCAGACCTTGGCTAGTGGTGACAATAAGGGTGTAATCAAGCTGTGGAGTTTGAGTACTGGTCAATTAATTAGTGAATTGGCAGCTCATTCTAATGGTGTTAGCGCTGTCATTTTTACACCAGATGGAGAAACATTAGTTAGTGCAAGCCGCGATCGCACAGTTAAACTGTGGAATATTAATACTGGAGAATTAGTCCGCACCCTTACAGGACATAATAATTGGGTAAATGCGATCGCTATTAACCCCGATGGTCAAACCCTTGCTAGTGCCGGCAGAGATGGGATTAAAATGTGGAATTTAACTACAGGTGAGTTAATAAATACACTAAGTGGACATACCGACTGGGTTAGTGCGATCGCTTTTAGTCCTGATGGGAAAATTCTTGCCAGTGGTGGATTTGATCGACAAATCAAGATTTGGGGAACTCCACGAAAACCTAATTAACAGCGATCGTACAAAATAATTGTGAGTTAGCAGACTATATCCCCGACTTCTTTAAGAAGTCGGGGATATACTTGTCTCAGATTTGGACTCGCTATCACTCGATTTTTCACGTTATGTAGAAAGTCAGGCGATCGCTAATGCCGGAAAATTCCCCAATTATTTACCGTATCTGCTAAAATCTTGTCTTGCATTTTTAGATTTTTTATAGTAGAAAATCAACCAGAGCTTAGATAAAATTTTGCCAGAACTAGCCGAAATCAATGATGGTAGTAACCAAGAGTGATGTCTACGACGGGCTACACCTAACCCAATTGTTGAATAACTGTAAATCCTTGATGAAAATACAGCCAAGCTAATATCTTCTCCAGCAAATTACTGTAAGTATAAACATAGGTAATTCTAAATCATCTATGCAGCTACTTGCCCCCTAGATAGGAACAATTTCTGAACTTAGACAATCTTAGAAATGGTCATCGTCAGTAAATGCACTCAGGTAAATATCACTAAATTGGCTGAAGCAAAGGGTTAGAGCGATTAAGCGCTACTTGAAACGTAAGACAAATTGCTACTTAAATGATGTTTAATTTTCCCGAACTGCTTTTGATCCCCATTTCGATAGAATGACTAGGCAGAAACCTAAAACTAAAAACCGCTTTTGACTGCGACGCCCATGAATCAACTGAACAATGGTTTTACAATATTTCTAAGTCTGCTAGTCGAGGCGATGCCTTTTTTGCTTCTTGGGGTTTTATTCTCCAGTTTGCTGCTGTTTTTTGTTGATGAGCGCAAATTAGTAGAAAAAATGCCCAAAAATCCTTTGCTGGGTGCTTTAGTTGGCAGCATGATCGGCTTTTTGTTTCCGGTGTGTGAGTGTGGGAATGTACCGGTAGCGCGGCGGTTCCTGATGCAGGGAGTACCCACACCAGTCGCAATTGGTTTTTTGCTAGCAGCACCAACAATTAACCCAATCGTAATTTGGGCAACTTGGACAGCATTTCGAGATCAGCCAGAAATAGTGGTTTTACGAGTCGTATTTTCCCTATCAATTGCCACAATTATCGGTTTTGTTTTCAGTTTTCAAAAGGACTTAAATCCCATAGTCCAACCTGCGATCGCTCGGTATATGAAGTTTAATCCACCCGCGCAGCCTGAAACCAAACGCCGTGGTAAGCGTTACCAAGTACAACAGGAAGCAACAGTACCGAATCTATTGCAATCTGGGACTTATATCTTAGGAGGAAAACCAGGTATGCCTCTACGGATAGATCCGAATTTCGTACAGGCTACGACTGCAATTTCTAATCCGAATAAACCGCTTGCAGATAAACTGCGCCTAGTAGTGGATAATAGCATCCAAGAATTACGAGAATTAGGCGGAGTGATGATTTTAGGAAGTGCGATCGCTGCTGCTATTCAAGTCCTAGCTCCCCGCGAATTAATTCTCAGTTTGGGTGCTGGGCCCATTAGCTCAATTTTGGTCATGCTGATATTAGCAGTAGTGGTGTCAATTTGTTCTACAGTCGATTCTTTCTTTGCCCTATCTTTTGCCTCCACCTTTAGTAGTGGTTCATTGTTGGCATTTTTAGTGTTTGGGCCAATGATTGACATCAAGAGTGTTGGTTTGATGTTATCTATCTTTAAACCCAAAACTATCTTTTACTTATTTGCTATAGCAGCACAATTGACATTTTTGTTTACTCTTTTCCTGAACTTGTACGTCTTTTAAGAAATTATTTGTCATTTGTCCTTTGTTAATGACTAATGACTAATGACCAATGATTAATAACCAATGGCTAACAAAAATCCCAAATCTAAAATCCTCAATCTATTATTCCCTTGGCTGGATGCCCTAGCAATTACGGCTTGGGGTGTTTTGATGTTGAGATATTGGCAAACTAACAAGCTCAACCTATTGATTCACCCAAATTTCTTTGGGTTGGTTATTGTGGGTGGTATCGGCTTCATCATTATTGGTTTCTTCAAGATGCAGGAACTTTGGCAACGGCGTCGCCGTGATGTTACGCCAAACATGCAGCATATTAGTTTATTTCCCCCTGGTTGGGGCAGTGCTTTGTTGTTGACTACAGCGATTCTAGGTTTTATCATTACACCGCAAGTTTTTGCTAGTGACAAAGCACTCCAAAGGGGTGTGACAGCTGATTTATTGGGAAGCACACGTGTTAAACCCCAAGCCTTTAGGGTTACTGTTCGTCCAGAAGAGCGATCGCTTGTAGACTGGGTACGCACTGTCAATGTCTATCCAGAGCCAGACGCATATACAGGACAAAAAGTAAAGGTACAGGGATTTGTTATCCACCCGCCGGATATAGGAAAAGAATATTTATTCTTAGCGCGATTTGTCTTAACTTGCTGTGCCGCAGATGCTTACCCTGTGGGATTACCCGTCAAACTACAAGAAAATCAAGAGCGTTACTCCCCTGATACCTGGCTGGAAGTCGAAGGGCAAATGGTGACAGAAAATTTGGCAGATAAACGCCAACTTACTATTGCCGCTACCTCTCTGAAAAAGATTCCTCAACCGGAAAATCCTTATAGTTATTAGTCATTAGTCATTAGTCATTTGTAGATGACCAATGCCCAATGCCCAATGCCCCATGCCCCATGCCCTATGCCCCATGCCCAATAACCAATGACTAAATCCAAAGCATTTATCCAACCACTGGATCGGATAGCGATCGCACTGATGTTACTGCTGAGTGTGCTGATTGGGTTAATCATATTGAAAGGTGATGTGGTGACTGCTCGTGTCCGGGACTTTACCTGGCAAAATCAACAAATTGGGGCAGAAGATAACTCCTTCACCCTCACCTTCAGCCGCCCAATGGAAATAAAAAGCGTAGAGGAGAATTTGAAAATTGAGCCACCCCTAGCAGGTAAATTCAGTTGGGCTGGGCGGCGGATGGTTTATACACTGGTGACACCAGCCCCCTATGGCACGAATTATAAAGTGCAGTTACAGGGAGCTAAAGATCAGTTTGCCGAGCAAGAAGGCAAAAATCGGGTGATACAGCCTTTTACAGGTAGCTTCCGCACACGCGATCGCATCATTCTTTACATAGGAACCGATAAAGAAGAACAGGGGCGATTAGTTCTTTACAACTTAACCCAAGAGCAAAAAAGACTACTTACTCCTAAAGACCTGATAATAATGGACTTTGAGTCCTTTCCTGATGGGGAGAAAATTTTATTTTCTGCTCGCGCTGCTAACAACCAAGACTTACTTTCAGCCCAATTGTACACAGTGACAACAGGCGTTCCTAGTAAATCTGAACAAGAAGTAGAACCAGCAGGTAGAGTTGACCTGATTTTAGATAGTAAAGATTATCAAAACCTGAAATTTGACTTATCACCTGATGGGCAAACTATTGTGATCCAGCGGGGCAATAAAAATAATCCCGGCGACTTTGGACTATGGTTTATGCCAGCAACCAGTGATGGTTCAGCAGAAAAGCCCACCCCTAAACGTCTGGAAAGCCAGCCTGGGGGAGACTTTATGATCACACCAGATAGCCAAGCCGTAGCAGTTGCCCAAGGACAGGGAGCAGCCATTCTACCACTGCAAGGTGATGCCAGTAAACCCCTAGATTTTCTGCCGCAGTTTGGTTTGGTACAGGCTTTTTCCAAAGATGGCTCTCAAGCAGCAATGGTAAAGTTTAATACAGATTACACGCGAGATTTGTTTTTAGTGACAAACCAAGGTGTGCAGAAACAACTATTAAAAACTACAGGCTCAATTCTCAGCTGCCAATTTGATGTTGCCTCACCCACCCTTTATTGTTTGCTGACACAGCTAGTATCCAAGGAACAATACATAGAACAGCCTTATGTGGTGGCAATTGATCTGAAAACCGGGCAACAGAAACCACTACTAGTACTGCCTCCCGCTCAACGGAATGTGCAAATGAGTTTATCTACCGACGGTTTGGGCTTGTTATTTGACCAAGTAGTACCGCAGGCAAACCCCCCAGCATCATTACCTACAAATACTTTAAAAACGGATGATGGAGATGCGATCGCAACTAGTAGCTTGTGGTTAATGCCTCTATTACCCATCGCTGATGCTGCGACTGTTGAAATTAGACCAGAACAACTCCCCTTAGCCGGATTTCGTCCCCGATGGCTACCTTGAAATAGAGGCAAGGGAGCAGGGACTAGGGAGTAGGGGGAATAATTTATATGGGGATTCAAACCCATGTTTCCTAGTAGAAAGTAGTAATTTACGAACTCCTTCTTCGTTGAAAATCCTTAAATTCCCGACTTCTTTAAGAAGTCGGGAATCTTGTTGATAACAAGGTGAAATATATAGGGCTAGTATTTGATTTATGAAAAAGCTCGTACAGATTGAAAAGCCTAATTCCTTATTCCCTACCCCCCACTCCTCACTCCCCGCCCACGTAGATAATTTCAAAAATCAAATACGATTCCTATAGTTAAGCAAAGCGTAACCCAACAAAGCCCTGGAAATGTTGGGCTACTCTGCGGTCAGCCCCTTGTTTGCTTGGGAGATAGTTAAGTAACTTAGAAGTTACTCTCTAAATAAAGTTTTATAAATATTTACTCTTATTTATCACAATTCCTTAACATTGCACTTCAGGCAGAAGCTTTAGTTGTTTGCTGATATTGAATAGCGATCGCTCAAGATTACAGAATTATTATCAAATAGTAGATACTGGTACTGAGTTCAATCTTAAAATAATCAAAAACTTGACATAATCATGTATCAAAACATACATTTATAGCGTCTGTAATAAGACAGATGCGATTATAGACAATAATTTATATGGTGAGACAGTTTGTTTATCTAGAAAAACTTCATCAGCCAATACAGTTTAGTTTTTAAGAATCTGGTTTCTCTTTTCTCCCGCCGATCCCCAAAGGCGGCCCGAATCCCCTTCCGTCTCTTCTTGACGGGAAAGAGCATCATAGTGTTATAACGGCATCAGTCTAGATACAAAATGGGGAACACCAATTGATGATTAATTGCTGGTGCTTGGAGAGAGTTAAACCTAGCTTCTAGAGCAAACCCTGATTAGACAGAGTTCATAAGCAATGCTAATGCCAGCACTGCTGAATATTTTTAAGCAGGTGGGTCAAGAGTGATGAATGAAGCTGACACCTCAAACAAGGGGGCTGTGATGGAATCCCTAAATTCTGCTAATTCGCCACAATCGGAGCAGGCGAATTGTCCCTTTTACTCAGTTGTGCCTAATGACAATATGGCAGTAAAAAAAATGCCACTCCTCATGCCAGCTGAAGATACACAATTTTCAAATTTTTCAAAAGATCCCACCCAGCAGGACTGGGTTGCAGAGCCTGAAAGCGGCAAACAAGCACTTATTGACTCGGAATTTCAGAACCTGCTGGCATTGAACGAAGAATTGCGTGCGGCTAATAATAAATTGTATGAACAAGTAGAGCAGCTAAAAGACAACCTAGCTGAGTCAGAAAAGGTTTTGCAGTGGCAGAAAACGCGTTCCAGCGTTACTGAATCGATGCTCAACCAACATGCTCAAGAACTGGCTGCGGCTCAAGAACAGATAAAATCCCTATTTCAACAATTAGAAACTGCTGTACAAACTGTTCAAAGCCAGGAAATTTTCACTGATACTTATAAAGCACAACTACAAATTAGCCAACAACGCCTTGCCCAGTTAGAGCGAGAATGTACGTTATTACACACTAACAACGGCGAACAGTCTCAGCAGTTATTGCAATCAGAAACTGTTTGTCGGGAGTTACGTACTAGACTGATGCGACAACAACGCCAGACGCTGCAATTTAAAGCAGCTCTAGAAAAATGTTTAGATACATCGGTTCCTAACTATGACTCCCTAGACGATACTGCAAAACATCCTAAAGACATAACTAGTGGACAAGGAAGATTCTCTAGAAAAGCTCGGTCTTTGTTTCCTAACGCCCAGCCAATTCAACCTTGGTCAGCAGAACCAGAATCCTTGGATAATCTAGATAATTCTTGGGGCGAACCGTCAGCGCCAATCCCATTTCAAAGAAATGAATCGGCTCCGACGTCATCATCTTCTTGGAACTGGTCAGTTAAGCAAAATACCCCAACACCAGCAGAACCCGCGCCATCTTCAAAAATCGATGATTCTCCAGATACACCGGAAGCTGTTTCAACTTCTGAGTCATCAAATTTAGATCAGCAATTAGATAGTCTAATCCAAATGTTTTTTACCTCTCAGCCTGCATCTGTAACGCCACCATCTGCTGCGAAAACAGATGTGGATAATAATCAGGGTGGTACACCTATCTGGGACACTTTAGCGACAATCCTAGAAGACGATAAAGAATTAGAAAATCCACAGGAGGAGCAATTGGAAGCAGAAATCAATCCCTCTGTAACTATCTCCCCTTCTTGGACGACAGATTCTGTCCCCTCACCAACCAATAACTTACCAGTTTCCCCTACTTCACCTCATACTGAGACACCTGTTGAACAAACTGAAGACTACTGGTCAGAAGTTTCACAATTGACGCAGTTGGAATTGTCGGCAACTGATTTGTCCCCAGAGTCATTAGGTGATAACACTAATGATACAAGTTCACCTTCGCCAGTGGTTTATCCTCAGCGTCCACCCAAGGGGCGTAAATCATTAGCATCTGTAGAACTGCCGAATTTTCGCCCCAAAGGTCAATAATTAGTTGTCATTAGTCATTAGTATTAGTCATTTATCTAAATACTAATGACTAATTCTGACTTCTGACTTTGAAATTATGGCTTCTGGGTTGGCTTTTACTACTTGAGCACGCGATCGCGGTTTGCCTGTGGCGATCGCATAATTAATCGCCAATAGCCACAGCCACAAGCCTGGATTCCGGGGTTCTAGCCAAAAACCTACCCGGTTCAAGAAGCGCCCGAACCACGGACTCAGTAAAGCGCTAATGAGGGCATGGCGACCGAAGTTCAAATAACTACCAAGCCATCGCAATAAATCTCTAGGCCCAGCAAGTTCCCAAATCCATAAAAGTAAGGCAGGGTTTTTTCTAGCTGCTTTGAGTGCTAGGCGGTTAAAGGTTAACCAATCACACCTATCTTTAATGAAGTTATCTGCTACTTCTTGGGGTTCGTCTGCCAACAGTCCAAAGAAGGTGTTGAGCATGGAGTTAATCCGCTGGGGTGGTAAAAATTTCCCAGTGGGTACCATCATGCCTTTGGAAAATAGCCAAGTCACAGAAACGTTGCTTTGGTAGGCGCGAATTTGGTTCAAGTGTCGGAAACTCAACAAGTCATGTTTGAGAGCAGTATCCAACAGCGTTGTTAAACGCTCTAAGTTGCGAACTAGCGAACCAAAACCGGTGAAGACAAGGGGAGACTGGAGTGATGCAGCATCGCCGATCGCAATCAATCGATCAAAGGCAACTGTGCGATCGCTACTTCCCACACTAAAATGTCCCGGTATATATCCAAATGTCGGCTTCTTCCACACTAATTTGTCCATATCGCACCTGCGATACTCTGGCAAAATCGTGAAAAAGTCCTCGTACATCTCTAACAAGGAACCGGGATTTTCAGCATTGACTTCGTGGTAATGAAATAAATAAATCGTCAGTTCATCACCTGCCCCAGGAAACAGTTCCCAAATCAGCTGCCTTCCCCGCGAAATATCCCCATGACTATAAAGAACGTCCCCATACTGGGAATCCCACACTTGCGGCTCAAATCCGCTCTCAATTGCCGCTCCCACTGTTGGACATACACTATCAAAAGCACGACCACCATTTAATTGCCAAGCGATGGGTGACGCAGTTCCCATTGCATCTATTATCAGCCGTCCACTTACTTCCTTTTCAACCTGGCTGGGCAAGTGCTTGACTTTCAGGAGAACCTGTGATATATCAATATCTGCACGGATAAACTCTGTTTCATCCCAGATTTCACCGCCTGCCGCTTGCAGTTTTTGCCCACACATTTGGAGCCATTTTTCGGAATCTAAGCCTAAATTTAGCACTGTAGGTGTGTGGAGGACAGGCGATCGCAGTTTGGATGGGTTATTAGCATCAAAAAACTTATTGAATCCGTCTTTGTATTCCCTAGCAATGATGGTTTCTAACTCAGCAGGGGTGACTAAACCCAAGTTAGCCAAGCTTTGAATCTCATCGCGGGAAATATTCCACTCTCGGTTCATCCGCCCAAAGGGCATTCGTTCTACCAGCAGGACTTTATATCCCAGTTTTGCCATCAATGCTGCATGAATCACGCCTAGTGCGCCACCGATGTAGATGATGTCGTACTGGGGATTAGGGATTAGGGATTGGGTATTGGGATTACCTTTTCCCCAGTCCCCAGTCCCCAGTCCCCTGCCCCCTTGACTGGAAAACACCACTTGATGCGGCTGCTGCGGATTCCGTACTCCTTGCCGCCATCGTTGTTCCCACCAGTAGGCACGTGTTAGGTCATATTCACCGTTAGGCATTTTCTGAAAATACTTGACGGTAAGGGGGTAAACAGAGCCTAGTGCTGCAAAAATTGATTGCTTAGATAAATCAATTGCTGGCGGTTCTGGGTAATGATGCGGAAAACGGCTTCTGATTTCCTTGGTTAGGCGTTGCAGGATTTGTCTTTCATTGGGAAAGGGCTGGTTTGCCCAACGAAACACTTTTAAATAGGTAGTTCGTTGCACTGACCAGACAAATACCGAAAGTTCCGCAGGCAAGTTTTCGGAAAGAGCCACCCCAGCAGTTGTAGTTTCAGTGGGGATTTGGAGGCGAAAGCCTTCCGAGGTAAGCACTTTTTCTCCATTTCCGGGTTCAAAATCTGTTTGTAGCCAGCTACGCACAGTTGCTATATCCGGAGTTGGAATTTCTAAATAAAGGATTTCTCTCATCGTCTCCTGACATCTCCGATCAATCTACTCACTAAGACAGATTTTATGAAGGCACAAAGTAAGGTAAGCTCCGCCCTATTACTTTCGTAAAGATTCAGTGAAGAAATTTTAAGAATTTATCAAATTTATTGTTCATTTTGTATTTCTGTAAACCCACGCCATGAATTATCCCATTCCAGACAGTCCCCAGGAAATTGTTGCCCTGCAACAACAGCCTATTGATGAAGAACTAGTTGCCAGTGCGATCGCTGGAGTAATTAAAATTGTCCGTGCTCAGGGTCAATCTTTGGAAGAATTAACCGCTCAGTTGCTAGCAGATGATTCCCTGTTGGATCAGCAACAACGTCGCTGGTTAACCCAATTAGTTGCCCAATCCTGGGAAAATTTCTCCTAAAACCTTGTATATGATGAAGTTTTTGTCGCAGCATTGATTTCTAGGTCTGCACCTAAATGTTGGCGATGCCTGCGGCGATCTGCGCCTACGCATTTTAGGTATAGGAGTAACATGTCTGGAATTGGCAATTGGGTTGCTATTTTTGCATTTACGGCACAGAAGGCACTAACTTAACCATATCAGCACTGGGCACTAGAAACTCAACCTATGCGTCAAGAAGAAATTGAAATTTGCGGTTTTTACACCATGTAGCGGTCAACTAGAAGCTTTCACGGCTGCCTCTGCTTGAGAGTGCAACAACAAACCATATTCCAAGCCCTCCACTACGGCTTGATAGGAAGCCTCCAAAATGTTGCTGGAAACTCCTACCGTCGTCCAGCGTTGACGACCATTGCCCGATTCTACCAACACACGGGTTTTTGCCGCAGTGCCCGTATGTCCGTTGAGAATTCGCACTTTGTAATCTGTCAAATCAAAGGTTGCTATTTGGGGATAAAAGTTCACCAAAGCCTTTCGTAAAGCCGCATCCAACGCAGCAACTGGCCCGTTACCTTCCGCCGCCTCCAGAATATTTTTGCCGTCAACAGCGAGTTTAACTGTAGCTAAGGCATTGCTAGTTTCTTTCCCCTCAATCAAGTCACAGTGGACTTGGAAACCTTTGACTTCAAAAAACTTCTGGCGGCCTCCCAAAGCTTCGTGCATCAACAGCGCAAAACTTGCCTCTGCTGCTTCAAATTGAAATCCTTCACTCTCCAAATCTTTGAGGCGTTGGAGAATTTGCTTGGCTTCTGCCTTTAGGTTTTCGAGGTCAATCCCAAAACTGCGGGCTTTAGCTAAAACATTGCTAAGTCCAGACTGTTCAGAAATCACAATGCGGCGATGATTGCCGACTTGTTCAGGTTGAATGTGTTCGTAAGTTAGGGGATTACGTTCCACTGCTGATACATGAATACCGCCCTTGTGAGCAAAAGCCGAAAGTCCGACAAAGGGAGCATGTTCATCTGGCGCGAGGTTGACCACCTCACTCACAAAACGACTAGCTTCTGTAAGTTGTGTTAGCTGGTCTTCTGTGATACAACTGTAACCCAGCTTCAATTGTAAATTGGGAATTAACGAACAGAGGTTAGCATTACCGCAACGTTCACCGTAACCATTAATTGTCCCCTGTACCATCTTTGCCCCTGCCATAACGGCAGCTATTGCATTAGCAACCGCCATTTCCGAATCGTTATGAGTGTGAATTCCAATTTGGGGTATTGGGTATTGGGGATTAGGGATTGGGGATTGGGAAGAGTCTTTCCTAGTCCCTAGTCCCCAGTCCCCAGTCACCCTTACCACATCTTGAACGATTTGGCTAATTTCGTGAGGTAAAGTGCCGCCATTGGTATCACAAAGAACTAACCATTCAGCACCAGATGCGATCGCAGCCCCTAATGTCTGTAAAGCATAATCTGGATTATGCTTGTAACCATCAAACCAATGTTCGGCATCGTAGATAATGCGACGACCTTGAGAACGGAGGTACTCAATGGTGTCACGAATCATCGCCAAATTTTCGTCTAATGTCGTCTTGAGGCTGGCTGTGACATGTAAATCCCAAGACTTGCCAAAAATCGTTACCCAGCGAGTTCCCGCAGCCAAAATATCCTGTAGCATCGGTTCGGTTGCGGCAGTGGTTTTAGGGCGTCGAGTCGAACAAAAAGCCACAATTTCAGCTTGTTTTAGCGGATCTTCTTGGAGTTGCCAGAAAAATTGTACATCTTTGGGATTTGCGCCAGGCCAACCGCCTTCAATGAAGGGAATTCCCAGTTGATCGAGTCTACGGGCAATGCGTAACTTATCTTCTATCGATACAGATAGCCCCTCGCGCTGAGTGCCATCCCGTAGTGTAGTGTCATAGAGCCAAAGTTGAGGTGAGTAATTTGTGGTCATAAAACTGGGACCGACGAGACAACTTTCGAGGCAATGTGTCAATATACAACAAAACGCCAGTTTGGCAATTTAAAAATGCCTAAGATACTAGCTCAAGGTAAAACAATTGAGTGCAAGCAGGGAAGCAATCTCCGAAAAATTTTGCTGCAAAATAGTATTAACCTCTACAATGACGGTACTAAGGTAATAAACTGTCGCGGCATTGGCAGTTGTGGAACCTGCGCGGTTAAGGTAGAGGGTGAAGTATCAGCAGCGAATTGGCGTGATCGAACACGGCGTTCGCGCAGCGTGCGCCTAAGCGCATTCGCTTCCTCCCCATTCTCCTACAACAAACTTGCGTAAGGAACAGTCAAACTCAGGTTTTAGGCGATGTGAAAGTGACAAAGTTTGATGGATTTTGGGGACAAGGTTCTCGAATAGTGTGGACACCAAAAGGTTAAAAAGGAGCAAAACAAGATGGGTAGATGGACACCCTTAATTTTAATGGCTGGAGGTTTAGCCATTCTGCTTGGTACATTACTGGGCATCAACTTTCCTATGGGCGTACAAAGCGCTAACAATCCCAGTGATAAGAAATCAGAAGTCCTGCCAGCTAATATCAATGTTAATAGCAGTGCTGGCAGCAGGAATGATGAAACTGCAACTGAAGGAAATGAAACAACTGAAACAAACGAAACCAGACGCGGTATTGTAGCCCCAAGACCTGACAACCGCAGTAGCGTTGCTCAGAATCCTGACAGTACAGTTATAGACGGTACTACAGATACTTCAGAAACTAACACCCCATCCAACGATGTAAATCAAGGCAACGAACCAATTCGCGCTTTGTGGTAACGATATATCCGTCTTTAGTTACAAGTTATAAGTTATGAGTTTTAGTTATGGGTTATTAGTTATGTACTAATGATAAATAGCTAATGATAAATGACTAATAACTAATGACTAGTGAGATTGTAATTATTGGTGGCGGCGTTATTGGTTTAGCGATCGCCATTGAGCTAAAACTGCGCGGGACAAGTGTCACCGTGCTTTGTCGTGACTTTCAGGCTGCTGCAACCCATGCCGCCGCTGGGATGTTGGCACCAGATGCGGAAAACATCCCTAATGGGGCAATGCGTTCCTTGTGTTGGCGATCGCGTGCCTTATATCCCGACTGGACGCGCAAACTAGAAGAACTTACCGGCTTAAATACTGGCTACCGACCCTGTGGTATCCTCGCACCCGTCTTTGAAGAGGCAGGGCAGGGAGCAGGGAGCAGGGAGCAGGGAGTAGGGAGTAGGGAGCATGGGCAAAATTTCTCTCCTCTGCACCGTTCCCCCTGCCCCTCTGCCTCATCCCCCGCTTACTGGTTAGACAAAGAGGCAATTCATCAATATCAGCCAGGATTGGGAGCAGAAGTAGTTGGTGGCTGGTGGTATCCTGAAGACGCACAAGTTGATAATAAAGCTCTAGCTCACGTATTGCGGACGGCGGCTGAGTCTATTGGTGTTGAACTCAAAGATGGTATTACAGTAGAAGCATTTTTACAGCAGCAAGGAAAAGTCGTTGGCATGCAAACCAACGCTGGCATGATTCGCGCCGCGCACTATGTTTTAGCTTCAGGTGCTTGGTCAAATGAGTTGTTACCACTACCCGTGCGTCCCAGAAAAGGACAAATGCTGAGTGTGCGGATACCAGAATTTGCGTCGGAATTGCCTTTGAAGCGGGTTTTGTTTGGGCAGAATATTTACATCGTACCAAGGCGCGATCGCCTTGTTCTTGGGGCAACCAGCGAAGACGTTGGCTTCACCCCCGACAACACCCCAGAAGGTATTCAAACATTATTACAAGCTGCCATCCGGCTGTATCCTCAGCTAAAGCATTATCCCATCCAAGAATTCTGGTGGGGATTTCGCCCAGCTACCCCCGATGAGTTGCCCATCCTTGGCACCAGCCACTGTCAAAATTTAACTTTTGCTACAGGTCATTATCGTAACGGGATTCTACTTGCACCCGTAACAGCGGCATTAATTGCCGATTTAATCTTGGAACAAAATTCTGACCCCCTACTTTCAGATTTTCACTATTCACGCTTCCAGTCCAAGCCATCTACCTCTACCCCAATGCTGACTCACTCTGCCAATTTCTCCAACGGACACCGCCCTGCCATATCCCCCCACTCCCGACTCCCGACTCCCGACTCCCCATTAATTATTGCTGGCAAAACCTTCCAATCCCGTTTGATGACTGGAACTGGTAAGTATCGCAGCATTGAAGAAATGCAGCAAAGCATCGCCGCTAGTGATTGCGAGATTGTGACTGTGGCAGTACGACGCGTACAAACCAAGGCTCCAGGACATGAAGGTTTAGCTGAAGCCTTGGATTGGACAAAAATCTGGATGTTGCCCAATACCGCAGGTTGCCAAACTGCTGAAGAAGCGATTCGGGTGGCGCGTTTGGGGCGAGAAATGGCGAAATTGTTAGGGCAGGAAGATAACAACTTTGTGAAGTTAGAAGTAATACCTGACCTTAAGTATTTACTCCCAGATCCAATTGGGACGCTGCAAGCCGCAGAACAACTAGTTAAAGAAGGGTTTGCAGTATTGCCCTATATTAACGCTGACCCCATGTTAGCCAAGCGTTTAGAAGAAGTCGGCTGTGCTACAGTAATGCCCTTGGCATCGCCAATTGGTTCTGGACAAGGACTGAAAACAACTGCCAATATCCAAATAATTATCGAAAATGCAGGTGTACCAGTGGTGGTAGATGCCGGCATTGGCTCACCCTCAGAAGCCGCCCAGGCAATGGAATTGGGAGCAGATGTTTTGTTGATTAATAGTGCGATCGCTCTTTCTCCAAACCCAGCAGCAATGGCTCGTGCCATGAATTTAGCAACAGTTGCCGGTCGTCTAGCATACCTTGCTGGCAGAATGCCTATCAAAGACTACGCCAGCCCTAGTTCTCCTCTGACTGGGACGATTACTAGTTAGGGATTAGGGCATGGGGCATGGGGCATAGAGAAGAGATGGACAATGGAAACAGCGAAGACATCAGGGACAAGCGGAATAAGCAATGCCCAATGCCCAATGCCCAATGCCCAATGCCCAATGCCCAATGCCCAATGCCCAATGCCTAAATGTAACGATTTGTCTAGCAGTTTCAGAGCGGATCTAGCATTTATGTAACATTAAATGAACAATAAAGGTAAAGGAATTAATTCATGCCCTATACAAACGAAGAAGGCGGTC
>JBBSOX010000125.1:0-18609 GCA_038259325.1 Chroococcales cyanobacterium | reverse complement strand
AATGTACTTTATATATCTTTTTGCATTTCGGTTTTTACTGTTGAATCTTTTTAATCATGGGGAATTTAACAATGTATCAATTAATTTATCCTAAGTCTGGCTAATCCAGGTGTTTTTTTCTCTCTTGTGAGAAATCCGGGTTACACAGGCTAAGGCTTGCTCTGTTGTTGGTAAAATACTTGTACTGAGCTTTGTCGAAGTAAACGCTCCTCACTACTAATATAAGGTGGGCAATGCCCACCCTACTGCTGTTGATTATTTTTTGTGAGACTATAGCGGACGATAGACGCGATAGCTGATTTCGGGGAAGATATTATCCATTAACTCGACTTTTTCCAGCCAGCCACTGTCAACTTTGCCGACTTTAACATCTTCGTAGAGCTTATTGAACCGCATTAGGTGCGATCGCGTTCGTCTAACTGCATAGGGTACCATTGTTCCCGTCCGCATAATAAATGCCCAGTCAGAAGATTGTGCTAATAACAATTCCCGCGCTGCTTGGTTAAGCGCTTTCCACTGCAATTCATCCTCTGGTTCCAAATGCGATATTTTAATCATCCGTTCAGCAGCTTTGTGCAAATGCGGATAAACCCATGCGTTCGTTTCATTCAACCAATACTCGTGGAAACCTTTGAAACCCCAACTCGACTGCGAAGGGCGACAGACTTGCTGCGTCGGCTGATCCCGCAAATAGTCTGCTAAATGGGTCATTTGATATGTTTTTTGGTCATACCATGACTTGCGGAATAGGTAATCGATAAACCAGGGGCCTTCATACCACCAATGTCCAAATAACTCTGCGTCATAAGGCGAAACGATAATTGGCGGGCGCTGCATCATACCATAGAGATGCTCAGATTGCTGTTCTCGATTATATATAAAGTTAGCAGCGTGTTCTGCGGCCTTTTCCCTAGCCCAATAAGGATCGTAGAGTGCCTTATCTGATAGTCCTAAGCCACGCCCAGTAATTTTGTGATACTTAATACCCGTGTTCTTTCTCTGACCATTGGGCATGATGTATGGTTTGATATACTCATATTCTGCTTCCCAGCCCAAATCTTTGTAAAATTCTCGATAGTCCGCCGCCCCAGGATAGCCCACCTCAGAAGACCATACCTGTTGGGAAGATTCATGATCTCGACCAAAGACAGCAACACCAGTTTCTGTATAAATTGGGGCATAAGTGCCAAAGCGCGGACGCGGACGGGCGTAAAGAATGCCATGCCCATCAGTGAGGAAGTAGCGTAACCCAGCATCGGCTAGCATCCGATCTAAACCTTCATAGTAGGCGCATTCCGGCAGCCAAATGCCTCTGGGTGGTTGTCCAAAGGTTTGCTCGTAATGTTCGCAAGCTACCTGAATTTGCGCCCAGACCGCTTCTGGATACATTTTCATCAACGGCAAATAGCCGTGAGTAGCGCCGCAAGTAATGATTTCTAGGTTGTTACTGTCTTGGAACTGCTTAAAAGCTGTCACCAAGTCACCTTGATTGCGTTTCCATAGCTGACGCGCTTCTTTAAACTCAGTAATGTAATGTTCGGCTAAATAACGAAGATGCCCGTTATTGACATTATGTTCTGCTTCTAGTTCTATAAGTTCTTCTAGTTGGGTCAAGTGCGCGTCATAGCGTTCTTGCAGCAGAGGATCACGAAGCATTGACACTAGAGGTGGTGTCATACTCATCGTGATTTTAAAGTCGATACCGTCTCGCTTTAAGCCTTCAAATACTTTCAATAATGGAATGTAGGTTTCTGTGATGGCTTCATAGAGCCATTCTTCCTCCAGCACGTAGTCACTTTCCGGGTGACGAACGAAGGGTAGATGTGCGTGGAGTACAAGCGCGACGTAGCCGATAGCCATAGTGATTTTGGGGTGATACTTGTAAGTTGAAGGTCGAGAGGTTTGGCTGAAATTAACAATATTTTAAGACTTTATGGGGATCGTAAGAATAGTTTTCAATTGAGTTAATTACAGTGCTTGTGAGGGTACAACATTTGTTATGCCTCCATCGTCTTTTGTTGTTAACTAGTTGTAATATCTGCCTATTTATTTATTGTATAATCCTGCACTGAAAATATTTATTCCGGTGCAAGACCTTTGTCTCGTAGGCGTTCTGCCAATTTTTCAGCTAACTCGCCTCAACAATTCAAGGTGCATTATCCTACGGCGTAACACACCCTACTTCAAGTTTATATTTCTTCACATAAATTGAATTTTGATCGCCAACTTACTCAATTGCGGGTTTGCTTCTTCTCCCGGCAATATTCTGGCTTAACGTGCGTTTCTGTGGGAGACTCACTTTGGTTTAAAAAAACGTCATTTCTAACTGAGTCTTCCCAGAAATCTGGCAGTATTTTTTACTTTCTAACTTCGGTTCGTACTGGCTCTGCCCTTTGGCTAGCTTGTTGGTACAGCTGAGTTTGATGAGCGATGCCTAGGGTGGTCACTGAGCCAAGTCGTACGACTTCGTGGAAGCAAGCAAGCTACGCAGAGCGTCTCGTAGAGAAGTGCGGGCTACGCCAGAATTATATAAAAAAACGCTGAACTCGAACGCCGAAACCTGGTAACAATGGTGATGTGATTTCGTCATCAGCCAACAAGGTTGCGATCAGTTTTAATTGGGCAGCTTCTCGGCGATAAACTTCTAGCTGCTGTAGTTGCCAATTTGCAATCCAATATTCTTGGACTCCTGTGGATGAGTATAGTTTCAGCTTGGCTTCTCGATCTCGACGTTCGTTAGTTGTCCCAGGAGAAAGGACTTCCACAATGAGTTCTGGCGCTCCTCTCAAATGCCCTTCGTCATCTAGCAATTGTGCTAAACGCTCACGACTAATCCAAACTACATCAGGTATGACATTATCGGCATCTGTAAAAATTATGCCGGGAGTTTGACGGGTTTCCCCTAGCCCACTAGAGCGAGACCAAAGTTGTAATTCTAAGCATATATTGCCCGCAGTCCCTTGATGTTTCCAGTGAGGCGCTCTAGTCACAAATAGTTCTCCGTCAACAATTTCATAGCGCTTCCATTCGTCAGTTGTGAGTAATTCTAAGTCTGAGGTTGTCCAACGGACTTGATCAGATATTGTTTGGTTCATAGCATTATTTTCCTATACCTGGTTTAGAGATAAAATTCTATTTTTTAGAATATTTGCTCAGGATCAATACCTGCGGCTCGTAAGCGTTCTGCCAATATTGCAGCCCGTTGACGTTCTTGTTCTAGTTGTTGATTTGTTTGCTCTAACTGTTGATTTACCTGCTGTAACTGTTGGTTTGATTCTTCCTCTGGCAACATCACCAACCGCTTATCTGGTGTAAAAAAGCGTAATTTGCCCAAATATACTGCCAAATACAGCCCTAACTGTTGACTCCACAACCAACCTGACTCAGTGGGTACAAGGTCTTGATATTGTCCATCAACTAAGTGAAATCCCTGTTATTCTAGGTTGTTTGGGTCAAACCAAAAGTAATCTGGAGTGCGAAATGTATTTTGGTAGATTTGTTTTTTCAAACCTTTATCAACCGAGGCAGTGGAATTAGATAATAGCTCAATAATCACATTGGGGTATTTGCCGTCTTCTTGCCATACAACCCAGCTTTTGCGGTCTTTTTTTTCTGCATCTAAAACCACAAAGAAATCAGGGCCTCGAAATTCTTCTGACTTTTTCTGATTGGGACTGAAGTAAATTGTCAGGTTGCCGGTAGCATAAAAATCCTGACGATCGCGCCACCACCATTTAATCAGACGGATAAGTAAATCTATTTGTTCGCGGTGTAAGTCGGATTCCAATGGGGGTTCGTCACTATAGATATCACCTGGTGGGAAAATTATACTCTCAGTGACATCTTCTAAACTAGGGGTGGCAGCAAGGGGCTGAGACATAGAAGATAGTTTTTATGTTTGTATCTATGCTATCGTGACCAACCTTTGCATTATGAATGCGTAGGCGCAGCCCGTCGTAGACATCGCACTCCTTATTCTTCATCCCGGTATAACTCCTGCAAGTCTTGTAACTGAGTCTTTCGGGAAATCCGGCGATATTTTTTACTTTCTAACTTGGGTTCGTACTGACTCTGCCCTTTGCCTTTGCTTTTGCTTTTTAACTTCATGGTGGATTCTGGATCGGCTTGTTGATGTAGCTGTGTTTGATGAGCGATCGCAGCATCCAAAAATTCTAAATAATGTTCATATCGTTCCCATTCTCCCCGCACCACGCACTCAGGCTCATCTCGATGCAGACAATCACTAAACCGACAGCTAGCAACTGCTAACCGCTCTCTTGCTTCTGGGAAATAATGGATTAATTCTTCTGGTATACAATCCATATCCGGCTGATTAAAACCGGGAGTGTCTGCCAACAAACCACCGTTAGGCAACTCAAATAATTCTATATGCCGAGTGGTATGACGACCACGAGCCAGTTTGCCAGAAACTTCTCCCACTCGTAACTGAAGAGAGTCAATCAGCGTATTAATCAGGCTGGATTTGCCAACGCCGGAAGGCCCAGCAATTACAGTAACTTTATTGCTTAAATACTTGGCTGCTTGGTCGGTATTTATACCGTCTTTAACACTGATAAATATTGGTTCATAGCCCCAACCAAGCAGGCGATCGCTAACTTGCTGCTGTTCTTGCTCTGAAATTAAATCACTTTTATTCAAGCATAAAAGCACATCCAAGCCAGTAGACTCAGCCTTAATCAGAAACCGACTCAGCTGATAAGGTTCCAAAGGTGGATCAGCAACGGCAAATACCAATAGGATTTGGTTAACATTAGCGATCGCTGGACGATCTAATTCGCTGTGACGGGGTAAGACATCAGCGATCGCTCCCCGTCCCCCAGCCCAATCTGGTTCTTCTACCACAACGCGATCGCCTACCATCACCTGTTGCCCAATTTTTTTCAGGCGGGTTCGGCGAGTACAGAGCAGGAGCAGGGGATGAGGGGGATAGGGAAGATGAGGAGGATCTTGCTCCCTCATCTCCCTTATCTCCCTCATCTCCCCATCCTTTTCATCCAGTTGTACTCGGTAAAAATTAGCCTGCACGGCTAGCACCGTACCCAATAACTGCCCAGTTGTGACAAAATTTTCCCCTGTCATTGGCCAGTAAATGGACGGCGTACTAACAGAGAAAAATAACTAGTGCAGTCTGTAATTTGTTCCACCTGATAACCTGCCATTGTCAGACTATCAGGAACCTGCTCAATCGGCTCACCAGGGTCTAGCCAGACTTCTAACAAACCTCCCAATGGCATTTTCTCCAGACGTAGTTTTGTCCGCACAAAATTAATTGGGCAAGGAGTGCCGCGTAAATCAAGTTGAGCATCAGGAGTTAAAAGAGAAGAGGGCTTCATTACTTAAATAAATTTCCCAAGAATCCTTCTAGACCGCCTTTACCAGTGCGATCTCCCTTAATTTTAGCCAGCTTCTCCAACAATTCCCTCTCCTCAGGTGTGACCTTGGTGGGAATATCAATTAATACTGTCAGCATGTGATCCCCTCGACTAACGGGATTACCCAAACGGGGTACACCGCGATTTTCCAACTTCATCACCGTATTCGGCTGAGTTCCAGCCGGAATGATCAGTTCCACTGGCCCATCTACCGTATCTACCTCTAACCGACAACCTAAAATCGCTTGCAGATAGCTAAGTTTAATTTCAGAGAGAATATTAATGCCATCCCGTTGGAATTCTTCGTCCTCATTTACGAACAAGTAAACGTACAAATCCCCAGGAGGGCCACTGCGTTGGCCAGCATCTCCTTCACTTGAAATCCGCAAGCGTGTGCCATTATCCACCCCCGCTGGAATGGTAATTTTGAGTTTCTTTGTGACTTGATTTGCGCCTTTACCATCACAGGCATCACACTTATCTTCAATTACCATCCCTGTCCCATTACAGGTGGGACAAGTTGAGACTTGGGTAAAACTGCCAAAAGGTGTTCTGGTGACACGGCGGACTTGACCCGATCCGGTACAAGTAGAACAAGTCCGGGGGCGGGTTCCAGGTTTAGCACCAGAACCGCTACAGACTTCACAATTTTCTAGATGGGAAATGCGAATTTCTTTTTCCCCGCCAAATACCGCTTCCCGAAAGTCTAACTTCAGGTCTAACCGCAGATCATCACCCCTGGCAGGACCACTGCGCCGTCTTTGTTGCGTGGGATTACCCATACCGCCAGCAAAGCCACTAAAAATGCTTTCAAAAATATCGGCAAAACCGCCCATATCGCCGACATCTTGGAAACCTGAGCCAGCACCTGACACACCCTCTGGGCCAAAGCGATCGTAACGAGCGCGGGTTTCTGGCTCTGAGAGTACCTCATAAGCGCGGTTAATTTCTTTAAAGCGATCCTCCGCCCCCGGTTCTTTGTTCACATCTGGGTGATACTTCCGGGCTAAACGACGATAGGCTTGTTTGATTTCTTCTTTGTCGGTGTCACGAGAGACACCCAGGATTTCATAATAGTCGCGGGCCATATAGCAAAGGTAAAAGTTAGAAGGAAGAAAGCAGAAGTCAGTAGAACGTCACTCACGGTCACTTGCTACTTTACGGGAAGGCGTTTTGCTTTACAGATATGTAAGAGCAACACAGTATCCTTTAAAGGGAAGCTTGCCGGAGTCCAGGCAGAAGATAAAATTAATTTTTGTTAATAACTGATTTTACCCTTTACCTTTTACAAAAATCACCGACAAATCTTGAGCAACAGGTGCTTTCCTCGTGGGAGACGACAAAAGCTATAGAAATTAAGAGCAGGGGAAGCCTCTGCTCTGACTTCTCACTGCCGAGTCGGCTGTCTCTTTTACAATTGTGCTACTTAGGAGAGGAAAACCCCGCCCATCAACCAGAGGGGCTAACCGCACCATTAGGTGTGGAAAACCACCCATATGCTTTGGATTACATCTGAACTAGCATACTGCCTAGCCCAAAGTAATTTGCTTCTACAATCTAGCAAACCGCTGGGGTCTTGTGAAACTTCGCTAAATTTATAATCAATATATTTAGATATATTAAAGCGCCTTAATAAAAATCGGCAACTTGGGGGAGTGGGGAGTGGGGAGCGGGGAGCGGGGGAGATGAGGGAGATAAGGGAGATGAGGGGACAAGGAGAATAACCATGCCCAATCCCCAATCCCCAATCCCCAATCCCCAATCCCCAATCCCCAATCCCCAATCCCCAATCCCTAATCTATCGCCTCATAATCAACCTGGGCAGTACTTTCTTCGTCAAAATCAAAGTTGAATTGTGGTATTAGTGTGCCATTCATTGGTGAGTCTACTTCTGGAGTAAAGAGACTAGCTGAAGCCTCTTCAATCTCATCACTTTGGCTGTTAGCTCGATTATAGACATCAGCACCAATTGCAAACAGGGTTTGTTGGAAGTCGTCTAAGCGCTGCTTAAATTCTACTGTGGAGATGCTGGAGTCAATCATTGCAGCTTGGAGTTGTGAAACTTTTTCACTGGCCAAGATTTTCATCTGGTCGCCGATAAAGTTGCTATTATCCTTGATGGTGGATTCGTAACTGAATAACAGATTATCTGCTTGGTTTTTGAGTTCAACCAGTTCTTTACGTCTTCTATCTTCGTCGGAAAACAGTTCGGCCTCTTGGCGCATCCGTTCGACTTCGTTGGTACTCAAACCACCTGTATTAGTAATCCTGATACTTTGTTCTCTACCTGTACCTTTGTCTTGGGCAGAAACTTTCATGATGCCGTTGACATCGATTTCAAAAGATACTTCAATTTGCGGCACACCACGGGGCGACGGGGGAATTCCTGCTAACAGAAACTTGCCGAGACTCTTGTTATCTCGTGACATTGCCCGTTCACCTTGGAGAATGTGAATTTCTACCGAGGTTTGCCCATCAACTGCTGTGGAAAAAATTTGTGATTTACTAGTGGGAATTGTGGTGTTGCGTTCAATAATTTTGGTGAACACTTCACCCAAAGTTTCAATTCCCAAGGACAGAGGAGTGACATCCAAAAGTAAGAGATTATCTACTTCACCACCCAACACCCCTGCTTGGATAGCTGCTCCCAATGCTACCGCTTCGTCAGGGTTGATAGAGCGATCGGGAGCTTTGCCATTGAAAAACTTAATCAGGGCGTTTTGAACTGCGGGAATACGGGTAGAACCACCTACCAAAATAATCCGATCTATGGCTGATGGTTTGAGATCAGCATCTTTGAGCGCTTGGATCATTGGTTCGATGGTACCTTCAATTAATTTCCCTGCAAGTTCTTCAAATTTAGAGCGGCTGAGTTCCATTTCCAGATGCTTTGGCCCACCGTCATCAGCTGTGATAAACGGCAAGTTGATGGAGGTATTTGTCATGCTGGAGAGTTCAATTTTTGCCTTTTCCGCTGCTTCCCGCAGGCGTTGCAGTGCCATCTTATCTTGGGAAAGGTCGATTTTCTCTTGCTCTTGAAAACGTTCCATCATCCAACGCACGATCGCATTATCAAAGTCGTCTCCACCTAAGTGGTTGTTGCCACAAGTCGCCTTAACTTCAAAAACACCATCCCCAAGTTGCAAGATCGATACGTCGAAGGTTCCGCCTCCCAAGTCAAATACTAAAATTAGCTGCTCTTGGTCTTGCTTTTCCAATCCGAAAGCTAAAGCCGCAGCGGTTGGTTCATTGATAATTCGCAGGACTTCTAGTCCAGCAATTGTGCCAGCATCTTTAGTTGCTTGCCTTTGGGCATCTGTAAAATATGCTGGTACGGTAATCACTGCCTGAGTGACCTCCTCACCCAAAAAGTTTTCCGCATCCTGCTTGAGCTTTTGCAGGATCATGGCGGATAGTTCTTGTGGCGTGTAATTTTTTGAGCGAATTTGAACATCAACGGTATCGTCTCGACCCTTGACACAGTTGTAGGGGACGCGATCGCGTTCTATGTCAGTGTCTTCCCAACGCCGCCCGATGAATCGCTTAATACTGTAAATTGTGTTTTCGGCATTGGTTACGGCTTGGCGCTTTGCCAATTGACCAACCAAGCGATCGCCACTCTTCCCAAATCCCACAATACTTGGAGTAGTTCGTCCACCTTCAGAATTGGAGATCACCAGTGGTTGACCGCCTTCCAAAACTGCGACGCAACTGTTAGTAGTGCCTAAGTCGATCCCAATAACTTTTCCCATAATTATCAGTATTTTTACCGAGTCTTTCTGCTGTAATATGTCGCGGACTAACTTTTGTTTACGAAACCAAGGCTAGCGGATAACGTCTGTGGAACCCCTATTGCTGGTAGCAAGTAGAGAAGTTGAAACACAGATAGTTATCCAAAGCCTTGTCCAAGTTTTAGGTACGCGATGCTCATCCTTGCTAGAACCCAGGCACTTTAGGTCAGCGAGGCGAGCGATTACAGCTTAACTGTTGGCTGAACTCGACTGATCTTCTGGTGCAGCAGGGGTATCTTCTTTGGGAGCAGCTACTTTGACCATTGCATGGCGTAGCACGCGTTCGCCCAAGTAATATCCGCGCACTAACTCTTCTAACACTGTTCCTTCAGGATGTTCATCCGTAGGTTCCCGCATTACTGCTTCGTGCAGGTTAGGATCAAATTCTTGACCTTCAGGACGCATTGGTGACACACCCAAGCGTTTCAGGCTATCTACTAATTGTTTGTAAACGCCTTGGTAACTTTTGTGCATGGTCATTTCGCCATCAGATTGCGGCTTGAGATGCGATCGCGCCCGCTCAAAATTATCGACCACTGGCAGTAATTCCAGAATCGTGTTCCGCTTCATCAGCGTCTCTAGCTCTTCTTTTTCTTTACTAGTGCGTTTCCGATAATTCTCAAAATCAGCGGCAATCCGCATATATTGAGTACTACGCTCTTCTAGTTGCGTTTTGAGAGACTCGATTTGTTGAGTCAGTTCTGCTAAAGCTGCCGTTTCCACTCCAGTTCTCTCAGTTGCAGCGACGCTATTTTCTGGATTGAGATTAGCCATATCCTCCGATACATTGGTTTGGGCTGCCACTTGCTCTGTAACCTCGCTACCAGGTTCATTGAAATTAATTTGGGCTGGGGAGTCACTCTTCATTACTTGCTTTACCTCTGTTGGTTCACCCAATTGCTGGCTTGTATTGTTTATCTGTTTATTTTCATCCATCATTGTCTACTCATTCCAGATGCTTTTTATGGCAGTGTATCTCCACAGCTTGCAACTGTCGTCATCCACGACATGCCACTAAGGTTGATTTTTTGCCGACAAGTTTCTGGAAGTGATGTAACCGTCATCTTATTGTGACAAATGGTGAACATGTTGGCCCAGACGCCACTAAGGCGGGAACCCGAATGAGTAATTTCCAAGAGTAGCGCTGAATGTAACTCGCCCCTCATCCTATTTGAAAATATCTTTAATTTTGAATTTTAAATTTTAAATTTTTAATTCGGAGCAAAGCGACGTGACTCAGGACTTTTTTGGCAAATGAGAATTCTGTCTCACACCCTGGGAATACTTTAAGCAGAGGTTCCCCCTACTCATTCGCTCATTTATGACTTACTCGTCACCACAACGGCGCAGTACCGCTCTAACTACCAGAACAGAGTTTTCGCCCTTCGGCAACAAGCTAGTACAATCTGGCTATGTCAATACCGAACAGATGAGGCAGGCACTAATTGAAAGCCGCAAATCTGGCAGACCCTTAACGGAAGTATTAGAGTCAATTACTGGGCAACAACTATCGCCTGAGTTGCTCAGGCAATACAAAAAACAGCAGCTATTTGAACTGAAAATACTATACGGAGTTGAATTCCTTGATCCGGAAGTAAACTCCTTTGGCAGCACGATGATGGGGAACCTGATTGAAACCCTCATCCCAGTAGATATCTGTCGTCGCCATCGTTTAGTACCACTATCGAAGCACGAAGACCAAACCCCACCCTCAGTTTTAGTGGCGATGGTCGCTCCAGATAATCTAGAGGCTTCTGATGACCTGAACCGCATCTTGCGCCCCCAAGGCTTGGCTTTGCAGCGCATGGTAATTACACAGGAAGATTACCAGCAGCTAATCAACCAATATTTGGATGAAATGGCTGTTAAGCAAAAGCATCTGGAACAAGAAAAGTTTACAGATATTAATCAGGATTTAGAAAACCTCGGAAATCTCGATATTTCGGATGCTCCTGAAGAAATGGAGGCTGATTTAGGGGCAGCAATGAAGGGTGCAGAGGATGCCCCAGTCATCAACCTAGTCAACAGAATCCTGGCTAAGGCCTTACACGAGGGTGTTTCTGACATTCATATCGAACCGCAAGAAGAAAACTTACGCATCCGCTTTCGGAAGGATGGCGTACTGCGCGAAGCTTTCGATCCCCTACCGAAAAAAATCATCCCGGCGGTGACAGCCCGATTTAAAATCATCTCCAATCTAGATATTGCTGAACGTCGTCTACCCCAAGATGGACGTATCCGGCGGATGTTTGAGGGACGTAAAGTAGACTTCCGGGTGAATACCTTACCCAGTCGCTACGGGGAAAAGGTAGTGCTGCGGATTTTAGATAACTCCTCCACCCAATTGGGATTAGATAAGTTAATTACCGATCCCGATACTTTAAATATTGTCAAGGATATGGTTAGCCGTCCCTTCGGGCTAATTTTGGTAACTGGGCCAACTGGTTCTGGGAAAACAACCTCGCTCTATTCTGCACTCTCAGAAAAGAATGATCCTGGTATTAATATCAGTACTGTGGAAGACCCAATTGAGTACAGTCTTCCAGGGATTACTCAAGTACAGGTGATTCGGGAAAAAGGGCTAGATTTTGCTACTGCGTTGCGGGCTTTCTTGCGGCAAGATCCAGATGTGCTACTGGTGGGTGAAACGCGGGATAAGGAAACGGCAAAAACAGCAATTGAAGCTGCCTTGACCGGTCACTTAGTATTAACTACCTTACATACCAATGATGCCCCAGGAGCGATCGCTCGTTTGGGAGAAATGGGGATTGAGCCTTTCATGGTTTCTAGCTCCCTAATTGGCGTTTTAGCTCAACGTTTGGTGCGGCGTGTATGTTCTGAATGTCGTATTCCCTACACTCCCACAACCGAGGAACTGGCTCGTTATGGTCTATCAGCTTCTTCAGATGTGGGAGTCACCTTCTATAAAGCTAACACCTTGACATTAGATGCGATCGCAGATGCCAAAGGCAAAAATCAACTTTGCTCAAAATGTAATGGTGTCGGCTACAAAGGGCGTTGTGGTGTGTATGAAGTCATGCGAGTCACCGAAAACCTGCAAACTCTCATTAACGAAGATGCACCTACAGAACGCATCAAGGAAGTGGCAATAGAAGAGGGCATGAAAACCTTGCTGGCTTACAGTTTGGACTTAGTGCGCCAAGGTTCCACCACTTTAGAAGAAGTAGAACGAGTGACGTTTACTGATACTGGCTTAGAAGCCGAGTTAAAAGCCAAACGCAAGACTGGTCTTACCTGTCGCAGTTGCAATGCCACATTGAAACAAGAATGGCTGGATTGCCCCTACTGTATGACATCTCGGTTTTAAGACTAGTCATTAGTCATTAGCCGATGCTTAGTAACTTTAAGCAAATGACAACTGACAAAGAACAAAGGACAAATAAAAAACATTAATAAGGAAGCAGAACTATGGAAATGATGATTGAAGATTTGATGGAGCAGTTGATTGAAATGGGTGGCTCGGATATGCATTTATCCGCAGGTTTGCCTCCCTACTTCCGCATCAGTGGCAAACTCACCCCTATAGGTGAACACGTATTGACAGCTGATCAATGTCAAAGGCTCATTTTTAGTATGCTCAACAACACCCAGCGCAAAACCTTAGAGCAAACCTGGGAGTTGGATTGTTCTTATGGTGTTAAGGGTTTGGCTCGCTTCCGGGTCAATGTTTATAAAGAACGTGGTGCTTATGCTGCTTGCTTACGGGCATTAAGTTCTAAAATTCCTAATTTTGAAAAATTGGGTCTGCCAGATATAGTGCGGGAAATGTGCGATAAGCCCAGAGGGCTAATTCTGGTGACAGGCCCTACAGGCTCCGGGAAGACAACTACCCTAGCGGCAATGATTGACTTAATTAACCGCACCAAGGCAGAGCATATTTTAACGGTGGAAGACCCAATTGAATTTGTCTACGAACCAATTAAAAGCTTGGTTCACCAACGGCAACTGGGTGAAGATACTAAGAGCTTTGCTAATGCTTTGAAAGCAGCTTTGCGGGAAGATCCAGATATTATTCTGGTGGGGGAAATGCGGGACTTGGAAACGATTTCTTTGGCGATTTCGGCAGCGGAAACAGGACACTTGGTATTTGGTACGCTACACACTAGTTCTGCCGCCCAAACTGTTGACCGGATTATCGACGTTTTCCCCCATGAAAGACAAACCCAAGTGCGGGTGCAATTATCTAACTCGTTAGTAGGGGTATTTAGCCAAACTTTAGTGTCTAAGAAAAACCCTAAACCCGGTGAGTATGGTCGGGTGATGGCTCAAGAAATTCTGATTGTCACTCCTGCTATTTCCAACTTGATTCGAGAAGGCAAAACATCTCAAATTTACTCAGCTATTCAAACTGGCGGCAAATTGGGAATGCAAACTCTGGAGAAGGTTTTAGCCGATTTTTACAAAGCAGGAACGATCTCATTTGAAGCGGCGATGTCTAAGACTTCTAAGCCTGATGAAATTCAACGTCTCATCGGTAATTCTACACCGCAAGCAGGTGCGGCAGGTGCAAAACCCGGTGCGGCTGCCAGAGCGCATTAAAGAAGCTGGAAAAATGAGAGGGATGAAAAACCCTTGACTATTTTGAATTCTGAATTTTGAATTTTGAATTGATTTATGCCAACCTACGTTGCCCGTGTTCGGGATTCTCAAGGAAAATCACGAACGGAAAAAATTACTGCTGAATCTTTGGTACAAGCTCGTACTAATCTCAGAGATCAAGGTTTTGTAGTCCAAGAACTCAAACAATTTCAAGGATTTCAGACAAATTTTGACTTAAAAAAGTTCCAGACTTCCTTAGTTAAGGTTTCTGTCAAAGACAAAGCCGTTTTTTCTCGCCAATTTGCCGTTTTGATGAATGCGGGTGTTGCGATCGTTAGAAGTTTAGGGGTACTTTCCGAACAGTGTAGTAATCCGAAACTGAAACAAGCTCTTATGGACATTAGCGTTGATGTTCAAAGCGGAATGAATCTTTCAGAGTCGATGCGGAAGCATCCTGACTGCTTTGATGGATTATATGTGAGTATGATTCAAGCAGGCGAAGTTGGTGGTGTTTTAGACGAAGTGTTGAATCGTTTAGCTAAGTTGCTAGAAGATGTTGCCCGCTTACAAAACCAAATTAAATCAGCATTGTCTTATCCAGTGGTCGTGGGTTTTATAGCAGTTGCTATCTTTCTCGGTATGACCATTTTTCTTATTCCCATTTTTGCGAAGATTTTTACAGAACTCGGAACTGAATTACCAGCTCTAACGCAATTTTTGATGGATGCTAGTCAATTTTTGAGAAGTCCGAAGGTTTTCGTGCTTATCGGTATTCTTGTAGGATTGAAAGTTGCCTACACACAATACGGTAAAACTCCTGTTGGTCGCATAACAATTGATCGTCTTGCTCTCAAGTTGCCTTTGTTTGGTGACTTAATTCAAAAATCTTCAGTTGCCCGTTTTAGCCGGACTTTTGGTTCTTTGACTCGTTCAGGTGTACCAATTTTAACTTGCCTAGAAATTGTCCGAGATACATCAGGAAACCAAGTAATTGCCAATGCCATAGACGCAGCCCGCATGGAGATTCAACAAGGAGGTATGATTAGCATTGCTTTACAAAAAGATAGCGTTTTTCCGATTATGGCAATTCAGATGATTAGTATCGGAGAAGAAACTGGAGAATTAGATGCAATGTTGATGAAAGTTGCCGATTTCTATGAAGATGAAGTCGAGCAAGCAGTAAAAGCAATGACCAGTATTTTGGAACCGGTGATGATTGTAGTTTTAGGGGGAATGGTTGGAACCATTTTGCTAGCGATGTATCTGCCTATGTTTGCGGTGTTTGAAAAGTTGGGATAGGGGATTAAAAGTTAGGAGTTAGGAGTTACGAGTTAGGAGTTTAAACTCTTTATTTTTTATCCTCATTCTTAATTCCTAACTACTTAATTTTATTTCTAACTTTTCACTCCTCACTCCTAACTATTTAATAAACTATGACTGTGCAAAAATCTCACTACGAAGCGAGTTTGGCAGAGTACAGCAATCATATCGCTGCGATCGCCTTACTAAAACAATATCGGACATACTTGGAGATGATTCCTAGTCTGCGCCGTCCTGATGAAAGTGTCATCACTATACCCTTGCCAATTGTCCGTCTTCGCAAGCCTGCTACAACAGCCCCACAAACGATTTGCTTACCCTGTGATGTGGCAATTTTGATGTGCGATCCAGAGTGGAAAATCAAAACTGGAGCAGAAATTTTAGTATTTATTCATCGTGCTCACG
This sequence comes from Chroococcales cyanobacterium, assembly GCA_038259325.1. Taxonomy (GTDB): domain Bacteria; phylum Cyanobacteriota; class Cyanobacteriia; order Cyanobacteriales; family Nostocaceae; genus Nostoc. The sequence continues at coordinate 3,140 of JBBSOX010000125.1, read as the reverse complement.
AAGACTTTTCAGATTTGTTAGGACGTTGGCGACAAACTCAAGTTTGGCTAGACAATGATTATGAGTGGTTGATGCCTCTGCGCCACAGTCATATTTTGAGTGAGGGAGCTAATAGTATATATCCTTTGTTTGTGGTTTTTAACGATACTTTAGAACGCATAAAACGAGGACTCGCGGGAGCCGAACTTCCATTTATTATACAAACACTAGATTCGCTGCTTGAAGAGAATCCCACAGATATTTTTTCTCCAGAACTTCCACCAGTTCAAAAAAACTTATAAGTTAACACTGAGGAGTACTGACCGATGGTTTTATTACTGAAAAGCTCTTTTGGTGATTTGGCATACAGTGAAATGTTATCAGTGTTAGCACTGTTACACAGTTAGTATCAATTATGTTCTAGTAGTATTAGATTGCTCACCAGATTAGGAGAAATTGATTTATGAGTTTTGAAGATATTGCGAGTAAAGCTGTTGAAAAAGGTGCAGAAATTGCTGTGGAAAAAACTCTAGGCGTTAAAGACCTAAAGACGGTAAAAGCAGTTGTAGAGACTGGTGCGGCCACAGGCGCTGCTGTCAGTGCTGCTACAGGATTGTCTGTTGCGGCAACTTCAGGAGCAGGAATTACTTCTGGTCTAGCTGCGGCAGGTGGTGTGGTTGGTGGTGGTATGGCGGCTGCTCCTGCTGTATTGGCAGCAGGCCCAGCTTATGCTGGGGCAAAAATAATGAATGAAACTTTTTTCAAAGACCAACCCGATTTGTCTAGGGAAGAACGTGAAGCTCGTGCAGCTGCAAGAACAGCTACAAACATTGGGGCTGCTGCTGGTGTGGCTGGTGCTGGTGCCGTAACAGTAGCTGCTGGTGCTTCTGGTGCTGCAATTATGAGTACCCTTGCAGGTATCGGTGGTGTTGTTGGGGGAGGTGCAATTGCCGGTACTGCCATAGTTGCTGCTGCACCTGTTGCTGCTGCGGCAGCTATTGGATACGGGATATACAAACTCTTCGGCGGCGGTAACGAATAGCATTAACTCTGTTTAAAAAGTTGAATAAAATTCAATAAATATACTCTTGCTATGCATTTAATGTATAATAAGTAGCAAGGAAATAAAATTGAGGTGCCTGTGTATTTTAAGCGCAAATAGCCCCCTGGCTGTAAAACTTAATTTACACAGGCATTTTCCATTTTTATATTCCCTAAAATCTATTTTTACTTTAAAAACGAAATTTATGTCTAATTTAGGCAATCTAATCCCAAATGCAGAAAATGCAGTAGTTGATATTCGTAAACTGCGTGACTATTGTCTTAATCCAGAGCATGATAAAGGAAAAGATAAAGCCCGTCTTTTTTTAGCAAGTTTAGGTATGAAGGATGAAAACGCTGAAGAATTACGCCAGATTCTTTTAGAAGCAGTCAGAATTCAAGAAGTTACTTTAGGACGATGTGATGAATTTGGACAACGTTACATACTAGATTTCACGCTCAAATGGCAAAATAAAAGTACGACCATTCGCAGTGCTTGGATTATCGAAGAAGGTTCTGATGTCCCAAGATTGACAACCTGCTATCCTCTCTAATATCTGGAAGTGATACAAGATGAATAAAAGTAGAATTGAGTTGCTGGATGTAGTAGCACTGACAGTTGATCTACCTGAATACAACTTGTACCGTGGTCAAGTTGGTACAGTAGTAGAATTATTAGCTGGTGGTGCTGCATTTGAGGTTGAATTTAGCGATCGCAACGGACGCACTTATGAATCTGTTGGTTTACGCTCAGAGCAAATAATGGTGTTACATTTCGAGCCAGCATCCCCTGATTCAGTCCCAGAGATGGTTACAGCGTAAGCAATAGAAAGCTGTCTATGTAAAATACACATAGAACATCATGCGATCGCATATTGTAGTATTGAGTGCGTAGGCGTAGCCCGCCGTAGACATCGCATGAAAAATTATTGACCAATTGAGCGCTTGTTGACAAAATAATTAATTGTAATCACAATGTAATTACAATTTAGGATAAGTATCCTCATGGGAACAGCAATTAGAACCCGTATTGTTAAAATCGGGAACTCTCAAGGTATCCGCATTCCTAAACTTCTGCTGGAACAAAGTGGTATTGATGAAGAGGTGGAAATTGAAATTCAAGATTGTCATCTAATTATCCGTGCAGCCTCTCAATCGCGTCAGGGATGGGAGGAAGCATTTGCAACAATGGCGAAACAACACGACGATGCACTGCTCGATGATGCCGTAACTACAGAGTGGGAGCATCTAGAGTGGGAGTGGTAGTCAATCGATTTGATGTGTTTTTGGTTAACCTAGACCCGACGATTGGCAGTGAGATTCAAAAGACAAGACCCTGTGTAGTAATTTCACCAGATGAGATGAACAAATATATTGCCACAGTTATTGTTGCTCCGATGACAACTAAAGGACAGTCTTATCCGACTCGTGTTGCTTGTGAGTTTCAAGGCAAGGATGGGCAAATTGTTTTGGATCAAATTCGTACAGTTGACAAAACTCGATTAGTCAAAAAGCTAGGTCAGATTGACTCTGATGAACAAAAAGCAGTATTAGATACCTTGGCTGAAATGTTTGCTGAATAATATGCTTAATTAAAATGTTTTATGCATTGCTAGACGGCAATCATTTAGAAGCACGTTAAGTTCTTTTACAACTGTCAAAGGATTTCTACCTCTAAACACAGCAGCGATTGCTGCTTCATAAGGATTTCTACCTGTTCTCTTGACAGCATTGATTGCAGCTTTATTTGATAATCCTCGGACACTAACTAGCCATGCAACTAACACATGTCCAGTACGTCCAATTCCACCAGAGCAGTGTACAACGACTTTCTCATTTTGTCTGTCTGCTTCTATTAAGAAAGGAAGTACTTTCTGTGTGAGGGTTTCTAAATCAGATAAATGGAAATCTGCAATTGGTGCCCAACAAACTTGCTGATTTCCAAATTCCTGTTTGTACATGGTTAGAAGATCCGAGTAACCCGGATTTCTCACAAGCTATGCGATCGCTATTACCAAACCTTTATCAGGCTTAGATTTTGAGCGTTTTAGACACTGCACGAATCACAGCAGTATGTGAACAAGGTATTTTATCTAAAGTCTAAGTGTCATAAGCGTTTT
>JBBSOX010000124.1:0-18992 GCA_038259325.1 Chroococcales cyanobacterium | reverse complement strand
TACACCACGAAAAAGCTGGAATTTAGATGTAGATAATTTATTTGTTTTCTGGTTATTTGATTGTTCAAATTCTCATGAGCGCATTTTCTGTTTATGTAGTTTATCTATGCTACTTATTGAAGTGCGGAATGTGGGTTAAAGATATACGTGAAACACCATGAAACAAAAATTTGTACTAAGAACGCGCTATAGCACAGCAGTCTCATGTATAAGAAACAACTGTACTTAGCTTTGGCTGGTGTTGGCATCTGCATGTTGCCTGTAATCATCCCTTTAGTACCCAAGTTGGGGGCTTATGCAGAGCTTCAACGGCTAAAAGCCACAGAAGAATTAGAACGTTCCCGCATAGAAGAACGGGCTAAAACCAGTGATGCCTTGTATGAGGCGGGAGTGATGCCCACAAGTCGCAAGTTGAGAATTACCAATTACTTTGATAGCGCTAAACGCAATCCCAGACCAGACACAACCCTGTATCTTGATGATGAGATTGTTGATGTTTTTGATGCGACGGGCAGGTGTATTGGACGAATTGAAGAAGGAATTTGGAAGTGGAAGCACAAAGCCAAAGAGATTTGTAAAAGCATTCAAAATATCAAACCAGTGAGGAAAAAGTAATGGCTAATAGTTCATCAAGTGCGGAAACTAATAGTACTGGCAACAGCGATAGTAAGCCTAAAGGTAAGAAGCGATCGCTTGGTGAAATAATCGATTTTTGTGCCAAGGCTGTTGTGATGATTCTGGGCTTACCCATTAGGGCTGCTGCCGCGATCGTTAATCAGTTTGTTGCTAACGGTGGTGCAGGTCGTGCCTTAGTAGGCGGTATTTTATTTATCGGCGGTTCCATGATTAGTGCTGATTCAACTTGGCAATTAATCTTTACTGGGCCAGCTGTTTTTCCCTGGTTTGAGCCGACTTGGAATTGGCTAAATGTGCCGTTTGCATTGCTTAACCCGTTTTTTTACCTTGCATTCATAATTTCTGTAGGCGTTCAGGTCATCGAAGCCCACGCCCTACGGGGTAAGAACCCAGATTCCGCACGACGGGAACTTCAAGACCACATGGTTTATGACCTTGAAACTAAGCCTAGTGGCAAGATTGACTTAGTAGGCCAACTCTGGGCGGACTACAAAACCGCAGGTATACGCGATCGCTCTAGTGCAGGGCTGGTTGTGATTGCGGTTTGGACGTTCGATATTGTCACCACCTTTGCGGCTCGTAACCCATTTGAATTTACAGCCCCATTCATGATTTTGGGCTGTATCTTGTTTAACATCGGCACAATGATGGCGGGTGAAATTGGGTTTGCCATCTGGCGGTTAACCAAAGATTAAAGCCAGTGCCGCTCAACAACTCTCTACATTGAGCGGCTTCTTAATTCAACAGGGCATTTGTTTTATGCAAAGTAACAATATCCCAAAAATTACAACTAAGGAAACGGAACATTTACGCGAATCATATCCTAGCTTGTCTCACTTGGAAGCCGGAAATATTGCCCAATGGCTGCAAGAAAGAAAAGATGGATTATTTGAAATGGCACGGGCATCTGAGAATGAAGCAGACATGACCCGTGTACTTGGTTTGTTGGCTTCTGGGATCGGAGCAGTTTGTTATGCGGTCAATCCACTGGCGCTAGTTGGTGGTTTAATTGGCGGCGCTGCGTGGCTATGGTTTGTTGTCGAACATTCCAACAGAACCAAGGAGATTGCCCCCTTGCCTTTTGTGCGTGGTAATTTTGTAGACGCTCTAGCTCGTGCTGGGGATTATGATGCTAGGAGCAATTATCAAGCGGATCATCTTGCCAATACTGTTAAATTCCTAGAACGACAATCAGCAGAAGAGTACGCTTTTCTCCATGCTGAATTTGAAAATATTAGTCAGTATTTAACCCAAGTTGAGCCAGGAAAACGTTTTTACGCTTATCGCTGGATGTTTGGCTGGTTTGGCAAGCTCAAGGGTCGTCAGTTACCCAGTTATCAAAGCATGGCTCTCCATTTACAGAATGTGACAATTGACAGTCGGGTGAATCGGTCGGAGATAAGTGCGATCGCACAGGCAAACGTCCAGTTACCACCCACCGTAGATATCAAGCAATTTCAATCACCGACTGTAGATATTGGCAAGATGAACCAAGCTGCGGAGCTTTCTAGACCGACAGAGTTACAGTCATCTTCCTCTGATGGGCTTGTACCAGACACTATAATTAATCTCCCTCTAATTAATAGAGCAAACGCACTCATCGCGGCTTTAACGAAAAGTGGTTTCCAAGTAGAAGACATGATGAGTTCTCAAGTCATTGCGATCGCTGGTACTCAGCGAGGTGGCAAGGGAACCTTAGCAGCAATCTTGGCAACATTATCAACTGCACTTGACCCCGGATTGAATACCCAATACTTTACAGCCGGGGTGGACGTTTACCCCTTTGCCTGCAACTTGACCTCTGCTCTTAAATACCCCGATATTGATGCAGATGGGGCTGATCAACTTGTCGCTCGTGATTTATTGAAATTTCTTAAGGGTTTAGATGGAAGCGAACCTTACTCTCATAAAAACTTACTGCTAGTAATTGATGAGGCGATGCGGTTGCTGTCATTGTTAGAGGAGAGCGATCGCACTTGGGCGATTCAATATTTACTTTCTCGCTTCGCTAAGTCTGGTGGTACATTAATTATCGTGCTGCATGGCTCCAACCTGACAAGCGTGGTCGGTAAAGCTACGGCTGGGCTGGCAGACACCTTTAAGCAATCGGTTAACTTTATTGGTTGTGTAGCTCAAGCAGTTAGCGCTGGTGGTCTACGCAAAATGAATGTTGCTAGTGGAGAATATTTCAAAGCCAACCCTAACAACTTTGGAGAACCCGTTAGCGGTGGCAATCTGGGCATGATTCCCGAATGGCTAAAGACCCACAAACACCCAGGTAATGGACAACCAGATCCAGCCAGAACATTACTTCAGTTCTTCCCGGAATTAGTTCAACAGCATGAAAGGGCAGTCATACCCAGAGGGGAGAAAATTGCTCCATCAGACGCAGTTAGTCAGTTGGAGTCCATTTTTTCAAAGCCTTATCAAGAGGCGGATTTTCTGGAAGTAGAAGAAACTAAGATTTCTCAGGCTGATTTAGACCAAATTGTGGCAATCGTTGCAGCTACTACTAGCCCTCCAACTTCTTTTGCCGCTATCAGAAACAGCCGCAAATGGGGCGAAGACAAAAAAAGTGTTCTTTACTTGAGGAATGCCCTATCACAATTGATTGACACTAACCGATTGTGCGGAAATGAAAAAGATGGTTTCAGCGTTTTTAACATTAACCACTAATATTCGTCACAGTGACCGTTGAGTTCTAGTTGAGTTCCGGTTAAGTTCCGGTATTCTCACATCTCCAAGTACGGCTGAAAAATAAAGTCTTTTTGTCTCTCCAGCAAGTTTTAATTTTTTCTAAACATTCTCCAGAGTGTGGAAGCATGGGAAGTTTAAAAATGAACGATAAATTAACTTATTCTTTGCAAAAACTAGCTATCAGTCCAGTTAAGCAAGACAGATTGGCTATTGAACGCCTAGAAAAACAGTACGGTGCTTCTTTACTAGAAATTATCAATGAGCTTGAAGATTATGCCATAGTCCATCAATCCATATCAGACGAAAGGGGTAAACCCAAAAATCAGTTGATTATCCTTTGCTGCTATGGCTGTCTTTGGGGTGCAGTTATTGGAATTGTGACATTGTTTATCAAGCCCAGCGTTACTGTAGCGGCGATTGGGTTGGGTTTTACGGCTGGGGTGTCTGGGAAATTGTTGGTTCAAAAAGGGGAATAAGTCGAAGTAGTTGAAGATTGGTTTCAATTGTTTAGCTGAACTCTTGGATTCATTGGAGTAAATATGTCTTGGTCAAAATCAATTTCGTTAGACGTTGCTAATAAACTTTTTGACGTAATTGGTGTTTCTTTTGAGCAGAATGAGTTAGAGGGTGGTTATGTCGCCAAACATCAAAATAAGACTTTGAGAAGGCCAACATTAACCGCTTGCTGTATGGCTGTTCTAACTGACTGGATAACAATTAAGGAGAATTGAATTTATGTCTGATTTATCAACTTTTGTATTCGAGTCTCAACAAGTCCGGTTTGTTGGTACAGCAATGGAACCAGAATGGATTGCTGCGGATGTGTGTACGATTCTTGAAATCCAAAATGTCTCACAAGCTTTAACTTCTTTCGATGAAGATGAGAGGGGTATATGTAATGTATATACCCCTAGTGATGACAACCCTCAAGGACAAGAAATGCTTACAGTGACTGAGGCAGGGCTTTATCGCCTAATCTTCAAATCTCGTAAACCTGTTGCAAAACGATTCCAACGGTGGGTATTCCATGAAGTCCTTCCATCCCTGCGGCGCACTGGCAAATATGAGATGCCCAAGCCAAATCAGCAGCAAAATACTAAACCCAGTCTTGATGAACTCGTGAACTTTAGGCAAAAGATTCTGTCTGGCACTCGTCTAAGTGCAGAACTCCAAACCATCACCATTCTTCGAGGTGTACAAGCAATATGCCCTGAAATAGCTCCGATGGCCAAGGAATTGGTCGGAGCAATTCAAGAAATCGTTGCGACTCCCAATCGGCATTTGTCTCCAACCGCAATCGGTGAATTATATGCCGAACGCAACGGGCTACCCAAGCCCATAAAACCCCAAATAGTTAACCGTGTTTTAGAATTTGCTGGTTTGCAGACCAAGGAGGTTCAAATCAAGACTGACACGAATGCTAAATAAACTCACAAAAACATTTGGCATCTGACCGAAAAAGGTAAACTGTGGGGTACTGTCACACGGGATAAAGCTCGTACTCACGATAAAATCGTTGAACACGTTCGCTGGTTGCCTGATGTTTTAGAGGTGATTGATTTAAGTCAAGAAAGATAAACTGTTGATTTTTTGAGGGCAACTTACAGTATTAAAACTACATTTGTCCTCATCATTTTTATAAACGGAGATTGATTAAGATGATTCACTTTACTATAACCAGGCTTACTTCTCTACTCAAACAAATAGCTTGTGTTAGTATCGGCTTTTTAGTTATGCTGTTGATAACTGGCGGTCGTCCTTCAGGATTTATAGTGGGGTTGAGCGTAGTCTTAGGTATCTGTTTTGTTGTTTGGAGCGAAAATAAGTGAATACAAAACATTGGAATAGGCTTACAAAACCTACTGAAACAAACGCTCTCCAAAGATAAAATTATGAACTCCATAGACCCAGCCGCAAATAATGTAAGCGTTCAGCCTAAAGTGATTGTATTAGACGAATTTGCTGCCATTGACAAGTCTCTTGAAGGGCATCCACAACGCGAAAAGATTCTGAAGAAAATTCAGAATTACCAATCTCAACTTTTACGGGAAGCTCGAAATAAACTTTAATTGCGTTAGCGCAGCGTTAGCGTTCGCGCAGCGTCTCGTAGAGAGGAACGAGCGTCATTGCGTTAGCGGAGCGGGGCGTTAGCAAGAGTGCGAACTGCGAATTGTTCGGTGAGTGTAACGGCCATTGGGTTGGGTTTTACGGCTGGGGGATTGTGGACATTGGCAACGTCTGCCGTAGGAATCGCACTTATACTAATATTTTCTCAATTTCTTTTAGGATCTCACCTAAAAAAGGAGCATCTGATTTAACGATATTATCCTCACTTCCATCATGTTTATGATGAGGAAAGGTAGTCAGATTTAATTTTCGGTGATGTTCAGTATTGTCATAGCGAAAAATACAGCACTTCCGGCAGCTATGAGGTACATTCTCAAATCTGAAAGCTTTGATAGGAGAGGGCAAGGAGAAAAACTGTATTGCATAATAGCCGGAAGTGCTGTAAGATTATTCTCCGAATTCATATATTGATAGCTATACATTTTTCTATCTGGGGATATTTCAACATAAACAAATTCCCTTAAATGCAGCAAGGAGTTATCTTTAAATTCGAGTTTGGCTCTGATAAATCCTTCATACATTCCTCTTTTTTCAGTTTCTATATGGAATAATTTAACAATTTCTAAGGATTTAACTAAAAGCTGAATTTGCTGAAAATAATCTTCAATCAACAAAATCAATCTCCTCTATTGACTCTTTTGTTTGTTGTAAATGTGCTAACATTCGAGCTTCTCCAATCCACTCATCAAAGTCAAAACTATGGGATAATTCATCATTATTAAACTGAGTGATAAATTCCTCAGTCGATAATTTATATTTGGTTTCAAATTCTTGAATTCGTTCTTCTGTTCTTTTGATTCCTGCTGTCACACTTTGTAATCTTTCTGACAAAGCACTTTTAATAATGCGTCTGAGGGAATCTGGATCTTTTGATCGGAGTTTGAGTTCAGCCATTATTTTTCCTCTCTTGCTACTCTTGAATGAGCAGTTGTTATTGTATATGAAAATGGAAAGATGGAAAAGAATCTGTGAGCAATAGCACTTTTTCGACTCCACAAGTTAGGCTATCAATTAAAACAGTTATCAGTTAAAACCCAAAGACTTTACTGATAACTGTTTACTATTAAAAGCCATCGCCCATCCAAAACGAATCTCTCAATAGAAACCTTGTACTATTATTTCTTACCTGCTTGCACACGCCCTTTTGTCCCTTTTGTCCCTTGTGTCACTTTCGATTCTTCTTCCTTGCTGGAGTTAACCATTTTCATCAAGTGCTGATTTAGATAACTTTGCGCCGATATGTACAGACTTTCCCAAATCTCTTGATTGCGGCTGATTTTAGTTCCTACTGTATTTCCTGCTGTTTTCTCCGACACCAAATATTTGCGGAAATAGTTATTCCACAAGTGTTGCAAGAAATCTTCAGCAAATTCGTTAAACGGCAGAATCCATTTATAGTCCTTATCCAGAAATACCCGATATGATGCGATTATCGGTAGTGCCAGGTCAGTTGGCGCACCAAACCCGAATGAATACTTACTGTCCGGCAATAACGTCGTTTTACGTATATCAATTGATGCTAGGTCGTTAGCACCCTTTCTTCTGGGGTTGCTGATATAGTCTTGGATTATTTCGTACAGTCTTTGCTCTATCCACAGGGCATGAGTCAAGAGAGGCAAAAGTGCAGTTAATCTTTCCCTTTCTGCGTCTGTGATGTTACTTGGAAGACTCATCCCTGCTGGGTGTTTGGTTCGTTTATTGCCGTCGGGGTTGTATTTATTTCTGTCGAGGCAGTTAATCAACTTCAGCAAATGGTTCACATTGCACTGGGCATTTCTGGGAGCGCCGCTTTGGTTTTGATAATAAGCGATGCGGAATTTTCTATCTTCTTTCTGTTCTAAGGAAGCTAAATATTGCTTGATGAATTTGTAATCACCCCTAGCGTTCACTTTGGAACGAGAATCTACTGGCGTTGTCGTGTTGGAGGCCAGGGCTATATCCTTAGCCTCGTCTTCCGAGAGTCCGATGTGAATCGTAACTTTTACTCTGGCTTGGGTTAGGTCATATTTGTAATTTTTCGCTTGCTCAAATGCTAAAACTGTATGCCCTCCGTTGATAATGCCATCACTACCTCCCTCGTTAGCTTCTAAGACTTCTAGCTCCAGTTCAGTTTTGTTCTTGACAGGTTTAGCAATATTAGCTGACAGAACGATTCCACTGTGACGAGAGAAGAATTTTGCAGGTTCGGTAGTCAGGGAGTCGAAGACTTGTCTGTAGGTCGCGCTTTTGCGGTTTGGTTCGCGGATGTTTGGTTCTAGGGGTAGGTCTGTCGGGAACGAGTCTACATGGGCGGTGGCGATGATGCAGTTGGGATTGGCTTGAAAATAGTTATCTATCTTGATATTCCAAGTCTTGGGCATAGTTGATTTGCTTTTTTCAGGGGAATTTCTATGTTAACCAAAACCCGTATCTGATATCCCGTTTCTCGCTAATGCCAAGTACAGAATTATGTTGCGTCGTCTTGTTCTCTAAAGATTTACTTTATAAATAGTCTCTCAGCAAGCTTTCTAGATAATAAATTGTAAAAGTTGTTTCGTAACTTTGCTCTTACCTTTAAAAGAGCAAAGTCACGAAAGCGAACTACTTATATTCTTGGCATTTCCAGTATGAAATAGGGGAAAATGTGAGTAATTGGAGCGCCTGCGTGGAGTCAGAGAAAATAATATGTCTAACGTAAGCATTGCAAAAGGTAGTTGCCTGTGTGGAGCAGTAAGTCTTTCTACAACTAGCATGAGTAAAAATGTGGGAGCGTGTCATTGTAGTATGTGCCGCAATTGGGGCGGAGGGCCTTTGTTAGTCGTTGACTGTGAAAGTGATGTAAGCTTCTGTGGTGAAGAAAATATTGGGGTTTATCAATCGTCACAATGGGCAGAACGTGGATTCTGTAAGCAATGTGGGAGCCATCTATTTTATAAAATAAAACAAAATAATCAGTATTTCATGCCTGTTGGATTATTCGAGAACTGTGAAGGTTTTATTTTCGATCATCAGGTATTCATTGATGAAAAACCCAAGTATTACTGTTTTGCCAATGAAACTAATAACCTGACAGGGGCAGAGCTATTTGCACAGTTTGCACCTCCTGATTGATTAGTGACAGTAGAGTTACTTCTCATAGTTTGAGTTAGGTTGGGGCGAATGAGCGCACTGCTTCAGTTACTTTCGTGCGGTTCTCGTTTCAGTGACAATTAGCTACAGGACTGTTCGCCATCTTTTCCCAACATAGCAATTAATTCCAACACTCGCATATTTTCTCCCGTCCAAACTTTATCTAATAACCGTAGATTTTCAAGAGTTAGGTCGCTCTCTTTGCCTATCGATACATTTGTTTTGCCCAGTGCCATCAATAAATCTTCAAATACAACTAAGCCATTAAACTCCAAGTCTTGAATCCCGGCTGATGCTAAGGCTGACAATCGTTCACCACAAATCTCAATCATGAACCAGTCACAAAAATCTTTTTCCAGCAATGGATGACGACCACTAATCCCTTGCATCAGCCACAGACCATAAATACTGGCTGTTGCATTATCCATTGTGGCTAAACGTTTAGCTGCCACCTTCCCAAGATTCTCAAAAAATCGCACACCTAAAGCTTTCTCTAACATCTGCATTGATTCTGGCAGTGCATAAGCTACAACAGAAATTTGGCTATTTTCTAGTTCTTTAGAATAATAATTTTCTAAGTATTCATTTGCCTCCTTTGATGCCAACATCCTACCATCTGGGTGTAAGTTGAAATCAACCCCTGGCTTAAAACCTCCTTGAACTAGTTTTTGGATCATGCTTGTCGATACATCCTTTACAGCTTGTTGATAACTTTCTTTACCCACGTATTCTTGCAAGAACCAAACAAAATTTGCATACTCTACTTGCACAAGAGCTTCTTTGAGGATTATTGTCTCATTCTCTAATTGTGCTGGGGTTAAGATTTTTTGAATTTCTTGCAAATTTTGACAAGAAATTGCTTCTATCAACTGCTGTTTTAGGAGTTCATTTTGCGAATTCATTTATCTCGATGCTCAACGGGATTTTAGTGCGTTAACTATTGTACTGTTACCAATTAAATTACGTTGAGACAAATTCGTGTCATCGAGTTAAGCCTTACCCACTTTCGGCTTGCAACAAAGTCGTATTGATATCAGGTTGCAAGCTCTCAGTACTACTTCTAAACTTAATGCTCTTTGAGTGCAAGCTTTACACCCTTAATGACATTAATTGGGCATAGCGACAAATAAAAAGTCACTGTACAAAAAGGAACACTCGCTCTGATGCTTCCATTAAACTTCATTGCGATCACCTTAATATTAAACGAGAGCTTATCGCCCTTACCTCAAAACAAAAAATCATCCGTCTATACCTTTCCCACTCAAGTAGTTCATCGCTCTGGGTTTCCTCTTGCCTATAGGAACTACTTTCGATTGCTTAGGTGCTTGTGGCGGACGGCATTTTTCACAATAGAGGGGTCGCACACCAAAAGTTTCTCTCTGGTTCGGTTGTTCACACTGCTTACATACGAAGTTAAAAACGCGGGTGTGAATTTCCCGCTTGTGCGCTCTGACGGTGTACTCTCGGACATCAATTGTTTTGCTGGGCATTGATTGATTGATTACTGTTGTGGACTTACTTCTAAAATATAGTTTTTCATCTTAGTTATGTAAGATCCGTACATCATCTGACTAAAACATCCTCTTAATCAAATAAATATTCTTGGATGTCATTGTGCTGACGACGGAGAATACTTATTGCCTTAACTTGGATTTGACGAATCCGCTCTCGACTTAGGTTTAGCTCTTTACCAATTTGAGCGAGATTAAAATGCTGATCCTTCTCCAGACCAAAGCTTAAAGTCAACACTTGACGTTGAATTGGTGTCAGTGGTTCTAATAATTTAGCCACGTCTTGAGATAGAAGTTCTTGGGTAAGGAGTTTTTCTGGTGAAACACCAACGTCTGTTAAAATTTCGCCCAATTCTGTTTCTTGCTCATCTCCGACTTTTTTATTCAAAGAAATGGCTGTACGAGAGGCACTGAGATATTCTCGAAGCTTATCGGGGCTGATGTTTAATGATGCAGCTATTTCTTCAGCAGTGGCATGACGAGCGAGTTTTTGAAAGCTTTCTCGCTGCACCTTCTTAATTTTATTGAGGATTTCGGTTAGATGAATAGGCAATCTAATAGTGCGGGATTGTTCTGCAATTGCTCTTGTTATAGCTTGGCTAATCCACCAGTAGGCGTAGGTTGATAGCCTATAACCTCGGTTGGGATCAAACTTTTCTATACCTTTTTGTAAACCGATCGCTCCTTCTTGGATCAAATCGAGAAATTCCAAATTGCGGTTTTGGTATTTCTTGGCAACAGAAACTACTAGTCGCAAGTTAGCTGTCACCATTTTCTGTTTAGCTTTTTGACCAAGGTGTAGCGCTGCTCGGATTTGTGTTTCAGTTTTTTCAACAGCATTGGCTAATTCTTTCATTGTTGGTTCCCGGTCTAACTGTTGGGTGAGTTCATTTTTAGATTGCTCAATGGCAATCATTTGTTGTACCTGTCTACCATAAGCAATCTCTTCGTCTGGCTTTAATAAAGGATACTGACCAATTTCCTGCAAATAGATGCGAACCATATCGGAACTCAGGCTGGACATACAAACTCAACGCTTTTTTTTAACCAAGGGATTTAAAAGTATAAATCAAATAATTCAATAAACTTTTTTATTTTTAACAATGCACTCCAGCATGAAGTAACCTCTGCTTTAACCTTGTGTAGCGCTGTTGATCGTCAGTAGAGCGCACCGCCAAAGATATCGCTTTTTTCGCTCCAACCACGATCGCTAACTTCTTGGCACGAGTTATACCTGTGTAAAACAGGTTTCGGGTTAACATCATGTAATGCTGCATGTAGATTGGCAGAACTATCACCGGATATTCTGACCCCTGACTTTTATGAATAGAAATGCTCCAGGCAAGGGCAATTTCATTCAGGTCAGCGTAATCGTAAACCACAGTCCGCTCACCATACAGTACTGTAACTTCCTGCTCGACAGTATCAATGGTGAGGATTATTCCCAAGTCGCCGTTGAAAACTTCGCGGTTGTAGTCGTTGGTTAGCTGGATGATGCGATCGCCCTCGCGTAACAAATTCCCACCTCTGTTAATCTCCACCTTGTCAGGGGTGGGTGGATTAATCAACTGCTGCAACACGGTATTAAGATTGCGAGTACCCACAACTCCCCGTGTCATCGGGCAAAGCACTTGGACATCAGTGGCAGGATTAAAACCTAGGCCAGGGAGCAAGTCTGTAATCAACTCGCAGATTGCTTGCACTCCATGTTCAGGCTGATGACCTCCACCATGCCACAGACAATCAGACACAGGATTGTCGGAGATTGGCTCGATTGTCGGATAAATTCCTCGATTAATTTGGTGAGCAGCAGTGATAATGGCACTCGTTTGAGCTTGGCGAAATACCTGGGTCAACCGCACCACCGGAACTCGTCCAGAATTAATCAGGTCAGCCAGTATTTGACCTGTCCCTACTGACGGCAACTGGTCAATGTCGCCCACCAATAACAGTAGAGCGCCAGCCAATACTGCTTTAACTAAAGAGTAAGCCAGAAACAAATCAAGCATCGATGCTTCATCAGCGATAATTGCTGTGTAGGGTAAAGGATTTTCGCTATCGCGCTTAAAGCCCATTGAGCGAGGGTCAAATTCTAACAAGCGATGAATAGTTTTAGCTTCCAATCCAGTCATTTCACCCAAACGTTGAGCAGCCCGTCCCGTAGGTGCAGCCAGGGCAATAGATTTACCCATTGCTTTCCAAAGTGAGACAATAGTATGGGTAGTGAAGGTTTTTCCAACACCAGGGCCACCAGTCAAGATCGTGATCTTAGAATAAGCTGCTGTTTCTACTGCCAAGCGCTGCTGTTCTGAAAGCTGAATTTTACGGCTAGTGGTGAAGCGCTCAATCCAGGCGCGGACACGGGGAATGTCAGTATCAACAGGCTTTTCTAAGCGTTGGCGGATCAGTTGAGCTAAATTCTGTTCTGTATGAAAGTAAGTCGGCTTATAACAAAGTAGGGTTTTATCCTCATCCCACTCTCTAATCAGTTCAGAAAACCAATTCCGTAGATGTCGGCTGCTAGTTGGTAGGGGTTTTTGGTGACTGTAGCGATGGACTCATCCTTATACTGTTTGTAAATCTTCACGGCATAAGTGGTAGAAACGCCATGTCCTTGGAGAAACACCATCACTTCTTTTATCGCTTTTTGGGTTGACCAAGCATTTTTGATTAAAGTAATCCGTTTTTTAGCGATGCCCTGAACTTCAATTAAGCGCTCAATCTGGTTTTCAATAATGTCGAGGGTTTCAAGTCCAAAGTGAGCAACGATGCGCTTGGCTGTAACTGGCCCAACACCTTTTATAAGTCCACTGCCCAAATATTTCTCAATTCCGGTGAGAGTGGCTGGTTTAGTTTCTTGGTAATTGATGACTTGGAACTGTGGCCCAAACTGCGGATGATCACGCCAAAAACCCGTAAGTTGTAGAGTTTGGCCGGGTTGAATATTGGCAAAGCTGCCGACAATCGTTGTGAGTTCAGTGCTACGGGGGCGGGTCAGCCTTGCTACAGTGTAGCCTGACTCAGCAGAGTAAAAAGTTAGGCGTTCTACGACTCCGGTGATCGTTTCCTGTTGAGGAAAGGCGCTTACTTGTTGAGGGAAAAGATTAGGAGGAGTGGACATTGCCTGTTAGAAGAGGCCGCACATTATTATAATACTGGGATTCAGCTAATTCTAGTACATAAATACTAGACTGTATGCCCAGTATTAGTGTAATCGAGATACTAATATTCATGTAGTCTTGTTGCCTATTCTTCTGCAAGAAGCTTTTCTATTTCTGCAAGAAGCTTGTCAAACTTCTGTGTCTTTTTAGAATCATCCCATACTTTAATCTTTTTAGCTTTTACAGATATCGCTTTGATACGGCTTTGGTACAATGCGCTTTTTTCAGACTTTGTTTTAGTAACCTCTGTCTTTATACTGGCAATACGCTCCTTAATTTGATTCAAAGATAACTTTTCAGTAATTACTACCCTTAACAGTTCTTCTCGCTGGCTCTTGTCTTTAATTCGGGCTATTTCTCTTGCTTTTGTATATTCTATTTTTCCTTGGTGAAGATATTCCAAAATATCTTTTGGAAGATTGAGTAATGGTAAGCGATTAGTACGAAAACTGTTAGGAGTAAATTTTCCTATGATGTTAAAAGCTTCTAAAACTACCTTCCACTCATCACTGTGAATAACGTTATTCGCCGACTCTCGCTCAGGGTGAGAAACTACGTGGAACAGTGAGATAACTGCTTCTCTCGATTGATTAAGTTTTAAGGATAATAAGTCTAAAATACCTTCTGTTTCCTCAAGAGGGTTTAAATCCTCTCGTTGGAGATTTTCCATAAGAGCGATTTCAAAAGTTTCTTCGTCGGAAAAATCCTTTATGATAACTGGAACTGTTTCCAACTTAGCTTCTTTGGCAGCGCGATAACGTCGTTCACCTGCAACAAGTTCATATTGATTTTGCCCCTTGGGACGAACAAGAAGTGGTTGTAACACCCCTTTTTGTCTAATTGATGCTGTGAGTGCTTCCATTGCCTCAAGATCAAAGTAGCGTCTAGGTTGTTTTGAGGGGAGATGAATAGCTGATAATAAAACTGATTCTAGCGGTGTTTCATTTTTTTGTAAAAATAGTAAATCAACACCCTTGACTTTATAGGCAGGCTCAGAGCTTTTCTTGTTAGTCATTGTAAAGTATCCAGACTTTTAGCAATTTTTTCTAAAACTTTTACTGTTGGATGGCTTGAACTATAAAGTGCCAAAGGCATGTGTTTTTCAGAGGCATCCGCAAAAGCTATAGCAATAGGAATAGTTTCGTAAACAGGGATTTGCGCTCCTAATTGACGGACGGAATCAAGGCTTCTATTACCTTGTGCGGTGCGGCCATCATACATGGTAGGAATGATCCCAGCAACCTTAAGCTGTTGGTTTGCTCCCCTTTGAACACGAGCAAGTGTTTGAAATAGTAGCTCTGTTCCTCGAAGTGCTTTGTTATGTGTCTGAATAGGAATCAGGACATGAGTAGCTGCAACTAAGCTAATATAGCTTAATATTCCTAGACTAGGTGGACAGTCTATCAAAATAAAGTCATAGTTATTTACTACTGGTTCTAAGGCTTGCTTCAGCTTAAAATCTCGCATATCAGCCATAACCAGTCCCAGTTCAGCACCACTCAAGTCAATATTGGATGGTGCAAGATCCATACCATGAATGTTTTTGCTGATAGGTAAGACATCACCATCGACAACTGCATTGTAAACTGTATCCTCTAACTCTGATGCCTCTAGACCCATGAACATCGTCAATGATCCTTGTGGGTCCATATCAACAAGTAGTACTTTATTATTTCGTTGTGCTAAATGATAACCAAGGTTCATAGTAAGAGTGCTTTTTCCTACACCTCCGGCTTGGTTGAACAGTGCAATAATTCTTCGAGTCATAGATTATTACTGAGAATAAAGGATAATTTCCTGATAGTCCATAAAAAATTTATATCAGGGACTATTAGAAGCGAATAATGTTATTCGCCAGTATTCTTTTTAAAGAAATGAAATCAAGGAAGTTGGCTTAAGTACTGTTCTCCTTGCTAGACGTAAATTTTAACGAAGAGTATATTTAGGGTCATAGTACATCTTAAGTGTTGACAATAAATAACAAAATATTTTGTTATTTATGCTGATAAATCAATAAAAAGCCTTGATTAATAAGGATGCAAGGTATCGGCTCAATAATTTGGAGCAGTCCGTTGCTCTGTCTACCAGGAAGAGTCGAGCAGATTAAAATAACACTTCATTGGGCAGGATTTGTGGAATGAAACTGTAGTTGAAGAATACAAAGGGCGACATTCTATCATTTAAATTAAAGTTAAGTGCCCCAACTGTGAACAAACAGCGATTAGGCTGCAAGCAAGGGAAGTGCTTTCGACAACAGCGATACCTTCACCTTGGCAGTGATGATGGCACATAACCTTTTGAAGAGTGATTGGTAAGAGATATTAACGATTAATAATGCAAATGAGATTTTTCACTTCAATAATAACTGCACTAACGGCACTGACACTAACTAGTTGCAGCACTATTACTGCTGAACAGTATGAAGCTACAGCACTCACCAGTTACTCCTGGCAAGTCAAGTATGCCAATGATCTAACTAGTCAACCACAGCCACGCATTGAAACTTTTGCGAACACTTCAGTGTTGAATCGGAATGGATTGAAACCGCCAGGAGCAGTTATTGGCCCAGATGACCAAGGGCTATGGTGGCCTACTTTACCGCCACGACCAAATGTTGATGAAGTTGAACAACGCAAAAGACCTCAAGAAGAGGCTGGAAAACCTGAATTAGTTAAAGATGTAAAGTACAAACTGACCTATGGAGTGGGTAATACTCAGCAGACACTACCTACTAATTATGATGTTTATCGACAAGTGGTAAAAGCTTACCCCCAAAGAACTCCTTTGCAATTGACTTTGGGCGTGAATGATAATTCAGTCGAGAAAGCTGAACCTGTAAGCAAGTAATAACTCGCTCGTTACGTAAGAAACAAGAAGTTATAGATCAAGACTAAATTGCTTTTCAACTACCAGTATTGACCTTAAAAGCCAAACTGACAATCTTAAGTCTTGCAATAGCTTGTCCAAACGAGCAATTTGTCGTAGGTAAATTCCAAGTGGATCAGAACCTTGGCTCGACATCTTGCAGAGAACTAAATTACTAAATTTGGTAATAAAAAATTGACAGTAAAAGTATAAATCAAATAGTCAACCATCTAAATTAATTTCTACTGCGTTGATAAAAAAGATTTCAAAAGTTCTACATGGGGGCTATATAGGGGCTATGTATACCCCAAAGATAACCCAGTACTTTTGGAAGAATATGACCCCTATATAGGGTATACATAGGGGCTATGTGGGGCATATTTGACTCGATTGAATTTTGTACCCCACTTAGCCCCCAAGGGGTTATGATAAGCTCTTGAGACTGGAGAAAAAAGCAGGGGTGCGGAGGGGAAAAATTTATAGCAATTTATTTTTATCTCCCTTACTCCCCTCCTCCCCCTTTGCACCAGAACAGATAACTTCCAAAAATCAAAGTGTATAGACTTATCCCTCATGTCAAACATTCACACGTTACAAAAAATTTTTCCTGCGGGTTTCGATAATGGTTACGGAAGTCTCAAACTTTTAGTCGATGGCTTTGAAGTAGTTCGTGTGCCGAGCTATATAACCAATGCCGAGATGGAAGATGTTCCAGGACGTGTAGTTTTCAACGGTACTGCTTACACAGTTGGAGAGTCAGCTTACCGTACAGGAAATTATTTTGACCGCAACACAGACAATAATGAAAATAAAGTCAACAACGCATTATTGACTTTATTGGGTGCATTGGCACATCTCCCACACCGTAAGGCTTGGCACTTAAAATTAGTCGTGAGCCTACATGATGTTGCTCTGGCTAACGAATTGCAAAAAGTACTAAGTGGAGAATATCAGCCGATACTTGCTGGCAAGCAATCAGACGTAAAAGTAGAAGTGCTAAAAGTTGTACTAGAGGGCATGGGTGCATTGTTTGGGCATCAACTACCGAAAAAATTAACGATTTTAGACTTTGGCAATGGTACAACCCTGTATTCTCGTTACAACCGGGGTCAGCGAGAAGTTCACACTGCCTACCCTATAGGCGTAGAAGTTCTCATCGATGATATCTCCCAAAAAATGAAACATTTAAATGGTGGGAAAATTGGCGATGCTTCCAAGATTCGATTTTGTCTGGAAATGGGGCATACCAGGTACAGTCGTGACATCGATATTAAAGATATATACAGTGCGTGTTTGAAAGATTGGTATGAAAAATACTTGAAGAAAGTGGTGAATCTGACACTGGATGCCAAGCATCAGGGGGATGAAATCTGGGCTATTGGTGGAGGCTGTCTCTTACCAGGATTTAAGAAGCTGTTGGAGAAAAACGGCTTCAAAATCCTGGACAATCCAGTAGAAGCCAATGTCTTTGGGCTTTTAGAGATGGCAAAAAGTATTCTTGGCAAAAATCCAACAAGCACATCTGGGAAACTATAGCAATGGCAGATAAACAAGACTTTGCACCGGAAAAAGTTCGCCTCAAAGATAATTACCGAGAGCGCATATTTGCAGAATCACAAAAACTAGATAAAAGTTACCTGGACACGCTTTACTTTATAGTTGATTGCTATTTTGTTTTCATCAAGGCTGGATTACCTGTACAACAAATGGCTTCCACCCTGATTAATACTGAGTCGAACAAACTACCCTCAACGCCTCCAACTCCATTTGTAGAGGAAGAAGAAGAGGATTCTTCAGGGGAAACATTCAGCCTTGATTTTGATTTATAACGAGGATCTATTGGCGCGCAGTTCTTCTGTTGCGGGCAATCCTCGTAATAAAATGTCCCGCCCGATCAAATATATTTTGGGTAAACCCAAGGACTGGTAGGTGTTGCGCCCACAGAGAAAACGATAAAAGTCGGGTAGCCAATCCCTTCTAATATGGCGATCGCCCCTATTCTCATGAAGCCCTTGTTGCCGTTTTATAATGAAAAGATGCAAAAGCTTACCATCACCCGACCTGACGATTGGCATCTGCATCTGCGCGACGGTGCAGCACTGAAAGCGGTTCTGCCCTACACAGTGCGTCAGTTTGCCCGCGCGATCATCATGCCGAACTTGAAGCCCCCTATCCGCTCGGTGGCAGATGCGGCAGCCTATCGCGATCGCATCCTCGCCGCCATTCCTGAGGGCCAACAGTTTGAGCCATTGATGACGCTCTACCTCACCGACAACACCACCCCCGACGACATTCTCCGGGCGAAAGAATCCCAGTTTATCAAAGCGGTCAAGTACTACCCAGCCGGTGCAACGACCAACTCAGACTCCGGTGTGACGGATATTCAAAAGGGTGATCGCGTCTTTGAAGCAATGCAGCAGGTGGACATGCCGTTATTACTGCACGGGGAAGTGACCGATAACGATGTTGATACGTTCGATCGCGAGAAGGTGTTTATCGAGCGACATTTAATCCCTCTCAAGCAGCGATTTCCCAACCTGCGGGTGGTGCTTGAGCATATCACCACCTCCGATGCGGTGCAGTATGTCCTGTCTGCCAACACCATCGCGGCAACAATTACGCCACAACATTTGTTGTTTAACCGTAATGCCCTGTTCAAAGGCGGCCTTCGCCCCCATTTTTATTGCCTGCCCATTTTGAAACGGGAGGAGCATCGTCAGGCTTTGTTGCAAGCGGCAACATCGGGGAATCCGAAGTTTTTTCTCGGTACCGATAGCGCTCCCCATACCCGCACCAGCAAAGAAAGTTCCTGTGGCTGCGCGGGATGCTTTTCGGCTCTGCACGCCCTTGAGTTGTATGCCGAAGCATTTGAAAGCGTGAAAGCCCT
>JBBSOX010000123.1:0-19377 GCA_038259325.1 Chroococcales cyanobacterium | reverse complement strand
CTTAAGCTAAAAATAGCTTCTCGCTTCGCCTCCTCGCCCGCCTTGGAATGAATTCCAAGGGCCAAAGCGAAAGTCTACTAAAGTAGACTCAAGATTTTGGGCAATATCTAGTCATCAATAGAAGACTTAAGCTATGAGCAAAGAACTTCAGTTCCTTACGGGATGAGGGTTTCACGTTAAATTTACACGTATGCGGCATACCGTGCCCCTACTAAATTGTTAGAGTGAAATCAGCTATTTAAAAACGATACGGATGACATTACAAGACGCACGACAATACGCACCAGCAACCGATCGCAATCGTGAACCAATTCTAGAAGTACTTTTACAAGTATTGCCTAGAAGTGGCACG
Source organism: Chroococcales cyanobacterium (assembly GCA_038259325.1). Lineage (GTDB taxonomy): Bacteria > Cyanobacteriota > Cyanobacteriia > Cyanobacteriales > Nostocaceae > Nostoc. Next base: position 19,025 of record JBBSOX010000123.1, on the reverse strand, counting down.
ATCTTGGAAATCGCCAGTGGCACTGGTGAACACGCAGTCTTTTTTGCATCCAGGCTCAAAGATTATATGTGGTTACCAACAGATATAGACCCACAAAGAAGAGCCAGCATTATTGCATGGACTGAATACATTGGATGTAATAACATTTATCCACCGCTTGAGCTTGATGTTAGAGAACCAGTTTGGGCAGTGGAGGAGGGGGCAGTAACCTCGCCAATTACTGCGATTGTCAACATCAATATGATTCACATTTCACCTTGGTCAGCTTGTCTGGGGCTAATGGCAGGGGCAGGTCGTATCCTCAAAGCAGGAGGTATCCTCTATTTGTATGGGCCATTCAAACAAGGTGGAGAACATACAGCACCGAGTAATGCAGCTTTTGACGAATCTTTACGTGCCCAAAACCCAGAGTGGGGTGTACGTAACTTGGATGATGTTGTAGCAGTAGCTAGCGCACAAAATTTCACCTTGAAACAAACTTCCCAAATGCCAGCTAATAATCTTTCAGTAGTGTTTCAACGTTCTGCTATTCGTGGAAGCGATCGCACATAAAAGAATGCGACAAATAAACCATTTGTAGAGACGCGATGAATCGCGTCTTTGTCTTTGTCATATTTTGGCTGGTAAAATCTACAGTCCAGTTAAGTAACGTTTTGTTCTTTTACCAGAAATGGTATATTGGCACTTGATCCGACCGAGTACAAACTATGCATAAGCCCACAGGACAGCAAACTAGAGGTGTTGTACTCAGTACTACAGGACAGTAAGGGAAAGTGGGCACATGAATAAAAATATTGGGCAAGGTAATGTTTTTTCCCTGTTTAAAGGCGTACCCCTACGTCGCATCCTCGTAGCGTTGTTTGTGCTGCAAATCTTGCTAGCTGTGGGATTGACTGCATATTTATCAATCCACAATGGGCAAAAGGCAGTCAATGAGGTAGCCAGCGAATTACGTCATGAAGTTGCCAATCGAGTTGAGCAGAATTTACAGACTTATCTTTTAACTCCGCGTCAGGTACTACGCAGTAATCAAAATATCATTGATATGGGGTTGCTGAAGGTAGAAAATCTTGCAACCTGGGAGTCATATTTAATAGAGGAGTTAAAGATTTTTCCAGATGCTTTGGCAATAACTGCAAGTAATGAACAGCAGGAACACCTAGCTGTACAAAAGCTCAACGATCGCCAATTTTTACTCAGAAAAGCCGACAAGTCAACTGGGTACGACCTCTACACTTACAGAATTGACTCTCAAGGTCAACGTACCCAACTACCAGAGGTGATCAAAAACTATGATCCGCGATCGCGTCCTGATTATCAAGCAGCAGTTACCGCCAAAAAATTCAACTTTAGTCAGATTTTTACATCCCTCACCGAACCATCGCCCCTGATTAGTGCATCTCAACCTATCTATAACTCCCAAGGGCAGTTACTTGGAGTCAACAGCACTCTAACTCACATATCACAAATTGGGGATTTGCTGCAAAATATTAAAGTTGGCAAGTCTGGGCAAATTTTTATTATCGAGCAATCGGGGCTATTAGTAGCAAGTTCCACAATCGAAGAACCATTCCGCTTACAAAATGGTAAACCCATTAGGTTGGCAGCTTCTCAAAGCGGGAATTCCTTGACTCAAGCAAGCGCTAAATATTTAGCAACTAAATTTAGTAACTTTGACCAGATTCAAAGTTTACAGCAACTAGATTTCTCCTTAAACGGCAAACGACAATTTTTAGAAATTAGACCATTTAAAGGCGAACCTAATGTCAATTGGTTAATTGTAGTGGCTGTCCCCGAAGCAGACTTTATGGGACAGATTGATCGCAACACTCAAACTACAATTCTTCTCTGTCTGGGAGCATTGGGATTAGCTACTTTATTGGGGATTATCAGCGCCCGTTGGATAACTCAGCCAATTTTGGACTTTAGCACGGCGACAAAAGATTTAGCCAATTTTCCCAATGGTGAAGAATCAGTGGTGATAGTACAGGGCATTAAAGAGCTAGAGATACTGGGTGGATCTTTTAACGAGATGATACAGCAGTTACGCAAAACCTTTACTGCCCAGACTACCAAAAATGAAGAGTTAGAATTGCAAGTTAAGCAGCAAACTCAAGAATTACAGCAAGAGATTCAAGAACGCATTAACAGCGAACGAAAACTAGTCCAGCATCATCAGGCGTTGCTAGAATTGGCAAATCACAAGGCAATTTCAGAAGGAAATCTAGAAACGGCATTCCAAGTTATAACCGAGAAAGCAGCAAATGCTTTAGAAATAGAGCGAGTTAGTGTGTGGTTATTCAATGGCGATACCTACGGCGAACTGCGCCAACGCACCAAACTACAATGTATAAATCTCTATGAACGTAGCAACCAGAGACATTCAGCAGGTGGAGAACGCAACCTTGCAGATTATTTAATTTACTTTAAAGCGCTGGCATCTGCTCGGATTATCACCGTCACCGACACTCGCACCGATCTCCGGGTACAAGAATTATGGGATGAACTGCTAGAACCAAAGAATATTGTATCTCTAATTAATACCTCGATCTGGGTTGGGGGAGAAATGGTGGGAACGGTATTGTATGAACAGATTGATATTCCTCGGACATGGGAACTGAGTGAGCAAAACTTTGTTAGCTCAATAGCTGAATTTGTCGCCTTGACTTTAGAAGTATGCGATCGCAAACAGGCAGAATCCGCCCTGCGTGAGGCTCAAGAAGCTGCCGAAGTCGCAAATCGTGCCAAAAGCACCTTTTTAGGAAACATTAGCCATCAACTGAGGACTCCCTTAAACTCCATTCTTGGAATCACAGAAGCACTTCAAGATCAAGTGTACGGCCCTATAACCGAAGAACAACGCCAGTCCCTAAATAACCTCGAATCTAGCGGCAAGAATTTACTAGAATTGATTAACCAGATCCTTGAGCTTACCGACATTGAATCCAGCAAGATAAAACTGCAACTAGCTCCCACTTCAATCCAAGAATTATGTAACTCTAGTTTGAATTTCGTCAAACATTTAGCGTTTCAGAAAAATATCCAATTGGGTGTACAAATACCTGAAGAACTCGAACCTATCCAAGTCGATGAACGCCATATCCGCCAAGTATTTATCAACCTGTTGACTAACGCGATTAAGTTTACTAAAGAAGGAGGTAAAGTTTGGATTGAAGTCCAGCCAAATTCTACAAATGAATATATCTTTTTCAGCGTGGTAGATACAGGTATTGGTATGCTTTCTGATGACCTTTTCAAATTATTTAAACCTTTTGTGCAAGTTGAAAATTTTTCCAGCCGTCCTTCTACAGGCACTGGTTTAGGATTAGTGATGGTGCAAAAAATTGTCGAGTTACACGGTGGTACTGTCCACGCCGAAAGCCAGTTAGGGAAAGGCAGTCGATTTACAGTGAAGCTTCCTTGGAAAAAGGCGGGGAAGTGAAGAGCGGGGCATTGGTGTCAACCAGAAACCCCTCATGTAGAGACGCGATTTATCGCCGTCTCTACAACAGAGAATGTATTCGTCAATTATTTTTCTAATCTTTAAGCTATGTGACGATAAGTATTAAACGGTAATCCAGTGCGTTGCTTCACATCAATCAATGATTTATATTCACCTCGTTGTTGCCTTTCTGTTACAATTTGTTCTGCGATCGCTCCATCAAGTCCACAAGTAATCAACTCTAGAGTTGAATATGTGTTTATTAATTTATTGGCATACAATACAAACAAAATTTTTAGCCTACTCAAAGAAAAAAGCGAAGGAAGAAAAACTGTTGGCTCAATTAAAGGCGCTGATAGAAGAGGACAACCCAAAGTGAACTAAGGTGGTAATTCTTGAAACTATTCAATTTGCTGTCTAAGGGATGGCGACATAATCATTAGTCCTCGGACAACTTCTTCAGGAGTAGCCGTGCCATCAATTACCTTTGGTATAATCGCCATCACTTCTAAAGCTAGGTTTGTAGGAATTCCTCTTGCTTCTAATCGCTTCAATTCCAGAACGTCAATCCCTGCTGCCAATCCATCCAAGTACTCTTCTACACTCACTCCTAAATCTTCAATTTCGGACATGGGTATTATTGGTTTTTTGTTTGACTTCTCTATTCAAGCATCTATTACATGTCTATCTCATACCATTTCACTTTAATAATGATACAAATACGCTAAGTATCTAGGCATAAATAAATTTAAAGTTTGTAGTAAGGACTTTAGTCCTGATAATCCTTGCTCTGAGCGATAAATCGCTCACTACAAACTAGGAGTTTATTTTATATTTAATTATGTCTACCTACTTAGTAGGGGCATTGCCATGCCCCTACGATCGCACTTAAATGTGTTCTTGTTGGGGGCGTAAGCTATTAATCGTAGCGGTTAAAATCAGGACAACTGCCAAAACCAACGCGCCATTTCTGAGCATTGAGTTATCAGAATACTTGAATGCGATCGCTACCAATGCCCAGAGTGTTACTCCGGTATAAGCAATGTCTCGACGCTGAATGACTATAACTGCTGCAACTGTTGTTGCTATTAATAACATGATGAGAGTCCAGATTACAGCAGAAATTCCCCAACCGTTCCACCCGTGAAAATCTAAGGCACACGCTACGTTGACAATGGTAGCCACGCTAATCCAGCCTAGATAAATGCTGATCGGAAAGTGAATACACCATTTTTTCAGCCGAGGTACACGCTTGTTGCCAATTTCTAACTGCACATAAACAGCAATCAGGGGCAACAGAATCAACAGCATGGCAATTACAGAAACAGCAAAAAGCCGAGACAAAAACAGATACACCCAGATACTTTGAGCAACACAGGCAATCACCAACAGATAATCTGTCTTACGTAAATCAGGATCATGTCGTTGAGCAGGTAGAGCTTGGTATACCCCAAAAGCAAACAATCCAAGGTAAATCAGCCCCCAGATAGCAAACGCGTAATTAGCAGGGATAACCAGGACATTTTTAAACAAAGTATTGGAAATTTCCCCTATGCTGAGTCCATTGAGCGGAAAAACGTTCGATACTACGTTGATAACAAAAGCACCAAAGATTGCAGCCAAAGTAACAAGCTGCCGCCAAAGATCCCGGTAATTGTCTCTTGTGGACTGCTGCATAGGATGTTAACTCATATCTTTTGTGCTTTTAGCTTACCAAGTCTGGGAGATACTCATATTGATTATTTTTTTACTTGGAAGTCCCTAGGCTGGGTTCCAAGTGCCGTGGAAGCTGTGAGGAATGACGCTGGGTAATGCTAGTTTGCAAACGGGTTCTGCATCCAGGCGATCGCTATCAAATACCCAAACTTCGCTACTATGAGAATTACCATCGTAGACAACGGTTAACACCCAACCTTGTTCAGGGTTTTGGGTATCTTGGGCATAGATGGGTTCTGAAGGATAACGATTTTCTCCTAAGTTTGCTTCAGTGAGGGTTTCGGTCTTATGATCAAAACGAGCGATCGCATTTAATATTTCTTGGCTAATATCTGTTCCTGAATGGGATTTTGACATATATGTGTACCGGGAAGCTTGCCCCACGTTTTGCTGTGGTACATTCGGAAATTCGCAGTGTCCGTTGAAGAGTTGCTGAATTGACGTAACTTTGCCAGTTTGGGGATGCAGATGAACTCGCGTTAGTGTACTTTTAGCTGGGGTGTGAGTTTCACCTGCGGCTACTTCCTTGAGATATTGGTTAGTTTGAAAATCTTCATAACGGGCGATATCCACAATCACTGAACCGCTAGCATCTACATAACCGTTACCAAAATGCCATTGGAACCAAGGTTCGGTTTCTCCACGACTCACCACAGATAGGGTTTCTCGATCAATAACTAAAATCTGAGTTCCTAATCTAGGTTGCCACTCTAGCGAATCACTATAGTTGTTTATCCCTATTAGCAGGGGTAAGACATTCAACCGCACTGGCGGAAGGAAAAATACAATATACTGTCCTGCTAAAACAAAATCATGCACCAATGGTACACCATCTAGCTGGTATGCGGCTTGTTGGATAATCCGGCCAGTCGAATCGCTTTTGTAAATATTAAGCGTCGCATTTTGTCCAGGGCTGATGCCAAAGTTAAAAATCTCCCCTGTTTGCTTGTCACGCTTATAATGTGCGGAATAGTTTAATCCTTTAGTTAACCCCCCTAAATCATCTTCGCCCGAAGTTTCTAAAGTTTGTAAATCGAGGGCGTGGGGTTTACCACCTTCCCACAGTGCCAAAAGTTTATCTGGAAGTGCTAGTACTGAAGTATTGGCAGCATTCTTAATGGGCTTTTGCCATTGATTCCAAATTGGCCCCGGTGCAGTCATACCATAATTGCCATAGAGTAGTTTACCTGCTGCGGCTTCTTCTTGATAGCCAGAGGTTTGCACGTAGCGATAAACCCCGGTTGCAGCTGCATCGGTAAAATTTACAGCAAGAATTGCTCCATCTCCATCAAACCAGTGTCCCATGCGATCGCCACCGCGTTCTAGCCGTGCGGGGCCATTGCGGTAAAGTGTGCCACGCAAGCCATCTGGGATTTTGCCAGAGATAATTGGTAGTTGGGTAGAGGGAAATTCTTTTGCGGGTGCGTTTGAAATTGCACCTGCCCAAGCTTTTGTATTTGACTTTTTATCTATAGTATGCATATCTAAGCTTTGCTTGATAAATTATTCGATGTACATAGTTGCATTCTTACATTTTTCTCTTTGTTGCAATTTTTTAACAATGCCTCTGGCTGTAGATGTATAGAGGCTTTGACATGATATTACTCGTTATACCAATTTTAAAAATGATTGCGACAGATGGACAAAGAAAACCCAGATACACTAAGCGGTTTCTAATCCAAAATCTAAAATCCAAAATCCAAAATGGTATTAACTGAGCTAGCTCATAGTAACCAATAGGAATAATCACTAAAGTGAAGTCAATCAAGATTCTAAGTGGTTCCAAAAACTATGGTTAGCCAACAAACAATAGATATCGTCAAATCTACAGCACCTGTTTTGAAAAAGAACGGTCAGCAAATCACAACTCGGATGTATGAAATTATGTTTCAAAATCATCCAGAAGTCAAAGAACAATTTAGTATGTCTGCTCAAGCAGATGGTTCTCAGCCTGCGAGATTAGCAACAGCAGTTTATAGTTATGCTACCCACATTGATAATCTACCTGCTTTAAAATCGATGGTGGAAAAAATTGCCCATCGTCATGTGCAAACCCATGTTACACCAGAGCAATATCCTATTGTTGGAGAAAGTTTACTGCAAGCGATGAAAGATGTTTTAGGGGAAGCAGCTACAGAAGAAGTGATGGCAGCTTGGAGTGAAGCTTATCAGGCATTGGCTCAGGTGTTTATCAACAGAGAACATGACATATACACCGATTCTCAATTGTGTGAAGTATGACAAAAAGTTTAGCCTCTAGCCCTTTCTCGACAGTTATCAAGATAATCAGCTTTGCTTATACTGTTAACTGTTGAGCGGCTTTTGTCTAAAGCGTCTTGCAGTTTAGTATTTACATCACGGTACTATCTAAACGCAATCTCCTGCAACTCAATTGCATCGGCTGACAATTCGATTGCATCGACTTGCAACTTAATTGCATCGGCTGACAATTCAATTGCATCGGCTTGCAACTCAATTGCATCGATCTGCATAAAGTTAACACAACCCACTTCAATCATTTTCTGCTCTTCACCTTCCTCCACAAGTTGTTTCTTTAAAATCACATGACTGCCACTTTGGCGTACCTAAACAAAGCCTAAGTGTTCCAGAACACTAATGGCTCGAACTGTTGGTAGCTTAGACACTCGTTACCTCAAATGTAGTTAACAAGCGACGAGGTGCTACCTCAGCAAGCGGGAATTCTTCTAAATACATTTCTGTTGCTTGCTGCAAGTAAGCAATAGCTTCTTCTATCGTCTCTCCTTGGCTGGCGGTTCCCACCTCTGGACATTCAGCTACATAAACATCCTCTTCCCAGTGCAAAATTGCTGTAAAGGTTTGAGTTTTTGTATCTTTAGCCTGTTGTAATGAACTCATGGAGCGTTTATCTGGCTATCTTTTCATATTCCTATTGTTGCTTAACCACCTGGAACCAACAACATCCGCGCCTCAATCGCTTCCCAGGTTTGGGGCGATACTCGCACTGCTGCTTGTTTGCACTGGATGATGAGGTGATTGGCGTAGAGATAATTGCCGAATGCTTTTGCTTCTTCCTCAGATAAATCGATCATTTCTAGGGTGAGATGGAAAGCTTTGAGTAAGGTTTGTTGCAGGTGTTTAGCAAATGCCAGACGTGCTTCCCTTGGCTGTTTATCATCAGGAATTCTAGTTTTAAGTGCTTCTAGTTGGGCGATCAGCACAGTAAAGTTGAGATTCTTGAAGATTTCTGATTTTTTTAGTCGCTCAGTATATTTGATGGCGTCGGCGATGGCGTTGGCGTTGGCGATGGCGTTGGCGTTGGCGTTGGCGATGGCGTTGGCGTAGGCGTTGGCGTTGGCGATGGCGTTGGCGTAGGCGTTGGCGATGGCGTAGGCGTAGGCGTTGGCGATGGCGTTGGCGTTGGCGTTGGCGATGGCGTAGGCGTAGGCGTTGGCGTTGGCGATGGCGTTGGCGTAGGCGTTGGCGATGGCGTTGGCGTAGGCGTTGGCGATGGCGTTGGCGTTGGCGTTGGCGATCGCAACTGCACGTTTACCCACAGGTTTAAAATCTCCTGGCGATCCAACTGTTACCTGTTCTGCCCAATTTAATAAAGCTTGTAACTTCGGGGTATTAATATATTTTTGCGCTTCCTTTTCCATGAGCAGCAGCAAATCATCTGCACCACCACGCATTAACCCAGCTACTAACAAAAATACCTCTTTCCAGCGTTCATCTACAAGATGTTGAGTAACTAACTTCTCAACTTGGCGATGGTCATCAATATACTGTGCTGTTAAATATTCCTGTAGCGTTAGATGAGAAAACGAAAAGACATCCTCGGCTCGTTCTACCAAGATTCCTTGTTGAATTGCGATCGCATCCAGCACTGATTCCCCATCTAAATGCTGAGGCGCATTAAGATTACTCGCTAAAAATGTTTTAATTTGCTGAACAATATCGCGCTGTGAAAAGAATAGCCTGTCAGACTCAAAACCTGTATAAGCAATCTCCGATAATAATATCTCTTCTAATTCTGTATGCAGTCCTTGATAAATCTCGTCTCTGAGAATTCGTTTTTCTGATGCCCACTCTTCTAGCAATATCCGCAGTGCTTTCCGGTAAAGAACACTGCGATTATCTGGAAAACTTTGGGAACGGTCATAAACTAAACACAGAAATGTCAGCAATAAAGGTGTGTGTGCTAATTCTTTTGCAGCTTGATGTTCTGGTTTTTGCAGTAATTCCCAGCATTTATCGCCTGTCTTTGCCTGTTTGTCTGCTTCACAATGAAACCAGTTATAAATAAATTGCTGAATTTGATCATCGTCAAAATCTGCCATTCCTACATCGCTAAAGCGGCGAAAACTGCTGCGATAAGCTGCTGTGCGACAGGAGGCAATAAAACGATTTTTATCGTACTTGTCAACGAAGTTCTGAATTTCGCTAATTGCCTCAGTCAAATTTTTTGTTGGTACTTCATCCAACCCATCCAGTAAAATTAGTAATTTACCTTCTTCTAAAGCTTTGGCTGCAAATTTATCTGGTGATGGAAAGCCACAAATACCAAACTCTTCAGTAATAAATGCTTTAATATCGATATTGCCAGATCCAAACCTTTTCAATTCGATAAAAACTGGAATGCAGGCGTGTTTAAATCCTCCTTTTTTACCTTTGAGCGCTTCTAGTCCCATCTTCCGCACAAATGTAGACTTTCCAGCACCAGGCCCACCAAGCACCATCAGATATTGTTTATTATTAGCAACTTTAATTCCTGCTTGTTTTTTACCATCGTGAGATTGAAATCCTCGGCTTTTAGCTTGGCGATAGACTTTTTCTAAATTCTCAATAGATGCAAAACTACGGATAGCATCATCACCTAAAAACTGTACTGCTGTATAGACCGATTCCAACTTTACAGGTTCACGCATTCCCAATACTTTGAGAATGCCATGCCGTTCTTCGTAGTTCTGGACATATTGCTTTGATGCGGCAAAAATTATCTCCCTAGTTTTTTCATCGAGGGTTTTACCAAATATTCCTAGAACCTTACTGCCACCTCCCCAAAGGATTTGAAAAATCGGAACTGCTAAACCGCTAACGGCTTGTGCGGCAAAAGGTTCTATTCCTGTCATAAGATTATTCAGTGAATATGTTTAAAAATTAAAGCAAAGTTGTATTATCCAACTCTAAACTCTATTATGACAACTACACCAAGCTTAAATTCCTGGGTTATCTGTCCCCAACCAAATCCTCAAGCCAACTTGCGTTTATTCTGCTTCCCTTACGCTGGTGGGAACTCGGCGATTTTTCGCACATGGCCTAATAATCTTCCTAGTAATGTCGAAGTCTGCGCTGTGGAATATCCGGGACGGGGAAGACAGATTAAGTCAGCACCTTTGACGCGATTAGAACCTCTTGTTGAAGCGATCGCTCCAGTTCTGTTACCATACTTAGACAAACCATTCGCCTTCTTCGGTCACAGTATGGGCGGATTAGTTAGCTTTGAGTTGACACATCTACTTCGCTCTCAGTATAGTATTTCTCCCTTTCACTTGTTCATCTCTGCTCGTCGCGCCCCACAAATCCCGTCCACAAAACCACCCCTCCACATCCTATCAGACGCTGATTTGCTTAACGAGCTACACAGTCTTAACGGTACACCCAAAGCAGTATTAGAAAACCCGGAACTTATGCAGATGTTCCTCCCCATTTTGCGCGCAGATTTTGCTGTTCTGGAAACTTATATTTACACTCAAAAACAGCCACTAGAGTGTCCTATTACTATTTTTGGTGGTTTGCAAGACCAAGAAGTTAATCATGAGGCTTTGCAAGCATGGCGAGAACAGACAATTAGTACTTTCTCATTACATGAGTTCGACGGCGACCACTTTTTTATCCATTCCCACCAAGAGTTATTATTTAAACTTATGTCTCAAGAATTGCAGATGTGTAAGCGCATCTGGTAGTAGTTATCACACACAAAGGAGTTAGGAGCCAGAATATAGAATTTTCCTGACTCTCTGAACTTCTCATATACAATATTTCTACTGCTTATTTTTGGGTAGCGATCGCTAATTTTGCCCCTTCAACTTGACGTACCCGATCCATCACAGCCACCACCTGACCGTGACCAACTTTTTCATCAGCATTAATAATCACTAAAACTTCTGAGTTAGAACCAACTAAAGTCCGCACTTGCGCTGTTAAATCATCAACAGTGGTTGGTTTCTGGTTCAAGCTTACTACTCCTTGTTCATCTACCGTGATCGTAATTTTAGAGGGAACTTGCTGTTGTTTTGCCGTAGCTGCCTTCGGTAAATTTACTGGTAAACCTTCTGAACGCGTTAAAAATAGAGTTGACATGATGAAAAATGTCAAAATTGCAAAAATCACATCAATCATCGGCAAGATGTTGATCTGTAGTGGAAGTTCTGGCTCATCTTGTAGACGCATAAGTTTTTTCTCCTCGTTCATAGCGACGGCGGTAAAGTAATTCTAGCTGTCCCCCATACTCTTGAATTAGGGCAATTTGCCGTTGGTACAGTCCCCGGAAGGTATTGGCAAACAAGAGTATGAATATAGCAACTATCAATCCTGATGCTGTTGATACTAGAGCCTCACTAATCCCAGAGGTAACACTTGCTGTTTTACTACCTCCCACGTCACCAAGATTTAGGGAAGCAAAGGAGGCGATCAATCCTAATACTGTGCCGAGAAGTCCCAACAGTGGTGCCAGACTAATGATTGTCTCAAAAAGGTTTTGGAAACGTTTTAACACAGGTATCTCAGCCTGCGATTCGCTTTCTAACGCCAAACGAAATTCCTCTGGATTTGGCTCCTCCAATTCTAAAGCCGCTAGAAAAATTCGGGCGAGTGGCAAGTCTGCGTTTTTCTGAAGTTTATCCATTGCACCGACAACATTATCGAGACGGTAGAGATTCAAAACATCTCGCACCACCCGGTTTTGACGTTGATTGATCCTTATCCAAAACCTGATCCGCTCGATGATCAGTGCCACACCCAATACCGAAAACGCCAACAGGGGCCACATGACGATACCGCCTGCTGCAAACAAATTCTGAATTCCCATGTAGTGCCTCTATAACCTCATCCACAATACAAAATCAGACTACCAGAATCTAGAGAAAAGCTGAAACTCTTTCTCAATAAAATATAAGATATAATGATGAATTTTTCAAATATAATGCTCATTATTTATATTTACTTGTTCATGGTTTTACATAAATTAATTTAATTTATTTGAAATAAAAATTAATTTTATCCAAAAACCATGATATTGCTGGTTTTGAAAAATGTTTCTGCTACTCCAAGGTTCCATAGCGCGATTCCAAGTAATTTTAATTTTTTACTTGATATTTGTAACGTTGCATTCTAAGATGAATAAATTAGTGAGAATAGGTAGCAATAGCTATGAGCTTTTCCGGCACTACTGTCGAGCAACGTTCCAAAGAAGTTGAGGCTCTCAAGTCTTTTCTGACTTACAGTCTAATAGGTTCACTGGCGCTGCATATCGGCGTACTGTCCTCAGGCATAGGTAATTATTTGACGAGAGTGCCCACAGAAGAAGATGACGCAATAGAGTTTGCGATCGTGGATTCTCCGCCTGCCGAACCAGAAAAACCAGTTGAAAAAATTCCAGAAGTACCTAAAAAATTACCAGAAGTTGTTCAAAAACAGTCTATAGAAACTCCGCCAGTACAAAAACCAATACAAGAATTTATTGAAAAACCAAAAATTCAGCCAGTTGAACAACCAAAACAAATTACTCAAATTCAGCCAGTTCAACAACCAAAACAAACTACTCAAAACCCACAGCCAGCCAATACGCAAATTGCTCCGAAGCCAGAAGCACCTGTGACAACTGTTGCTCCTCAGGGTGGCGGTGGTGGCAGTAGTCCTATTCTGACAGATAATGGTACTTCTGGCTCTGGCGTTGCTTTAAGTACAGGTTCAGGTTCAGGAATTGGCTCTGGTTCAGGTTCTGGTTTAGGCTCAGGAATTGGCTCTGGCTCTGGCGGTGGTGTAGGCAATGAAAGGGTAAAGCGTCCGCCATTAGCCACAGCGCCAACAGCGCCAACAGCGCCAACACCTGCAAAAATTAACAGTTCAGGTAATGCTAATGGTCGTGCAGCCTGCCGTGAATGTAGTGCCAAGTATCCAGAGGCTGCAAGACGTCGGGGAGTTGAAGGCAGAGTAGAAGTAGCTGTAGATACTGATGCACAAGGTAATGTTACCAATGTGCGAATTGCTCGTTCCAGTGGAAACCGTGAATTGGATGAAGAAACCAAGAGACAAGCGCGTAACTGGAAATTAAAACCCGCAGAAGGTGGTAGACAAGGGGTATCTATAGCCACTGAATTTGCAATAAAAGGTTCACGGCGATCGCGCCAAGTTCAAGAACGCAAAGCACAAAGAGAAGCAGAAGAGAGAACCCAGCAAGCAGCTACTGCCAACTCCACACAGGAAAATTCAAGACGTAAGCGCAGAGAGATGACACCTTCATCTACTGAAGCTACAGTCAAAAAACCAGCAATATCTGGATTTAGTAGACGGTTGGAACCTCAAAGAAAGGAAAGTGCTGCTACAAGCCCATCATCTCCAGCTAGAACAACTCGCCCTCAAGGATCTGCAAGAGAGTCTTTACGCCGCATCCAACGTGAGCGAGCGACTACCAATTCATCACAAAAGCCACAACCAACCACAATTCGGCGTCGGCGGCCAGACAACACTAGCCAGAACAAGTTGCGGGAGTCTTTGCGTGGTTTACGCAAACAACCTCAATCACAACCTGCTGCTCCCAGTCAAGAGTAGGGGAATAATTGACGAGTCTATTCTTTGTCTTGACGGCGATTTATCGCGTCTCTCTCTAACGTGTCAGTCTTTTAGACGCGATAAATCGCGTCTCTACATGAGATAAATAAATCACCTTAATCTAAAACCGTAGATGGACGCAGATAAACGCAGATAATTTTCATAATTAATTATCTGTGTTCATCTATTTTAATTAGTTATGAGTGATATCTACGACAGGCTATACCTATGCACTTTTTCTCATCTAGAGCAACCAATACCCCACTCTCTACAACAACATAAGTGTGTATTCTTGTCCACTGAGCTTGCAGAATGTGGGGTAAATAGTTCACTTCCTTCCTTCGAGGTGAGTAATGCAGCCTAAAGTTATTTTTGGGAATGCTGCTAGCGAAGGTGCAAATCGCTGGGGTTGGTTTATGGGTTACTTCATTACCCCAGATGACGATCTTCGCTCAACCACAGCGCTAGAAATAAAGTGGGGTATCCATAAAGCAGGAGACTGTAGAACCGAGTGGGGAGTAAATGATACAGCAGCTACTCTTTCCATCTTGATTAATGGCCAATTTTGCCTTCAGTTTGAGGATAGGGAGATGATTCTATCTCGTGAGGGTGATTATGTGTTGTGGTGTGCGGGTGTGCCACATTGTTGGGTTGCTCAGTCCGACTGTACTATTCTGACGGTGAGATGGCCTTCAACACCAGGTGATAGTGTAGCAGTGCGATCGCCACAATAATAATTTTCAACCCACATTCCGCACTTCTTCGGAATAAAACGCTAACTATCCACATTGATATAAGCAACTGAAAGCCTTCTTGCCTATTGCCTACCCACGCAAATAAATTCAAAAATCAAAGTGGATTTCTATATTAGACATCTCCGAAAAAGAATGTAGAGACGTAGCACTGCTACGTCTCTACAAGGGTTCTGGGTAACGCATATTTAATTTCTGGAGATGTCTATTAGTCATAGTTTTGAAATTCACACTGGCAATAATGAAACATGGGCTGATACCACCTTCCATCCTTCGGTAAACCTGTACCAAGTCTGGCTTTGTCGCCCAAAACGCTCTACACCATTAATAATCCGGCGAAACTCTAAATTCACTGTTGCTGCATCTTTCCCAAAGGTTACAACCTTGAGATTCAATATCCCTCGCTCTATTTTTGGGTTTGGTCGATTCTGGCGAAAGTTACGAATTTCATCACCACCATAGAGGTTTTCTGTGATGCCGAACCGCACTACTTCGGGCGCATCCCAAAATAAGCTATCCATCACTTCCAAATTGTTATTACAAAGAGCTTCTTCATACTTGAGGTACAAATCAGTTACTTCAGTTACAATAAGAGGGTCATTTATAGTAGTCATTATTGTTACCAATTTTTGGTATTATGGCTGATTATGTACTATTTAAAATGAGTATTTTACATTTTTCAACACCAGGTTTGTACAACATGACCCTTCATTTGTTGCCCTAGCCAAGGTGTATTTTGTGAAAGTGTATAAAGACTTTTCCGTTCGACTTTCCAGGTTTGTTGAGGATCAAATAAAGTAAGTTCTGCTGGTTGATGAGGTACGATCGCACTGACTTTTTGCCCCAAACACTCTGCTGCATTGGTACTTAATGCCCGCCATAATTCTAAAGCAGTAAATTCTTCAGTTTCAACGAGATACTGCCACAGCAAGGGTAATGCTAACTCTAAACCAATTGCTCCTGGAGGTGCTTCGGCAAAAGCTTGGACTTTTTCTTCGTAGCTATAGGGTGTGTGGTCAATAGCGATCGCATCTATCACACCCGCACGCACCCCTGCACGCAATGCCGCTACATCACTAGGATTTCCTAACGGCGGGTCTAAATGCAAGCTAGTGTTATAACTCTTAACTGCTTTTGTATCAAGTAAAAGGTGCATCCAGGTGGTGCTGGCGGTGATGGGTAAACCAGCAGCCTTAGCTGAAGCAATTAATTCCACGCTGCGAGATGTGGAGACGCGCATAATATGGACTGGTGTACCAATAGCTGCAACCAATTCTAGCATTGCTGCGATCGCAGTAGTTTCAGCGCTGGCAGGTATTGGAGGTAAACCGAAACGCAGAGCATCTGCACCTTCCCTCATTACACCATTTGCTGCTAACTGGCGATCGCTAGGCCAAAATGCGATTGGTTTACCCAACGGCTGGACATACTCTAACACTCGCCGCACCAGCGCTAAATTCTCTAAAGGCTTACCATCGCTAAAACCAACAACTCCAGCAGACGCTAAATCTGCTAATTCCGTCATTTGCTTCCCAGCAACGTCTAAGGTGATAGCACCCCAGATATGAAGCAGGGGAGCAGGGGAGCAGGGGAGCAGGGGAGGCAAATTCTCCTCTGCCCCTCTGCTCCTCTGCCCCTCTGCCTTCTTTTGCTGCAACTGTGCTACAAGTGCAGGGTTATCAATAGCTGGGGATGTATCGGGTAAGATGCTAACCCTGGTAAAGCCGCCAGCAGCAGCAGATTGTAAGAGAGACAACAGGGTTTCCCGTTCTTCAAACCCTGGTTCACCGGAGTGGCTGTACAAATCCACTAACCCCGGCCCGAGAACTAATCCCTGACAATCTCTGATTTGAGTATCGGGGCTGATGTCAGCAATGTGCGAAGCCACTGCTTGGATATAACCATCAGCAATCAGCACATCAAAGAGTTCATCGATTTCAGAAACTGGGTCAATTACCCGTACTTTTTGCAGCAGTTCAGTCATAAAAGTTTTTAGTTATGAGTTAGGGTTAGGAGTTAAGAGTTATTTGTTCCTCGCTCATCACTTCTAACTTTATTCATTACTCATAATTTTTCACTCCTAACTTTTGTACAGACCCGTAGACGCTCGAAGAGCGGCTTCTCGTAAGAGTATAATCGCGTCTCTTTATCACAATGCCCCTGCTGCTGTTTTATCTAGTACGCCTCCACCAAAGTGAGCGGTGATATTCATCGCTTGCAATACTGGTATACTATCGATTCCACAAGGATAGTCGATAACACTAACTGCGCCATTACCCTGACGGAAATTCCAGAAATTTTCTAGCGATAAACCCAGAACGTGACAAAGTAAGGTTTTATTAGTTGCATCGTGAGCTACTACTAATACAGTTTTAAATTGATTGTTTGATGCAGATTGCACAATTGATTGCCAAGCTGCAACGCTACGTTCCCACACCTCTTGCAAATTTTCCCCTTCAGGCATTTGTACTTGGGCTGGTACTAACCGCCAGCGCTGCAACTCTCCGGGAAATTCTTGCTCTATCTCGGTTTCTAATTTTCCTTCCCAGAGTCCGTGACTAATTTCCCTTAAACCGTCTTGCAAATCTAACTTGACATTAGGATGTTGTTTTAGAATAATCTCTGCTGTTTCTTTAGGGCGCAGCATTGGGCTACTGACGGCAAAATCAATTGCTACCTCTTGGAGAAAATCGCCTGCTTTTTGCGACTGTTGTCTACCGTTGTCGTTGAGGGGGACATCAATTTGCCCTTGAAACCTGGTTTGGCGATTCCAATCAGTTTCACCGTGACGCACCAGTAACAACCGTATTCCTTGATGATCCGGTCGCAATGAGGGTAGAATTTCCCCTGTGTGTTGCGTCTGATTTAAGGATTCTAGCTGAACTGGCTCCCCCAATCCTCCAGCAAAATTTAGTACGGTGATGCCACAGTTAGATTGCTGGATTGAATGATAGCGACTTGGGGGGATTCCTAAGGCTGTGCTAATCAAGGCGCGATTAATGCCGTTATGTCCCACTATGAGAATAGTTTCGCCTTGATGTTGAGACAAAGTTTCTTGCCAAAAGTGCTGCGCTTGTTTGTATAAAGCAAGAACAGGAAAATGTTCTCTTGTCCCTTGTGCATCATTTAGCAGCATCCGCAGTTCGTCGGGGCGTTGATGCCAAGTGCGGTAGTCTTCGGCAAATTTCTGCTTAACTTCAGCAGTCAGCAGTGCTTCCCATAAAGGCAAGTCAATTTCTAACAGCAAATCAGAAACTTGGATTACAGCAGATTGTTCAGGATGAGTAGCTAACTCACTATAGATAATATCTGCTGTGTGTTTTGCTCGTTGCAGAGGACTGCTGTAAATCGCATTAAATAAAATATTGCTGAGGGCTTTGCCAGTAAAACTGGCATCGTTACGACCTTTCTCGGTTAATGTTGACGCATCAGTGCGTCCCTGAATACGCCGCTCGGTGTTATAACCGCTTTGACCGTGGCGCACAATGATGACACGAGTCATCTAAAAGCCCTCCTCTTATCTAGACGATTCATTCTACTGCAAAATGATTCCAGAATTACCGACTCAGGAAAGCGGATTTAGTCAGGTGCAAAACTTTATTATCGTAGGGGAGGCATCCGCTTGAGTTAGGGAATAGGTAAGAGGCAATAGGCAAGAGGATATACAGATAGAGGTGTATTCGCTAGGGAAATTGAATAGAAACATTTGAGTTGCGATCGCCCTTGTTAATTTTACAGAAATTGCAACAGCATTGGGAAAGTGGCAGGGACTGTATTTCAATCCAAATCATTTCCTGGGAATCAACCCCCTAGATTGTTCCACCAGGCGAATAAACTCACCCCGATAACCCTCCTCGTCTTCCTCCATCGCCTGGGTTGCCAATTGCATCACCAAATCATAGTTAGCATTCCCCTTATACTCAGAGTCACGCAGCACCATCCCAAAGGTAGCTACCGCAGCAGCAAATCTCAGGTTTGTAGAGGGTATCTGGTCAGTTCTCAAATCATCATCTTGGATGGTTTGGGTAATTAGTTGACTGGTGCTGTCTTGAGGCAATTTATAGCGCAGTTTCACCTGCATCAACTAGAGCTACGCTTCTTGTCGCCAGACATCACTCCCCGCGAGGAGTAATAAATTGAAAACTTCTCATAACGCGATTTGCGTTCTCAAACTGGGGTTTGAGTTCTCATTTGAGTATATTTAGTACACAAAAGCTAATATTGAGTTCTCAAACTGGGGTTTGAGTTCTCATTTGAGTATATTTAGTACACAAAAGCTAATATTGAGTTCTCAAACTGGGGTT
>JBBSOX010000122.1:0-19596 GCA_038259325.1 Chroococcales cyanobacterium | reverse complement strand
ACTTGGCTTTGAAGTAAGCCGTCGTTCAGTGATCAACGATAGAGCCTGTTCAGCAAAACCGTTTTCTGCCAGAAAATGGGAAAATCCAGCTAGTTGCAATGCTTCTGCTTCCAGAAGTAGATATCAAATGGGTTCTATAGGCTTTACACAAGTCAATCACTGCCGGATCGTTATCAAACTCAAACATCGGCCCGTTCCAAATTACCATTTTGGTATCTGCAAGCCTCTTTTGGAAAACTTTCACCGAGTCTGACCCAATATCTATTTTCAAATATCCTCTTAATAAAAAATCTTTTTTAACCAAAAAATTTGATTTTGAAATTTAACTTAATAAGATACTGCGTTCATCTGCAAAATCTCACAATTCTCATCAAAAAAACAAGTATTTTAAAACAATAATTAATTAATTAAATTTAACACAGATGATTTTAATGTATTATCGCTCTTCTATGACTCTGGAGAGAGAATAATCCAAGGGATTAAAAATCGCGGTTACACAAACTCTCGTCCGCCTGCGGGGACTAACGCCAAAATAGGGTTTCAAATTTAATCTGATGAGAGTAATAAAAGAGCATTATAATCGCATTTATTGGCATTGTAAAGATTTAACAAAAAAGCTAATTTAACCTTTCATTCATGATAATAATTATAATGTGGGTTCAGAAAATTTAGAAAAAGAACCAAAATACATTTTGACCTAATTACTCACCATTGGCGTAATCAATTAAGGAATTTTCAGGAAATAGATTATCTAATTTTGTAGAGTAGGGGTCTTGCTCGGACGCAACCGAAGGCGGGCTTTTCGGGTCAGTCCACAATAAGTAGTTGGATATTTTTTTCTTTAGAAGTTCCTAACCAAATAATTAATGTTTTCTAACTTAGATTACGCAAATGGCAAGTAATCTACATTGAATAGTTCTTTGACTGAGACTGAACTTACGTATTAGTAAGAATCTCAGGAGAGATAATATGGTATTTACTTTAGGCACTATAGGCCCTGAAACGATAAATGGGACTTCGGGAAATGACACGCTAGACGGTAATTTCGGCAATGATACTCTCAATGGTCTAGGTGGGAATGATAGTCTACAAGGCGGGCCAGATAATGACATACTCAATGGAGGATCTGGAAGCGATATCCTCATCGGTGTTTGGCCTGGTAGTTCGCTTCCACCTGGAGTAGGGGAAGCTGATAGGTTGATTGGCGGGGCTGGGGTAGATAGATTTATTCTGGGCGACGCTATAAATGTCTTTTACGACGATAACAACAATGCAAGTCCTGGTTTTGGCGACTTGGCTACTATTAGTGACTTTGACTCTAGCCAAGATCGAATTGAACTCAAAGGACCTCCACAGGACTACCGCCTGCAAGTTGTTGGAGGCAGCACACGAATATTCTTAGAGAAACCCGCAGGAGAGCAAGATGAGATCATAAGTGTTGTGGAGCAAACAAACACTCTCACACTTGATAGTGATGACTTCCTTTTCTATGAGCGGGAAAATGCTGGAGAAGATACAAACAACGCACTGTTTAACGCTGAAGGATTGGGTTTCTTATCATCAGGCTCAAACGTTAATCTTTCAGCCGAGTTAGCAACAGTTAAACCGGGGGATAATCCCGATTTTGACTTTTTTACATTTTCTTTAGCAAATGCAGGAACTGTCACTATCAGGACAGTGACATCGGGAGATACAATTCTCGGACTGTTTAACGATTCTGGGACATTATTGCAATCTGACGACGATGGTGGCGGTGGCAATTCGTCATTAATCACCAGTTTCTTGGGTGCAGGTACGTACTCTCTCTCAGTGAGTGAATATGCTTTCCGCCCTGAAGATGGCGGAAGTTTCTCTAGTAGCTCCTTTAACCCTCTTTCTTATACGCTAGAAGTCAGTTTTGCATAATAAACCTATTCAATGTAGAGACGTTACATGTAACGTCTCTACATAAATCTAAAGATGGCTATTAAGCATCATCTAAAGCTGCAATTCCAGGCAATACTTTACCTTCAAGCAACTCCAAGCTAGCGCCGCCGCCGGTGGAGATGTGGCTCATTTGGTCGGCTAAACCAACCTTTTCCACAGCCGCTACAGAGTCACCGCCGCCAATGATGGTAGTTGTGCCAGTTTTGCTAATTTTAGCGAGGGTATGAGCGATCGCTTCCGTACCTTTGGCAAATTTATCAAACTCAAACACACCCATTGGCCCGTTCCAAATTACCGTTTTGGTATCTGCAAGAGCTTCTTGGAAAAATTTCACCGAGTCTGGCCCAATATCCAAACCCATCCAACCATCGGGGATATTTTCAATGCTAACGGTTTGAGAATTGGCATCAGGAGCAAAGTTATCTGCTAATACCACATCTGTGGGCAGCAATAAAGCAACACCCCGTTCCTTAGCTTTAGCTTCCAAAGACTTCGCTAGTTCAAGCTTGTCTTCTTCTACCAACGACTTACCGACATTCAAACCACGGGCTTTGTAGAAGGTGAAAATCATCCCACCACCAATGATCAGCTTGTCGCACTTCTCTAATAGCGTTTCAATCACACCAATTTTGCTGGAAACTTTGGAACCACCAATAATTGCCGCCAAAGGACGTTGGGGATTTTCAATGGCGTTTTGCAGATATTGCAATTCCTTCTCAACCAAATATCCAGCCACAGAAGGACTGAGGAATTTAGTCACACCTTCAGTAGAAGCATGGGCGCGGTGTGCAGTACCAAAAGCATCATTTACATAAAAATCAGCATTAGCTGCCAATTTTTTGGCAAATTCTGGGTCGTTTTTTTCTTCTTCTTTGTAAAAACGGACATTTTCTAGTAACAGCACTTGACCATTTTGCAACGCGGCAACTTTAGCTGCAACTTCATCGCCAATGGAATCATCAGTTTTAACGACTTCTTGCCCCAGTAACTCAGATAGACGTTTGGCAACGGGAGTTAGGCGTAATTTGTCATCCACACCCTTGGGACGGCCAAAATGGCTGGCGAGAATGACCTTAGCTCCCTTCTGCGTCAAATCTTGGATGGTTGGTAGAGCGGCGCGAATACGAGTATCGTCAGTAATATTGCCTTTATCGTCCACAGGCACGTTAAAGTCAACCCGCACTAAGGCACGTTTCCCAGAGATATCGGCCGAAGATAAACTTGCTAAACTTTTTTTGGACACACCAAACTCTCCTGATTGCCTTTTTGTTATTGTTTTGAAAGTAGAACCATCAAGATTTTACCGGAGTCAGGGGTACCCAAGTGACAGAGATATTTAAGACAGTACTATTTCCTATTGATCAAAGCCGAGAAACGCGGGAAGCTGCTGATGTTGTCACCAACATAGTCAAAAAGTACAGCAGTCGCTTAGTGCTGCTGTCTGTAGTGGAAGAACCACCTCCAGACGCGCCTAGTGCAGACGATCCGATGGTGTCACCAGAGGTAGTTGCCAAGCTGCTGGAAAGTGCCCAAACTTTATTTTCTGGTCAAGGAATTCAATCCGAAATCATGGAAAGGCAAGGTAAACCAGCTTTTACGATCTGCGATGTCGCTGATGAAATCGGGGCAGATTTAATTATCATGGGCTGTCGGGGGCTAGGTTTGACTGAAGAGGGAGCGGATGATAGTGTTACCACTCGCGTCATTAATCTTTCTCCTTGCCCAGTGTTGATTGTGCCCTAGTACCGCAAGGCAAAAGTCAAAAGTCAAAAGTCAAAATAAATACAGCGTAAGACTTTCGTTGATTTGGAATGGGTGGTTTATTTAGGCCGTGCTGTACTAGTGTATTGCTGAATACTAATAATATTTGTAGCGATCGCCAATAACTGGAGTTTAGACTAAGCTATGCAAAACGACTCAGCAGGAGGGAGAACAGGTAAGACTTTTTGATTTGGTAACTAACTGTAATCCACGCTCAATAAGCACCTTAATTTACAATTTCGTCAACCATAAAATTTGCGGGACAAAAAGCCCCGCAAATTGTTAATTATTGAAGTTACATTTTAGTCTACTTCCAGTCATTCTCTGCTTGTGAAAGCACATAAGCAGTTACATCTTCAATCTGGTTGGCTTTTAAACGACTACCGAAAGCAGGCATGGCATTTTTACCTTTTGTCACTTGAGCAATAATTGCTTCCTCTGAGTACATACCATACTTTTCTAAAGCGTCTTTTTTCAGGTTCTTCTGAGCTTGAACCAGATTTTTACCTCCCGCATGACAAGAGGCACAATTAGCACTAAATACTTTAGCTCCACTAACAGCATCTCCTGCCAAAGCTGGACTACTGAAGGCAAAAGTGAAGATTGCTATGCCTAACAGCATCACTGTAATAATTTTTTTCATTTCGTGTTCTCTCTACAATAGCGGCTTATTCGCTGCAATATCCTCCATAATTGTCAGTTGAGCCGTTCCTATAGTCAAATGACAAGTTGTCAAACTTCGCTATCAATTTTTGGTATTTTGAACAAAATGTAGAGGTTTAAATCCCCGGCTTCTATCAAGCCGCAAGTGTTGATGTCTGATCTAAATCCCCGTTACAACACGTAATTGCGTTAGCGACGTAGGAGCGTCATTGCGAATTGCGAATTACAAATTATTTAACAGCCCCTAACTTAGTAAGCATATCTTCTGTTACACGACAAATTTGCCAATCATCTAATATAGATGCTCCCATACTACGGTAGAATTCTTGGGCTGATTCGTTCCAATCCAAAACACTCCACTCTAACCGCCCACAATCACGTTCTACTGCTATCTGGGCTACTCTAGTTAAGAGAGCCTTACCAATACCTTGCCTGCGATATTCTGGTAAAACAAATAAGTCTTCTAAATAAATTCCTGGCTTAGTCAGGAATGTTGAATAATTATGAAAAAATAGAGCAAAACCAACAGCTTGACCCGCAGATTCTGCTAAAATTGCTTCTATATATTTCCGGGAACCAAATAAATGCTCCTTAAGTTCAAGAGCATTGCCAGTGACAGCGTGAGATAATTTTTCATACTCAGCAAGCCCCTGAATTAATTTAAACAGTACGCTGTAATCACTTGGTTCAGCAAAACGCACAATCAAATTGTTACGCGAAGTCATTCGTCTATGAGTCTATGGTTTATAGTTCATAGTCTATAGGCAACTGTGCAAGTTTTTTTGACTGATGGTTAAAAAAACCGAAAAAGGTACAAAACGCCCTGTTTTTGCAATTTGCAATAGGCGAAGCTCAAGAAATATGCAGTTACAGTTTGCCTTTATTGGTTAGGCACGTAGATTTAATAAAGAGCTAGTTTAGTAAGGTGTGTTATGCGGGTATTTGTCCTAACGCACCTAAAATCTAGGGTGGTGCGTTACGCTACGCGATAACACACCCTACGAGATTAAAGTTTTGCACTTTATTTGATCCATGTTTAATCCATGTTCGTTAATGCAATTAAATCAACCAACCTTTTAAACGTTTGGCTATGTGGGGACGGCGCAATTTTCGCATGGCTTTGCTTTGAATTTGTCGCACTCGCTCACGAGAAAGATTGAACATGTTGCCAACTTCTTCTAAGGTACAAGGTTCGCTGGTTGTCAAACCATAGCGCAGAGAAATCACATCTTTCTCCCGTGGAGTTAACACGTCACCCAAAACTTCCCAAATCTCCTGACGCATCATGTTTTCATTCATTTTTGCTTCTGGAGACAGGTTATCTTCATCTTCTAGCAAATCCATCAATTCCGTGTCTTCTTCTTTACCAACGCGGTGATTGAGAGAAAGCGCTTGACGCCGTAGTTGTTGTAGCTGGCGTAGTTGTTGCACACTAATTTCCAAAGTTTCTGCCATTTCACCTTCGGTAGGATTGCGGCAGAGTTTTTGTTTGAGTTCCCGTTGGGCTTTTTTCAGCTTGTTTAGCTTTTCAACAATATGAATAGGTAGTCGGATTGTTCGCGCATCGTTAGCTATAGCCCTGGTAATCGCCTGTCTAATCCACCAATAGGCGTAAGTAGAAAACTTATATCCTTTATCGGGATCAAACTTTTCTGTAGCGCGATTTAAACCCATTGCTCCTTCCTGAATTAAATCCAAGAAAGGCACTCCCCGATTTAGGTATCGTTTAGCAATAGAAACTACCAATCTCAAGTTCGAGCGAATCATTTTGCGTTTCGCTACTCTACCTTGATACAAACGACTTTCTAATTGCTTTTCCGTCATTTCTAGCTCGGAAGCTACCTCTACCTTGCTAGGTTCCTGCCCCAATTTTAATTCTAAGGCTACTTGTAATTCCCTAACTTCTTCTAAAAACCTAACTCGCCGCGCTAACTCTACCTCTTCATCAGCTTTTAGAAGCGGATAACGCGCCATTTCTTTAAAAAACGCGCCGACAGCATCATCATGCTCGGTTTTATTGTATCCCGAAGGACGGGCCGCAGCCATTTCATCCCCGTCGCGTTCATCTGATTCCAGATTTTCTATTACAATTGGAGTCTCTTCATCTGCCACTGCTTCTAAAATATCGAGTGATGATTCTTCAATATCAGCAGCATTCTCCAGTATTTCCATTTTTCCCAATTCAACAATATTCATAATTTCCTTTAGGGATTGTTACTTTGTTTGGTACATAATTTAGTTACAGCTACTCGTTTGAGGCTTGGTAGTTTTCCCTAAGAGACGAATGCACCCGTTTATATATATAGCGAAATACAGGCTTATGCTAATTTAACTTTAGGAATATAAATCGGCATTTACTTAGCACATATAGGTTACAGTTAGATACAACCTATTGAATGTAACTGTCCTTCACACCCAACAATAATGTCTTATTAGGTTTCTAACAGATTATATTCTTCATTCTTTTCTGAATTACCAAATATGTCAAACTCCCTCAAACTTTCTCAACCTTAACAAATATATAAATCTCAGCTAATCATCCAAATTTCTTAAACTTTCATATATTTTTATAAATATTTTCAATGTTTACACCTTGCAAGTCAGTGATTAAATTCAAAATCTGGGGCTGGGGTTATGCATTCCCGATTTCAAGTTACACACATGAGACAAATTACAATAATGGCAATTTAATTTTGAGATATTCTTATTTTCTTATTTGTATAAAATCATCTCATATACGGAAAAGGTTGAATATCTATCGATAGGCGGAAAAAGGCTACTCCCTATTTAGTAGTTGGAGTAACTTTTGTAGACTTAGCCGAGATGCTTTTATTTGTAGAGTAGGCACCAATTATTTATTGCACGTATAGAAGAGCCAAAATTGTCTAGTAGATCACATAAGAGGAAACTTATCAAGTATTATGAAGTATAACAGTATTGAGAAATACAATTTACGTCTAAATAAAGCAAAAAAATAGAGTTAATTGAGCCAGGTTAATTGTGAACAGCTATGTGAGTAAAATGTTTAACTATAAATTCAGAAACTATGTATATTAATGACGTAAATTTATCTCTTATGATGGTCGCTGAACCGAGGGAATCGTATCAGTTAAATACAAATGTTAACAGGTGGGTTGAAGTATTGGTAGACTGTCCAGGAAGCACAGGACTATTTACTTATCGATTGCCAGCCCAGTTAGAAATCAAACCAGGGGATATTTTGAGCGTGCCATTTGGGGCACAACAATTAGGAGCGATCGCTATTCGGTTACTGGCACAACCAAATGTCGATTTACCACCAGAAAAAATCCGGGAAGTAGAAGATATAGTCAGCGTTGGATTTTTCCCAAGTGCTTATTGGGAATTACTCAATCGAGTTGCTGCATATTACTATACGCCCTTAATTCAAGTAATCCGGGTTGCTCTGCCACCAGGGTTGTTGGGGCGATCGCAGCGTCGTATCCGCCTTGTTGGAGGCAGGGGGGCAAGGGGCAGTAGTTATTTACTGGCTTCTCCTGATCCTTTAGCTTTTTTGACTCCAACTGCACGGCAAGTTTGGGAACTTTTGCAAGCGCAGTCGGCGGGGGATTATAGTTTTGTCTACCTCCAACAAAAAGTCAAATCTGCCTATCGGGGAATTCGGGAACTGCTGCGATTTGGTTTAGTAGAAAGCTATTTAGAACCGCCGCGACTAACTCGACCAAAGCTGCAAAAAGCAGTAACGCTCACAGGTACAATCGATCACGACTTAACTACTCGCCAACGAGAGATTTTGGAAGTGCTGCGGCGGCACGGTGGAGAGTTGTGGCAAAATGAATTGTTGCAAATTTGCAATGCTAGTTCTTCTATCCTCAAAACTTTGGTAAACAAGGGTTACATCGTTGTTGAAGAACGGGAAGTATTGCGAACCGAACAGGGACCAGCATTAGCAGGCGATGGGGCTAAATCCTTAACTGTTGCTCAAGCTAGCGCCTTAGAAACAATCCAGACACTAGATGGATTTGCTGAAGTTTTGTTGCATGGAGTAACAGGTTCGGGAAAAACCGAAGTATATTTGCAAGCGATCGCACCTCTCCTCAGCCAAGGTAAATCCGCCCTCGTCTTAGTCCCAGAAATTGGACTCACACCCCAGCTAACTGATCGTTTCCGCGCCCGTTTTGGTAATAAAGTCAGCGTTTATCACAGCGCCCTCTCCGATGGTGAACGTTACGACACTTGGCGACAAATGCTCACAGGAGAACCCCAAGTTGTCATTGGTACTCGCAGTGCAGTTTTCGCCCCTTTGCCCAACTTGGGTTTAATTATTTTAGATGAAGAACACGACAGCAGCTTTAAGCAAGACTCACCCATACCCACCTACCACGCCCGTACCGTCGCTCAATGGCGAGCAGAGTTAGAAAATTGTCCCTTGTTGTTGGGTTCCGCTACGCCTTCCTTGGAGAGTTGGGTAAGTGTGAGGAGGCAGGGGGGCAGGGGAGCAGGGGAAGAATTCTTAACTTCTAATTCCTCACCTAGCACTCTTTACCTTTCACTTCCCGAACGGATCAACTCTCGCCCTCTACCGCCGGTGGAAATAGTGGATATGCGGCAAGAGTTGCAGCAGGGAAATCGTTCTATATTTAGTAGATCGCTGCAAGAAGCTTTGCAAGAGTTGCAAGAGAGAAAACAACAGGGAATTTTATTTATCCATCGCCGGGGACACAGTACTTTTGTATCTTGCCGCAGTTGTGGATATGTGTTGGAATGTCCGCACTGTGATGTGTCGCTGGCGTATCACCACACCGAAGAAAAAGCGCCGGAATTATTGCGTTGCCATTATTGTAACTATGCGCGATCGCATCCCAAATTCTGCCCTGATTGTAGTTCCCCTTATCTAAAATTTTTCGGTAGCGGTACTCAGCGAGTAACGCAGGAACTAGCGCGACAGTTCCCAGAGTTACGCTTGATTCGTTTTGATAGCGATACCACCCGCAACAAAGGTTCACACCGC
The DNA here is from genome assembly GCA_038259325.1 of Chroococcales cyanobacterium. Classification (GTDB taxonomy): domain Bacteria; phylum Cyanobacteriota; class Cyanobacteriia; order Cyanobacteriales; family Nostocaceae; genus Nostoc. Next base: position 10,256 of record JBBSOX010000122.1, on the reverse strand, counting down.
ACCCTACTCACCCAGTTTGCCAATGGCGAAGCAGATTTATTAGTAGGTACGCAGATGCTCACCAAAGGTTTAGATTTACCCCAGGTGACACTTGTGGGCGTTGTCGCCGCCGATGGATTGCTAAATTTATCAGATTATCGCGCCAGTGAACGGGCATTTCAAACCTTGACTCAGGTAGCTGGACGCGCTGGTAGAGGCGACGATCCGGGTAGGGTAATTGTACAAACTTACACTACAGAGCATCAGGTAATTGCAGCAGTGCGATCGCACGATTATCACTCTTTCTCCCAAGCTGAGTTAGAACAACGCCAAGCGCTTAATTATCCCCCATACGGGCGGTTAATTTTGTTGCGCTTAAGTAGTCTCGATCCCATTCAAGTACAAAATACAGCACAAATTATCGCCACAGCCTTGAGTACAGAAGAAGAATTTGAGATATTGGGCCCAGCACCAGCGAGTATTTTACGAGTAGCTAATCGTTATCGCTGGCAGATATTGATTAAATTTGCCCCTGATGCATTGCCAAAATTACCAGATTGGGAAGAAGTGCGATCGCTTTGTCCTACTTCTGTTAGTTTGACCATTGATGTAGACCCATTAAATATTATTTGAAGAAGAATTCAGAAGTCAGAATTCAGGAGTCAGAATCAAGACGCGACGCTCGTTCCTCTCTACCGCTACGCTATCGCGGACTCGTTAACGCTGCGCTATCAGTGGGGGATTCAGACGCTACGCGAACGAATACTCGCTAACGCTGCGCTATCCACTCTTTTGTTCAAAATAGGACTTACGCATTGACAAGAAATACTAAATATGCATTAATGTCAAAAACCATATCTTTCGTAGGGGCACAGCAATGCTCATACGTGTCAACTTAACGTAAAAGCCATGTCTCGCAAGGAACTAAAGTTCCTTGCTAATAGCGAAAGTCATCTTTATGATGACTAAATAATCCGAAAAATCCTTAGTCTACTTTAGTAGACTTTAGCTAAAAGCCAAAGAACTTTAGTTCGAGGCGGGCGAGTAAGCTAACAGTTATTAGCTTAAGTTGACACCAATGAGCAATGCTGTGCCCCTACAGCATGGTCTATTTACGTAGTTTACCGCCGTAGGCATCGCAGGATAATAAATAAAAGCCTGAAAACTTCCTGTTGTAGGTAATTCACATCACGATGCATTTGTACAGTGCGTAAGTCCTATATTATTAACAATACATTAATAGTATCTGGATAGTAATAACTGAAAATAGTAAATCCAGATTAAAAAATAGCGGCGATACAAGATATCGCCAAATTTCTCGAAATCAGATACCCCAACAGTTAATCTGTTATTTCTAAGAATTAGCTTGCTAACATTTAAATTTAATTAAGCGCAAAATTATGGGACAAGGTTTTTTGCAAATTGGGTTAACGCTGTGTATTGTCATAGCAATCACTCCGTTATTGGGTAAATATATAGCGCGTGTCTTCTTGGGAGAAAGAACACTGCTTGACTTCTTAATGAACCCGATAGAGCGAAGTATGTTCGTACTAGCGGGTGTCCGCAGAAAAGATGATATGACGGGTTCGCAGTATATCCGGGCTGTATTGTACAGCAACCTGCTCATGGCTATTTCAGTGTATTTACTAATATATTTCCAGAGACTGTTGCCCTGGAATCCTAACGGCTTCGGTGCGCCAACCTGGGATGTATTGCTGCACACAACTATTTCATTCGTAACGAATACCGACCAGCAACACTATGCTGGTGAGACAACCTTAAGCTATTTTAGCCAGGTAGCGGCTTTAGGCTTTTTGATGTTCACCTCCGCAGCTACTGGGTTAGCCGTGGGAATTGCCTTTATTCGCGGGTTGACTGGTAGAAAATTGGGTAATTTTTACGTCGATCTCGTCCGGGGAATTACGCGAATATTGCTGCCGATTTCGATTATTGGAGCGATCGCCTTGCTTGCAGCAGGTGTACCACAAACGTTAAAAGATACTTTGGTTCTGAGAACCTTAGAAGGTGGGACGCAATATCTTGCTAGAGGCCCAGTAGCATCATTTGAAATGATCAAACTTTTGGGCGGAAATGGCGGTGGTTTTTTTAACGTAAACTCAGCCCATCCTTTTGAAAATCCTAATGGCGCTTCTAACTTGATTGAAATGATCGCCATGATTTCTATACCAGCAGCCTTAATTTACACTTACGGTATATTTGCTAACAACCTCAAACAAGCTTGGCTACTTTTTTGGATGGTGTTTGTGATTTTTGTTGTTCTAGTGGGAGTGACAGCCGTGGGAGAACTGCAAGGTAATCCCCTTGTAAATAACGCCTTTGGATTAGAACAACCCAATTTAGAGGGTAAAGAAGTTCGATTTGGCTGGGTACAAACGGCTTTTTGGGCAGTTATGACAACCGCTACTATGTCTGGTGCAGTGAATGGGATGCACGATTCTTTAATGCCGCAAGGAATATTTTCGACTCTCTTCAACTTATTTATTCAGGTTATCTGGGGTGGGCAGGGGACTGGAGCAGCTTACCTATTCATTTACTTGATTCTCACAGTGTTCCTAACTGGACTAATGGCAGGACGTACCCCAGAGTTTTTAGGACGCAAAATTGAAAAGCGGGAAATTGTACTCGCCAGTGTAGTGCTGTTGATTCACCCAATTCTAGTTTTGATTCCCAGTGCGATCGCCTTAGCTTACCCCATCTCCCTATCTGGAATTAGCAACGCTGGCTATCACGGTATTTCTCAAGTAGTTTATGAATACGCCTCAGCAGCAGCAAATAATGGCTCCGGTTTAGAAGGGTTGAAAGATAACACCCTTTGGTGGAACTTGAGTACAATAGTTAGCTTAATAGGAGGACGCTACATTCCGATAATTGCCATCCTACTCTTAGCTGACGGCATGTCTCGCAAGCAACCAGTCCCTGAAACCCCTGCTACTCTGAGAACTGATTCTCTAGTATTTATTGGGATCACTGCTGGAGTGACATTGGTTTTGGGAGTATTGACTTTCTTTCCCGTTCTAGCTTTAGGCCCCATAGCTGAGGGTTTGAAACTAGGATCTGGCAGTTAGAAAATTTATGAGTTATAAGTCTGGAATTAAGAGAATACCAAAAAATAAATAAATTATCTGGTTTTGTAGGGTGGATTTGCGATCGCGTAACGCACTCTACAGGTTGGATCTGTTTTTTATTGGAAACTCCTAACTCCTAACTTCTAACTTTTAACTCCTAACCGGAGCTAACGGAAACGTCTCCGGCTCTGCTCCTAACTTTATTTATGAATCAAGTGGCAACTAACTTCAAAGCTAGACGCCCAAATTCTCGTTCTGGTGAGCGCCGCCAAGCAAGCAAAAAGACCAGAACAAGTAATAAGTGGCTGTACTTACGGGCAATTAGAGATGCTTTCGTCAAGCTCAACCCTAAGTATGCAATCAAAAACCCAGTGATGTTTGTAGTTTGGGTGGGGACAATCATCACCCTATTGCTCACAATTGATCCCAACCTATTTGGGCCAGCCCTGCAAAAAAACCCGCAACTTTTCAACGGTTTGTTGTCGGGGATTTTATTCTTTACAGTTTGGTTTGCCAATTTTGCCGAAGCGCTGGCAGAAGGGCGGGGTAAAGCCCAAGCCGATGTCTTGCGATTGAGGAAATCAGAGGCGATCGCTAAAAAACTTGCTGCCGACGGCACAATTAATGAAGTTTCATCCACCACTCTTAAACAGGGTGACACTATCTACGTCGTTGCTGGCGATATTATTCCCGCCGATGGCGAAGTAATCATGGGTATCGCCTCAGTAGATGAATCGGTAATTACTAGAGAATCGGCACCAGTATTAAAAGAATCAGGCTCCGACGTTTCTAGTTCTGTGACTGGTGGGACGCGGATTATCTCAGATGAATTAATTATCCGCATCACTGCTGACCCAGGTAAAGGTTTTATTGACCGGATGATTGCCTTGCTGGAAGGGGCAGAACGTAGCAAAACACCCAGTGAAATTGCTCTGACAGTATTGTTGGCAGTTCTAAGCCTAGTGTTTTTGTTAGTTGTAGTAACCTTGCCCGCACTTGCCTACTATGTCAACAGTCCAGTCAGCGTGCCAATTTTAATTGCCCTATTAGTAGCATTAATTCCTACCACCATTGGCGGCTTACTAAGTACCATCGGCATTGCTGGTATGGATAGAGTTACCCAATTTAACGTCATTACCGCTTCAGGGCGAGCAGTCGAAGCCTGTGGTGATGTCAACACTTTAGTTCTCGACAAGACAGGTACAATTACCCTCGGCAACCGTTTGGCGGAAGAGTTTATTCCCATCAACGGTCATTCAATGTCAGAAATTGCTAATGTTGCGTGGGCGGCTAGTGTCTTTGACAATACACCAGAAGGTAAATCTATTATCAGACTGGCAGAAAATTTAGGCGCACGGTTTGATTTTGACTCCAGTCAAGCAGAAGGAGTTGATTTTTCGGCAAAAACATGCATGAGTGGTACTAATTTGCCTGGTGGGTATGAGGCCAGGAAGGGAGCAGTAGAAGCCATTAAAGGATTTGTCCGTTCCCGTAACGGACGCAATACACCAGAATTGGATGCTGCCTACGAACGAGTTTCTCGCCTGGGCGGTACACCCCTAGCAGTCAGCCTAGATAACGAAATCTATGGGATTGTTTATCTCAAAGATATAGTTAAACCTGGCATCCGCGATCGCTTTGAGCAACTGCGACGGATGGGAGTGCGTAGCATCATGCTCACTGGAGATAACCGAATTACAGCTTCTGTTATTGCTAAAGAAGCTGGGGTAGATGACTTCATCGCCGAAGCTACACCAGAAGACAAAATCAGTGTCATTAAAAAGGAACAAGCAGCAGGCAAATTAGTTGCCATGACGGGAGATGGGACTAACGATGCCCCAGCATTGACCCAAGCTAACGTCGGAATTGCGATGAATACAGGGACGCAAGCTGCAAAAGAAGCCGCCAAAATGGTCGATTTAGACTCCGATCCCACAAAACTGATCGATATCATTAGTATTGGCAAACAATTGTTGATTACTCGGGGAGCATTAACGACATTTTCCATAGCTAATGATATTGCTAAATCCTTTGCAATTATTCCAGTGATATTTGTCGCTGCTAATTTGCAAAGCTTGAATATTATGAATTTGACTAGCCCTAATTCTGCTGTCCTATCAGCGTTGATTTATAATGCTTTAATTATTCCAACTTTGATTCCTTTGGCATTGAAGGGTGTACGGTTTAGACCGTTGACAGCTAATCAGCTACTCCAACGAAATATCTTAATTTATGGCTTAGGTGGGTTAATTGCGCCGTTTATCGCCATTAAGTTGATAGATATGCTGATTACAATGGTGGGTTTGGCCTGAGGAGAGCAAAAGTAAAGATGCTGGGAAACATTTTTACTTTTACCTGTTGAGAGAGGCAAAAAGAAGCAAATGAATAAACAGGTCGATGTTTGGGAAAAGTTTTGCCAATGAATGTGATACAGGCAATATCCTTTGTTTGCTCCCAATGCCATAAACAACACCTACCAAAGAAGATGCGGAAAGTGGGGGACGCGTTAAACCAGCAAATATCGGCGGTTCACCGCGTCTGTTTATCTACGTGTCTTATCAACACTCGCTATTTTTATCCTGCTGTGCTTGAATGTGCTAATTGCCCCAGTTATTTATACTGTTAGCAACAGCATCTTTGAAGATCGTTCTGATTGGGTAAAATAATTAAAATTAAAAACTAAAAATTAAATTTTACTAGTAATTGGAAAACTTTTTATGGCTATTATTCGAGAAACTATCAGAGCAATTTCTATAACTCTAATGCTTTGGTTGTTGACTGCAATCATCTATCCTTTAATAATCCTTGTAGTTGGTCAAGTTTTTTTGCCCTATCAAGCTAATGGCAGCATTGTGCTGAATCTAAATAATGAACCAATTGGTTCCGCTTTGATTGGTCAAGTGTTCACATCTGAGCGATATTTCCATCCTCGTCCCAGTACAGTTAGATATAGTCAGGGCAAAAGAGCCAAGCCAACTGGCATATCTGGAGCTAGTAATCTCGCTGCTACTAATCCAGAGCTACTAAAGCGGATTCTAGAACAAGCAAATCAATTGCGAGACGAAAATCTTCAACCACTCGCTGATATAATTTATACCTCTGCTTCTGGTTTAGATCCGCATATTTCCTTCAGAGCAGCACGGCAGCAATTGACGCGAGTTGCTAGTGCGCGGGGAGTAAAAGAAGATGAGATTTTACGTTTAATGAATAAATATACTGATGACAGATTTTTATGGATTTTTGGCGAACCGGGAGTCAATGTTCTGCGATTGAATTATGCTCTTGACTTGCAGGATATTAATCGTCAGCCAAATCAGTAAATGGGCATGGGGCATTGGCAAAGTGTATTGCTTCCATTCGAGAAGCGCTATATTATTGCGAAAAAATGGTTTCAACTAACAATACCTTCGCCAAATCGAAAAATACCTCGATTTGTAGGTTGGGTTTCGTGCCTCAACCCAACCTACAAAAAAATGGCGAAGGTATTGAACCAAATAGGGGATCAAATTTCCACAAAAACCTCAGAAGTAAAACTTCCATGCAGACCATAGGGGATATGATGCTTGAGATGTAGCCGCGTAATCGCTCCTTTAGAGAAATCACTAGCATCCAAAATTACCAAATCTGACCGATGATGGGCAGCATCATAAACCAAAGCTAATACCCAACCATCATCTTCCTTTTCCGAACCTGGACGCGGGACAAAAATCGGTTCACCAACAAAACCACGGGGTGCAGCACTCCAAAATTGTCTTTCTCCAGACTCTAAATCAATTTTCAGCAATGCTTGTAAGGGAGCATTACCAGTTTCTGCATGAGCCGCACCTATATATAGATATCGATAAGGGTGTCCCACATTCGCCGGATGTATGCTGGGAAATTCACAACAGCGGCTATCAATTAATTCCCGCTGTACTGTTCCATCCTTTAAATTCAGACAAAATCGCCAGAGTTGCCCAGGTGAATTCGCCTCAAAATCAACTTGTCGAAAATCCCTTTTGGGTTCTACTTCTGGTAAATTTTGGTAACAAATGGAGTCAATCAAAACTTCGCCTCCTACCTCAAAAGCATTGACGTGATGGAAGACGAAACCAGAGTGAGTTTCTAGAATTTTTATCTCTTCTTGCCCTTCTTTGGGGAAGCGGGGAATAAGTATAATTTGAGTTGGCTGATTTGGCTGAAATTTGATACATTCTCCCGCCGCACGTATTCCCAAGGCGAAAGGTATGGGATTAAATGTAACAGGATTTTGAAAGAAGATGCAGTAATTGGGAGTAATGACAAAATCATGTATGAAGCAGAAACCTGGAACCTTATGAGCGTGCTGTTTGACAATCTCACCCGCTGAGTTTAGCTCGAAAATAGTAATTGTAGTAGATAATCCCGGCTTAATTGAGAAGTTTACCAAGCAAGGTGCGCCCCCATCTTCATCGAAACTATTTTCAATGCGGGGATGTGCAGCGAAAGCTTCACCTGCTGACAAAGCACTATTAAAATATTCATTGCCCAAGGTTTCAAGAGTATAAGGATCGAGGCGATATGGTTCAGCCGCTTCCCACATTGCTAGCAGTTTACCGCCCCAATAGATAATATTTGTATTGGCGATATTTTTGAGTTTGAAATCAAAGATATTAGCTAGCCAACCGCCGGGTTTTTGAGTGCCAAAAGTACCGCGATAGAGAATTTTTCCCGCCTTTTGCTCTGCCAAATAGCCAGTCGTGTGGACAAAGCGGTTGCGAAAATGGGCACGACCATTGGTAAAGGTAATTCTGCTAATCATCCCATCCCCATCAAACGGGTGATGAAGAGGTTGCTCATTTACATCCAGCAAACCGGGGCCATTTCTAAAGAGCGTACCTTGTAACTCTGTGGGAATTTCTCCTTCTATATCATCAATCCAATAATCAAACTCTTGGGTGAGAGATTGATATCCTCCTTGCCAGTCTGCACGGGTGTAGGATTTTTCTGTAACTGGCCCTTCTTGAATCTTAAAATGCATATACTTTGTTTTTTCTTGTTATTTTGTACGAAAATATTTCCCTGCTCAAAATAATTTATTTGCAGCTTTACTACGCTACTTACTACAACGGGAAGGCAGCGCACTCACTCGAATTAGGGTGAAATTTATTCCACTATTTTCGACTCTGGTTCTCTCAGTACCAACTCAGACATCAAATCCGGCAAAAACGGTTCTTCCCCATCCTTTGATGTCTCAGTTTGTTCTTCAGCAGCAGGTAGCCAGTTGATAAATGGTAGGGGTAATAGCGTGCTGAGGTTAGTAATTACCACCAACAGCCAAAGTGACTCAAAGTTTGTTGCGGTGATCCCCAACCAATAGGTGATTAATGCCCCCAATGCTTGGGAAACCGTTCCTGCTGAATTAAATATCGACATCAACAAGGCAAATAACGTTGCTTCCACACCAGAGGGACAAAGCCTTGCTGCTAGAACCATCACTTGCATAAAGGCAATTTTCCCCATCACAGTGAGAATCAGGCTATCACCCAAACTAAACCAGTGGTCATCTATACCCAACTGCCTGTTTGTGTGAGTGACTAACAACAGCATTGTCATCCCTAAAAGTGAGGAAAGTACCGTACTCCAAGCAAAAATTACGCGAAAAGGGATGCTTTTGAGGAAACGCTGAAAAATCCAAACACCTGCTAAAGAAGCGAAACTTGTAACTAAGTTTACCCGCCCCAAAAATTCTGGTTCAAAGTGAAGTTCGTTGGTAGAGAAATAGAAAAAGGCTGATTCAGCATTTGGGGTAGCTTGCCAGATGAAGATAAACGCCGTTGGTAGCCAAATTCTTTTTTGGCTAATGGCTTGGCGTAGCTGCCGCAGTTGATGTTTGATTGGTAAAGGGTTGGTGTGGTTACTATCTGGAGCATCTTTACTAACGGGGGACTCAGTAATTAACCAAGCTACTCCTGAGACGATGAGAGGGAATAAGGCGGTGATTCCAAAGACAGTACGGGTAGTAAAGTATTGGAGTAGGAGACCGCTAAAGTATGCTGTGATTAAACCTCCGATCGCAGAAACACCCCAGCACAGAGATTGTAATGAACCGGCTTTTGCTTGCGATTCCCCTCTAGCTCGTTCCACAACCAACGAGTCAACTATCACGTCACTCATGGCGACACTAAGAGAACCAAGAGCGATCGCTAACGTAGCTGCCCAACTAGTATGAACTATTGTGGCCAAACTCACCCAAGAAGCAGTTCCCAGTATCCCGGATAAAATCAAATAAGGACGCCGACGATAGCCAAAGATAGGCAAGCCATCAGAGATAAAACCAAACACCGGCTTGATCATCCAAGGTAGAAAGACAATTCCCAACAGCGCCGACACCTCAACGGGACTCAGCAGTAGTTCATCTTTGAGGAAAAAGCTCACGGCTAAACGCGATAGCCCTAAAATTCCTTGGACAAAATAAACGGTGAGAATTGCAATTAACTCTGCATTAGGTTCATTACCCAAGAAGATTTTCTGTGTTAATGAGTCTTTGACCTTGGACAAGCCAGATGATTGAAGCACCATTCGATAAATATTTTTTAAGTTTTATCTACTTTTCTATCATATCGATTCTTCAGAAGTGGGCTTTGTTTGTATGCCCGTAAACTCCGCAAATTTCATTCGTCATTGCTCAAGTTGACATACCGTTCGGTTAAAGAATTTCTTGGTTGAGGCAGGCTAGCGTTGCAGGGTGAGAAGAGAAGCTGTTCTTGAGAGAAGAATGGCTGAACACCTCTTGCCTCCCCTGCTCCCCCTGCTTATCCGAACCGTATTGGCACTATCACTATCCTTACAGGATTAGGGCGAGCCTACCGTAAGTAAGCTCGCCCTAATTTGTATTTAATTGAATTGTTATCGGAAGTTTTAAAATCCTGCCTACAGCGCTACGCGAACGTGAAGCCTGGTTTTGTAGCCGAGTCAGAAGGGAGACTTCCTGACTTAGGCATCTACTTATGACAATTGCAAAACTGACTTTTTCTTGACTTGACGAGTTAGAACTGAAGCAGCACCCACAAAACCAATCATAAAAACTCCTAATAACCCAAGTTGCGGGTAATAAAATGCCGGATTGTGCGTAGAGATTCAATAGGGAAGAAAGGCATCAAAAATTTACGATGGCGATGTAGAAGCAACCATCAGTGATAGATAAATCATTTGTATTAATATTAACTTGTT
>JBBSOX010000121.1:0-19947 GCA_038259325.1 Chroococcales cyanobacterium | reverse complement strand
CGTTGTAGAGCGGGCTATCAACCGACTTAAACAGTTTCGCCGCATTGCCACCCGATAGGAAAAATTAGGTGCAAATTATACAGCTATGATAACGCTCGCCTGCATTTTTTTGTGGTTGTAGTTTGAAAACACGCCCTAGGCTTTTATCGCCCATTTTTACCAACTTGCGCCGTTCTTCAGTGCTAAGAGTGACTAAAAAGGGCATCTTTTGTTGGATTTTTTGTAACGCAGCTTTAATTTCTTGAATATCTTGTGGCGAAAGGGCGGCTGCAATATTTTGATAAGCCATTGTATATTTACCTTAGGAGTTCTAATGGTGAAGTAGCAATAATTGCTAAGTATAGAATTCCCATTGGTAAGCGCGATCGCACATTCTCTTATAATTTTTAGTTTAAGTAAGTCGGCGGGAAAATTTATAAGTATGTAACGAAAGTTTAACCAAAGGAGTTAAAGTTAAATTTAACACGTTGTGTACTGTAGTTTCCTTTTTCCCCTCTAGCTTGGACACCATCAATTACGGCATAAGCAAGTTCTAGCTCGTCATCAAACATTTTTCCTGCTAGTTCATCTTTTTTCAGGTGTTGCCATTCCAATTCAATTGGGTTCATTTCCGAACAATATTTCGGCAAAAAGAAAATGTACAAACCCATCTGTTCCCACTTTGACCATAATTGCTGCACTTGTTTACATCGATGTATTGGACCGTTGTCCTGTACTATGACTCTGATGCGCCCTATCTTTTGGGCATCAAGGGCTTCAAGCTCCATCATCTGGATATAAGATTTTCTGTCAACACCTCCAATCACCAGACCGTAAATAAAACTGATTATTGGCTGAAGAAACCCAATAATGCTTAATCTACGACCACGACGCTTGCTTTGTTCTAAACGTTTTTGCTCACCTCGTTGGTAATAAGTGTAACTAGGCTCGCTCCATGCACAAAACCCGGATTCGTCCAAATACTTTAGGTCTATTTCTCCAGCAGCAGCAGCTAATTTCAGCATATCTAAGTCCGCTTGCTTTTTTTCCCGTATTACAGGGTCTTGTTTTCCTTTATGACTCTTTCTGGTTCTTTTCCAAATGACCCCCTTTTTTTGAGTACCCGTCTTAATCTGTCGGGACTCAATTTAACTTGGCGATGCCTGCGGCGGGCTGCGCCTACGCTAGATAGTTTTTGAGCTAGTTGATGACTGTTGTATGTACGAGGTTCTTTTTTGAGGCATTCTTCCAAAAAAACTATGTCTTCTTCTGAGTACTTGGTTTTTCCTCCTCTACCTGGTAATTCCCAAAGCCCTTCTAGACCTAGTTTCTGCCATTTATGTAAGATTTCTCTTACTGTTTGTGGAGTCCAATTAAAATGAGCAGCTATTTTTTCTACGTACCAACCATGTGCATTCAGCCTGATTACCTCTGCTCGGTCTTTCACTTTCTGCGGTGCATCCGTAGTTCTTAGATTTAATAGAGTTTTATCCTGCTCACGAGTCAAAAATACCCTTAAACGAGCGCCCATGTCTTAGCCACCTCGGTAGATGCATTCTACGTATTTACTTATCTTTACATACTTTGGTTTTTTCACGCCGACTTACTTAGTAGGGTGTGTTAGCGTAGCGTAATGCACACAATACAACTAGCTAATTGATTATCCCGAACAATTTCTTCCAGCGATCGCACATCATAACCTATTTATTTATCTGTTTTAGTGCTGATGCTGAGGGATACTGACCAGATGCAATCAAAGCTTGTCGTTCTATAATCCTTTCATCGCTATTAAAATCTAGAATACGCGCAGTCACTTCACCAATCTCTGTTTGATGCACAATTACAGCCTCATCTAGTCGAAAATGCTCACCCCAAAAGTCTCTGCGTGGGTTAAAAAACCGCACAAGTTCGCTAGTCTGCCAATTAATTGAGCCTAAATCCGTCCCTTTTTGTATGTTACAGAAAATACAGGCATAGCAGTGATTATCTTCTGTTGTAGCACCGCCGTGTTTGACACTGATTATATGGTCAACTTGGCAACCCGACGATCTATCTACTTCGGAGACAAGACAATACTCGCAAATATGCTCGGCGCGATCGCTAACTAAACGCCGCAATTCTGCATTAATATATGGACGAGGCATTTTGAATACTTACTTAGGGTTAACGTACTGATTAGCTCTTGCTTTTGCTAAAGTCATAATATGCTCTAGCGTGAGGAAATGATCTAACTCTCGCTGGTCACTTCCAGTAAGACCTTCAGTTTTTGCCCGATAAACTAAATCCTCTAAACGGTCTTTGGCTGCATCCGAGAGTTTGAAATCGATAACACTTTGGGGAGTGGTTCCAGCAGCAATAAAATCTATAATCTCGTCGTAGACTTTGGTGGTATTTACAGATGTAGTCATGAGATTAGCTCTTTTTATTTAATTTTACTAATTTACAACGCTACTTTTAACGACTTTCCTAGCGTTTTAGGTTCTGGTAGAGTTTCACCGTCAGCCAAAGATGATTCAATCAGCATTTCTAAAACTTCTTGAGCATTTTTAAGAGCTTCTTCATAAGTTTCTCCGTGAGTACAAGGCTGCATTATATCCGTAAACTCAGGTAGCGAAACCACATAACATTGGTCTTTTTCTGACCATTGAATCACGATTGTATATTTCATTATTCTGTCTCCTCGTCTTCTTTAATTTTATTTAGTTCTTCTAGTGCTTCATTGACTTGCTTTTCTAAATAAGGTTTGGCATCGCTACCATCTTTGCCAGCAATAATGATAGCTTTAGGCAATTGCGGATGCATCCATTTACTGTGGCTACCCTTTGCAGGTTTATAAATAAATCCTGCTTGCAGCAACAAGCTTTTGAGTTCTCTGATTTTCTTGGGCATATACTCAGCTTACATTTACCCTTCCAACTGCTTTAACTTCTTCTGAGCAAATTCCCGCACTTGCTCATCTGGGTCATTCTCTGCGCGATCGCGCAACAGTGGTAAAGTCTGGGGATGCTGAGGATGAGGATATTGCTCAATGATTGCCTCAAGTGCTATTTGCCGGGAAGGAACCTGATTCCTATTAGAAATGCTATCAGTTGAGAAATCCCAAAATATCGGATTAAAGGAATCATCAACAGCACACTCATAAAGGAAATCATAAATTTCAGGACTAGTCTGCCAATTCTTAACCAGTTCTTTCATTATTTCGTGTTTAATATAGCCGAAATTATCAAGTTGAGCAGATTTTCTGAGCAAAGATAAAATGAAAGATAAAATACTAAGTTGATTTTTCCATCCCTGCGCTAATTCTTCCACTACTGTACTTTGTACTATCCGATCATTACTAGACTGAGCAAGGGATTTGAGCAATGGCAAAGTCTCTGGATCATCTTTCCAACCTCGCGCTAACTCTCGCACTGCCATAGTCTGTATGTTTCTATCTTCCCTAAATTGAGTAAGGGATTTAAGCATTGGCAAAATCTCTGGGTCATCTTTCCAACCTCGTGCTAATTCTTGTATTGCTACATAGGCAGATGTGTTATCTGTATCATGAATAGATTTAGCAAGAGATTTGAGTATTAGTAAAGTATCGGGGTCATCTTTCCAACCTCGCGCTAACTTTTGCACTGCCATAGCTGGTATATCTCCATCCTTTTCATTCAAACCATACATAGCTAAAGTTTTTAGCCAAGGTAATGTCTCTACATGGTTACTCCACGTAGTTGTAATGACTGGAATCACCTTAGTAATAATTTTATGAATGAAGTTAGCTTGGTCTGTAAAGATATTAGCAACATATTCTGGGCTGTAAGGAGCATAATATTCCGCTAATTTTTTTAGATACTTAAGCAATTTATTATCAGTTGCTGTTATTGTAGAGCGGTTTATTACATCTGAAATACAATCCGATGCAAGAAAAAGTATATCAATAACTTCTTCTTCAGAACCACCTTCATTTAGGCAATCATCAAATATTTCAATTAAATGTTCAATAATCTCGCCTGCGAAGTTTGATTCAATACTTCCTGCAATCAAGCGTAGAACTTCATGCCAGGTTTCATCTTGCCAGTGTTTGCCAAAAACTTCATTCTTAAGTTCCTCAAGAGTCAGCGTTTGCGTTTCTTTAAACTGCCATACAAACTCCCAAGCACAAAAATATTCTAAAAATGTCCGATGCACAAAAGCATAATAATCCGCACCTACGGAACACAACATAAAGTTACGAGTCTTTAGTTGCTTTTTCAACCTCTCAGCTTTATATTTTGCTTTATACAATGGTATGCTTAGGCGTTGCATATAAGTAGTGAAGATTTCTTCTAAATCATCCTTATTTATAATGTTGCCAGCTAAACTTTTTTCACGGGTTTGCATTTTATAAGCAACTTGACGCAACATTCCTTCTTTATCTTTAAGGGTAATATATTTTAGTTCTTTATCTGGTTTCAAATTGCGTTTATTATCCCAATTATGTAGCAGTAATTTTGAAACCTCTTCATAGAGTTTAATTCTATTTTTGGGTAATTCTTCTCCCTTGAGATTAAGAATTGCCATCATCGTCAACAGCAGAGGTTTTCCCGCCAATTCTGCAATAGATTTAGAAGCTGCAATTCCTCTTTTTAGCCGTTCCCGTTTTCTGACTTTATCTACAGCATCGGTAAAAGTTAACTCATGCCAACGGTTGATAAAATCCTGAATTTGTTCTGAGTCTAAATCTTGTAAGATAAAGTGGCGAAACTTAGCGTTAGGTAATGGTTGCAGTTTATAGTCAATAATCCGAGAAGTGACAATTACCTGCACATCAGGATAGTCATTAGTAAAGCGATGAATATCAGTAATTACATCCTCTCGCTTACCAGGGTCAAATACCTCATCCAAACCATCAAACATCACTAAAACATTACCAGCTTTTAATTGTTTATCTAGTTCAAGCTGATTGAGATGATGAATTGCCCCACTACATTGATGAAAGAATTCGAGAAAATTATTGCACTCTTTATCTTCCCGTCGCCGCATATAAGTGCGTAATTCAATTAGCAACGGAATTGGTAAAGAGATAACATTATCCAGTGGTGACTCAGCCCAATTCAAAGCCAGAAATTGCAACAAAGTAGACTTCCCTGAACCAGGATCGCCCAAAATCACAATATTTTTATAATCTTGCTTTTTATTAACAACATCTAAAACACAACGTATCGGCTGTTCAAAATCAACCCGTTTGTGGCGTTCTAATTCTTCTAAGTCAACAGCTTCTACTTGGTCACTTTCTAGCAGCCGTCTAAGATATTCTTTAGACAGTTCGTGAACTTGTGGTAAAAATTGATGAGTTTCCTGGACATTTTGAGCAATAAAAATCCGCCATAATTTAAGTTCGTTATAGGCATAGCCGCTAGTATCTAAGCTATCTAACTTGAGATTGCCATAGCACTCACGGATTCCTTCTTGATATTTAACTAAATCAAACGTGGTAATTTTCTGAGCATTGCCTTCTAAGATATCTTTGATTTTATCCAGATTTTGGGAATCGTGAATATCTCTGAGTTCAGGAATACCTTGAATAATCTCTTTAACCTTTTGCAGATATTTCTTAGCAACCCGCTTCCAGTTAAAATCATCTGGTAACGGATTTGAAACGTTAATTTTATCCCAAATCTCTTGTAATCTATTAGTATCTATAGCTGGATTATTATCTTTAAAGGCATTTCCCAAAATTTCTTTGACTTCTTGAACTTTGAGAAATTGCTTTATTGGCTGCGTATACTTTTTGATTTCATCTTCAGAAAGTTCTCCACCCTTTAAATCTTCTTGCACCAGTTGTAAAAATTCTTTTAAGGCTTTCCCAGCAGCGATTTCTATGTCTTCTTTCTTAAGTTTATCTAAAATATTACCAGGGATGCCTTTTAATAAATCTTTAGCCCAATCTTTAGCAGCATCCTTGGCTAAGTCTTCCAGAATGGGTTTAAAAATCAACCCGGCGGCCTGAGTTACACCCCAAATAACTAACCAGTCCAGCATAATACTCGCTTCTCTTGAGATTTTGATTACGAGTATATCCACTAGCTGGAGTAATGTTTCCAGATTTCGGGGTTATTGCAGAAATATTACAGGTATTTAAGAACCTCTCTCTAAATCTCTCTCCTAAAAGGAGAGAGACTTTGAATTTTCCCCCTTTCCGTATCGGGAAGCAGGGTGGTTCCATACAAGCAGAGAAAAGCTAAAACTGGGTTTCAAAGCCTTTCTCCCCGTGGGGGAGAGTAATGGAAGTGAGGGAAAAAACCTGGACATAAAACGAGAAATCAAGACTTATGTATTTTTCTTTTTTCGTATGAAACCACCCTGCTTTTTAAGGGATCAGTGCCTAAAATCACAACTAACCTCTAAGGTGGATTCATCCAGTTCAAAGACTCATTAATCAGTATCAAAGGTGGATGAACCGAGTTATCTAATTCCTACCCAATGCCTAATGCTCCCTTACTTCCTACCAGGGAACCACACCATCCTCATCAAAAAACCCTCCGCTAGAACCGTCATCAGGTAGAGTGGCAAGTTTCACTGCTGCGATCGCTCCTTGCTCAACAGTGCGGTATCCTTGGTATTGATTAATGTCTGTTGCTGTGAAACCTGGGTCAGCAGAATTAATTTTAATTGGGGTATCTTTAAGTTCAGCAGCAAACAGAACTGTGATGGCATTTACTGCTGTCTTTGATGAGTTATATGCAAGAAGCTTAAAATCAGCGAACTCATAATTTGGGTCAGAGTTTAGAGTCAGAGAACCTAAACCACTTGATAAATTAACTATTCGCCCTGCTGTTGACTTCTTTAAGAGTGGCAGCATCGCTTTTGTAACTGCAAACACTCCAAATACATTTGTATCGTAAGTGTGTCGCAGTGTTTCAATATCAACTTGACTCGGTAGAAGGCGATCGCCATCACTTAGTATCCCAGCATTGTTTACAAGGATATCAAGTTTTCCGAATTCGCTCTCGATTTGTTTAGCCGCAGAGTCGATTGTTTTTTGGTCGATGACATCAAGCTGAACTGATCGGGCATTGATCCCATCTAAACTAAGTTTATTGGCCGCTTCTTCACCACGTTTGATATCTCTTGCACCAACAAAAACAGTAGCGCCTCTAGAACCTAGTTGGCGTGCGATCTCATACCCGATACCTTTGTTTGCACCAGTAATCAGCGCAACTTTGCCTTTTAAATCTTCTGACATATTACTTATTTATTTTGATAAACAGTGATACCAATTCACAAAAATCCTGATACATGTAGATTTCTTGTAGGGGCAAGGCGCAATGCCCATCGGTGTCAACTTAAGCTAAAAGTAGCTTCACTGTTAGGTTCCTAGCCCGCCTAGAACTAAAGTTCTTTGGCTTTTAGCTAAAGTCTACTAAAGTAGACTAAAGATTATTCGGATTATTTAGTCATCTTTAGATGACTTGAGCTATTAGCAAGGAACTTCAGTTCCTTGCGGGACATGGCTTTCACGTTAAGTTGACACCAATGGGTATTGCCATGCCCCTAGTTGTCTTGTTAATTGAGATAGTAACTGGATTTACGTCGTGCTGTACTAATGTATAGGAATCCGGTTTGATTACTGAAATTATTTGCGTAGGCTGGGAGTGGGGAGTAGGGAGTGGGGAGTAGGAAAAAAGACTTTTTGAGTGTACGGAGTTTTTTCAAAAATCAAATATGAGTCCTAAGTAGGTAGACATAATTAAATATAAAATAAACTCCTAGTTTGTAGTGAGCGATTTATCGCTCAGAGCAAGGATTATCAGGACTAAAGTCCTTACTACAAACTTTAAATTTATTTATGCCTAGATACTTATATAAGTAGTACGTATCAACACAACATTTAGGATTTAGTAATCCTACATAAGTAATGATTCGCTGTTGTGTTTTCTCCAGTAGTCATTCACACTCCAGATAGCGGTTGAGAAAATATTTGCAATCTAAACTAGCAATTGACTCAAAAATTCTTGGAGAAAATAGATATGCAAACCAAACAGCTCGGTAATTCGGAGCTTCACATTACCCCAATCGGCTTTGGAGCCTGGGCGATCGGTGGAAGTGGATGGGCTTTTGGTTGGGGAGCGCAGGATGATCGAGAATCGATGGAAGCGATCGCTCGCGCTCTCGACCTCGGCGTTAATTGGATTGACACCGCAGCTATCTATGGTCTAGGACATTCTGAGGAAGTTGTTGCTAAGGCGCTCAAGGGTCGATCTAGTCGCCCTTACATTTTCACTAAATGTTCAATGATTTGGGATGAAAAGGGCGAAATTGCTCGCAGTCTGAAGGCGGATTCTGTGCGGCGGGAAGTTGAAGCTAGTTTGCGCCGACTTGACATTGAAACCATTGACCTCTACCAAATCCACTGGCCTAACCCAGAGTCAGAAATTGAAGAAGGCTGGACGACTCTCTCCAAGCTCAAGGATGAGGGTAAGGTTCGTTATATTGGGGTTTCAAATTTCAATGTAGAACAGTTGAAACGTATCCAAAAGATTGCACCAGTTACCTCATTGCAACCGCCTTATTCACTGGTTAAGCCTGATGTCGAAAAGGAAATTCTGCCTTTTTGTCAAGAAAATAACATCGGTGTGATTGTTTATTCACCTATGCAATCTGGCTTGCTTACAGGAAAGATGACACCTGAGCGGGTTGCCAATTTACCAGATGATGATTGGCGCAGGAATAGCAATGAATTTCAGGAGCCACGTTTATCTCGTAACCTAAAGTTGGTGGAAGTGTTGCAGCAAATTGGTAAGCAACACGATCGCTCCCCCGGTGAAGTAGCGATCGCTTGGACTTTAAATAATCCGGCGGTGACAGCTGCGATCGTTGGCGCACGCAATCCCAAACAGGTAGAAGGAATCATCGCTGCTGGGGAATTTCGCCTCAATCAGCAGGAACTAGATCAGATTGCGGCTTTCCTTGGCGAGAATCCATAAAAGAGGTTTTGCGTAAACTTTGAATAGTTGCGATCGCATGTTTCGCCACAATATCAATTTCCTCTTGGGTATTAAACCGCCCAATCCCAAACCGCACTGAGGCATAAGCTAGCTGTTGGGGGTTTCCCAGTGCTGTAAGTACATGGGAAGGTGCAGTATTTGCCGACGAGCAAGCAGAACCAGAAGAAATCGCCATTACTGGCTGCAATCCTAGCAAAAGTGCGGCTCCATCCACCCCCTCAACGCTGATATTCAAGTTTCCCGCCAATCGCTGTTGAGGGTGTCCGTTAAGATGAATTCCTTCAAGTTGGGAAAGCTGTAACCACAAGCTTTGTCTTAACTGAGTGAGACGTTGGTTTTCTGTTGCTTGTTCAGCCAAAGCGATTTCTACAGCTTTCCCAAAGCCGGCAATTTGCGGTGTATACAATGTCCCAGACCGCATCCCCCGTTCATGTCCGCCGCCGTGCTGCTGGGGAGCTAGTTGTACTCTGGGGTTACGTCTGCGGACGTACAGCGCCCCAATGCCTTTTGGCCCATATACTTTGTGTGCCGTTAGCGACATCAAGTCAATTTTCATCGCTTGCACATTCAGAGGAATTTTACCAATAGCTTGGGCTGCATCGGTGTGGAAAATGATGTTGTAAGCATGGCATAATTCCCCAATTTCGGCTATTGGCTGTAAAACGCCAATTTCGTTATTTGCAGCCATCACTGAAACCAAAATCGTCTCAGGACGGAAAGCTTTGTGTAACTCATTTAAATCAATCAGTCCATCTTTTTTAACTGGGAGAATAGTAATTTCAAAACCCAGACTTTTTAAATAATTACAAGGATCAATTACTGCATTATGTTCAGTGGCAACAGTAATAATATGCTGACCTTTTTTAAAATAAGCTTCAGCAACACCTTTAATGGCTAAATTATTCGCTTCTGTTGCGCCACTAGTAAAAACAATTTCTTCTGGTGTAGCGTTAATTGCTGCTGCTAAAATCTCTCGCGTTTGCTTAACAGCAGCTTCAGCTTCCCAACCGTAAACATGACCGATACTTGCTGGGTTGCCAAATTTTTCTGTAAAGTAGGGGAGCATTGCTGCTAATACTCTTTCATCTACGGCTGTAGTAGCGTGGCAATCAAGGTATATAGGACGAATAGACATAATTATTAACTCAAACTTTGACTCAAATTTTTTAATACGCTTAGAACTTGATACAATTCATTTTTTCTTCTCAACAGCGTAAATTCATCAGACAACGCATACTTTGGTATATTTTGTTTAGTCAGTTTTATAAAAATGAAATGACTACCATTTGTTACTAATCCAAAAGTAGGTTTGTCTTGATTAGGATTAGCCAACATATAAACAAGTGCTTGAGGTACGGCTTCTAAAAGAGAAAAGCTAGACCTTTTAGATTCAATTACTAACAACCAGAATTGTTCTTGAATAACTAAAACATCAATTCTACCTCTAATGATTTCTCCTTCATCTTCCGCAGAAATTCTTATTGATTCCTCGCCTCTCATATAAAAAGGCTCATCATAAAATTCAGATAAATTTAGCAAAGGAGATAAAACTACTAATTTTACCGTTTCTTCTGACAAAGGAGGACGCTTAACTAAGCGGAGAAAATGAAGTTTTATTTTGTCTAAATCTTGCTTTTCTAAATCTGTAATTTCCGGTAAATTTTCAAACCATTCAGTGAAGAATGCCTCATCTTCGGCTAGTTGTAGACTAAATTTTTCCTCCAAATAAGCAAGCCCGACATTTTGTGCTTGGATAAATTGAACCATAATTTATGCAACTCTTATACTATCTAAACAAAACCTAGTTCTGTTTGGCATAACCCTAACAATTCCTCTGGTGAGTAGACTCTTTGACTTGTATCATAGACAACACAAGACCATCTTTTGGCAAACTGACACGCAAACTCTAACGCTAGTTGCTCACTTCCTGAAGTTTTGCTGACATCAAGTAAAATGTGAGTCTGAGGTTTAGCTGTAAGCTTCTGGGTTATAAGTTCAATTTCATCAGGATGAAAATTTTTTAATTCAGTGTTATCTAAAACAATCCAAACATGAGTATTATCTCTAGAAATACGTCCATCATATACATTATCTGGATGTAGTAATACTCCAGAATATTGCAGAAAATTCAAAAATTCTCCCGGTTTAATCTCAGCACTAGAAATTAGGGAAATGGGTTCTGGCATCACTTATGCTCCTAATATGGATAATAATTCTAATAATTCATGTTGGCTGTAAACTACATAACTGCCTGTAGCGATAATATCTTGAGCCGGAGTAAATTTATAATTGGGTGCATAAAGAATAACTGGCTTGTTCAAGGGATTCAAATCAGAGTTTGATATCAACTTTTGAACTTGCTTTAACTTTCGAGCAGTTTGGGTTGTTAAGCTGTTACGTATACAACTTGCATTATCAGGGCGGGCAGGATGCCCACCCCACAATCATCTTGAAAAAATATTAGTGCAAATTAAAGGCGCAACAGCTTACTTCGATGATAGCGTTGCTGGTTTCCACATCGATTTCACCGACTTCGCCATTTAGACCTACTGTTTTATTAAAACTAACTAAATCAAACCCTGCCTGGATGATAGCATTAGCTACTTTACCTTCCAGAACTTTTTGAGGATTGGCTGAGTTCAGTGCATCGGCGATCGCTTGCTCAAATAAGCTGCTCACATCCTGCTTTATTACTATATGATTTACGTAGCATTGCTGTAACTATACCTGCATTCAGCCGCCTTATGTGGCTGCTAATTCCCGTAATTTAGTTAAAACTGCCAGAGCATGACCTTTGGTTTTCACATTCGGCCAAGCATAGACAATCATCTTATCAGGTGAAATTAAAAAAGTTGAGCGAGCAACACCCATATATTCTTTGCCCATAAATTTTTTTAAGCGCCAAGCGCCGTAGGCTTCTGTCAAAATATGTTCTGGGTCACTTAAGAGGGTGATTGACAAGTTATGTTTGCTGATAAATTTACAATGTGACTTTCCCAAATCTGGACTTACGCCTAAGATTTTCGCTCCCAGTTCGCTGAAGTCTTGATACAACTCGGTGAAATCTTTCGCTTCGGTGGTACAACCAGGTGTATCATCTTTTGGGTAGAAGTAGAGGACAATCCACTGACTGCTGAGGTCGTCGAGAGTGACTGAATTGCCATTTTGGTCAGGGGTGGAAAAATCTGGTGCTGGTTGTCCGACTTGGGGAATGTTGCTCATGATGGAAGTGTGAGAGATTGCGTAAGCGTAGCTCGTCGTAGACATCGCTTTAGAATTGTACATATATTCAAGATGACTCTACTTCTCGGCGGACACCCTAAAACATTTATCTCAAATCACCACCCCAAACCAAAAAACTCAAACCTGGATTTTGAGCAGTGAAGCGGACTCAAATGGGTCGCTCCCAAGGTTCGTTGTACTGTCGATACCCAAGGCGCTTGAACGCAGAAATCATCCGCAAGTTAGTCACAGCTGTATCACAAAATACTCGCCAAACTCCTACTTCTTGTAATGTACGTGTTCCTTGTGACAACAAATCATTTGCAAAACCAAACCCTCGATACTCTGGTAAAACTCCAATATCGTAGATTGTTCCTTCCTCTTTGCCCTCTTTGGCGCATTCTTCAAAAATAACCGGAAGTACAAAACCTACAATGTCCCCGTTTTCGTTAATCCCAAACTGCCACCAATCATCTTGATACGAGAAGCCATCACTTGCCGAGTTCAGAAATTTCTCAGCCGCCTGGTGAGGCTCATGTTCTGAAACTTTTCTTTGATGACTCGCATCCATTGATGAAGCCATTACACGCGCAACGATTCTTATTAATGGATTGTCACGTATTGCCTTGACTGGCTCAAAAGTCAATCGACGCGGAACTTCAATTAACGGTTTAGGCTCTTCCCAAACAAAGGCAACTTTTAGGTAAGTTTGCTGACTCATAGGCAATAGCAACAAAATCTGTGAGCTTTGCCTTTAATATTACACAATACTACATAATCAGTGTGGTAAATGGTAATTTCAACTTGCATTTAAAACTTTGAGGGTGTTGCTGTGGTTGACTTCAAATGTCTTGGCAAAACCACCAGCACCTAATTGGTGGGTCACTCGATACTGTTCTTCCAAGAGCAATTCTGAACCACAGGTTTGACAAAACAGTATATTTTCAGAATTTTTGTGAGCATTGAGGATTGATGCAGAGGGTCATGGTGTGGCAACACAGTTTGCCTTGGTAATCTAGTCTTATAGAGATATTCACATCAACAGTAAAAATTAAGACAATGAGCGATGCTTGCGGTTCTTGCTAGCCTACGTACTCATTTATATTTGCTTGCTATGAAAAAAGTTCTCTCATAAGGTTGAGAGCGATGCCTGCGGCAACTCCTGCGGTGTACGCTTATATTTATCCGCAATAATAATGACTTAGCCTACAAATGTTTTTGTTTATTTATTCTCACCGTTCAAAGTTCACATGACTAAAGATATGCAACGCGAATTTACCAACCGCGATGAGTTGGTAGCCTACCTGCGCGAACAATTCCCAGATGCAGCACAACGCGATCGCCACATCAGCGAAACTGTGGGAGGACGCAAAGCAGCACAAGAAGCACTGCAACAAATCAATCCGATAAGCTACGCGCAAACACGTAATTTTTTCGCAGGTGCAGTCACGCGACTTTCGCCTTACATTCGCTATGGCGTTTTGAGTTTGCGAGAAATTCGAGATTATGTCCTTGAACGGGTACAGCAACAAAATGATGCTACGAAATTAATTAACGAGTTAGGCTGGCGCGACTACTGGCAACGGTTATATATCAAATTAGGAGATGGAATCTGGAAAGACCAGGAAGATTACAAAACTGGTTACACTGTGGCTGAATATGCATCCGAATTGCCGCAAGATATAAGACAAGGAACCACAGGTAGAGTTTGCATCGACAGTTTTAGCCGCGATTTAAAAGAAACTGGCTATCTACATAACCACGCCCGAATGTGGCTAGCAGCTTACATTGTCCATTGGCTGCGTATTCGTTGGCAAGCAGGAGCCAAATGGTTTCTCGAACACCTTTTAGATGGAGATCCTGCTAGTAATAATATGTCATGGCAATGGGTTGCTAGCACCTTTAGTCAGAAACCGTATTTTTTCAACCGAGAAAATTTAGAACGCTACACCAAAGGCATTTATTGCCAGAAATGTCCGCTTTACGGTCATTGTGATTTTGAAGGCAGCTATGAAGAATTAGAACAGCGACTTTTTCCCAAAGGGGAATTTAGCAAACAAGCCAATAGCCAAAGTTGGCAGCGTGGAAAGAAGAAGCAGGGGAGCAGGGAGAGTAGGGGAGGACAAGGGGGACAAGGAAGAGAATAATAACAAATGACAAATGACTAATGACAAATGACTAATAACAAATGACAAATGACAAATGACTAAACCAATTCTTTGGATACATGGAGATTGCCTCAGTCCATACAACCCTGTACTACAAAAATATCCCGATGCCCCAGCTATCTGGGTTTGGGACGAAGCTTTGATAGAGGAATGGCAACTAAGTCTCAAACGCATCGCTTTTATCTACGAATGCTTGCTGGAGTTACCTGTTGTTATCCGTCGTGGCGATGTGGCACAAGAAATTTTAGCTTTTGCTCAAGAACATGATGCAAATTTAGTTATCACAGCTAACAGCCCCAGTCCCCGATTTAATGATATCTGCAATCAAATGGAGGGTTCTATAGGAGTGGAGGTGCTAGAGGTGGAACCATTTTTTGATTATGATGGCTATATTGACTTAAAGCGGTTTTCGCGCTATTGGAAAGTGGCTCAAAATTATGTTTTTGAGTAGGGGAATTGTAAATATTATGGTTTGCGTAGGCGTAGCCCGCCGCAGGCATCGCTAAAGGCTCAGATTCTCCACTTCTGTTAAAAGTTGGGGATTTTTGGCACATCCTACAAGAAATATTGGGATATTTTATACTTGAAATTCCTCCCAATGACATAGCTTTTTTAACCCACACCAAACCCCGTGTATTGCCTTACCAATGGTTCATGAAATGCCAAAACAATATCTTCCTTTGGGATTCCTAACTTTACTAAGTCATTGGCAATACCAATCTCGGTGCCGTCGTATTGTATCCAAATCTTCCCATCTTTGATATCGAGATGCAAAACACACCCATATTGCCGTCGTCGCCTCTTCCAGCCTACGTACACTAATTGATAGTGATCGTTAATAGAATCAAAAATAACTTGTTTTTCTATTTCACTCTTTGACGAACCTCGACTAGCATAAGCTGTCAGTAATTGTTGAATATAAGCTCGATATTGTTCTAATTTTTCCATATTATGAAAAATATCTCTTGCAGCCATTCAAATATAACTTTCTTAAATATGTAGATGAATGAAGTGCGGCTTCCCGCAGGGGATTACGAATTGGTATTGCTTTTAAATATAGCACTGGATATAAAAAGTCAAAGCCCTTGCGATTGATTGACTTTCCGCAATCCGTTAAAAATATGAAGCATTAAATTTTCTGACTGTCTTCTCGTGCTAAATTATTAAAGCTTGGAGTTGGGAAACTCCGGTGAAATTCCGGGACTGTGCCGCAGCTGTGATGGGATCACCCAAGTCAGAATGCCAACTCTCAAGATGTCAGAGAAGACACACTCACCATCTACTCCCTGCGTTGCACGGGGAAGGAGTTCCAAGTTTGCTTTCAGGATTTGCCACTTGTCCTGGCTTGTTTTATGCTACACCCGCCGCCGATGGTATATTATCTCGCATTAGAATACCAGGTGGAATTATTAGTAGTCAGCAGTGCCGTGCGATCGCAGATATAGCAGAACAGCACGGTGGCGGCTATGTAGATGTGACTAATCGAGCTAATCTCCAAGTCCGCGAAATCCGCACGGGGATAAATGCTGGGGTTCTGAAGTACTTACAGGATATGCAATTGGGTTCTCGCAATCCTGTTGTAGACCACATCCGTAATATTATGACCAGCCCAACTGCTGGTATCGACCCGCTAGAATTAATTGACACCCGCCCTTTTATCCAAGGTTGGGATGATTATATTGCTGCACATCCGGCGCTTTCGGGACTGTCGGCAAAATTTAGCGTTTGCTTTGATGGTGGTGGGATAATTCAGGTGTGCGATCGCTTGAATGATATCCTATTTGCTGCTGTCTTAGTTGACGGTAATGTTTACTTCCGCCTCTATCTCAGTGTCGGCGCAAAGGGACAACCGCCCAGTGATATGAGAATTTTGTTACCACCAGAGAAATGTTTGCCCGTCTTGGCAGCTTTGGCGGATGTCTATCTAGCTCATAGCAAGACTACAAGTAAGCGTCGGCTACGTCTTTTAGAGTTATTGAATACTTTGGGTTGTGAAAATTATCTTCAAGAAGTTCAGCAGCGTCTAACTTTCCCTCTTTTGTATAGTGACCTAATCCCCCAACCCCCTTCCCGACACGGGAAGGGGGAGGAATTCTCCCCTCTCCTTGCAGGAGAGGGGTTGGGGGAGAGGTTAGATGCTAAGTATCAGCATATTGGCATCCATCCCCAACGTCAGCAAGGCTTATTTTATATTGGTGTCGTCTTGCCCCTTGGACGATTGGAGAGTAACCAGATGCGGGGTTTAGCAGATTTAGCAACGAAATATGGTAGCGGCACTCTTCGGTTAACCCCCTGGCAAAATTTGCTGATAACAGATATTCCTCAGCAATGGGTTGCTGATGTCCAAACTGAAATTGCTTTCTTAGGATTAGATTCCTCAGCAACCAACATTAAGAGTGCATTAGTTGCCTGTTCTGGAAAAAAAGGTTGCGCCGCTTCTGCGACGGATACCAAGGAGCATGCGCTAGCATTGGCAAAGTATCTTGAAACTCGCGTTACTCTGGATTGCCCTGTTAATATCCACTTCACTGGCTGCGAAAAATCCTGCGCCCAGCATAGCAAGAGTGATATTACTCTGCTCGGTGTCAGCATTGAGGGTGACAATGGAAGTGTGGAGGGCTATCACGTTTATGTTGGTGACAGCAAGCAGAAATTCGGACGTGAAATATATCAATATGTAACTTTTGCCGAACTACCTGCATTAATAGAGCGGATGCTATATGTATATAAAATTGAACGTCTAAATTCTGATGAGTCCTTTGGGAAGTTTGCTAATCGATATGCGATCGCCCAATTACAGCAGTTATTTAATATTATTCCTAAACCATTTGTAAATAACAAGATTCTCAACTTTCAAGAGAAGTCGGCAATCTAAGCCTTTCGATTTTATTTGTCAATCCAAAATCGTTCGACTGAGCGACTTGTACTGAGCGAAGTCGAAGTAAGCCGAAGTCCAAAATCTAAAATCCCAAATCGAATGCCCGACTACATCCGAGATGCCAACGAAATTTACCGCAATTCTTTTGCAATCATCCGGTCAGAAGCGAATCTAGATGTGCTGCCGCCAGATGTAGCAAAAGTTGCTGTGCGTCTCATTCATGCCTGTGGAATGACGGATATTGTCACTGACTTGGGATATTCACCAACAGCAGTGCAATCCGCAAGGGCCGCACTAGCAGCAGGAGCTACAATTCTATGTGATTGCCGGATGGTTGCCGATGGCGTTACCAGGCGGCGGTTGTCTGCAAATAATCAAGTAATCTGTACCCTCAACGAGCCAGAAGTGCCAGAGATTGCCCAGCGTTTGGGTACTACAAGGTCGGCGGCAGCTTTAGAATTATGGCGATCGCACCTCGAAGGATCAGTGATCGCAATCGGTAATGCGCCCACAGCACTATTCCGGCTATTAGAAATGCTCGATGAAGGAGTGCCGAAACCTGCTATTATCTTAGGCTTTCCAGTGGGGTTTGTCGGTGCAGCCGAATCGAAAGCAGCACTGGCAGCAGACAGCAGGAATGTACCATTTTTAACATTACATGGTCGGCGCGGTGGAAGTGCGATCGCAGCCGCAGCAGTTAACGCCCTGGCAACGGAGGAAGAATGAATATGGATAAAGGTCGTCTTTATGGAATTGGTGTCGGCCCAGGCGATCCCGAACTATTGACTCTAAAAGCGCTGCGGTTATTACGTGCGGCTCCCGTGGTAGCTTATCAATCAGCCACAGATAAAGAAAGTATTGCTAGAGCGATCGTGGCGCAGTATCTTCCTGGAAATCAAATTGAGGTGCTATTTCACCTCCCCCGCGCTTTGGAGCCAGAAAAGGCCAAGTCTATTTATGACAAGGAAGTTGAACCAATCGCCAATCATTTAGCAGCAGGTCGAGATGTTGTAGTACTGTGTGAAGGAGATCCATTTTTCTATGGCTCGTTCATGTACATATTCACGCGATTATGCGACCAGTACGTAACAGAAGTTGTCCCTGGAGTTTCTTCACTGATGGCTTGTCCGGTAGCCTTGGGTGTACCTTTCACCTATTACACTGATATCCTCACAGTCTTACCTGCCCCATTACCAGCAGAAGAATTAACTACACATCTGCTGATGACCGATGCAGCGGCAATTATGAAGTTAGGCCGTCATTTTACTAAAGTACGAGATATCCTGCATAAATTAGGGCTAGCATCACGGGCAAGATATATTGAGCGCGCATCAACGTCACAGCAACGCATCCTCCCCTTGGATGAAGTTAATCCAGATGAAGTACCCTATTTCTCCATGATTGTGATTCCTACTAAGAATCGACTATAGTCCTTTGATGAATAATCGAAAATCCAAAATAGAATAACCTCCTGGCAGATTGAACCAGGAGATTCAAAAAAATTGATTCATCTTTACAAGCGTTGTAGCAGGCTCAAACCGTGGGTATCAGTACCACAGGTATTGAAAAGAAAGTATTCATCAGCCAACTTTTGTACTTGTTCTGATTCCACTACGCTGGGTTTCCAGGGGTTAGGGTTATTGTAGGCGTAGAAACTTTCCACGCCATCGATACCCTGTTGGGACGCAACTGGAATCAAGTCAAAAAGCGATCGCTTGTAACGAGCCGGATGAGCCAGAACTGCCAATCCCCCAGCTTCATGAATAGCAGCAATCACGTTACTTGCTTGATATTCTTGCCCTGTAGCCGGCCTTCTTTGTAGATAAGGCTTCATGCTAGGGTGTTCTGGTGTAAAAGCGTAAGCCAAGATGTGAACTTCTATATCCAAAAGGTTGGCATTAATTTCCACGCCACTCCAAAGGTAAGGAGCGCTTGCACCAGGATTATTCCACTTCCAGTCTTCTAACCAAGCAAGTGATGCTTGATAGCCGATGATACCATGATGATCGGTGATGGCTAACCCTTTTAGCCCAATAGCGATCGCTTGCTCCATCAATGCACTTGGCTGCAATCTACCATCCGAGTAGACAGTGTGCATATGAAAGTTGAACAACCTTGGACAACTTTGTGCATCAATGTTTTGGAATACTTGCTTCAAAAGTTCTGTGGAAGCAGTAGTTCGGGCCAAATTTACAACCATAACCCCCTCTGAACAAAAATATATCTTTTTAACACACTAAAACGGCACATCTACAGATGAGAAAGATACAGCACTAAAAATTAGTGTCGGTTGCTACTTTCTCAGCCTTCTCAGCAAATTTTTCAATATGTTAAGACTACGTTAGCAAATCTTAACGTCAGTAGTCATGAGTGTTTTGGACTACGTTTGTTTTAAGTAGTAATAAATATTGCAATAAAAATCACCTAGCAACGTCTATAGCATCTGTGGCAAATAGCTTATAGATTAAAGGCTTAGTAGAGTAACTATCTATAATTACCCTATAATTGAACTCAATTTCGTGTGTAAAAATAGCCAACAATATCAGTAATTACAACTTTTATATAACCAATAATGACTTCAGAGTAGGCCTAGGGCGTGTTTTCAAACTACAACCACAAAAAAATGCAGGCGAGCGTTATCATAGCTGTATAATTTGCACCTAATTTTTCCTATCGGGTGGCAATGCGGCGAAACTGTTTAAGTCGGTTGATAGCCCGCTCTACAACG
>JBBSOX010000120.1:0-20303 GCA_038259325.1 Chroococcales cyanobacterium | reverse complement strand
GGGGACAAGAGGTGAGAACTTGAAATAAGTCTTTCCCCTTGTCCCCAATTCTCCTTCTCCCCAAGTCCTCTTGCCCAATGACTAATGACTAATGCCCAATGCCCAATGCCCAATGCCCAATGCCCAATGCCCAATGCCCAATGACTAATGACTAATGACTAATGACTAATGACTAATGACTAATGACTAATGACTGATCCTAACCGAGTCTTACGGCGTCTACCCATTGTCGTGGGTGGGCTAGGCGCTGTACTTTTGCTGATTAACCGTTTATTGACACCGGAATTAACCCAGTCCCAATCGCGTGGTGATGTGCTGGGTGTAATTTTGAGTGCGGTGTTAATTTTGACGGGTTTAATTTGGCAGCAAGTTCAGCCGCGATCGCCTGATACTGTAGAACTAATTGGAGAAGAAGGTTTTGTAATAGCAGCAGATTTACCTGAAGCCGTAAAAACAGAGCTAGCCTGGGCATCTCATTTATTGTTGACTAATACAGTAACGCGATCGCTGGTGGTTTTTTATCAAGGCAAAGTTTTGTTGCGTCGCGGAATTTTGGGTACTAAATCTGAGGTTGTACCAGGAGTAATCTTAAAACAGGTACTCGAAAAACAAAAGCCGATTTATCTAGTTGCGCTAAAAATATATCCGGGTAGGCTTGAATTTGATTATTTACCAGAAAATACTCAAGGGGTAATTTGTCAACCTATTGGTAAACAAGGCGCTCTAATTTTGGGCGCGAATGCTCCTCGCAGTTACACCAAACAAGATGAAAACTGGATTGCGGGAATTGCTGATAAATTAGCCGTTACTCTTAGCTCTTAGGTGATTCGCTAATTTAGAATTTATTCAAATCAGCAATTCAAAATCCAAAATTTAAAATCTAAAATTCAATCACCAAGAAGTCAA
The DNA here is from genome assembly GCA_038259325.1 of Chroococcales cyanobacterium. Classification (GTDB taxonomy): domain Bacteria; phylum Cyanobacteriota; class Cyanobacteriia; order Cyanobacteriales; family Nostocaceae; genus Nostoc. The sequence continues at coordinate 19,397 of JBBSOX010000120.1, read as the reverse complement.
AAAATTCCACCCTTCTTTTTCTTCCGGTGTATTTCCTTCTTTTTCTTCTACTTCTTCCGGTGTCTTTAAATTTTTCTGTTGAATTACATTTTCATATTCTCCTGAATCAACCCATTTCAATAACTCCCCAGCCCGCATAACTACCCAGGAAAGTCCGGGTTCTGTATAGCTTAATAACTTGGTGAACTTATCAACACTGTCAAAGTTATTGGATGCAAACTCACGGGCTTGGACAAGGAAATCTTCGATTACAGCAGTAGTCAAATACTCATCTGGTAAACCCGCGAGTTTCATCAGTGTAGTAGTTGCTACATCTATATCCTGACAAGCAAGCATTGCAGCCCGATCGGCAGTGAATCTAGCCATCATTCGCCAATTATACAAACCCAGTTCCATTCCACCAGCTACCAAGCCACCAACCCCCAGTGTGGTACTGTTCAACAAATTTTTCAAACTTGGCATAACAATTGCCATTTGGTGATAAACCATGTGCTGACTCTTGATGCGAGCGATTTCGTGTCCAAAAACGTAAATCAACTCATCTGCGCCAAGCCACTCCATTGCATCTAAATTTATACCTACGAGGGGTTTTTCTACACCAACAATGTAGGTTTGAATGTTACCTGTACCTCGAAACAGATACAGTTCAGGAAGTGGAGCAACATCAAGAATTTGGCAGGTTTCTACCAATGCTTCATGCAATTGGGGAAAATTACGAGATGAAATTCTAATTTCACTACCAAGGCTTTGCAGTCTGAGTAAGCGATCGATGCCGTATTCGTTAATTTTTTTGAGTAACAGAGAGACACCGGGCATGTTTTGCAAAGAAGCCAAGGCTTTGCGATCAAATGGGTGTTCGTAGGCTGCTGAACTCAGTCCAGTTAAAATTTTTCTCGTCATGGGTTTTGAGCTTTATCTGGGAGTGATTGAACCAGTAAATCATATTTAGTTCAGGTTTAAATTTAGGCATTTTTCACCATCTTGCCCAGATACAATATGCAAGGGGGGCGCACAGCTAGCTGTGCGCCCTAGTAATGACTAACTGACTCAGAAATTTAGAAATTTACAATTCTATCTATGCAAATTATTTATTGGCTATTACTTGCTGTAATGCTTGTGGGTATCATTGGTGCTGTAGTTCCTGCGATTCCTGGTAGCAGCTTAATTTTAATTGCAATTATCGTTTGGGGAATCGTTAGTAGTTCCTTTGCTGCTATCAAGATTCCCCTAATTGTGACAATTTTCGTTTTAATTCTCAGTGTGGGAGTAGATTTTTTAGCTAGCTATGTAGGAGCAAAACAAGCTGGAGCTAGCAAGTGGGGGCAAATTGGCGCAATTGTTGGTTTGGTGGTGGGATTTTTTGGATTATTGCCAACGTTGCCTTTTGGGGGGCCACTGTTAGGAATTTTACTAGGCCCGCTGTTGGGAGCAATTATTGGTGAGTATATTTACCGTCGTGAAATCGGGCTGGCGATTAAGGCGGGTATAGGAATTGTAGTCGGTTCTTTGGTTGGAAATTTGATTCAAGGGTTGTTAGCGATCGCAGCAGTTGTAGTTTTTGTTGTGACAACTTGGCCACAGGTATTTGGCTCTTAGTATTTAAATGTAATAGGCAAAGATTAATTACCTCTTGCCTTAAATCTACGTAAGCTTTTTCAAAATAACCTTTTTTCTCTTCTCCCTACTCCCCTACTCCCTACTCCCTGCCCCCTGCCTCCCCTCTTCGCTCATCATCAAGGATTAACCTTAATCCGCCCACGACATACTAGCTTACCGGGGATCAACGTTAGTTCTTGGATATCGACATCTGAGCCAAGATCCAGATTGTACTTATGATTGTCCTCTAATATATTCCCCTGGTCGGGCTTGATTTTTATATCTGCCAGTTGCAACTCATGCCCACTGAGTAACTGTAAGCTCAGACAAATCTCCAAAGGAGATGTTTCACTATTGGTTACTCTCATACCTCGCAGTATAATTTGGTTGTTATCAAGGATAATTTCTTGCCAATTAATTGGTTGTGGCTTTGGGTAATGCGTTGGTAAAACCTTAACCAGCAGATCGCTCAAAGCAGTCGATAATAAGTCAGATGAGAGAGAAGCATTAAGATCCTTCTCATCTATGATCAAATCGCCAACCACTGGTACTGTTTCTAACAGCCGTAGGGGCTTTCCCTTGAGTACGGAGCCAATGTTTATCCGAATATTTTCTGCTGTTAATTTAATTTGTGTAATCAGGAGACCTTGATAAACTGCATGAGTAGCAAAAATAGATACCGAAGGAATGCGCCCAGAGATAATTTGGCGATCGCTCGCTTTCATTTCCACTTCTAATTCAGAGATTTGGCTCACTTGCGCTCTCAGCCAGAGCTTGAGGGCTGTTGTAAGTACCTGTGTAATTATGCGGGTTTTATTTACATTTGTTGTTTGGGAATTTTGCTCTGGCATCTAACCAATCTGTGTATGAGTATTTGTTCAATAACCGAAGAGAAATTAAACAAGTCTTAAATGTAACATTTATGCCTACTCGCTACAAAATGCAAATATCATTTAATTGTTAACAGGAAATAAGCAATTCCACATGGAGGCACGGTTACAAAAAGTTCTCGCTCAATGGGGTGTCGCCTCACGTCGTGAAGCCGAAGAAATGATTAGGCACTCACGGGTGCGGATCAATGGGGTATTGGCACATTTAGGTCAAAAAGTTGATCCCCAAAAAGATGCGATCGCTATTGATGGTAAGTCTGTATCTAAAAAGCAGCGTCCGGCTTTAATATATTTATTGCTGCACAAACCAGGAGGCGTGGTTTCGACTTGCTACGACCCTCACCACAGACCAACAGTCCTGAATTTACTACCGAAAGAATTACGGGAGGGTTCAGGTATTCACCCAGTTGGGCGTTTAGATGCAGACTCTACAGGAGCATTAATCCTGACCAATGACGGAGACTTGACATTTGGACTAACCCATCCTCGCCACAGTATTTCCAAGACATATCGTGTTTTGGTAGAAGGACACCCTCCAGAAGCAGTACTGCAAATGTGGCGTCGAGGTGTGATGTTGGAGGGTAGAAAAACCAGGCCCGCTAAGGTACAGCTAATAGAATATCGTGCCGAGCAAAGCTTTTTAGAAATAGTCTTGCAGGAGGGAAGAAATCGCCAAATTCGCCGGATAGCTCAACAGTTAGGATACCCAGTAATCAAGCTGCATCGGACTGCTATCGGTTCAATTCAATTACAAACTCCAAAAGAACCTTTTTTGGAAGAGGGTAAATATCGTTTTCTCAAAGATCATGAGATTCACTTTTTGCAAGAGCAGATAACGCAACCTATTAAAGATTCAGTGGAGTTAAGGAGTGTCAGTAGAGATGAAATGGCTAAGAAAGAAGAAGAATAATCACCAGCCATCACTTTCATTAGAGCAACAACGAGCCGAAAAATTGGCAGAATTGGGCGCTCAACTTTGGGCATTGCGTCAAGAACAAGGACTATCTCTAGAGCAAGTGGTTGTATTGACCAAGATTCCCCAACGATTGTTGCAGGCGATCGAAGAAGGTAATGTCAACGATCTGCCAGAACCAGTCTATATCCAGGGTTTAATCAGGCAATTTGCCGATGCATTAGGTTTGAATGGAGTAGAATTTTCTGGTACTTTCCCAATTAGTTCTGCACAACTAAACCCTCAAGGTATTGGGAATACTTCACCCCTTGGTCAACTACGTCCAATTCATCTTTACTTTCTTTACATATTTCTAATTGTATGCTCTGTAAATGGCTTATCTCAGTTATTAAATAACGCGGTACTACAAGCAAGTAATAGCCAAAATCAGCCATACCCAAAACAAAAGTCCATTGTTAAACCAGAACTAGCCCAACTAAAACAGTCAGTAGAGGTTCAACCAGTTAGCAATACCCTTAGTGCTATCCAACAGGGACAGGCTTTACAGATTGGTGTCACTTTGAAAGCATCATCTTGGATTCGCGTAGTAGCCGATGGCAAAACCGAGTTTGAGGGTATTCTGCCAGAGGGGACTCACCGGATTTGGAAAGCCCAAGAGCAACTCACAGTGAAAACTGATAACGCTGGTGGTGTGTTGATGAGCGTCAATCAAGAAAAAGCCAAGGAAATGGGAGAACCAGGAAAAGAGGAAGAAGTTAGGATTGCTGCAAAACCTAAGTTTTGAGATAAGAAGGAAGATGAGGAGGATGAGGGGGACAAGGAGACAAGGAGCACAAGGAGGCATTTACTTCTCTCTCGCTTGTCTGTCTTGTCTGCCTTGTCTTCTTTGCTCCCCCTGCGTCCCCTGCCTCCCCTGCTCCCCCTGCCTTATTGCCCTTGCGGGGCGCGTCCATTCAGTCTGGTAAGAACTTTTAAGCGATCGCGCAATTCGTCTGTCAACGCTGCTGATTCATAGCGCCACCCCCAGTTACCCTCTGCAACACTGGGAAAATTCATCCGCGCTTCGTTTCCTAATCCCAAGACATCTTGCAAAGGAATAATTGCTTGGTTGGCTATGGAACTCAAAGCTAGGCGAATTAAATCCCATTGAATACCTTCAGAACTGATACAACCTAAATAAAGCCATAAGTTATGCTTTTCGTAGTCGCTAGCTGAATTGAACCAGCCTACAGTTGTGTCATTATCGTGAGTGCCGGTATAAACTACAGCATTTCGCGGGTAATTGAATGGTAAGAATGGATTACCGGGATCAGAACCAAAGGCAAACTGTAAAACCTTCATCCCTGGAAATTCATACTTGTCTCGCAGCGCTTCTACTTCTGGTGTAATTACCCCCAAATCTTCCGCTAAGACAGGTAGCTTGCCCAACTTCTGCCTAATCACTTCAAAAAAGGCGTCTCCAGGGGCTTCCACCCATTTACCATTCATGGCAGTTTCTTCGCCTTGGGGTACTGACCAATAGGCCTCGAAGCCCCGGAAGTGGTCAATGCGAATAATATCTACATAATCCAGCATTGCCTCAAAGCGCTGCACCCACCATTTAAAGTCTTGTTTTTGCAATTCTTCCCAGTTATAAACCGGGTTGCCCCACAACTGACCGGTCGCGCTAAAGTAATCTGGTGGAACTCCAGCCATTTGGGCAGCAACTCCAGTCTCTTCGTCTAAGCAAAAGATGTCGGGATGCGCCCACACGTCGGCACTATCATGAGCTACGTAAATGGGGATATCGCCGATAATGTCAATACCGCACATGTTGGCGTAGCTTTTCAGTTCTGACCACTGCCGGAAAAACTCAAATTGGACGAACTTGTAATAAAAAATCTCCTCATTGAGCCGATCCTGTACCTGAGCTAATGCTTCGGGTTCGCGCTTGACAAATTCTGGCTCCCATGTATGCCAGCTTGCATTTTCGTGGGCATCTTTCAGGGCCATAAATAAGGCGTAATTATTTAGCCAATAGGCTTTACTGTCGCAAAAACCTGCAAACTCGTTTTTTTGAATGTCCGTAGCATTCACTTTAAAGTTTTCACAGGCTTTTTTAAGTAACCCAATCTTAATCGGCACAACCTGGTCAAAGTCTACCTTTTCTACCGGAAATCCTGGTAAATTAGCAAAGTCTTCTTCAGTGAGCAAACCCTCATCTCGCAGTTTTTCTGGGCTAACTAGCAGGGGATTTCCTGCCATTGCTGAGTAGCACATATAAGGGGAATTGCCGTATCCAGTGGGGCCCAAGGGTAGAACTTGCCAATATTGTTGATGGGTATGTTTAAGAAAATCGATGAAGCGATAGGCTTCTAAGCCTAAATCTCCAACGCCAAATCGGCTAGGAAAGGAGGTAGGATGCAGCAAAATACCACTGGATCTAGGAAAAGGCATATTTAACCTGAATTATGAGAGGGAGCAATTATCTGATGGACACGCTACGCGATCGCCCCAGGGGCAATGGCAAAGCCAATCGCATCGAATTTATCACGGAACAGTATTTGCCGGGTAAATCAAGTAAACTCATTTTGTTTGTCATTTGTCATTTGTCATTTGTCCTTGGCTAATGACTAATGACTAATGACCAATGACTAATTAACTATGACTTACCGAAATCCTGCACCGACAGTTGATATCATCATTGAACTAGTAGATCGACCTCATCGGCCAATAGTGTTAATTGAAAGACATAATCTACCCTTAGGCTGGGCTATTCCTGGTGGTTTTGTAGATTATGGGGAAGCTGTGGAAGTAGCGGCCCGGCGGGAAGCTGAGGAGGAGACGGGTTTGCAGGTGGAGTTGGTTGAACAATTACTGGTGTATTCTGATCCCAATCGCGATCCGCGTCAGCATACGATTAGTATTGTGTTTTTGGCGACAGCGACGGGAGAACCTGTGGCTGGAGATGATGCTAAGGGTGTAGGAATTTTTGAGTATTGGCGAGTGCCTGGTAATTTATGTTTTGACCACGATCGCATTTTGCGCGATTATTGGCGATATCGGCATTATGGGATACGTCCGAGGTTGGGGTAGGAGAAGATATCAAAGCCAAGATTCTAATGCTAAGGCTTGCATCTGTTGTATCCTTTGAAAATCGCTGTCCCCTGAGACGATGGTGAGGTTATAGTGCAGAGCAGTTGATGCTATCCACAAGTCGTTATCACTAAAACCCAAATCTTGAACTGTAAATTTTCTCCGCTTTGCTTTGTCTTTGGGGCCAAAATTTTCGACAATTTCTCCTTTGAGCCTACCGTAAACATCTGCAACTCCTCCACTAATGGGATAAAGGTCAATGGTTTGCAGAAAAGTTCTGACAAAGCGAAGATTTGCTTCTTGTTGAAAAGACTTTTGCACCATGTAAAGAAGTTCACCTTGCACAATAACGCTAGTTGCAACGCCTAAGCCGATATGTTCTTGTAACCGACGAATGACGTTGCTTTCTCCAAAAATGATTCGGCTACAATGGTTAGTATCTAGGAGGTACATCACTAAAATTCAGCCGAGGAACGGGTTTCGTAAACAAGCTGTAAGCACTCTTCAAAATCATCCCCTTGCCAGGTTCCGGCAAATTTTAGTAAATCTTCTGCTTTAGAGCCTCTAATAATTGGTGCTGCTTCCTGTATTTCCGGTTTTGTTTGATGACTGGAAGTATCATCATTTTTTTCTGTTGACAGGTTAAGAGATATTTCCTCAGTTGTTGGTTTTGTCTTGAGGAAACGCAAAAAATCTAGTGTTTGGGCTAGTAGAATATCTGGGGATGATTCAATTTCTTGGAGCAGTAGTTCTTTAATACTCATAAATGATATTTTGCAGTCTGTCGTAACAGTATTATACGAATGCGGTCGAGATGCTGACCTAACTGGTGCGATAATGCCAGATGGAGAAGTTTATAAACCGATCGCAGATGAAGCAGAAATCGGTAAACAGGAAACATCGTTAGAGAAAGTAATATCTATGACTCGTAAAGTAATTAATACTGATAACGCACCCGCACCAGTCGGCCCTTATAATCAAGCGATCGCAGCTTCAGGTCAATTTGTATTCGTGGCTGGACAAATTGCCATCGATCCCCGCCTTGGTGATGTCGTCTACACTGATGATGTCAAAAAGCAAACTGAGCAGGTATTAGCTAATCTTGAAGCCATCCTCACAGCAGCTGGTGCTACTTTCCAAGATGTGGTAAAAACCACTGTATTTCTAACTGATATGAATGATTTTGCGGCGGTGAATGCCGTTTATGCTAAATATTTCCCAGAAGATACAGCCCCGGCGCGGGCTTGTGTGCAGGTATCGCGCTTACCTAAAGATGTGTTGGTAGAGATTGATGCGATCGCGGTGATTAGCGGTTAAAAGGAACGTATCAATAGCAATTACATTGTCAACCAAAGTGTGATCGTCTAAAAGCAAGCACTATTTATTATCACCTTATGAAGGTGATGCGATTCATTACCTCTGTGTAGCCATGATTCCTGGCAAAATAAATTAAGAACCTAAGTAAAATTTGAGTTGCTGATTATGGGTGAAGCAAAGCGTCGTAAAACCACACAAGGGGAAACATACGGTCAAGAGACTCGAATCTTGCCTTGGCTTCCCATCACAAAAACTCAAGCCGAACAATTTGTCAGTTTGACAAGTCGTGGTGCCTGGATAGGCATTGGCCTTATGGTTGTAGGATGGGCAACTATCCGTTTTATCGGCCCAGCCTTCGGTTGGTGGGAAGTAGTCTACTAAATCGTGCTGTTAATTTTCTCACTCAAAGAGACATTGAATCTTATTCCCCTTCCCTTGTGTGGAAGGGGCTGTTCTTATATGCTCCACGTCTTGGGTCTATCTTTTCTGAATGCGGTTAAAACCGCACGAGTTGCTTATATTTCAGGGCTAAAGCCACTGAGCTTTACACTTACCGGCTAACTTGTAAAGAAGCACTTTTGACCTGAGATTATGCCCTCTTCTAAAAAAGCCCTCACCTACCCATCCAGCCACAAAAGCAATCAAGTCGATAACTACCACGGGACTTTAGTTGCAGATCCTTACCGTTGGTTAGAAGATCCTGACTCTGAAGAAACAAGGACTTGGATTGAGGCACAAAATCAAATTACTTTTGGCTACTTGAATGAAATTCCTACCAGGGAAAAAATTAAACAGCGCCTCACCAAACTTTGGGATTATGAAAAATACGGCATCCCTTTTAAAGAAGGTGAACGCTACTTTTATTTTAAAAACGATGGACTGCAAAACCAAAGTGTCCTCTACACTCTGAAAACTCTCGACGGACAACCCAAAGTTTTACTCGACCCTAATAAACTTTCAGAAGATGGTACTGTTGCTCTTTCAGGATTGTCTATTAGCGAGGATGGTAAACTTTTAGCATACGGTCTATCCGCCTCTGGTTCTGATTGGCAAGAGTGGAAAGTCCGCGATGTTGAGACTGGTGAAGACTTACAAGATCATCTGAAGTGGATTAAATTTTCTGGTGCATCGTGGACACATGATAATCAAGGTTTCTTCTACAGCCGCTACGATGAGCCGAATGAAAAAACTCAATTAGAAGATGTTAACTATTATCAAAAGCTCTACTATCATCAACTAGGTAAACCCCAATCAGAAGATGTACTAATTTACCATCGCCCTGACCAAAAAGAATGGGGTTTTAGTGGCGGTGTTACTGAAGATGGACGCTATCTGATAATTTCAGTTTGGCTAGGTACTGACTCAAAAAATTTGGTTTTCTCTAAAGATTTGACTAACCCTAATGCTGAAGTTGTAGAACTAATAAACCAATTTGAGGCAGATTACAGCTTTATCGATAATGATGATAGCGTGTTTTATTTTCGCACAGATTTAAATGCACCACGGGGAAGAGTTATTGCAATTGACACCAAAAACCCTGCGCCAGAAAATTGGCGAGAAATCATTCCCCAATCAGCAGAAACCTTGGAAAGTGTAGGCATACTCAATAACCAATTTGTTGCTGATTACCTCAAAAATGCTCACAGCCAAATTAAAATTTTTGACCTCAAAGGCGCGTTTGTTCGAGAAGTAGAACTACCTGGACTCGGTTCAGCAGGTGGTTTTGATGGTAAGCGTCATGATACCGAAACTTTTTATATTTTTACCAGTTTCACCATACCAGGAACTATTTATCGCTACGATATGATAACTGGTAAAAGTACCATTTTCCGCCAGCCAGAAGTTGATTTTAATCCTGATGATTACGAGACTAAACAAGTCTTTTATCACAGCAAAGATGGTACTAGAGTCCCAATGTTTATTACCCACAAAAAAGGCATTAAATTAGATGGAAATAACCCTACTTATCTCTATGCCTATGGTGGTTTTAATGCCTCAATGACACCTGGTTTTTCTGTGAGTCTATTGGTGTGGATGGAGATGGGTGGTGTCTATGCTATGCCAAATATACGCGGCGGTGGAGAATATGGCGAAGAATGGCACCAAGCAGGAATGAAAGATAAAAAGCAGAATGTCTTTGATGACTTTATTGGCGCTGCTGAGTGGCTGATTGCGAATAAGTATACTAAGACAGATAAGCTAGCGATCGCAGGTGGTAGTAACGGCGGTTTATTGGTGGGTGCTTGTATGACGCAACGTCCCGATTTGTTTGGTGCAGCAATACCCGCCGTCGGCGTGATGGATATGTTGCGCTTCCACAAATTCACCATCGGTTGGGCTTGGACTTCCGAATATGGTTCAGCAGATAATTCCGAAGAGTTTCCAGCGCTGTATGCTTATTCGCCACTCCACAGCATCAAACCCGATACAGCTTACCCAGCAACCTTAATTACCACAGCCGATCATGACGATCGCGTTGTCCCTGCTCATAGTTTCAAATTTGCCGCCGCTTTACAAGAAGCTCACGCAGGTGATGCGCCAACCCTAATTAGAATTGAGACTAAAGCAGGGCATGGTGCAGGTAAACCCACGGCTAAAATTATCGAAGAAGCCGCAGACAAGTGGGCTTTTTTGGTGCGTACCTTGGATGTTGAAGTTTAAGAGTTGATTTATTTGTAGGGTGCGTTAACGCAGTGTAACGCACCACATTATTTCCATAAGCTCAATTATTGCAGTGCATCTAAATTCAGAACAATTGAGGGAGCATCAGCACTGATTAAGTTACCACCTTTGAATAAAAAATCGCCAATTACATTTTTTGTCTGTGGCGCATATTTATCCCAAGGATCTTGTGCAACCCAAACTACCCGAACTTCGCGTATCCACATCTCATCTCTCTTTTGAGCACTGGAACTTACTGTTTCCACCAGATGAGTTACACGATGACCATGATTGTAATGGTTTTGGCACAAGAGAATGCGATCGCCCTCATCTGGTTTGTTTGCATCCTTTTTTTTTCGTGTCAATATCTTATTAATTTCCTCCTCGCTCAATTCTTCCTTGTTACTTTCGTTCATTGCCCAATGTAAAGGGAAGCGATCACCTTTACAATATTCTTTGTAAGACCAGCATTTTCTTCCACTAGCAGTATGATTAACAAGCTTGAGGTATTTAATATTTAGGTGATTAGTACTTGTTTGTAAAGAAGCTTCTTTCTTTGATGTCGAGAGTTGAATTTCTGTAGATAAACTTTGAGCCATAAAAGAATTACCTGAGAAAGCAGGAGTGAAAGCTACAGTTATATGGTTCCCTGAAATTCTCCCCACATCGCAGTCATAGGTATTAAAAGTCAAACTTCTTTATACTGCTATATTTCTCCTATTTCTCGGAGATAATTAGGTCGGGGCATGAGTTGTCTAACCAATGCAGCATCAACCGTCCAAAACTCCGCAGACACACTCTCGGCACAAGCAAGAAAGGCGGCATCATAAAGGGTAGATAATCCGTATTTATCGGCAATTTTCCAGGTTATTGCCCTAATTACCTCTTCTTCAATGTAATCAATAGGCAGTTCACAGAAGTCTTCAAAAAAACCTTGCGCTTCCTCTGTTGTAATCACTCCCATGCGGGTTTTCTTTCTTAGCACAGATCCTACTTCTGCCCAAGCAAAAGCTGGAGCCACTAACCGTATACTCAGACTTAAGGCTTCTGCTACTAGTTTTCTAGACTGGGGTTGATAAACTTCTGGTACAAGATAAGGAATCCAAACACTGGTATCTAAACACAAAACTCTAGTCACGTCGCCCTTCGTCCTCTCTGAGGCTGCGAATCAAATCTGTAGAGGCTGTTTGTATCCCCGTTTTAGCTTTCACGATTTCGCTGCGATCAATTATCCGTTGATGAGCTGCCCATCCCCTGCGGCGGCTTACCTCACGTTCCAAAGCCTCAACCACTAAATCATTCAAGGATTCACTACTCTCTTTAATCTTCTTAGCTTTGACAAGTAAATCAGCCGGAAACCGAATTGTTAGGGCTTCGCGTTCCATAGCGATAAGTGCAACCAAATATTGATACCATTTATTATAACCGCTCTATGGCACAGTCTCCAATCATTTCACTTCGATAAACGCGATCGCTTCCACTTCTGAGTAAGATGTATCCCAAATACTGCGATGTCACTATCTTGAAATGTACGCAGCACCAATCGTTGTGTTTCCATGCTGATTGAAAATTGAGACATGACTTATACCAAATCTATGTGAGCCTGCATAAAATAATTACTTTGTTTGGCATGGAGTTTCAAGTGTTTTATTCTGTGCATTTTCATAAAGAATTGGTATTAGCACTAAAGCAAATTTAACTCCTAACTTTTGCCATATATTGTTTACCCGATTTATTCTTCGTCTTTCTTATCTTCCACATTAGTTATCTTTGTATTTAACATCAGGATAGAGTTTTCCTGACCCTGTTTTTCTTCTTTCTTTTCTTGTACAACTTGAGTGGAGTATATTTCCACATCTCGTTGAATAATATCTTCTACATTACCTGCAAAAACATTAAACGCCTGTTCATGGCTTGTATAATTACGATAAGGGCCTGTCAACTGTGAGAATTGCCACCCTTGGCTTTTCAAAGATTCGACTGTACGGCGATAGTGTCGCCAACGTTCTCCATAATGAAAAAATTCTTCAATGGCAGCACTAATAGCAACTATTTGGCTCAAACCAAAAGTTGACCAGATAATGACATCCCTAGCTCTATTATTAACTTGGAGAGTAGTGTTGATGTTTAGACTTACTAATGCTGGGAGAATTACACCACCAACAATAGTTGTTATCCGTAATAAATAATGGCGATCGCGCGAGAAATTTGCCTTACCTTCCATCCAAAGTACTTGGTCTAACCAGCGCGATCGCAAAAAATGTTTTTGCACATCACCTAAGTTCATTCCTTCAAATAACTTGTTAAAATCTTCCTTTAAAAATTCATGATAACTATCTTTTTTTGCCATTATTTACTCCTAATTAGAAAGCAAATCTTTAACTGTTTTGCCTAAATTTTTAACTCCCTTCTCTATGTCGATTAAGTCGATGTATTGTAATGTACCAGATTTAGCTAACTTTTTAGCTCGTTCATCGGTAGCTTGTCCACGCAAGGCATCTGCAAGTATATCTGCGGTTCTACCAGTACCAGCAATTACAACAACTAACCTTCCACTATTAACGCTAGAAAACGCATCCTCAAAGGTAATCTCACCACCGTTCAAAAGCACAGTGATCGAAGGTGCATTATTGGCCAGCACAGTTGCAACGCAAGATATCCAAATAGATCCGTCGCCCCAATTATCGCCAGGAACCAGTACAAAATGAGTATGGTTTGGCTCTAAGGGTGTCAAATCAGCAGCAGGTTTTTGTTGATTAGGTAAAGCCACTTTCTTTTCAGGTGTTACACCAATCAAAGCAAACTTAGCACCTATTTGGGTACGAGCTTCACCCATCAATTGCATAACTCCCGCATCCGTACCTCCATCTACAACATAAGCCCCCAAACTTTCGGCGATGGGGGCTAAAACTTCTGTAAACAACCGTTGGATGCGAAGCAAGTCGGCTTCACTGATGTTACTTGCACCCCCCACCACTACTAAAACTGGACGCGAACCGCCAAGCCCTATTAGCTCAAGAGCATCTGGTAATTCGGCTTGTTGAGCAACTCGAATAGCTAGTGCTGTTTGTTCGCTGTTAAAGGTAAGTTTCAAAAAATTTTTCATTTGTCAAGAATACCGACTGCTTAAGTTTTCCAGGGTAGAACTTCGCAGTCATGTTCTGCAAGCGTTGGATTACGCACAGTTAATTGCTGAAAGTTTCAGGTGTTTGTCGCACAAAGGAGCCATCGCACAAGCTTTATTTAGCGCAGCTTCAACAAGCAACGTTATGATAATTAATCGTCTAATAATAAATAAGTTGGCACAACTAAACCTTAATAGTACGGGGACGATTAATCGCCTCTGTAGAGCAGTCAAAAATCATTAAACTATAGACTTTGGGCTATAAACTCTTGAGAGTGGACTGTTAGGTGCTGCACCCAACCAAAATCAGCCGTTGTACAAATTTCCACAAGGATAATTAAAGTGACTAAAACTAACTCAGATTTTCTTACCTCCACCGATCCAGCGATCGCGGAGTTAATCAACGACGAACTACAGCGTCAACGAGATCACTTGGAGTTGATTGCTAGCGAAAACTTTACCTCAGCTGCTGTACTGGCGGCTCAAGGTTCGGTACTGACAAATAAATATGCCGAGGGATTACCTGGTAAACGCTACTATGGCGGTTGTGAGTATATCGACAAAATCGAACAACTGGCGATTAACAGGGCTAAACAGATATTTGGTGCTGCTCATGCGAATGTGCAACCTCATTCTGGCGCACAAGCCAATTTTGCAGTGTTCCTGTCCCTGCTGCAACCAGGAGACAAAATTATGGGGATGGATTTGTCTCATGGTGGACATCTCACCCACGGTTCACCTGTAAATGTCTCAGGTAAGTGGTTTCAAGTTAGCCACTACGGCGTTAACGAACAAACAGAACAACTTGACTACAACCAAATTCGGGAGCTGGCGCTGAAGGAGCGTCCTAAGCTGCTGATTTGTGGTTATTCGGCTTATCCCCGTATAATTGACTTTGAAAAGTTCCGTAGCATTGCTGATGAAATCGGCGCTTACTTACTTGCCGATATTGCCCATATTGCTGGTTTAGTTGCTAGTGGTCTTCATCCTGATCCCATTCCTCATTGTCACGTAGTAACAACAACTACACATAAAACTCTACGCGGCCCTAGAGGTGGTTTAATTTTGACCGGTGATGCAGAACTAGGTAAAAAGCTAGATAAATCTGTTTTTCCTGGCACTCAAGGCGGGCCATTGGAACACGTTATTGCTGCTAAGGCAGTAGCTTTTGGAGAAGCCCTAAAGCCTGAGTTTAAAACCTATTCTGCCCAAGTGATTGAAAATGCTCGTGCTTTGGCAGAACAACTAAAAAATCGGGGTTTAAAACTAGTGTCAAATGGCACTGATAATCATTTAATTCTCGTGGATTTACGTTCTGTCAATCTAACTGGTAAGCAGGCAGATCAGCTAGTCAGTACTGTAAATATTACTGCTAATAAAAATACTATTCCCTTTGATCCGCAATCGCCATTTGTTACCAGTGGGCTGAGATTAGGTTCGCCAGCAATGACCACACGGGGCTTAGGAGTAGCAGAATTTACCGAGATTGGAAATATTATTAGCGATCGCCTGCTTTCTCCAGATTCCGACGTAGTAACCCAAGATTGTCGGCAACGGGTAGCAGCATTGTGCGATCGCTTCCCCTTATATCCTCACCTGGAAATTCCTGTACCAGCACTAGCATAATTGGGCATGGGGCATGGGGCATTGGGCATGGGGCATTGGGCATTGGGCATTGGCAATTAGTTATTTTTCTTGCTCCCTCATCTCCCCCTGCTCCTCTGCTCCCCCTGCCTCCCCACTCCCCACTCCCCACTCCCTACTCCCCTTCCCCAATCCAATGAGTGCAGAAATTATTTGTGTTGGTACTGAACTGCTGCTAGGAGATATCCTCAACGGCAATGCTCAATTTTTGGCGCAACAATTAGCGCAACTCGGAATTCCCCACTACTATCAAACAGTGGTTGGGGATAATCCAGAACGCTTGAAGCAAGTTATAGAAATTGCTATTTCCAGAGCGCAAATTCTCATTTTCACTGGTGGACTCGGCCCGACACCAGATGACCTCACCTGCGAAACGCTCGCTGATTTTTTTAAAGTCCCGTTGGTAGAACACCCAAAAATTATCGAAGACATAACCCAAAAATTCGCGCAACGTGGTCGGGTTATGTCACCAAGTAACCGCAAGCAAGCTTTGATTCCCCAAGGTGCAGAAATCCTCCCCAACCCCACTGGAACAGCACCCGGTATT
Organism: Chroococcales cyanobacterium; assembly: GCA_038259325.1. Taxonomy (GTDB): domain Bacteria; phylum Cyanobacteriota; class Cyanobacteriia; order Cyanobacteriales; family Nostocaceae; genus Nostoc. The sequence goes on along the minus strand of JBBSOX010000120.1, from coordinate 3,630 downwards.
ATTTGGCAACCTCGCCCTGAAATTACGATTTTTACCTTTCCCGGTGTTCCCAGTGAAATGCATCTGATGTGGGAAGAAACAGCCGTGCCATTTCTCAAAGGTCAAGGTTGGGGTAAAGAAATTATTTACAGTCGGAGTTTAAAATTTTGGGGTATTGGTGAATCTGCTTTAGCGGAAAAAGTTTCTTCCTATTTGAAGTTGCCAAATCCGACAGTAGCCCCTTATGCAGGTAAGGGGGAAGTACGATTGCGAGTCTGTGCTAAAGCCACTTCAGAAGCAGCCGCAGAAACGTTAATTGCGCCCATTGAAAAACAACTTAAAGAAATTGCCGGACTAGATTTTTACGGCGTTAATAATGATACTCTCGCTTCGGTTGTTGGTCAGTTATTGCGGGCATCAAAAGAAACGCTTTCGGTGGCAGAATCTTGCACTGGTGGCGGTTTAGGGCAAATGTTGACTGAGATTTCTGGGAGTTCTGATTACTTTTGGGGTGGAGTAATTTCTTATGACAATTCGGTGAAAGTTGGGCTACTGGGGGTTAACCAGGAAGATTTAGATAAATTTGGGGCGGTAAGTGCTACTGTTGCAGAGCAAATGGCAATTGGAGTCAAAACCCGCCTTGCAACAACTTGGGGATTGAGTATTACTGGTATTGCTGGCCCAACTGGAGGGACAGATACAAAGCCGGTGGGTTTAGTTTACGTTGGTTTAGCTGGGCCAAAGGATGAAGTGACAAGTTTTGAGTATCAGTTTGGTACAGTGCGAGGACGCGCTCTAATTCGTCATGTGAGTGCGAATGCAGCATTAGATAATCTGCGGCGGAAGTTGTTGACGAGGTAGGAGGTCTATTCTATATGGATATGCTATGATCGCACTTTTTCTTGAGGTTGCAAGTTGCGATCGCACCCTTGAGACTGTTTTTAACAAATGTGCGATCGCTAGCTCTGTATTACAGCAGATTGCGCTCTAATCGAATACACGTAGAGACGTAGCAGTGCTACGTCTCTACAAGGTTTTGGGTTTTATATATGTACTTCATTTACCTGAAATGTGCTGTAAGTCTAAGGTAAGTTGATTGACTGTGATATTTATGACTTCAGGTAATCTTGATGCTATCTGCTGGAACCGTTCAGGAAGTATACGAAGTTAACAAGGTTTGAGGTTTGAGGCACTATTAAGCCCATAAATTTGAGGAAATCAGGCTAAATAATTCAATTAAATCTTTTGTAAACCTCATTCTATCGTTACTCCTCTGAACGATTACATTTCAAGTCTAGAGTCTTACTCTAAGAAATTTGGCTTAGGAGTAGTGACACCATTACGACCAACCGCGGGTATTTCCACTAGCTGATCTGTAGCAATAGGAGTTCCATTAGTATTCCCACTGGAAGTTACTGAACTTTGATTGCCGGGATGTCCATTGGGGATGAACAATTGCGGATGGTCAAAGGGTGCTTGTTCAAGGAGGACTCGCCGATCGGTAAGTCCGTTTTTTAAGAAAGCGACCAAATCAGCTTTTTTAGCATCGGTTAAGTTCAACGGTGGTACACCAGGGCCACCGTCGTCACCTCGACCACGATTGTAAAAGTCTACTACTTGCTCCAGGGTTGCCATCCCACCGTTATGCATATATGGAGCTGTCAAGCCGATGTTACGGAGGGCAGGTGCTTTGAACAGTGATCTGCTAGTGCTTCCGGCTCCTGGGTCATCTGAGGCAGGTCTGACACCGAAGTTAGGAAAGAAGCCGTTTGTTGGACTAATGAGCGGATCAGTTGAATCAGTTGAAGCTACTCCTGCGGTTCTTCTCACCGAAGCGGTGGTGAATTCTGGAATTGCATGGCAGACGTTACAACTACCGCCACCATTAGCTCCATTATTGACAAAGACAGCCAGACCGCTTTTTTCCTGAGCGGTGAGAGCATTGATATTTCCCGCTTGGAATTTATCAAAAGGTGTCTTGTCAGATACAAGAGTAGACATATACTTTTGCACTGCTAACCCTGAGAATAAGGAGAAGTTCCAATCCCTAAGCGAAAACTGATTTGCAGGTAAAGTCTGTCCTTCCTCACTCTCATTACCATCATCATTTTTGGGAAGGATTGTTGGTGTTCCATTACTGTCAACTTGAATGATTGACTTTGACTTCCACCATTCCTTCTTAAAAGCTTTCCGAATCAGCTGATCATAGGATGCGATTTTCAGACCGGGCCGAGGGAATCGACTGTCAGATCCTAAAACACTGTCTTGCTTATGTACAAGTTGTTTACCTAAGGGTCTGAGGCTTTTGATCTTCTGACCTTTTTTTCGCAGAAACTTAGCGCCGACTTGAGGTAAGGTACGACCATCAGCAGATGTCTCAAATGGACTCAATAGTGGTCCGGTTACTAGGGAAGCTAGAGAGGAATTGTTGAGCGAAACCGAAACAGCAGTTAGTTGCTTTGGTTTTGTAGCTTTGTAAACTTTCGCGCTAAGGTCTGCTGCTCCTTTTGGATTCACCCCATTGAAGGTTTCTTTGGCGCGACCATCCCAAAACTGGAGTTTGTTGAAGATTGCATTAATTACCGTTGGGGTATTACGCGGCGCAACTCGACGCACATTAATTCCATTGACTTGAAAGCCGTCTGGATCTGGCTTAGATGTAGTCGAATCAACTGCTTGACCTGGAACAATTTTATTAAGAACACTATTAAACACACCTTGGGATGAGGCGACATCGTTAGTGTCAGAAATAACTCTACTGGTTCGATCGTTAGGATCTGCTAGTTTGTGAAATGGAAAATCTGCCGCAGTGAGTTGATAGTTTGCACCACCACCTACTTGGAAAGTTCTATCTTTCAGTGATGCCAAAACACCAGGACTGATTTGATTTTTTGATCTGTTATCAGCTCCTGCATGAAAGTGACAAGTAGCACAGGACTGAATGCCATCACTACCAAGCTGCATATCCCAGAATAGGGCTTTTCCTAACTTCAGTAGGGCTTTTTGGTCGTCAACAAAGTCTCCGAGATTACTTGGTTGAGCCACTGCTGTCAGGAGTGGTGGCTTCCCCGGAGTAGGGTCTCCAGGCGTAACTGGTGGTAAACTGGTTATGTTATTTAAGGGAGCTGGGTTCGGTGCTATTTGCGCGGATACGATACCTCCACCAGCGATCACCAGAGAAACTATCACGAAAATTGCCAGAGGGCGTAAATATCTTGATACTATTCTGGTTTTATACCTTAAATAAATCCAAAAAAGCATCGAAATTAGCACGATTAATATTGCTAATGCGGTATTTGAGCGTATCATAAGACCTCGCGATACGTATAAAAACCATAAAGTTGAGGCTGACTCAAAAAGACTCAGCCATACTTTAGGTAGTATTAACGTACTAATAATGCATTGTAACTATATGCAAAATACCACGCTACAGTAATGTGATTCTCTATGGATTGTGAGAAGATTAGATAAAGATTATGTAATATTGTAGGGAAATTATTATTTTTAACATCATATAGAACCCATTTGATATCTACTTCTGGAAGCAGAAGCATTGCAACTAGCTGGATTTTCCCATTTTCTGGCAGAAAACGGTTTTGCTGAACAGGCTCTATCGTTGATCACTGAACGACGGCTTACTTCAAAGCCAAG
>JBBSOX010000119.1:0-20583 GCA_038259325.1 Chroococcales cyanobacterium | reverse complement strand
TTTACTTGCCCAAATACGAACTGTTCTGGTATACAATGATTTTTATTTGGGGTCATACTTTCAACTGCTGGGATGCTTGTGCAATATACATTTTGGCAGTTTTTGACCCCTCTTTTCTAAAGTCTTGTGAGAAATCCGGGGGAAGTAGAGGCTACCGACGATCGCCCAAAAGAGCAAATATCCAAAGGCCTGAAGTAGATACAGCTTTTGAGTGTAGCCAAATATAGTTTTTAACAAAATGCCGGGAAACTGCCGATCTGGTAAAATCCCTGAAAGATCCCAAACCTGGGGCCCCAAAATACAAGAGGTATTACTTAGCCCACAAATATCTGCAACTGAGGAGTTGATTTGACTCCAAGCGATCGCCCCAGCATCCAAATGACGGAGGACAGAAATCACCAATCCAGAGACAATCAGCAGCAGAAATACGCCCATTATTTGGAAAAATTGGCTCAAATTAATGCGGATGCTCCATTTAAATAGCAGCATACCAATTACAACTGCCATGCTTAGTCCGGCGATCGCAGTTACAGCACTAGCTAGAAAGACTCTCCGTAACATAGCGTCTTTTGGATCAGTATGGTGAATACGAAGAGTTTGACAGAAAAATATAACAGAAAAATAACAAGAGAATTGGGATTTTTGTCTCCCTACTTCACCTCAACGCCCTTGTAACCAAGCCTGTAAATCAGCCAAACTGGTAAAATCTAACAATGCTTCGCTCAAATCTTCCAGAACAGGCAAAGGTAAACTAGCAATAGAGGAGCGTATTTCCCCAGATATTTCTCCAAAGCGCTTACTTAGCAGTCTGATAACGAGATTAACTGTTGCTTCCTCACGGCCTTCCTCGCGTCCTTCTTCCTTGATTTCTCGATAAACTCTCGTTTCCTTGAGTGTTATTCCCAACATAGATTCAACCTCTGTTCTGCTTAATTGTTCAAACCTATACACCATAATTGTGGTAATCATTTCTATTATGGCGCGACTCGATTGTTCACTTACTTCTTCACGAGTTCTGGTTAACAAATACCTAGCTTCTTCTGGTGCTTGGCTTTCCTCTACAGTAGTAAGTACCATCAATGCTACCCATATAGGTAATTGACGAACATCCCCCAATTCATCCAAATATACTCGATGGACTTGTTCACCATTAAGTAATGAGCGATGAGGATGAATATCAATTTGTTCTATACTACGGGATGGATAAATTATTACTGTTTGCCAGTCGCTAAATCTACCACGGTTGCGGTAGAAATATAGTGACGATTCGGCAAATGCTCTTTCGTAAAGCTGTTCATCTTTTTGGAACTGTACCTCACAGAAATATACAACCCCTTTCCCTGCGTTTTCTGGCGGAAGAAACACCCCATCAATTTCAAATTTAGGTTCTTTGACAGCTACCGAATCAAACCGATAAGCATCTGCATTGGTTGGGGGTGTTGCTAGTACTTGAAATAACAGAGTAGGATATTGTTGGAAAAGTTTGTAAAAGATTGAATCTCGACGCATGAGGTAGTATTAGTCATATATATTAGCTATTTTACAAATTTTTGGTATTTGGGGCTAATTAACTGCCGATTTTGTCGTAAGGTAGTTCTATTTGAAAGCAAGACCCTTTGCCAAAGATACTATTGACAGTAATTTTACCTTTATGGGCTTGGACAATTTATTGTGCGATCGCTAATCCTAAGCCAAAACCAGTATGTGTTCTATGAGCTTCACTGCGATAGAATTGCTCAAAAATATAGGGTAAATCCTGGGCTGGAATTCCTGTACCGTTATCTTCTACTTGAATATTGAAAGTATGTGATAGCTTTATTAGTCTTAGCTCAACAGTACCACCAGGAGCCGTATATTTTATCGCGTTACTCAGTAATTTAGTACAGCCTGACGTAACAAATCAGGCTCTATTGATATTTTTACAAATTCTGATGGGAAATCTGTCTTGAAGATTAATTCTTTGTCTTCACAGTAAACAGTTTGTTCTTCGGCTAGGGTTTGTAGTAGTTCTACAAGGTCGGTTTGTTTGAAAAACTGGCGATTTAATTCTCCTTCATGACGCGCTAGAAATAATAGATCGCTGACAAGATTACTAATACCTTTAGTGGTTTTAATGATTATCTGCAAGCGAGAACGAGTTTCTGATTCTGTTTCTACTAAAGACATTAACCCCAATTGGCTATGACTTAATATCTTAGCTAATGGGGTTCTGAGTTCATGGGAAGCGTAAGCAGTAAAACGATGCAGCCGTTCATAGGATTCATAGATAGGTTGCATGGCAAGACCACCTAAAAACCAGCCTGTAAGACTAATCGCAACTATTCCTAAAGGTACGCCCAAAGCCAATAAGAAGCACAATTGTGTTAGTGTTTCTTGAAGAGGAGTCAAGGGAGAAGCTATTTGTAAATACCCAATTGTGAATTTGTGGTTTTCCCAAGGGCGGAAGTTAAAGCCCAAGGTTATCAACAACTCTTGGTCAGTTTTTGTTTCGTCCTCGCGCTTGATGATGTCGGTATTTCTTACAGGTCTTGCGGTATCTATGGGACTACCAGCAGCATTCCGAAAAGTAGTAGTGGTGCTGTCTGTTCGCTCTATCTTGTCCTTGTTTTCATCTGTCTGCTGGAATAACAACCCCAGTGTTATGTCAGCAGTAGAACTCAATTTATGCTCCCAGCTACCGCCTAAACGCCAACCAGTAATTGTTTTATCTTCATCAAGATTGATAGTTTGCTGTTGTAGCTCCTGAAGTCTACCACTGGGAGAAAAGAACTTCTGGTTATTGACGTTGCGGATTGCGTCTTTTTCTTCGTTGGTTTGCAAAAAGAAGGGGTCAAAACTGAGGGTATCTTTGGCAGACACCTGCCAAACAAAGCGCGGTGCTAGGCTAATATCAAAAAGACTTTTGCTTTCATTTTCTCTTTCTTCTTAGGTAGGGCGGTTTTGCAAATCCAAAGATTGCTTAAATTTATCTTTGGGTGCTTCCCGTTGTTGAACTCCCCCACTGAGTAAGTAACTAAAGTCACCTTGTTTATCACCATAAACAAAGCTGACACCACCGAAGGGGCCTACAGTCTCTAACGTTGTACCAGTAACGGTGAGGTCAGCAATCCGACCATCGGGTGCTTTTTTGAGGATGATATTTACAGTACCCGCCACACCCTGAGAATTTTGTATGGCGCTAGGATTGCTGATAATTTCGATCCGCTCAACTAAACTTACAGGAATGCGGTCTACTTTAAATTCCCGGCTTTCGCCACCGTCAGGAAAGCGCTGACCGTTAATCAAAATTTGCGTATATTCTTTTGGTAAACCCAAAAGTCGCACGTCTTTATCTTCTCCCGGCGGCCCTCCTAAGACCACACCTGGTTGACGACGCAACACTTCGCCAATCGTTCTGTAATTAAACCGTTGGATTTCTTTTTGGTCAAGGATAATTACGCCTGTCGGTGAATTTTGACGTTCTTCGATAAAGTTCACCAGTGGAGTACCGATCACATCCAGTTCAATATCAGGTTCCTGACTTTCTTCTGCTGGAGATGTCGGCGTTTGTGCTACCGATGTTGAAGAGGCGTTTGTATCTTGGAATAAAAACTGAGCGCTAGTTTGCGGTAATTGTATTTCACTAATGTAGGGAATTTCACTTTCCGGTGTAGTCTGTGCCTCTTTCGTAGGTTGTGCAGGCGCAGCAGCAGCAGTGGACACGAAAATACTGCTCAACAGAACACTGTTGAATAAAATCAGATCAGTTTGCATATTGGAAGATGAGATTAATTAATGTTTGAATTTAGACAAGTTAGCGCTTGCCTTTTTTGTGAGGTAATGTCAGTAAAAGTTAATAATTTTTCTCAATAAATTGAGATGTAGTTTAACATTACCCTGCTCTAAACTGTGCCTAACTGCATAATTAAAAGTGCAGTTAGGCATCTATCGAAGTATTGAAAATGGAGATTACTAGACTTGATTTAGATTATGGCTAGCAAGTTAAAGCGTGGAAACCTCAACAAATAGCAGAGGACTGGAGATGGCTCAAATTCTTACAAAACTGCTAGCAGTTAATTTAGAAACGTTTCAGTAGCATTAGTTGAGAGATATCAAGATATTTAATTGAAATTAATTAGCGTTAAATTTATCATGACTAGCTACTAAAATGCAATAAATCATAGAACTTATAAATACTTAATAGTTTGAATTAGCAATGATGATTGATATTAACTGGATTATTCGCGTTATAGAAGATCGCCGAGAATTTGTAGAGTGTGCGTAAGTTCTATCTCAATCTCAGAACAAAGCGCCCAGACGTTAGAAAAACTCTACGTCTGAGCGCATCTGCGTGAGATTTTTACCTGAATTTCTCTACGATGCTACCTGAGCAGCAGTCCGAGTCCGCCGTCTTCTACCATCGGCAACTTTTACAGGTGGCTCATCAGGAATCTGCATCAACAAAGTCACAGATGGCTGACATTGTAATTCGCGGCGGATGGAACGTTGCAATTCTCGTTCTAAAGTACCTTGCAATCCACCCCAGTCTATATCTGCTGCTTCGCCTTCTGCAGGAGCAAATTCTGTCCAGCGGACAGTAAGGATTTCTTCAATGCGTTGTTTTACCCAGGTTTGTACTAGCGATCGCTCTACACTGGTAACTACACCCCGTAGGTGAACTTCTGGTTTTGCCAACAGTTTACCATTCCAATCAATGGCAGCTGCGATCGTGATAATGCCTTCTGAAGCCATGCGTTGCCGTTCTTGCAGCACTTTGGCACTTACCATACCCGAACTCGTTGTATCCACTAATTCAATACCAGATGGCACTTTACCAGCAACGCGAATGGCATCTTCAGTCAGTTCGACAATATCACCATTCTGAATAATGATCATGTTTTCTGCGGGAATGCCCATACTTTGAGCCGTTTCGGCGTGCTTCACTAGCATCCGATGTTCGCCGTGAAATGGCACAAAGAACTTGGGTCGAGTTAAGGCAATCATCAGCTTTTGCTCTTCCTGACAGCCGTGACCGGAGACGTGAATCCCTTTATCCCGCCCATAAACCACTTTTGCACCTTGAATCATCAATTTATCAATGGTGTTGACTACTGCGATCGTATTTCCGGGAATTGGGTTAGCAGAGAATACTACTGTATCTCCTTCGCGGATTTTGATGTGAGGATGTTCTTTGTTAGCAATGCGGGTCATTGCTGCCATCGTTTCACCCTGAGAACCTGTAGTTAAAATCAGTACTCTTTCATCAGGCAGATTGCGGACTGCGTGCAATGGTTGCAGCAGATTATCTTCACATTTGATGTAACCTAAATTGCGGGCATGAGCAATCAAGTTCAGCATGGAACGCCCCACAATCGTCACTACACGGTTTTGTTTCTTGGCGATATCCAAAATCATGTTGATGCGATGGACGCTGGAAGCAAAGGTAGTGACAAATAATCGCCCAGTGGCTTGACTAAATACTCTCTCAAGATTGGGATAAACGGAGCGTTCCGAAGGTGTAAATCCTGGTGTCTCGGCGTTAGTGGAATCACTTAGTAAACAAAGAACACCTTTTTCACCATGTTCTGCTAACCGTTGCAAGTCAAATTTTTCACCATCTACTGGTGTGTGGTCGATTTTAAAATCCCCTGTGTGAATGACTACACCCAGAGGAGTATGAATGGCAACAGTGAAACTATCAGCGATGGAGTGGGTGTTGCGGATATATTCCACTAAAAAGTTTTTGCCAATCCGCACCACATCGCGTGGTAGAACTGTTCTGATTTCTGTGCGATCGCGGACTCCTGCTTCTTCCAATTTACCCTCTAGCATTGCCATTGCTAGTCTGGGGCCATAAATCACGGGGATATCAAATTGCTTGAGATGAAAAGCAATTCCGCCGATATGGTCTTCATGACCGTGAGTAACGATCATCCCTTTAATTTTATGGCGATTTTCCCGCAGATAGGTCGTATCTGGCAGAACAATATTTACTCCATGCATCGCCCCTGTGGGAAAAGCCAGTCCTGCATCTAGCAGGATAATTTCATCGTCATACTCGAAAACACAGGTATTTTTACCAATTTCATGCAAACCGCCCAAAGGAATAATTTTCAAGGCGGAATTGTTAGCTTCGTTTTTAGCCATTTTCTCCTTAGATTGTTACTTGTGGTTAATTAAGTTGATAGTTAACGAACTTGTATTTAAGACAACATCATTTGTCTCTTAAATTCAGTCCCAAAGCAATCAAGTTTTAATTGAAGATTTCAATTTTTTATTCAATAAAAGCGACTGTACACTGAAGAATTTATAGTATGTCTATCAGACCTAGCACAGATTTTTAAATTGCAACTTATGAACAATTATGAGCATTGTTTATATGTATCTTTAGAAAGCAGTAGCTTACCAAAGCTTAACCAGATGTTGGCTAGATTAAACTAAGTTCTTTCAGAACCGCTTCTAACTTTTGACTTACTTCTAAATCAGCTTCACATAGAGGCGGACGAGTTGAACCAACCTCCCAACCTTGAAGTTTCAGTGCTTTTTTCACTGGAATGGGATTTGAAGTGAGAAATAAAGCTTTAAACAACGGGAAGAGTTGGAGATGAATCTCACTGGCTACTTCAATTTTTCCCGTACTAAAAGCTTGGATCATCTGCTGTAGTTGGTTTCCTACCAGATGAGAAGCCACACTTACCACACCCTTTGCCCCGATCGCTAACAAAGGCAAAGTCATGTAATCATCACCAGAGTAGATGTCGAATTCTTTTGGTGTCAAGCGACGAATTTCGCTTGCCTGATCTATACTACCAGTTGATTCTTTAATTCCGACAATATTGCTAACCTCAGCTAACCGGGCAACTGTTTCTGGCTGAAGGTTTTGTCCGGTACGACCTGGGACATTGTATAACAACAAAGGTAAGTCGGGACAGGCTTGTGCTATGGCCTGAAAGTGCGCTTTCAATCCCGCTTGGGGCGGCTTGTTGTAATAAGGAACAACTTGTAAGGAACCATGTACTCCTATTTTAGACGCTTTTTGGGTAGCTGCGATCGCTTCTTTGGTAGAATTTGAACCACAACCTGCAATCACCTTGGCTTTGCCTGCCACAGACTGTAATACCTCGACAAACAATTGGTATTCCTCATCCCAACTCAAAGTAGGGGATTCTCCTGTCGTGCCACATAGCACCAGTGTATCTGTACCGTTGTTAGCAAGATGCGCTGCCAGTTCTGCTGCTACATCATAATTTACACTACCATCTGCTTTAAACGGCGTAATCATCGCGGTTAAAACATTGCCAAAATCTCCCACCCTCTTTTCACTCCTGATTACCCATGTTTTTGTATCTTGGTGGTTTTCTATTGTAATAACCTATCTGCAAATTGCTTTCAACAGTGATTTGCACATTTGGTCTTTTTCATTAGTTTTTTAATTTCACTAATAATTAGCTTGAAACATAAGCCTTAGCAGATTTGAGCAGATTTTGTTCTACTAGCAACTCGGCGATTTGTATTGCATTCAATGCTGCGCCTTTGCGGATTTGGTCGCCGCACAACCATAATTCCAAGCCACAGGGATGAGAAATATCCTGACGAATTCTTCCCACTAAAACTTCATCTCTACCAGTTGCTTCAATTGGCATTGGAAAATGATTTGTTTCCCAATCTTCTACCAATTTTACTCCAGGGGAGGAATTTAAAATTTTTCTGGCTTCCTCTGCACTAAAGGGAGTCTCAAATTCCAAATTAATGGCTTCTGAATGAGCGCGGAGTACGGGAACCCGTATACAGGTTGCAGTGATTCTGATTTGCTGCGTGCCAAATATTTTTCGGGTTTCGTTGACCATTTTCATTTCTTCCTCACAATAACCCAAATCGTTTAATGGTGAGTTATGCGGGAATAAATTAAATGCCAGTGGGTAAGGCAATACCTCTGCAACTGGCGGCTGTCCTTGTAGTATAGCGCTTGTTTGGGTTTTTACTTCTGCCATTGCCCTAGCCCCTGCACCACTAGCAGATTGGTAGGTTGAGGCTACGATGCGTTGTACTGGTTTTACTTTATGCAATGGCCAGACTGCCACAGCCATTAAAATTGTTGTGCAGTTAGGGTTTGCAATAATACCTCGGTGATTAGCTGCGGCTTGTGGATTCACCTCTGGTACTACTAAGGGTACTTCCGGGTTCATCCGAAAGGCACTGGAGTTGTCAATTACCACAGCACCATTTTCCACGGCAATTGCTGCCCAAGTTTTGGATGTGGAACCACCTGCACTAGCTAGTACTATATCTACATTTTGAAAGGCGCGATCGCTCACTGCCTCTACTGGTATATCTTCACCTTTAAACTGTAGCGATCGCCCAAGACTCCGCTCTGATGCCAATAACTTTAAGTCAGCAATCGGAAAATTACGGCTTTCCAATAATTCCAGCAACTCTGTGCCAACTGCACCAGTTGCTCCCAAAATAGCTAAACGATAGGATTTCGACAAACTTGCTTCCTCCTTTAAGAGATTTTCCTACAATTTCTTGGAACAATTGACAATTTGCTTATATTTAAATAGTGCTCAGTGAGCGCAGTCCTGAAATAAATTTTGAATAGATTTAGATTTTTTTGTAATTTAGTCTATCTTTATAGATGGATTTAATAAATTTATTTGCTTGGTTATTTAATACATTGATTAATGTTGCATTTTATAACAACCGCAACCCCATTTTTTCATTTATCTAAACTATATTATCGTATTATACAACAAACCGTCATTTAGCAAGGAAACATAGATAATATCTGCACTTAGACGTTTGCTCTGCAAGGTGAATAAAGGTCTTGCCTGGAAAGTGGGTTGCCAGGATGATGAATGTATTATGATGCAAATGTTATAAAATCGGCAAACCATCAAATAGAGCTATGCGGCTAGGCAGCAGATTTACTTTTGTACCACAAGATAGCTAGACTCAATGCTATAACTTTGAAGTACTAACTACTGGCTGAAAACCAGGATATCACGGTGTTAGCCCACTGAAGAATTAATTCCTGAGTTTTCAGGGCTAAATTCAGACTAACTGAAGATTATAGACTAGGGAATATTAAACTCTTCCTAATCCACAATGATTCAGCACTTATTACAAATATTAGGCAAGAAACCCCAGACGCTCTTAGCCCTGGGAGTGTCAATAATTGTTATGACGGTAAATTGTCAAGTCCTTGGCCATTGGCAGTAAACTGGATCTCTGTGCCAGGACACACCATCCATCCTTGGATGTCATGAAGCCTTGTGACAACCTCCCATCCTCCCTAAGAGACATCAAGCCATAAACGCGAACAATTATTGCGTCTTGTGTGTACTCGGAGATTAAAATACCAGAAAACTAGAGACGAAGCATGAAAGTTACCCAGGAAAAACTTCCCGCCAGCCAAATTGGTCTGGAAATAGAGATTACGCCAGAAATTACCAAGCAAACTTACGAACAGGTCATTAAAAACTTAGCGAGTACTGCCAATATTCCTGGGTTTCGTAAAGGCAAGGTACCTCGGCCGATATTGCTACAACGGCTGGGTACGACTCGTATCAAGGCAGCAGCACTGGAAGAACTAATTCAAGACGGCATTGAGCAAGCAGTTAAACAAGAAGCTATCCCGGCAATAGGTCAACCGCAATTGCGCTCCTCCTTTGAGGATTTGATTACGAATTATGAACCTGGAAAACCCCTGACGATTTCGGCTGCTGTCGATGTAGAACCAGAAGTGAATCTAGTTCAGTACACTGATTTGCAAGCTAAAGCCGAAGAAGTCAAGTACGAGCCAGAACGAGTGGACGCTACCCTCGACAAGGAACGTCAAGAATTGGCGACATTGATTCCTGTAGAAGGACGTTCAGCCCAAATCGGTGATATTGCCGTAGTCGATTTTAAAGGTTCATTTGCCAGAGTTGAGGGCGAAGACGAAACAGCTGAACTAGAACCGATTCCTGGAGCCGAAGCAACTGATTTTCAAGTTGAGTTGCAGGAAGATAAGTTTATTCCAGGCTTTATTTCTGGAATAGTGGGGATGAATCCCGAAGAAACTAAAGAAATTGCAGCACAGTTTCCAGATCCTTATGCTAATGAAGAATTAGCTGGAAAAGCGGCAACTTTCACAGTGACGCTCAAAGAATTGAAGGAAAAGGAACTACCAGAAGTAAATGACGATTTCGCCCAAGAAATCAGCGATTTTGAAACCTTAGAGGAGTTACGCGCTTCTTTGGTAGAGCGATATCAAAAAGAGGCGGATGACAAAACAAAAGCAAATAAACAGGAAGCGTTGTTAACGGAACTGCTCAAGCACATAGAAGTTGACTTACCAGCAACCTTGATTGAGCAAGAAGTGGATGCAATGCTAACGCAAACAGCAATGCGCCTGTCTCAGCAAGGATTAGATGTAAGAAAGTTGTTTACTCAAGATATTATTCCGCAATTGCGGGAGCGATCGCGTACTGAGGCTATTGAACGCATCAAACGTTCCTTGTCGTTGCGAGAAGTTGGTAAACGCGAATCTATCGAGGTAACGCCAGAAGAAATCGCAGCCAGAGTCACAGAACTTTTAGAACAGTACCCAGATGAGCAAGACGTTGATGAAGATAGACTGCGCTCAATTGTGGAAAATGAACTATTAACCGAAAAAACCGTCGATTGGCTATTAGAACATTCCTCAGTTGAACTTGTACCCGAAGGCTCATTGAGTCCTGCGGAGGAAACAGAAGACGCAGAATCAGATGCTGATGCACCTCAGATAGAGGAAGAAGTCAGCGAAGCTTCAACAGAAGTCACAGAAGGATAATTAAAAATCCCACAGCCATGAGTTCACCAGTTCTGAGTTAAAGTACTGGTGAAATGGGTAAGTTAAAAGAGATGAGGGAGCAGGGAGCAAGGGAAAAGAATTATTAATTATTGTCCAATGCCCAATGCCCCATAACTCTTAACTCCTGAAAACTCAGGGATGAAAGCAGAATAATTAATCAATTTTTAGCAAATTGTGACACATATTATCCCCTGAGCTTGATACTGTGTTACACGAGAGGAAATTATATGAGGCATAATGGTTAACACGTAGCTATAAAAATCCTATTCGTCGAAAAGGCAGCATCTGCTGCTGAAACATTTGTCCTAAATTATCGTCAAAGAAAGCTTGTATGCTTGTATCGCAGTCGGGAAATAACCCCATCAGCAACCAAAGTCGAATAAACATTAACTCCCAGTTGAGCAGCCCTAGCAACATCGTGCCGATGGTGGTGGAACAATCTGGCATGGGAGAAAGGGCTTTCGACATCTACTCCCGCCTGCTGCGAGAGCGGATTATCTTTTTGGGAACGCCAATAGATGATACTGTAGCCAACTCAATTGTGGCTCAGTTGTTATTCCTAGACGCCGAAGACTCAGAAAAAGACATCCAACTGTATGTTAATTCTCCTGGCGGCTCGGTCTACGCAGGCATGGCAATCTATGATACAATGCAGCAAATTCGCCCTGATGTTGTTACAATCTGTTTTGGATTAGCCGCGAGCATGGGAGCATTTTTGTTGACAGCAGGGGCTGCCGGTAAGCGAATGTCTCTGCCCGACTCCCGGATTATGATTCACCAACCACTTGGTGGCGCTCAAGGTCAAGCTATTGACATTGAAATTCAAGCCAGAGAAATTCTTTACGTTAAAGCTAAGTTGAATCAGTTAATGGCTCACCATACTGGTCAACCCTTAGAAAGACTTGAAGCGGATACTGAGCGTGACTTTTTTATGTCGGCAGAAGAAGCAAAAAACTACGGTTTGATTGATCAGGTCATTTCCAGGCAAAATCTTCCCGTAGCAGGGGAAAACGTCACCATTCTGAAATAAGAGGCTGGTATGTCTAAGTACGACTCCCATTTAAAATGTTCATTTTGTGGCAAGTCTCAAGAGCAGGTGCGTAAATTAATCGCGGGGCCGGGAGTCTACATCTGCGATGAATGCGTTGACTTGTGTAATGAAATACTAGACGAGGAGTTACTCGATACCAATGGTGCGGCAGCACAGCCGGCACCAAGAGCAGAACCACCTCAAAAACGACGTACCCAATCTTCTAGTATTTCGTTTAATCAAATACCCAAGCCAAGAGAGATTAAAAAGTATCTAGACGAACACGTTATTGGTCAAGACGAAGCCAAGAAAGTCCTGTCAGTAGCCGTTTACAATCACTACAAACGGTTGGCAGTGATTCAGTCTAAAGCCAGTGGTAAAGGTGGGGCAGATGATGCTGTAGAACTGCAAAAGTCTAACATTTTGTTAATTGGCCCGACAGGTTGCGGCAAAACTCTCTTAGCGCAAACCCTAGCGAAAATTCTGGATGTACCCTTTGCCGTCGCTGATGCTACGACGCTGACAGAAGCGGGGTATGTGGGAGAAGATGTGGAAAATATCTTGCTGCGACTGTTACAGGTGGCAGATTTAGATATAGAGGAAGCGCAGCGAGGAATTATCTATATTGATGAAATTGACAAAATTGCTCGTAAGAGTGAGAATCCGTCAATTACCCGCGATGTTTCTGGCGAAGGCGTTCAGCAAGCTTTGCTGAAAATGTTAGAGGGAACGATCGCCAATGTACCACCCCAAGGAGGGCGTAAGCATCCCTATCAAGATTGTATCCAAATTGATACAAGTAATATCTTGTTCGTCTGTGGTGGTGCTTTCGTAGGCTTAGAAAAAGTTGTGGATCAGAGAGTTGGCAAAAAAGCAATAGGCTTTGTACAACCGGGAGAAGGGCAAACGAAGGAAAAACGGGCAGCCGATACTCTTCGGCATCTAGCACCAGATGATCTAGTAAAATTTGGCATGATTCCCGAATTTATTGGGCGCGTGCCAATGGTAGCAGTAGTAGATCCGCTAGATGAAGAAGCGTTGATGGCGATTCTCACCCAACCACGCAGCGCCTTAGTGAAACAGTACCAAAAACTGCTGAAGATGGATAATGTCCAGTTAGATTTTAAACCAGAAGCTTTACGAGCGATCGCTCAAGAAGCCTATCGGCGTAAAACTGGTGCTAGAGCACTACGAGGCATTGTCGAAGAACTGATGCTGGATGTAATGTACGAGTTACCGTCCCGGAAGGATGTGACACGTTGTACAGTAACACGGGAGATGGTTGAGAAGAGATCAACTGCCGAACTGATAATACATCCATCTTCACTACCGAAGCCGGAATCGGCTTAATAGTCATTAGTCATTAGTCATTAGTCATTAGTCATTAGTCATTGGGCAAAAATTAAGGAATAATAACTATGTACCAAGGACAAATGACTAATAACAACTGACAAAGGACAAATGACTAATGCCTTATATTAATGTTCGTGGCGTTGATCATTACTACGAATGGGTGAAACAACCATCTGGTTCTTTGGTAAAACCAGTGATGATTTTCATTCACGGTTGGGCTGGTTCGGCTAGGTATTGGCAAAATACCGCGAATGCTTTATCGGAGCAATTTGATTGTTTACTCTACGATATGCGGGGATTTGGCCGTTCTGGTGGGAAGCCAACCATAGCCGAAGCAAGTGAAGCTGTTGCCGAATCTGAGTCCCTCAAAGAAGAATCACAGGCAATCAAAGACTTAACCTATGAATTAGAGGAATACGCTGATGATTTGGCAGCTTTGTTAGATGGGTTGCATCTTCAGCGTGTCTATATCAATGCTCATTCAATGGGCGCGTCTGTTGCTACTTTATTTTTTAACCGCCATCCCGAACGAGTAGAACGAGGAATTTTAACTTGTAGCGGCGTTTTTGAGTACGACGAAAAATCCTTTAGTGCCTTTCATAAATTTGGTGGCTATGTAGTTAAATTCCGTCCCAAGTGGTTAAGCAAAATTCCATTTGTTGACCGGATGTTTATGGCCAGATTTCTGTATAGTTCAATACCATATTCTGAGCGGCAAGCTTTTTTGGAAGATTTTCTCGAAGCAGATTATGATGCGGCTTTAGGAACAATTTTTACTTCAGTCAGTAAGGCTCAATCTGAAGTGATGCCGCAAGAGTTTGCCAAGCTGACAGTACCGACTCTGCTTGTGGCGGGAGAGTATGACAAGATTATTCCAGCCGAGATGGGGCGTCAAGCAGCCGCACTGAGTGACAAAGTGGAATTTGTAATGATTCCTAACACAGCTCATTTCCCGATGTTGGAAGATGCGCCAACTTACCTACAACGGGTACAAGAATTTTTGCAAATTTCCATAATAGAACCGCAAGAGAGTTAACTTATTTTTCGGGCATTGCTGATTGAAAGTATAAATTAGCCTCACGCAAAGGCGAGGTAGTGAGTTGGGCGGGTTTCCCGACTTGAACCAACTATCGTCGCAAAAAATTGTTCTTTAATCATATCGAAAAATGCCATTACAGGTTAGGACTTACGCAAACAATAGCCGAAACCCTTATTTTCACGTAGGGGCAATTCATGAATTGCCCTACAGCGTGTACTTTTGCGTAAGTTCTACAGGTTTGAAAAGTCGAGGTGCAATGCTAATTACATATTTATCTCCAAGGACAATTCTCTCCAGATAAACAAACGGCACTCTTACCCAAGCTTGTTTGAGGATTATCGGTGAGACAAAAGAATTCTAATGCATCTCCACCTGCATTTATACCAAAATCATCTACAGATGCATCAGGTACAGTTGCTAATCGTCGAACATAGTACTTTGGCGATAGATGCGCTCCAGTAGTTTCAAAGAAAGCGGATTTATTTCTCTCAAAAAAATCATTTAAGCCCTAATTATTATCTAAACAAATCCTAGATTATATTATATATTGATTTGTGTAATTAATTTTGTTTAATTACTTACATGGTGCGATTCGTTCTGGATAAACCCATTATTGAGACACTCGTTAGCTGCTGTTGCGTCACGGTTAGTTGCAAAATGTTATTTTCGGATTGCCTGTACAAATTCGGCAATAGCGTCGTACTGGTCAGGATGTTCGATATATTGCAGCAACAAAGCTGGGTCTAAATTTGGGAAGAAACCACTACGGTTTACTTCTTCATACTCGCCAGTCGCATTTAAACGGAACATCTTTATCTGGTTAGATTTCCAGAACCAAACTTCAGGCACTTTCTTGGGTTTGTATAACTCTTTTCGGTTAATAGTGCCACTAGTAACAATAACTTCAATAACAATGTCTGGCGTTTCTTTATTGCTGCCAATACAGTAAGATTCATCTGGTGTGCCAGAAGCATACCCCGGTTCTTCCAAAGTAAAACCACCACGACCATAGAACCGGATTCCTAACTCTCTCATGTAAGCTTCTAGCAAATAGCCGAGAGTTGTTTTGACGTACTCATGTTTATCTCCAATGGGCGACATAATTTCTAATATTCCTGACAAATAAGAGAGTCGGACATTGCGGTTGTCCTTTAACTGTGCCTCAATACCTTTAAATTCCTCCCAAGAAACATCAGCGACGGTTACTAGTTTCTCTTGTATGGGATAGTCTAGAAGTGAGATACTCATATTGCCTCTTAACAGTTCCTTTATTGGATGATTTAGTAAGTAGCTAAATCAATATATCTGAGTGCCCGTAAACAGCAGACATACATCTACTTGAGTGCTTCTACCAAACCAATAGAGGGTTGCATTTCTACAATCATAATCCTGAGTTATTTGTTAGGTGTGTCCGCCTATGCAATTCTTCCCCTCTCTTAATTATCTTTGGATTAACCCAAACCCAGTTCCCGTTTTAGCAAGTTAATTGAGTTAGTACCGATATAATTTTCAACCTTAATCAGCTTCGGTGGACGAATAATATCTTCATCACATGCTTGCACGGCTGCTTGCACTGCTGCAAAACTGGCTTGATCGCTTATGATTACCTCAGCCCGTTTAACCATAGCTTGAAGTTTATAAACATCTTTTGGTTGCGAAGTCATCACTAATAGTTCATCTCCTCGCAAACCGTGGAGGATAACTTCTGCTGCTCGTGCAATCCCGGAACTGAGGCTAACTATGCCTACGCAGTTTTCTTTTGGTAGAGTTTTTAAGAGGCTGAGTTCTTTGCTGTAGTCGTAGATATCCAAAGGAATTACCCGTGCAGCTTTCGGAGCTGCGATCGCTTCCACATTACTGATAAAATACCGACTTGTGACGACTGTCGCAGAGGTAGTTTTATCTAACACAGCAGTTAATTCTTCCATTGCTACCAACTGGACTGGTATTTTTAGCGATCGCTCTAATTCATACACCATCAATTCACCAGCACCCATATCATAAGATGGAACTGCAACCAGTACCCGCGCACTACAACGCAAGCGCCAGTCAATTTCTGCTAAAAATAGCTCTCTGGCTTGATTGAGTGAACATCCTTGGGTAAGCAAATCATCGAGTGCTTTTTGGACAACTTGATATGCATCAGGATTTTGTTTGAGTATTGGTGATTGCAGTCTACTACCGCCCTCATGACCTTGGGGACGAACATAAATTCCTGAACCAGCCATACTTTCAACAAATCCGTCTTCTTCTAGTTGACGGTAAACTTTGCTAATGGTATTACGGTGTAACCCAGTTTGCATTGCTAGTGCCCTTGTGCTTGGCAATTTGTAAGCAGGGGGATATTGTCGAGAAGCGATCGCAAAACGGATTTGATTAAACAGCTGGGTTGATGCGGGAATTTCGCTGTCTGGCTGAATACGGAATTGAATCATCACCAAAGCTCCTGAATACTGAGTGGGGAGTGGGGAGTAGGGAGTGGGGACTTGTACTGAGCGTTCGCGTAGCGTCTCGCAGAGAAGCCGAAGTAGTGGGGAGTGTTGGTTTACTACTCAGCACACAGCACTTTTAACTCAGCCCTCCTTTAGTGACCAGCTGCATTTGCTACATGTCAAATATTTTATTTACACATGAAGTTTTTCTGGTAAAAATTTTTAATGCGCTCACTATGGTAATTGGTAATTTTATTGAAAATAACCTCAGCATACTGGCATAGTTATATCAAATAAACACACGGTTAAGCATACAGCACTGGTAAAAATTATTATGACAGAGCAAGCAATAATTACCACAACGGTTAATCTTTTGCAAGATAATATTCAAGTGTCTGCTTATTTAGCAGAGCCAAAAGAAGCCGGATCTTATCTAGGAGTTGTGGTATTACAAGAGATTTTTGGTGTTAACGTTCACATTCGGGATGTTACAGAACGGATTGCCAAACTTGGGTATGTTGCGATCGCACCTGCACTTTTTCAACGAACTGCTCCTGGTTTTGAAACCGGATACACACCCGAAGATATTGAAACGGGCAGAGGCTACGCTATGCAAACTAAAGCCTCAGAGTTATTGAGCGATATTCAACTAGCAATTGACTACCTCAAAAGTCTGCCTCAAGTCAAAAAAGATAGTTTTGGTTGTATTGGCTTCTGCTTTGGCGGTCATGTTGCATATCTTGCAGCTACCTTACCAGATATTAAAGCTACAGCTTCCTTCTACGGTGCTGGAATTACCAGCCGTACACCAGGAGGTGGCACTCCTACTGTTACCCGCACCAGAGACATTCCAGGCACTCTCTATGCCTTCTTTGGCACAGCAGATGCTAGCATCCCACCCGAACAAGTAGATGAGATTGAAGCAGAGTTAGAAAAATATAAAATTCCTCATCGTGTGTTCCGCTACGATGGAGCTGATCACGGATTTTTCTGTGACCATCGTGCCAGTTATAATCCTAAAGCTGCTGCTGATGCTTGGGAGCAAGTCAAACAACTCTTTAGTCAACTGAATTAGTCATTAGTCACTTGTACTGAGCGTAGTCGAAGTATTAGTCATTAGCAAAAGACAAATGACAAATGACAAGTGACTAATGACAATCTAAACTTCAGTTGCACCAATCAAATAACAATTAATCTTCAAAAGTCATGAATTCCGAATCGAAACTATCTCAAACAGCCAATTCGTCGTTTACAATGGACGATTTTGCCAAAGCACTAGAAAAACACGACTACCAGTTTCAAAAGGGACAGGTTGTACATGGCAAAGTGTTCCAACTTGACCATGATGGAGCCTATGTCGATATTGGTGGCAAGTCGTCAGCTTTTCTGCCGCGCGATGAGGCTTCTTTGAGAGCAGTTACCGATTTATCGGAAGTGCTGCCATTGCAAGAGGAAATGCAGTTTTTGATCATCCGAGATCAGGATGCAGAAGGTCAAGTCACCCTTTCTCGCAAGCAGTTGGAAATTCAGCACATCTGGGAACGATTGGCCGAAATGCAAGAAAATGCTCAGACTGTGCAAGTAAAGGTTATGGGCGTGAATAAAGGTGGTGTCACCGTCGATATTCTTTCCTTGCGGGGATTTATTCCGCGATCGCACCTCGCAGAACGTGATAATTTAGAAGCTCTCAAAGGTCAAAATCTGACTGTAGGCTTTTTAGAAATTAATAAAAACACCAATAAACTCATCCTTTCACAGCGATTAGCAACTCGTTCTAGCAACTTCAGCTTATTAGAACTAGGTCAACTGGTGGAAGGTAAAGTTACTGGCATCAAACCTTTTGGTGTGTTTGTTGATTTAAATGGTATGGGGGCTTTGCTTCATATCAAGCAGGTAAGCCAAAAATTCATCGACTCTTTAGAAAAGGTATTTCAAGTTGGCCAGCCAATTAAGGCTGTAATTATTGACTTGGATGAGGGTAAAGGGCGGGTTGCTCTTTCTACCAGAGTTTTGGAAAACTTCCCTGGCGAAGTGTTAGAGAATATGGATGAGGTGATGGCTTCGGCTGAGGCGCGGGCTAATAGAGCTAATAACAAAGCTGCTGAATAGTTTTGAAGTGGGCTGTTTGCAGAAAGTGTTTAAATCACCGTCTGAAACAATTTTGAATTGTTAATACTTCCCCCTGCATCTACAAAGATATGGGGGGATTTTAAATTGGGAATATTAACCGCCAGTGCCAGGTATCGGATCTCTGAAATTTTGATTAACTCGTAGAAAACAACCTTATTACAAATATTTATAAAAGTCTGAAGTACTTATATGTTACACTTCACAAGTCTCGACGCGAGAAAAGAGACCGCCAACCTCCAAGATGACCACCTTACATGCCCTACCAGAGGTAAGTGTCCCTCTGCTGGTTCTGAAGTGTTAAAAGCTACCGATTTCCATCCATCTCTCCACTTTCCTTCCACTCTCCATTCTACGCGATCGCCAAATTCTTCCCAGGCTTTTTGATTATATTCACCAGTCTTCCCACCACATTCGAGATAAATTTTCTTCTGAACGCTAAAGCCAAAGCGGCCATTGCTGTATTTTACCCAGAGTTGGTCAATGGTGCGTAAGTCAGTACAGGGAAAATTATTGATGGATTCGGTATCAAACTGATGTTCCTTTTCCCTGCTAGATGCCTTGAGCATGACAGCTAAAGTTTCCTCATCCGCTTCTTTCCACTTGCCTGCTGCTAGCAAATCTCGCAATCGTGTGTAGTTTACTCCCTTCTCAGAACTGAGGTCATCGGCTTGAATTTCTGTTATGGGCTTTTCTTAGGTAATACCCCACTTTAAATTGTCTAAAGCTTGAGTATCGTTAATTCCATTGGTAAAGTTTACCCAATTGAGTTGCTTAAGAAAGTCCAAATCGTCGGGAATTCCTGCCACTCCTGGTAGCAAGACGGGAATTACAGGGATATCTGCTTCCACAAGTTTGCCGATAAGCGATCGCAGTTCCATCATTTGCCATTTTCCTAATCCTTTAGGCCCAATGAAGATAGCGGCGGATTTAACGTTTTGAATTGCCTTTTGGATGAAATCCTGAAATGGTTTTCCCGGTGGAATTTGCTCTTCATCTAACCACGGCTTTAAACCACACTGCTTCAGTTCAATAGCGATCGCTCTCACTTGTGCTTTATCCTCACTATTGTAAGCCAGGAAAACATCAAATTGCGCTTGGCTGCTCATTTACAAGTTCCTTTTGTTATCCCTTCACACCAGCAATAATTACCAACGCATTATACTTACGGTAAAAAGCAACTAAACCTGAGATATTAATACTAATTTAACCCCTAACGAAGGTCATTCGCGGTTATACAATCTTCGGACTAATGAAAAATATAGTGCTAATGAAAAATATAGTGCATCTCGTTTCTATGCAATAGAGTCTGACCTCTCTCCAAACCTCTCTCCTAAAAGGATACTGTTGGCGAATTAATAGGGGGTCTAACCCCTTATCCCCAATCCATGTTAATTCAGTGCGTTTCAACGCACTTCAGCTATTAGCCTGCAATTTATTGCGGGGTCGGAAAGCAACGCAAAAGCAAGGTTTTAGGGGTGAGGGGTCTAACCCTTCACGAATTCGCCAACAGTATCCTGCAAGGGAAGGGGCTGGGGGTTAGGTCTGTATTGAATTTAAGTTACTAGTTAATGCATATAAAAAATAGATCAAAATGACTAATCTAGCAGAACATTTGTCAAATATTAGTCATGATAAAATCAATTATTATTTAAATAACGAAAAATTAACTCCTCGTTTACTTTGGAATAATGTCAAAGATTTAATTGTCCCTGACGAGGATGCTTATATTATATTTGATGATACAGTTTTAGATAAAAGATTTTCTGAGGAAATAGAAATAGTACTT
>JBBSOX010000118.1:0-21290 GCA_038259325.1 Chroococcales cyanobacterium | reverse complement strand
CAACAGGTCATCCGTGATAGCATAGACGGCAATTATTTCGTTTAACATACACCCCTCCTCTTTTTCTTCCTGGAGGGGATTTTATTCCTTTTCTTACCTACTGCGATCGCTCTTCGTCATAACTAGCAACTTGGGTTATTACTCGGCTAAGTGTAGATGAAGTAAAGTCGCTAGCTTCAAACTTTGAAGTGCAGGAAGTAACAGCTTCTCTGGGAGATGCCGCATCAAAAGTAATTATCTCTTCTGTCAGCGATTTCGATAAGCTGACATCACTGATTCTCAGATGTTACGAAGTAGAAGCAGCCAAGCATCAAACATTCACCCCGGATGTAATCAGAATGGAAAAATCAGCTTAACTCAAGGTATCTAATACAAAACTATACCTAAGCAACTATCTCCGATTTTTGCCTGCCAGTAAATTAGCGATCGCAGTAATAATCGGCTAACCTGTAATATTTAAGACAAAAAAAGTGGCTCTGCAATCCGCAGAACCACTAAAGCTTTCGCAAATTTGTTATAAATTAACGAACTGCCCCTTGAGCAGAAACAGTATCAATCGGTTTCATTAGGTACAGCCGCAATAACTGCCAGCCATTGGAGATGTAAAGCGGCAGTTTCTGGAAGATTTGCAAGAATTTGGGAGTGTTGGAACTAGCGATCGCACCCAACTTCTCGTTATTGCTTATACAAGTATCCAATCGCTGATAAAACTCTGGATTTTCTACATCCAGCATCAGTGGGAATACGCGACCTGCATTCTCGTTAGTCTTCTGAATTACATGGATGTCGTATTCTCGCGCATCCAATCCAAGGGTGGCATAAAAGTCCTTGCGTTGGATGTCATTGAGATACATTGTCGCAAATACCGACAACAGGAAGAACCGACTCCACAGCCGTGCTTTCCAATCATTCAAGATTTGCGGTTGGGACTTCATGATCGCATCAAAGAAATCGCCGTGGCGGTTTTCATCCTGACACCAGTTCTCAAAGAACCGGAAGATTGGATAAACCCGGTCTTCGGGATGTGCTTCTAAATGGCGATAAATGGTGATATAGCGCCAATAACCAATCTTCTCAGAAAGATAAGTAGCGTAGAAGATGAATTTCGGTTTAAAGAAGGTATAACTGCGGCTCTTAGTTAAAAACCCTAAATCTAAGGACAGATTAAAGTCTGACAAAGCTTTGTTCAAAAAGCCAGCGTGACGCGCTTCATCCCGTGACATCAGGTTAAAACACTCTGCCAAGACGGGGCTTTTTCCTTTTAAGCGACGGCCAAGTTCTTTATACAGCAAAAAGCCGGAAAACTCTGCTGTACAAGACCGTTCTAGAAACTCAACGAACAACCGACGAGTTTCCCCGTCAATATGATCCCAGGATTGTTCAAACTCGGCATCCCGAACAAAGTGATGGCGGTTGTAGTCAGTACGGAACTCTTCGAGAATGGCTTGTAACTCGTCTTCATTGACGGAGATATCCATCCGCGCCATTTCATCAAAATCGGTAGTATAAAACCGAGGTGTTAACAGGGTTTCTTTTGCCGGGACTTTAATCCCTGGCCGGATTTCTTCAAAGCCTGGTTTTTTGAGGGAATCTACCATGTCTTGATTGCTCTTTCGTCTTTATTATCTTAAGTAGACCAGAAAGCCAAGGTTAAAGCTCTGGCAAGGCCTGACAGCCCACAATAATCCAATTGTATAAAGTTCAGTCTACCAAGGTGCGGGTTAGAAATTTGTAAGCAAAAGATTAAGAGTTGCAACAATCATTCAATATTTACGGAACCAAGAATCGCGGATTAGTAGTCAAATAAACGTAGTTCAGTGATTAGCACTGTTTCCACTAGGTGGAGTAGCACGCACTTCTTGTATTCTCAAAGCACTGCTATCTCAGTAATTTTCTGTGGTTGTTACTACAATCAAGATAGAAAACCCATCTCAGACAACAAGAGCAAATCCAAAAGGTTGAAAACAAGATGAATCTTGAAAACAATCAGCAGAAAGACCGACTTCTTATCTCTTACATTTTGTGTGCAGTCGGATTTATGGGGGTGGGAGGATTGCACCGTTTTTACAATGGCAAGATCGGGACTGGTTTGTTGTGGCTGTTGACTGGTGGTGTATTTGGTATAGGGCAGATCGTGGATTTGTTCTTTATCCCCAACATTGTTGAGGAATACGAATATA
Organism: Chroococcales cyanobacterium; assembly: GCA_038259325.1. Classification (GTDB taxonomy): domain Bacteria; phylum Cyanobacteriota; class Cyanobacteriia; order Cyanobacteriales; family Nostocaceae; genus Nostoc. Next base: position 19,110 of record JBBSOX010000118.1, on the reverse strand, counting down.
AGCTGAGATTAAAAGCAGGTGTATCTCCCTTCGGTGTGCCGTTAAATCAAGCAGTAGTTGCCTCTCAAGTTCGCCCTCCAACAGGCAACCAACTGATGATTAAACTGATTGAAGCGGCGGAAAACAAGGGTGGTATTTTAACTGTTACTCAAGGCGTGAAGTTTACGGGAGCTAGCTTTGCTGAAGTGGAAGCTACTCTCAATGAGATGTATAAATCAGGTTATGTAAAAATAGATAACGACCCCAATACTGGAGCCGTTATCTACCATTTCCATGAACTTTAAATTGTCATTTGTCCTTTGTCAAAAAACCAATGACCAATGACCAATGACTAATGACTAATGACTAATTTATACCTAGCCACTTTTGTCCATCCAAGCGCTGAACTAAGCCAAATACCAACAAATCGAGGGTAATTTTGCGCTCATCGATTAAGAATGACTCCAGAGTGCTAGGTTTTTTGCCTTCATTACAGGAAAATCCTTTTTTCCCTTGAATATCTTCTTCGGGGAAATAGAGGTTAAACTGACGCTGACCTTTTTCTTTCCAACTGCCGATAATTTGCCAGCATTCTTCGGCAGATTCAAAGCCAGTGATTGGCATTTTCTGCTTGGCAAAAGACACCTGTAAATCTTGCACACCTTGTTGAGCGATCGCTTTTTGTAAAGCTGGTAAGTAGTCTTGCTCGATGAACTCTACAAATGGCTTATCTTCAACAGATGGGGCTTTTTCCTTTTTGGCGGCTTTAGCTGCGGCGGCTGGTTTTTCTGGCTTGGGTGATGCAGCAGCTGGTTTAGCAGCATTGGGGTTTTCGGGGTTTGCGGCTTTAGGGTCTGGCGTGTTAGCAGTAGGGAGGTCTGTGGCTTCGGGTGAGTCTGTACTAGGAGCGTGTTCTTCAGCCACACTAGGAGCTTGCTTGTCAACAGTGCTGGGAGCTACTTCTCCCGCTTGATTGTGATTGGTTGGGTCTGCCATTGCTCAGGTCAATCCTTTAATCTAGCTTTCGGAGCGATCGCTCACCTTGATGTATCGGGTATTTTTATTTTGACATACTAGTGCAGCAGGGCATTAATAACAGTTCCTATTCCTAGTGCAGTGCGAAAAATGCTATAGATTCCCAAAGGTATCTGCGAAAGGTATTTCTTACCAATAATTGTAGAAGTGGCTATAGCCACAGATCCTAATGCTGCTAAAATTTCCCCTATGCCTAAACCGAAACCTCCCATGTTGATCATGGCTGCTGCTGGGGACTGAAGGATTATGGTTAGGATAACACCTACAAAAGCTGCGATCGCTCCAATAAATTCCCAAATATTTACCCGTTCTCTCAATAACCAGACTGATAAAGCCAGAGTTAGAGGCGGTTCCAAACGTCCCACCAAGATGACATTGTTCACCCCTGTGAGTGCCAGCGCCTGAAAAATTAAGCCAGGGGCTAACGCTCCTGATAAAATCGCTACTGTTGTTAGACTGACCCAATCCGTCCTTGAGAATTGCTTCAAAGTAGCTTTGTTACAATGTCGCCCATAGATTAGGATTAGAAGTATCAAAGCGCAAAGGTTTCCCACGAATAAAACATTACACAAAGAAATTGGATTGCGCTCGCCGATAAAATGTTCAGCACCAATTTCTGTTAGCTTCCGGGTAACTGCACCAGATGCTGCAAAAATTAGCATTGCTAGCCAGAGATATGTTTGCCCCGAAACTTTATAGATTAGGCGATGTGGCCTTTTGGGTCTAGTCAAAATAACACTACTGCAATGAAAGCATTGCTCATTAATTATATTAAGTTGCTCTCATTCAGTTCAAAATGAGGTTTTCTTGAGAAAATATTTAAATTATTCTGTAATTTTATTCTTTCTATTAAAGATATTTTGAAGTGAACATAACAATAGCGATCGCTACAAAAATTAAATCGTTTAATAGCTATTAAATTATTTGTTTTATGCCTGCAATAATAGCTTCAGCAAAAATATTAAGTAGCTATAAATGTTATTTACAAAAATTTTATTTCTTTTAACACAAAAAATGTGCAAGTTAAGTATGCGGCAGCTTATATATTTAGCTTACCCCAATGGTACTTCGTTTGTTAAAAATATCAGAAAAGTATATCAGCAAGTGAAAACACTTAGCAACTACTAAACCTTAACCAAAATGTGATCAAACCTTAACAAATAGGAAAATTGCTCTTAATATTAGTCAAATATACTGATATTAAGATAACTCCAGAAACAGTTATTAACCTTAAATTTTGACTTTTAATGGGCAATTCAAAGACCCTTAACTCTACCTACGTTGATTTAATTCGACTTGGAAATAATTGGTTTCCAAAAATGTTTGTAAGTGTAACTAGATGTAGTTTTGAGATTTGTACTCTAGACATATTCTATTTTCACAAATAGAGCAAATATTAACTACAACAGTTTTGAGTTAAATTGTCCTAGCCTATTTACAGTCAAAAGTTTAGAGTATTTCAGTTTTGCAAGCTTCTCGGCTATATAAGCAAAGTTAAGATAACGCAGACTAACCTTAAATCCTAACGTGGGAAGGTTGGCTTTGTTTGTATCCTTACAGGCTTTTAGTCAGATAGCAATTTGCACATTTGGAGTGTACCCAAAAGTTTAACAGTTTGAATAAGGAGAAAATTCTCATGGCTCTTTACGGCTATACGATTGGAGATGCGGATATCAATCCTAACCAAGCTGGAGAACAATTCGCAGTTTACCGCTTCCCCATAAGCCCCATCAATTCTACTCCCCAAAAAGTAGGCGAAATCAATGCTGCAAATATTCCAAACGCAGACCTAGAAGGTTTGGGAACTAACCCCACTAGCGGAAGGGTAAGTGCAATTAACGAAGCACGTCCCTCTGGTTCTACAACAGCTGGTTCTGTTTCTCGGGTCAATAATGTAGATCAGCCTTTTGCTCCAGCTAGTGCGTCACCAACACCTACACCATCTGACCTACGTCGTTTTGGGTTTGACTCAGGTGCCGACTTTGGACGTGACTTTTCAGCAGCTGGTCAACCAATTGTTCTGTACAACATTTCAGGGAGTTTTGGGACGCCAGTAGGAAGCTCTCTTTATAAAATTACTACAGCTAACCCTGGAACTATTAGCCTTGTAGACGGCTTTGGCGCACCTACTACTGCTGCACAAAGACAAGGAACTCAACCTACCAACCCTGGAAAATTTGCCGATGGATTAGCTATCGATAATCTCAATCCTGGTAGAAGTCGCGCTCTTGCTAGCGATTTCAGCACTGCTGATGGAGATGGAGCGCAGCTTTACAAAGTCGATTTGCTAACTGGTGAGCTATCTGCGCCGATTACTGTGAGAAATTCATCAGGGCAACCTCTGAATGTCAACGCAGATTCTGGACTGGCATTTACTAACAGCGGTTCTCAAAGATTGTTGGCTTTGCTGGAAACTGGGGCTGTGTATGAGATCACAGGCTACCAAGATGAACTTGCTGCATCAGGGCTAGGTTTAGGTAGTGCCACAGGTACTAATGGCGCTGGCTTTGCAACCGCCACCTTACTTGGTAACGTTAATTTACCAAGTGCTGTGAGTGGAGCCATTGATTATGAAGGCTTTACGATTGTTAATGAATAACAGTCGTTAGTAGGATACTCTTTCTTCAACTCTTGTAAAAGTAGTTTTTATAAGAGTTGAAGAATGGAGCCAAAGATAAAAAAAGTTTTATTTGCCAAACTACCTTTGTAGAGAATAACTGGATTTTCATTTTTATTTGAACCCAATCTTTTAAGGCTGACGTGCTAGTAGTAGTCTGTCAATAAATAATTGATAGATAAATTCCCTGTAGAGACGGCGATTTATCGCGTCTCTCTAACCGTCAAAATGAATTTGACAGACCATTAGTTTGGGTTGAGCAACGCGAAACCGAACATTCATCTGAGTGCCAAGTCTTATGCTTCGCTGCGCGACGCTGACGCGAACGACCCAATCTACAAAATTTATTGTCCTATTTTAGCTGTGCCACGCCACTACGCATCTTTCAAAAAGCAAATATAAGTCCTATGCTTAGGGTAAGCACGTCTATATATTTTAAATAATATTAATAATTAAAGTGGCGTAATCCAATAAGTAATGTTTTGGACAAGTTGTTTCTTAAAACCAAATAGAGGCAAATTCTCTTCAGATAAACCTACATAAGTCCAATGTGGGACATCATTTGCTACAGTTTGAAACCAACCATTTTGATTAAGAGCTTTTCTTTGCTCTTTATTACCTACGCGTAAATCAATTGCTAATCCCCAGAGATGTTGTGAAGTTCCAGGAGGGGCAACCACACCAAGAATTCTTGTTTCTTTGCCCTCTTGAACTTTTGCTAAAACTCGATTGTTAGCATATTTATGCCAAAATATTAAATTCGTCTTGAAAGTGCGAGTACAATCACCAGAACCATAACCAGATTTTAGCGGTATTTTTTGTAGCGATCGCGCTTTATTTAAAGCATCAGCTGCCGGCTTTTGTAAATAACAATCTTTAGTGCCATCAACATGACCCATTGTTAAAGTAGCTTGAAATTCTTGGGTTTCTTGTTCATTAGCAAAGATATATTTTGGCGGCAGTTTAATCCCGATATTTGGGTTGACAAAGGCTGCACCATATGATCGCAGCAAAATATATTCATAAGTACCAGTTTGGGGAACTGGTAACTTCCTAGCGATCGCAGATAAAAAACGCTGTTGCTCATTTAACTCTGGGTTGGGAATAAATGGTTTTAATATTGTCTCTTTAGAGGTATCTGTACAAGCTAATAAATCATTACTCAAGCATCCATTTAATGGTTGTGCAGTTCTAGCCAATTTGTGTTGGGTAATCTCATTACTGGCTACTAAGATAAAAATCATCAAGATAACTATACTGATGAAAGTTACCTTTCTGATAATTCTAGGAATAATTTTTTTCTTTTTGATGGGGAGTTTCATTTTTAAATAATTGGCTAGTTGATTTCATAATAGAAGCGATAAGTTCCTTGTAATCTATTATTGATAAATTACAAAGTAAAAATGATAGAGGTGAAAACAAATAATCCATAAGGTTGATATATTTTTCTATATAACTTATGCAAGAAATTTAATATAAAACCGTAATAAATCAGCTTTTTTCATAGCTAACCATGTCAAAAATAGCTGTAATAAATAAACTGCAAGACTGTGAAAATTATTAAAAAAATTGTATTTTTGACTTATTGTTCAAGTTTAAAACTAGAAACAAGTCTCTAATTCAGTACTAGTAAATTTGATAACTTTTTTATCAGAAAGATACATCCATGAAACCACTGGAACAGTTAAAATTGAAAAGAACTCTAAGCTTGCCGATCCTGTAAGTATGACCATGCACAATTCCGTTGAATTCCAAGACGCTTTTGATGTCATAGTCGTCGGTGCAGGTCACTCCGGTTGCGAAGCAGCTCTCGCCTCTGCACGCCTCGGTTGTCGTACCCTGCTATTGACGCTCAACTTGGATAAAATCGCTTGGCAACCTTGTAACCCAGCAGTGGGTGGCCCGGCCAAATCCCAGTTGACCCATGAGGTAGATGCACTTGGCGGAGAAATTGGTAAAGTCGCAGACCGCACCTACTTGCAAAAACGTATTCTCAACTCTTCACGGGGGCCTGCTGTTTGGGCATTACGCGCCCAGAGTGACAAGCGCGAATATGCAGCGGTGATGAAGAATATTGTCGAGAACCAAGACAACTTGACAATCCGCGAAAGTATGGCAACAGATTTAGTGCTGGGCGCTAATGGTGAAGTTATTGGTGTTGAAACTTATTTTGGTGTCGGGTTCCAATGTAAAGCAGTCATCTTGACAACTGGCACCTTCCTGGGAGGTAAAATTTGGGTTGGAAACAAATCAATGCCAGCTGGACGGGCGGGAGAATTTGCGGCTGAGGGATTGACACAAACCCTGAATCGCCTGGGATTTGAAACCGGAAGACTCAAAACTGGAACTCCAGCCCGGGTAGACAAGCGATCGGTAGATTATAGTAAAATGCTCATCCAGCCAGGGGATGAAGATGTGCGCTGGTTTAGCTTTGACCCAGAGGCGTGGGTAGAACGGGAACAGATGCCTTGCTACATCACCCGTACAACCGCCGAAACCCATCGCCTAATTCAGGAAAATTTGCACCTGTCGCCAGTTTATGGCGGTTGGGTGGAAGCTAAAGGGCCGCGTTATTGTCCCAGTATTGAAGATAAGATTGTGCGCTTTGCCGATAAGGAAAGCCACCAAATATTTATTGAACCAGAAGGAAGGGATATACCCGAACTTTATATCCAAGGGTTTTCCACAGGGTTGCCAGAAAATTTGCAACTGCAAATGTTGCGGACTCTTCCGGGTTTGGAAAAATGTGTGATGCTGCGTCCGGCGTATGCTGTGGAATATGACTATTTACCTGCAACTCAGTGTTACCCCACACTGATGACCAAGAAGATTGCCGGGCTGTTTTGTGCTGGGCAGATTAACGGCACCACAGGTTATGAAGAAGCCGCAGCTCAAGGGCTGGTGGCGGGAATTAACGCCGCTCGATTTGTTCGCTCTCAAGAAATGATTGTTTTTACCCGTGAGCAAAGTTACATCGGGACGCTAGTTGATGACCTGTGTACAAAGGATTTACGGGAACCTTACCGGATGCTTACCAGTAGGTCTGAGTACCGATTGATATTGCGTTCTGACAATGCCGACCAACGCTTGACACCCTTGGGACGAGAAATTGGTTTAATTGACGATCGCCGCTGGGATCTATTTACCCAAAAACAGGGTAATATCACCACAGAAAAGCAAAGATTGCAAGCCACACGAGTCAAAGAACATGATGAAATAGGAATAGCGATCGCATCTAATACTCAACAAGCAATCAAAGGTTCAATTACTCTCAATGACTTGCTGCGCCGTCCGGGATTCCATTATGTTGATCTCGACAGATTCGGACTAGGAAACCCCAACCTCAACCGCGCCGAGAAAGAAGGTGCAGAAATTGACATCAAATATTCTGGCTATCTCGCTAGGCAACAAAATCAAATTGACCAAATTACCCGTCAAGCGCACCGCCAATTACCTGCGGACTTGGATTACACAACAATTGATACTCTTTCCAAAGAGGCACGGGAAAAGCTAACTCACGTAAAACCACTCACACTTGGTCAAGCTGCACGTATTGGTGGTGTAAACCCAGCGGACGTTAACGCTTTATTATTATATTTAGAATTGCGTAGAACCAAGAGCCAATCAGAGTTTCCAGCGTTAGCTTAACACAAGCTTGATAAAGACTGAGTATAGTAGTAGGGAGGGAAATTGGTATGATAGATGACATAACTATTAGTAGTTGCATCATCAACAATCCCCAGATTAAAGTTCACTTTAATACCAGCGCTCAACCAACTCGTCTCAATAAGACGGCGGATTGGATATTTTATCTGTAATCAATCCTAATTCCCAGGCAGTAGGCGCGGCGTTTCCTCGTCCTAGCAACAACCCAGAAAGTCTATGTTACAAGAAGCCAGCACCCGTCTCATAGTACCGGAACCATCAGAAGACTTAATCGCCAACGAGCCTTGGTCGATAGAAAACTATGCTGATGGACTAATGGATGAACTCTTTGCCGATATCGACACCGTTCTGGATGTTAGTAGTAATCTGCCTTCTCAAACCGTTAGGCACAGTAGGCAGAATAAATCGAGCCAGTCTGTAGCTGGGGTTTCCTCCCAAGCTCAACGCCAGTCGCCTCCAGAATACGTGCCTCTGCAAACAGTAACGATACCGCAGATTATCTTACCGAACACAGTGAACCAACCAGTACAGTCAGTTACTCAAGATAACCACAAGCACTTGAGTACCGTTGTGTTTGACACCGCCACCGTTAAATCAGTTACTAGAAGGCGTCAGAAAAGTAGTCGGACTTTGGGCAAACTGCTGATTGTGGGAACAACTTTAGGCGTAGCGATGGCTAGTATTATCTACCTGGTACAGTCTGGAGTCGTATATCTTTTAAATACCAACTTGGCCCAGCCAGCTCTTCTAGTGCCGCAAGCACAGTCACAGTTGCCAACAAAAGTAGAAGTTGAGGCAGAGTTGGTTGACTACATGCTCCAATCGCTAGCAGTTATAGATAAGCAAGGAGCAAAAAGCAATCAAAAATCTGTCATGCCTGGATTCTCCAATCAGGCAAATACTAACCAAATAGCCATTGGTAACGGGCAAACAACAGGTAATCTACCACCACTTCCACTTCTAGCTAACAATACACCACCAGCCCCCAATCGTTCTGGAGGCGTTGTTGAGCGGATCTACGTTCCCGTTTATCAAGCGCCGTCGCCGATGCGCTACGCGCTCCCTGCTATTCCTGGTAGTCCTACACTTTTACCACAAGTTGCAAGTGCATTACCCAATGCATCACAGGGATCTCAACCTAATGTTGTGAAAAATGCCCTGAATACGGTACAACAAGCTGCCAAGCCTGTAACTGTGAATATGTTAGCTGCGGCTGTAAGAGCCGAACTGAAACCTGTAGCTGCAAAAACTGCACCCATTACTGTGCGGCAAACACCCAAGCCTCTGCCTGCATTACCAGTAGTTCCATTACGGGCAGCACTCGCCCCAGAGTCAGAACCAACTATTACCCAGGAACAAGTATATCCGGCAACTGCGATCGCAGTTGCTCCGAGTAATACCTTAGAGGGATTGCTAGAGTTAGGCAACAAATCTGCTGCTTTGTTTAAAATTGATGGCGTAACTCGCCGCATCAATATGGGTGAAAGTATCGGCTCAAGCGGTTGGACACTAGTAGATGTTAGTAATGGCGAAGCTGTCATCCGGCGTAATGGGGAAGTGCGATCAATTTACGCAGGGCAGAAATTGTAAAACCTCTTCTCTTAGCAACTCTTTCACTAATTAAAATATTGCAATAATAACCTCAAAGTTGCAGATTGCATCATATCGTATTTGCCTAATTATACTGTTTAACGAAATAGCTGATATAGATATATAGATAGATAGGGTTGTACATTTGTACAACCCTATAGCCGATTATGTGTTGCTAAGATTTTAAAAAATTGTATTCAACCGGACTCTCTTAGCTTCTTAGTGGTGGGTTAATTTCAAAGTGAATATGATGATCGTGACCAATCATTGGGGTACATAGCCCCTCTTGAATTAGCTTTTTATCATTGAAGAAAACCGCCCCCACCTTTACCAGGCTTTGCTTGCGAATAGACTTGAGAATAGCTCGCGTAGCATTTTGATCGTATTCAGAACTCGACCAAAAAATGCCACCAAAACTTCCATTTTTTTTGGGTAAGTAAACATCGCACATCATGCCAGTTTCATGTCCATGATGGTCGGGAGTATCGCCTCCATGAGGAAGACTAACATCATTAGTTGCGAATGGAGCAGCTGTGGGGTGAGTGTTACGATAACTGTTTTGATAATCTTGGGCAATTTTTTTGATCACATCAGCTAACCAGTGTGTTCCAAAATCATGGTTATCTTTGGTGTCTTCTAGTTCACCGTTTACAAAACCATTGTCGCGATCGCTTTTTGGCATCAACTCCCAGCGTGGTGAGTTAGCTGCTTGCAACCATCGATGAGTTATTCCACCAACATCAACTCGACCATCACCATTAATAGTACTGCGACCAGCAATAATTGATTGAAATAACTTGATCGCGTCAAACAGTCCTCTGTCTCTGTCTGCACTGTTAGGATCACCTACCCATTTGTAGCCTAGCTCATGCAATCGTGCTTTAATAGCCTTAACATCATCAGCTTTATTGACTCCGCCAATTCCCACACTACCACTGAGTGTAATTAGCTTTGCTCCTGGTAAACTGGATGCTGTAGGTTGTTGAGTGTTCTCATCATCCTTGTTATCGAAAGGAACAACAACTTTAATCTGGATCTCTAGAGTTTGATCGTCAATGGCAATTATCATGCGGCGATCGCCTTCTTCTTTAAAGACGAAATCAAATTGCCATTTGCCATCCTGATTAATTACTACACTTAAGGCTGTAAATTTGTCATCGAGCATCACCGACAAAACCTTACCACTATCGGTTAAACGTGCTATGCCTTCAACTCTAAAATTTTGTCCTAATTCAACTTCTTTTGGCACACGAATTAGCTGTAGTTGTTCCACTGAAGCGGGAATGGCAACTCTACCTGCATTAGCCAGTAAATTCTGCGCCTCTGGAAGCAAATTCACAACCTTATTGACATAGTTAGGATCAGATGAATAGCCTTTAGCCTTGAGAAAGCCAAGGAAATTTTCTGGCGTGTTGGTATGATCCTCTAAGCCTCTATAGGGAGTGCGAGTTAAAAACTTCCAATAACCAATAATAAAAGCGTCTATATCTATAAATTTACAGAATTCAACTTCTTCTAGCTCAGAAGGAACTTTGATTTTCAACGGTTCGGCAAACCCTTTCATATCAGGGTTTCGCCATTTTAATCCGGCAAAATTGTTAGCGTTGATCGCAAGATCACTTTTACCTCTAGTAGACTCCAACAACCATTGAGCGAGAGTAACTTCTTTTAAAGTTTGCCGATTTATCTCGGTAATCCTCGCATTTTCAATACCAAATTTTGTGAAAATTAATGCTAAATCTTTATTACAATAATTGTTAACTAAATCATCTAGTAATGACATATAGTTCTCCTATTACAAACTTTTTATATTTCCTCGACTTATTAAAAAAGTCGAGGAAATAAACATACCATTTCAAATGGCGTAAAAACTTGGAATACAATTATGCGTGAATTTTGACTTTCGCAGATCAACTGAGCTTCGCCAAATGTCCTTGCGATACTAGATTTTCACGAATTCTTGAAATAAAATTAGTTAATCTTTTTCTACAACTTTGGCATGTCTAGCAAAAACAAAATGCTCATCTCGGTTTCCTTTACTTTTATCAGGCCATTTAACCCAATAATGGTTTTCCTCAAAACGGACATCTAAAATTGGGTAACTTCCTGGAACAATATCGATTACAGATTCTTTAGGTAGTTCTGACGACTGCTCTGTAGAAGGTTTTAAGAAAGTTTTTTCTGTAATTTCCAGACTGTACTTTTTATCAGGTTTAGGCTCATCATGATCGGACTCACCAATTAATCCATTTTTAATTGCTTCGGCCATTTTTTCAGCATCAAAGCGATCCATATCTGCCTTGGAATCACAAAAGCAGCACTCAATTAGAATAGCTGGCATTTGTGTATTCTTGATCACAAAGAAATTTGTGCTTTTAACTTTTCTATCATTGAACCCAAGTTTTACAATCTCTTGTAAAACTGATCTAGCAATACCTTTCGATGTATTGCTAATGGCGAAAATTTCTGCGCCATTAGCTATAGTGTTAAACTTATTAAAGTGAATCGAAATAAAGACATTAACGTTATTAGCGTTTGCTTTATTAACTCGTTGTCTGAGAGAATCGTTTACACCACTAGCACTTGTGGGAGTGCAATCAATAACCGTATGACCTGCTGCTTTTAGTTTTTGTATCAGTTTTGTACCAACTGCTTTCGTTAAAATATCTTCTTGTTGGATACCTGTTGCCCCTGTATCGTGAGGAGGGCAATTGTGTCCTATATCAATACCAAATTTCATAGTGTTGATGTCCTTTTTATAACTTAAGGAGTACGGGTTAACCCACTATACTCTATTAATTATTAACCTGAATGCAACGCCTATAGCGTGCGTATCCTTACGGGGAAGCAAGCTACGCGTAGCGTCTCTTAAGAGAAGGGAGACGCTACGCGTAGGATCTGACTTTTCACGGCATCTGGAAAATCTCTCTCTAAATCTCTCTCCTAAAAGGAGAGAGACTTTGAATTTACCCCTTCCCGCATCGGGAAGGGGGTTAGGTTTTTCATGGACTTTTCCACATAGTCAGTCCGTAGGATGTCGTAGGGCGATACGAGCGTCATAGCCCGTCGTAGACATCGCCCTGCCGTTGAGATCAAGTGAGTTGTTACTGTAAACGAATATAACGTTCACCGTCAAAATCTCATTAAAAATAGAAAGTACATAGCTCGGTCGGATACCCAAGGAGGGGTATGTCTGCTAGCACCCTTACTTGTTCCTATTTTTTAGTATAAGTTTAAGTTTACTTAATTTTTTTTAATCTCTCTTTAACCTCTTATTTACCTAAGTAAATTCTGTGTAACTCTATAGTACTTTTAACAACTTTGGTAGATCGACGGATGAACCGGAAAAACCGTGATACTTGTATGAAGAGCGCTCTAGTAAAAATCGTCAGATGCAAACAAGTTTTGTTAGGTTTAACTAAAACTTGCTACTCCCTATCAGTAGCGATCGCTTTATTGACGTTAGTAGCATTACCAGAGGCAGCAAAATCAGATCCAATTCGCTCGATCGCCGTTGAAGGTAAAGTTGCCTTCACACTTACAGATTTGGTAGGTACAGAAATGCTAGACGTAGCAGACAACGGGAGATTTGCCGTCGTTGTCGGTGCAGATACAGCTACGCTAGTAGACATTAAGAAAAACTCTCTGGAAGTTAAAGGCACTTGGACGTTAACAGAAGCTTACTTGCCTAACGGTTCTACAGCGGCAGAATTAACAGGCGTGTCTATTAGCCCAAATGGTTCCTATGCCTTGATTGGTGTAAAAGATAACGATGAGGCAAATCTAGATACCTTCAAAGAAAAACCGGGGAAAGTAGTAGCAATCGCCCTTCCCAGTCTAAAAGTATTAGGTCAAGTTACAGTCGGGCGCGGTCCTGACTCAGTAGCGATCGCACCCAACGGTCAATTTGCTGCTATTGCCAACGAAGATGAAGAAAATGAAGAGGATTTGACTAATCCGAACAACCGCCCTGGCACAGTTTCTATTATTGACCTGCGCTTTGGGCCGACGCAGATGAGCCAAGTAGAAGTACCGATACCTCCTAACAATATTCCTTTTTTCCCCAACGATCCGCAGCCAGAAACCATCAGAATTTCTGCTGACAGTCGGTTTATTCTGGCGACATTACAAGAAAACAATGCTGTAGCGCGAATCGAAGTTCCCAGATCGTTGCCCAGACCGTTGCGCCCCAATGTCTTTGCAGTGCGAAACTTCAACACGGGTGTTCGGGTTGGGTTCGGCTTGACACAAGATGATGTAGGAGAAGGCAAATGTCGCAATAGTAACTATGATTTATCGTTAAGGAAACCATACTTTTCTGCCCGCGAACCCGATGGCATTGCTATTACAAAAAATGGACGCTATTTTGTTACTGCCGACGAAGACAATCTTACCAGCGTCAATAACCAGTCTGACATGGGCATCCCAATTAGTCCTCATGGTAGCCGGACTATCAGCGTATTTGACGCCCAAACAGGTGTATTTTTGGGAGATAGTGGCAACTCAATTGAAAACAGTATATTGACCCTAAAACTTCCTCAGCGCTGCGATAGCAAAGGGCCAGAACCAGAAGTTGTTGATGTTGGGACGATCGCAGGTCGCACCCTCGCTTTTGTTGCCATTGAGCGATCAGATGCTGTCACCATTCATGACATCACAGACCCTACTAAAATTCAGCTTTTGGACACAGTAATTGTTAATCCTAGTATTGTGGGTAGCGATCGCGCTGCTGAATTTGAACCGGAAGGCATTGTATTTATACCTGCTAGCAAACAGGTTTTAGTTTCCAACCCTGGCAATAACTCTATGAGCCTAATTAATCTCACAGTAAATCGAGAAAAACAGGGCAGACCTAGACCTTATTATAAAAATTAATAAAGTTGGGATCTATCGCTCCCTTTATGGTTTCTAATATTAAATCCATACTTTTTTAAAGCTGTTATCCTTATTCAGAAAGGGTTTTGCAGTTTTCCAACTTGGTATTTAATAATAGCGTAAGTTACTTTAGCAAAACGGGAGCGATAGAACCAAAATTTTCCTTTCTTAATAAGAAATACTTGGATTAACGACATAAAGAGTGTTTATATACTTTAGACGCGCATCAGCTTAAATGAGATTTTATTTTTGATATAGGGATAAAAGCAGACATTCCCAAACTAGCCTTGGTTGAGCGTAAGAGAGCAAGTATTTACGAGCTTGTTCTAGCTGGTTAATGATGCTTGGTTGATGCCATTGCTGCCAGTAGAATTGCTGAAGATAATCAACTAACCACAGTTGGGCTTCTGTATCTAAATCCTTATCAATTTTCTTAGCTAACTCCAAAGCTGTGCGGTAAGAAGCAGGGGCTTTTTTCAAATCCTCGAGTAACTCAGGAGGAATAGCTTGTAATTGCTCGTAAGATGCGATCGCACTTCCCGCGCTACCAGCTGCTATACTCAATACCGCCTGATTCGCCAAAATTTCCTGATGACCAGTTTGTGTGAGCACAACAGCCAAAGACTGTGTATCTAAGCGATAAAAAGGAATGCGTTGACAGCGCGACACCAGAGTTGGTAAAACAGATTCTGGTGTAGGTGCAATTAAAATTAACGTTGCCTGTCCTGGTTCTTCTAAGGTTTTAAGTAAAGCATTCGCTGCTGCTTCTGCCATTGTTTGCGCTTCTTCCAGCACCACCACATTCCTCGGTGCTTCTAAGGGCGGACGACTGAGAAACTCGGTAATTTCCCGAATTTGCTCTAGCCGAATTACAGGTGGTGCTTTACGCTTAAGTCCTTTCTCAGCCGCTTCTGCTACTGTTAATCGTTGTCCCTGGTATTGGTACGTTGGTTGCACCCACAACAAAGCTGGATGGTTCCCTTGACGCAAACGGTTTTGTAAAACCGCAGTGACTCCCATTCCAGTAGAAAATAGCAATTCTACAAAACATTTGGCTGCTAAACTTCTTCCTACACCATCTGGGCCCACAAATAGATAGGCTGGAGCAACCCGATTTTGTCTAACAGCCTGAGTGAGTAATTCTATAGCTTGCTGTTGTCCTACAAGTGGTGCAAATGGCTTAATACAGTACCTTCGCCAAAACAAGAATATGAGAACAGAGGGCTGATGTAGCAGACTTATTGTCTTGTAAAAGGACAACTTAGAAGCTACAAAGTTCCAATATTTGACATACTAGCACTGTTACAATTAGGAAGCAAAAAGTCCAGGCGATTTGGAATCATCAATGCGATGAAGAGTTACTCGCTTGGAAGTGCTAGAGCGATCGCCTGCAATAATCCATACTTTTTTACTGCCTACAGTTGTGATACAACAAATCATTGCTAGTTCAGTTAAGCTGGCAACAGCAGTTTAATCCTCAAAACAATGACAGCAAGTAGTCCCACAATTTTAGCCCTAGACTTTGATGGAGTCATATGCGACGGACTAATTGAATATTTTGAGGTAGCATGGCATACCTATTGTAAAATATGGTCTTCTGCTAACGACACACCAGCAGATGATTTAGCTTTAAGGTTCTATCGCCTACGACCTGTCATTGAAACGGGTTGGGAAATGCCCGTTTTAATCAAAGCTTTGGTAGATGAAATTCCTGATGAGAAAATTCTTCATGAATGGGCAAGCATCGCCCCAAAACTTTTGTTAGACGGAAATTTACAAGCAAAAGAAATTGCTGCGAAACTAGATAACCATCGGGATGAATGGATTAGCACCGATTTAGACGGTTGGCTAAGTCTACATAGATTTTATCCGGGTGTAGTAGAAAAAATCAAGTTAACTCTTGACAGTGGAGTTAGGCTATACATTGTAACAACCAAAGAAGGGCGTTTTGTACAACAGTTGTTACAACAAGAAGGAGTGAACTTACCAGCAGCAGTAATTTTTGGGAAAGAAGTCAAGCGTCCTAAATACGAAATTTTACGAGAGTTAAAGCAGGCAGAAACAGATCAGCCAATTAGCCTATGGTTTGTAGAAGATAGACTCAAGACATTGCAGTTAGTCCAACAGCAAGCAGACCTTGAGGATGTGAAACTCTTCCTTGCAGACTGGGGTTATAATACCCAAGCGGAACGGGAAGCTGCCCAAAATGATCCGCAAATTCATCTGTTATCACTGTCTCAATTTGCAAAAGATTTCTCTGCTTGGCTTTGAATATATTAAATACGTTGCAATAATCTCTCGATGTCTTTACTCTAATAGGGTTTGTCATTGCCCAGATTTTTGTAATAGTCAAATTGTTGCATTTACCGATATCCCGCCAGGAACTGAAGTTCCTGGCTCATAACCCCAGTCGCTTGAAGTGGACTGAAATCATTTACTTAGTCGTCTGAAGAGAACTTTAATTATTAGCTTTGAAATTTGTTCCGACGCAAAATGGTGACGAAGCGGGATATATAGCAAAGATTAGAAACTAAAAGCTTACGTTTTTCGATTTAGGTGAAATAATAACTCATAACTATTCACTCCTGACTTAGCACTTACTTTTATGCTTGACCTTACAAAACTGGCGCGACAAATGCAGGGTTTAAGTCAGCATCTTACTTTAGAAGCTGTTGCCAGCCGTCAGCGTTTAGAATTGGCGCAACAACATCTCAAAAATGCTTACGAGTGCCAACAAGACTTAATTGATCGCCAGGAAAAATGGCGCGATCGCATTCTCTTTGCTAATGCTACCCCAATTGAACCGCTAGAAACCTGCATCGATATTCCAGTTCCTCCGAAAATCCATACTGTTATCGCTACAGATGGTTCCCAAATTGCCCCCAACCATCACGAAATTGCTTACTGTTATCTTTTAAATATTGGCAGAGTAGTTTTACACTACGGACAAAATCGCCATCCATTACTTGATAGTTTGCCAGAAGTATTTTATCGCCCAGAAGATTTATATATGTCTCGGCAGTGGGGAATTAGAACTGAAGAATGGATGAGTTTTCGCCGCACTGCCTCAGAAACAACGGTATTGGCAGAACTTGCATGTGCAGCAAAAGGGGAAGCACCAGCATTGGCGATGGTAGATGGTTCCCTAGTTTACTGGTTTTTAGAACAGTTGCCAGTGGATGCACGCGATCGCATTTTACCCCCTATCCTCGAAGCTTGGCAGCAAATGCGTGATGCTCAAATTCCCCTCATGGGCTATCTTAGCGCTTCTCGCAGCATCGAAACCATGAATTTTTTACGTTTGTTAGCTTGTCCTCATCCAGTACCAGACTGTAAAACTTATTGCCCAAATCAGCTAGAAAAAGTAGCTTGTAAAATTTTTGAACAGTTGCGAGATACTTCTATTTGGGCAACCCGACTCAAACCAGGACAACGTAGCACCCTTTGGCGCAGTAATTCTCCAATTATTGAACTTTACGGAGACCAAAGCATTTACTTTTGCTATGTTCACGTTGCCACTGAAATCGCCCGAATCGAAGTTCCGGCATGGGTAGCAGAGAATGCAACTATGTTAGACCAAGCGCTGGGACTGATGCTAGCACAAGTCCAAAAAGGATATGGCTACCCTGTAGCGATCGCAGAAGCCCATAATCAAGCAGTAGTAAAAGGCGGCGATAGAACGCGTTTCTTTGCCCTCCTCGAACAACAAATGATTAAAGCTGGTCTGAAAAATGTGGGAACTTCCTACAAAGAAGCTAGAAAGCGGGGCAGTATTGCTTAAATCAGGGAATAGTAAACAGTTAAGTTTCGTTGTTATCGTTCAATTCCTGAATTTAAACAATATATCTTGATTGAAAAAATTTTACGTTGAGCAATTTGCGAAAAACTCAGATGGTAAATGGGTATTAACTAAACGGCGTCCATCTTGAAAACTGTAGATATTCCCTATGAAAACAAAAAACCATCATCTCCCAGCCCCTTCTCCCAAATTTGGGAGAAGGGGAGCCGGAAATAAGTCCCTCTCCCTTCTTGGGAGAGGGATTTAGGGTGAGGGCAAAAACTACGGTTCTCAAAATAGCTGAGGTTTAAATATGAATCACCCAATGCATTGTTAACACTGGTTGAGAGAAATGTCCAAATTTTATTTAGTGATATTTATGAAATGGTAAATTTTCAGATGAGCGAGGACTGAAGGATTAAGTCTAGACTTCAGCGATCGCTTTTCCCACACTGTTCTTATTTCACATCGTAATTATCTTCTAATGCCTTAAAATATGTAGAAAATTAGGGTGAGCAGTGTTCACCCCAGTAATTCAAAGTCTAGGCTTGACATTCTCGACTTTTGATATGTTTATATACTTTATATCCTCCATAAGTCAGTAACGCTCCGGCTGCTACAATCCCACCCACTGGTACAGTAATTGGAGCAGCTATGACTGTTGTAGCTGCTGTTGTAAAGCCTAACCAACCTGCGATACCACCAGCAGATGTAGTATTAGTAACAACTACAGGTAGTGTAGCTACCGTAATCGAGCCTATGAAGAACCTGCAAGTGTCGCCATCCCTGCAATCAATTCGTCTTTCATTTTATCTTTTCCTTCAGGTAAAATTTTTTACATTACATAAGATTGTACAATTTATCTAAGTAATAAAAATAAAATTAATGTATGTTATTACTATGAAGTTATAAAATTTTACTGCCATTTTGACAATTAAAGTAGAATCCTCATACTCAAATCTAGCCACTTCGACTGAGTAATCGGCGCACTGCTAGAAATATAATCAACACCCGTCTCTGCGACACCGCGAATAGTTTCCAAAGTCACATTCCCAGAAGCTTCTATTTTCACCCGGCTATCCTGCTGACGAATCAACTGCACTGCCTGAGACATCATATCCAAAGGCATATTGTCCAACATAATAATGTCAGCATTGTGCTGCAAAGCTTCTTTCACCTGCTCTAAACTTTCCGTCTCTACCTCTATAGTCAAGGGATAAGGTATCTGAGAACGAATACGGGTAACTGCTTCTCCAATTCCCCCAGCCGCCGCAATGTGATTATCCTTAATCATCACCGCATCATCTAACCCCATACGGTGATTAATCGCCCCACCCAAAGCAGTTGCGTACTTTTCCAACAGTCTCAGCCCTGGTGTCGTTTTCCGCGTATCCACCAACAGAGCAGGTAAATCAGCAATTTTCTCTACATATATATAAGTGAGGGTAGCAATGCCACTCAAGCGCATAGCCAAATTGAGCGCGGTTCGTTCTCCGATGAGCAGCGCATCGAGCGAACCATGAATTTCAGCTACCACCTGTCCAGGTTCACACCATGCACCTTCAGGCGT
>JBBSOX010000117.1:0-21431 GCA_038259325.1 Chroococcales cyanobacterium | reverse complement strand
TCTTCCACTGAACCCACATATTGAGCAATTCCGTGAGCGATCGCAGGGTTAATTGTATACTTAGCAACATATCTTTTTGCACGAAAATTGTCTGCTTTTTGCTCAGTTCCTTGTGGGTTAAGAGTTCCCCGTTGCACCTTCATTTTGTGAGATGTCTGCCAGGTGCGAATTATTACTTCGCCCACTCTTCCCATCGCCTGGGAGTCAGAAGCAATCATGCTAAATGCGCCTAAGTCGTGCAAAATGTCTTCGGCAGCAATGGTTTCTCGGCGGATGCGAGATTCGGCAAAAGCGACATCTTCAGCGATCGCAGGATCAAGGTGATGGCATACCATCAACATATCCAGGTGTTCGTCTAAAGTGTTGAGGGTGTAAGGACGTGTAGGGTTGGTGGAAGATGGTAGAACGTTGGCTTGTCCGCAAACTTTGATGATATCTGGTGCGTGTCCGCCACCTGCGCCTTCAGTGTGGTAAGTGTGGATTACACGATTTTTAAAAGCTGCGATCGTATCTTCGACAAATCCGGCTTCGTTCAAAGTATCAGTATGAATCGCTACTTGTACATCATATTCATCGGCAACGCTGAGGCAAGTATCAATTGCTGCGGGTGTAGTTCCCCAGTCTTCATGAAGTTTTAACCCCATTGCACCAGCATTTACTTGATCTACAAGTCCTTGGGGTTGGCTGGCGTTACCTTTGCCCATAAATCCTAAGTTGACGGGAAAAGCATCAGCAGCTTGCAACATTCGGTAAATATTCCAAGGGCCCGGAGTGCAGGTAGTGGCATTTGTACCTGTAGCGGGGCCAGTACCGCCGCCGAGCATAGTGGTAATACCGGAAGCGATCGCAACTTCTATCTGCTGAGGACAAATAAAATGAATATGGGCATCAATACCGCCAGCAGTGAGAATCATTCCTTCACCGGCTAAGGCTTCGGTTCCGGGGCCGATAATAATATCTACGTTATTTTGAATATAAGGATTTCCGGCTTTACCAATTTTGAAAATCTTGCCATCTTTAATGCCGATATCTGCTTTGACAATACCCCACCAATCGAGAATTAAGGCATTAGTAATGACTAAATCTACAGCACCATCGGCATTAGAAATGGGGGATTGTCCCATTCCGTCTCTGATAACTTTACCGCCGCCAAATTTCACTTCATCGCCGTAAGTCGTGAAATCTTGTTCAACTTCAATAAATAATTCTGTGTCTGCAAGTCGGATGCGATCGCCTACTGTTGGCCCGTATGTTTCGGCATAGGCGCGGCGATCCATTCTGTAAGGCATAATGCTACTCCTGATGATGGTGTTTATTTAATATTTTTCAGCAACCTTATGGAGATAAGGTGAGAATTTTTGTATAACTTGATATTTTTACGATGGCAGTAAATTTAGGGAAATAAATATTAATGAAATAAAACTGAAGTTAACAGGGATGAAGAATATTTGGCACATTTACTGAAAAAAATCCGTATAAATACAGATTATACTGCAATGTTTACATAGGTAAGCTAAGAAAGCAGATGTAGTCTGCATTATCTACAATTACGCCTAAACTTTAATCAAATTCGGTATTTAATTATATGTTATTTGAAGCACTATTTGCTGCTGGTACAACAGTTCTCAGAGAGTTTGTAAAATGTTCTGCTGTAGAGGTTATTCGTCATACGGTAGAAGTCATTCGTCATTGGGCTAACTCCCGCAGCAATAAAGACTCTTCAAGTCAACAGACAAATAGTTCTTATAGTAATAAGACTGCTAAAAATGTAACCGAGGAACTTGAGATAATTGATGTTGAAGTTGTGGAACTCGAACGCAAAGAACGACGTGACGGACATATATCCCGGCAAGGTCAAGAACGCAAGCAAGAACTAGAGCTTTTGCGAACTGATAAATTTAAGGAATATCAAGAACTTAAATCGGAAGAAATTGCGGAAAATCAGTGTGCAAGTCCTGAAGACTACGAAACCTCAACTTTAAACAGTGATAAGGTTCATATACTGCAATTTCACATGGGTCAAGTTGTCTTAGAGAAAAAATGTAGTTGCGGAAAAGCGATGATTTTGCAGTCCCAAAAGCGTCTTGATGGCAGTCTTTACCAACTTAGTGACTTTTTCTGGGCTTGTACTGGCTTCTACAATAACCTACCTCTACAATGCAGAATAACAAAGAGTTTTACAGCTATGGATGTAGGTTTTCTTCACAAGTCTGATATTTTTGAATTTCAAGTTTCAAACCAACAACTTTCTACAATATTTGATGATACCTCTGTAAAAAAAGCAACAATCTCTCGAGTTAAGTCACATCTAAAAGAAAAAGATGATGAAATACTTTGTCCGGTACATCATTTACCTATGATATTACGCGAAAAACTTCATCATTCAGGTGTTGCTCTGGATATGTTTTTTCTTGCATGTCCTCACGCTGGATGTCAACAAATTGTTAAGTTAAAATCACCTGTTCAATTGGCCGCCTACTTGAAACGGAGAGAGGGGCGTGGAATTCTCTAGAAGGTAATTCAAATTCGATGTTTGTTTTTATCGTTCCAAATTGGAGTTTGAAATTAAACCTATTCAATAAGCTTTTTTAAACGCAAAGGGACGCGGAGGGAAGCGCAGAGGTACGCAGAGGGTTTTTAGAGGTTTCCGTTAATTTTGGCGTTGAAGCCGTAGACTTGGCGAGTACCAACGAGGGGGATAAGAGTTATTTCTTTTTCATCGCCTGGTTCAAAGCGAACTGCGGTTCCGGCGGGGATATCGAGGCGCATTCCTCGCGCTTGTTCTCTGTCAAAGTTTAAGGCGCTGTTAACTTCATAAAAGTGATAGTGGGAACCGACTTGTATGGGGCGATCGCCTGTATTTGAAACTTGCAATTTTATAGTTGGACGACCAACATTCAGTTCAATTTCACCTTCTGATGTGATAATTTCTCCAGGAATCATAATAAATTCAAAAATTAACGAATTGGATTATGTACTGTTACTAACTTTGTGCCATCAGGAAAAGTTGCTTCTACCTGTACATCATGAACCATTTCAGGTATTCCTTCCATGACATCATCCCGCGTCAATAGGGTTGTACCATAACTCATCAATTCGGCTACAGTTTGCCCATCCCTTGCACCTTCTAAAATGGCAGCAGAAATATAAGCGATCGCTTCGGGATAATTCAGTTTTAAACCCCTTCCTTTTCGTCTTTCTGCTAATAAAGCAGCAGTAAAAATTAATAGCTTATCTTTTTCCTGCGGCGTAAGTTGCATTCGTACTTCCTCCTCTCTGATTAGCTCAAACCTGCCACACTCTTGGTATACAATTACCACGATTCAAAAAAGAAATTCGCAGCAATTGCCAAACATCAATAAACCAGTTTCTCACCTCAGATGTAGAAGCACCGCGATATCGACACAATAATCCATGTTGTAACCTGCTAACACCCGCTTCTCCTTCCCCATTCCATAAATTTCGCGTTTTTTCGACAATTTCTGCTGAAACTGCACCACCAACCCAAACTAGACTACCTACTATTGGTTTTCCAGCCAAGCCGTGGGGACTGTGGAAAGTTTTTTCGCTACCGGGTAAGTATTGCCGATCAATCCACAAAGGAACACCTTGCTGCCAAATTTCCGTATGCGATCGCCATTCTCCTTGCAAGAATTTCTCTCCTCTAGCACTGCGACCAAATCGGGTAATTTCCCAGCCTAACCAATTGCCCCCGGTTGCTAATTCTACCCGTAAATCTTGCCGATAAATCGCGTTGTTAAATAAAATTGTCTCTTGCGGCAACCATTCTAAACAAGCATCAGCGTCAACCTGCATCTGGATGGTTTGTCTAGCTTGTAAGCCATTACTGCGGTATATTTTGCTTGCAGCCGCCGTGGTGATTAAGGTTTGGGCTTGGGGTTGGAGGTGAATATTAGAGGATAAGCGATCGCCTCCCACCATTCCCCCAGCCGTGTGTAAAATGACGCTATGACAAACTTTTTCCCCTTCTGGATAGAATGGGCGTTGTACTTTCAGGGGCGCTTGTTGGTGATTGTAAATTAACTGGGTTTTACCCTGGCGACCGGCATAGACTAAATTAAGTTTTCCATGCCAACCTTCCGCTATTTGTGAATTGCAGGTCATTTATAAATTCAATATTAAACTTCAGATATCTTATTATTTATTTAATAATGCATTCTTTCATACTTTACTTGCAATTTATCATTGTTTTTCACCAATGTGTACGCTAGTGCGATAAACCATATAGACAAAATCACTCTCATCACGAAAGCGCTGATATAATTTTTGAAACCTATCAATAAGCTGTTTGTATGCCGAGCCTTCACGCGGAAGGTAAGAAACACTCATTGCTCGTCCAATAAGTCCAGTTAAATCTAACTGTTGCCTATAAGTAAAATTATATTCACGGATGTTAATAAAATGGGGAGTTACTAACAGTGGCTCTACCGACTGCATTCGAGATTCTGCTGGATGATTATCAGATGCTTCACGGACTATTCGGCTATATTCTGTAGTTAAGGCATCTTCTTGATTGCGGTTATTCCACACTACAGCCAAGCGTGCTGATGGTTTTAAAATGCGGTGAAATTCTAATAAAGTTGCTTCGGGATTGAACCAGTGGAAAGCTTGAAAACAAGTAATTAAATCAACTGAATTATCAGGTAGTTGGGTAAATTCTGCTATTCCATCACGAAACTCTATTAAAGGATGTGCTTGGGCAGCTTCTCGCATCGCTGCGTTTGGTTCTATGGCTATGACATTAACTCCCCGTTCAGCTAACAATCTTGAAGCAATTCCTGTACCTGCACCAATATCTGCTGCTACGAGTTGTGAATTCTCACCTAATCCTTCCAAGATAATATCAATTGCATCTGCGGGGTAGCTTGGTCGATATTTTACATACTCATCTGCTCTGTCAGAAAATCGGTTGAGTGGGTTTAAGGTATGTAAGGGAGTTGTTTCAGGATTAATTTGGCTCATGGGTTTTTATGGAAAAGTAAAAATGAACCTGTTAGTTAGGCATATTTTCAGGGAAACATAAAGCTGTAGCCGATAAAATGTGTCAATCTACCAGAAATTATGACAGCTAAAGTGATAAGCATTTGTAACCTCAAGGGTGGAGTTGGCAAAACTACCATCGTTATGGCATTAGCAGAATATTTAGCCGGCGATACAATGTACAAAAAGCGTGTACTTGCTATTGACCTTGATCCTCAAAGTAATTTGACTAGTGCTTTAATGTCTGAAGAGGTATGGGAAAAAGAATTTAACAATAGAGGTTTGACATTGCCTTTCTTATTTAAAAATCCTGAATATTTTTTAGAGGATGCTAAAAATGAAAGTTTTATAGCTAAGTACAATATTTCAAATGTTAGGAATAGGAATTCTTTTTCTCAGCTACATCTTATACCTAGCAGTCCGAAGTTATTTGAAATTCAGGAAGATTTACCATCAAGCTATTATTCTTGTAACTTAAAACCTGTTGATCTTCTTCGTACAATACTCAAACCATTATTGAATAATTATGACTATATTTTAATAGACTGTGCCCCAAATATTAACAGAATAGTTAAAAGTGCATTTTTAGCTAGTGATGCTTGTATAATCCCGTGTGTACCAAACCGAATGTCAATTTATGGATTAGAGTTATTACTTGAACACATTGAAAAGTTTAATAGAGATTATGTACATAACTTAAAACTAGTAGGAACTTTAATTTCACGTTATAACCGAACTATAGCTCAAACTGAAAATTTAAACTCTATTATTGTTAACCCTTTCTATCCACCAGTTTTTGAAACCAAAATTCTAGAAAGAGCGAAAATTGAACTAGGGTTAGAATTGAGTAATTATTTGACATATAGACAAAAATACGATGATTCTCATGATTCTATGGTGAAGTTAGCTAAAGAATTTATTCAACGAGTAGGTAGATAATGGAAGCATCACAAATTGCAGATTTATTAAGAGCGATCGCAGAAGTTTTAGAATCAGATCCAAAATTTGCCAAGGCTGTAGAAAAATGTCTAACTAACAGTTTAAATGCTCAAAAAAGTAAAGATTCATCCGACGCAACACCAAAGCAGTCAGAGGCTAGTAAAACTCTCCAAAATGGCGATATTCTGTTAACAGAATGTCGGCAAATTTTACGCAAACAGGGTGAAGAACAACTGAGGTTTTACTTAACTGAGCTAGGAGAACAGGTTAGAGAATTATTGAAACACGGTCAACTTGACCCGAAACGCTCTATGCGCCGCCGGAAGGATTTGAATAGTATTATTGAGCATATTCTTCAAAAATTGCAAGCTCAAGATAAAAGCGGTAAATTACTTGCAGCATCAATCTCTAAAATATGATGCAGCTTTATTAATTCCTCTATTGCTGTTCTAACCAAGCTACTAAATCAGCAACTTCCGAAAAATCCAACAAAGCCTCTCCCAAGTTTTCTAACTGTTCAGCAGAAAAATTCCGAACCTGCTCAACTAATGATGGATCAATATCACCAAAACGCCGTTTAAGTAGACGACTAATCAATTTAAACGCTTCCTTTTGAACGATATCTTGATAAATTACAGACTCTTTCATAATATCCTCCCGTAAAAATTGCCGAACCAAATCCTTGTCAAACCGTAAACCTGCCAGAATTTCTACACAACCCGCGATATTTTGTCGCTCCTCCCTATCTGGAATTGTAGCGACTTGTTCAGCCACTTGTGCCAGTAAAGTTTGCGGCGAGTCAGTTCGCGTCAAACTTGCTAAAGGTAACAGCGCCGGATTAACTAAAAATAGTGTTGAATCTTGCTGCCAAAGACGAACAACCTGATATTGGTGAATCGTCGTGTTGTCCCGATATTCTTCAGTAAAAGCGATTTCGTTAGTGGTTTCTTGCAAAAAGATTAGCACTTGCACAACAGAACAACGGTATTGACGCTTCAACCTCACAGAATAATCGAGCATTCGGAAATTAAGCGCCGGATTAGATTTCGCCAAAGTTTGAAATTCAATGTGCAAAATTTGGTTAGCTGCTTGCAAAAATGTCACAGAATCCGCGCGAATTGGTTCAAGCGTGAGTTCCGTTTTTAAGACTTCAATTTCTTGCACCTCTACCCCAAGTAGCCAACGGACAAACTCGGCTGGGTACTGTTCAGCTAAATATTTACAAGCGTTGTCGTAACTCACCCTCTTCCTCTTCTCCTGACACAAAAAAACAGCCGCCTCTACAAGGGAAGCAGCTGTTTTTCAACTTATGTAACTACAAAGTATTAGTAATCGAAGTCGCCGCCGCCAGCACCAGCGCCAGCAGGAGCGCTATCCTTAGGCTCAGGCTTGTCAACTATAATACATTCGGTTGTCAACACCATGCCAGCGATAGAAGCAGCGTTTTGCAGAGCAGAACGAGTCACTTTAGCAGGGTCAACAATACCAGCAGCTAACAAATCGACGAATTCGTTTGTCGCAGCATTGTAGCCAACGTTGAATTCTTTCTCTTTCACGCGTTCAGCGATTACAGCACCATTCTGACCGGCGTTTTCAGCAATCCGCTTCAGAGGTGCAGGTAAGGCGCGAACCACAATCAACGCACCAATCAACTCTTCATCCTTAAGATTTTCCTTTGCCCAAACTTCCAATTCAGGAGCAAGGTGAGCCAGGGTTGTACCACCGCCGGGAACGATACCTTCTTCCACAGCAGCTTTGGTGGCGTTGATAGCGTCTTCTAGGCGCAGCTTCTTGTCTTTCATTTCTGTTTCGGTCGCTGCACCAACTTTCACTACAGCGACACCACCAGAGAGTTTAGCAAGACGCTCTTGTAATTTCTCTTTGTCGTAAGAAGATTCGGTTTCATCAATTTGACGACGAATCTGTTCTACACGAGCCTTAACAGCAGCTTCGTTACCTTCGGCAACAATTGTGGTGCTGTCCTTGGTGATGGTGATCCGGCGAGCTTTACCCAGGCTATCCAGCTTGGTGTTATCTAGCTTCAAACCAGCATCTTCGGTAATTAGTTGACCACCAGTTAAAACAGCGATGTCTTCTAGTAGTGCTTTGCGGCGATCGCCAAAGCCAGGAGCCTTAACAGCAGCCACGTTGAGTACACCGCGTAAACGGTTTACTACCAAGGTTGCCAAAGCTTCTTTTTCAATATCTTCGGCGATAATCACCAAAGGACGACCAGCACGAGCTACTTGCTCTAACACTGGTACGAGGTCTTGTACTAGGGCAATTTTCTTATCGGTCAGCAGTATGAAAGGCTCATCAAAAACTGCTTCCATCCGCTCAGGGTCGGTAGCGAAATAAGGAGAGATGTAGCCTTTGTCAAAGCGCATCCCTTCAGTGATTTCCAACTCGGTGAACATAGATTTCCCTTCTTCTAGGGAAATTACGCCTTCCTTGCCCACCTTGTCCATTGCTTGGGCAATCATCTGACCGACTTCTTCGTCATTACCAGCCGAGATCGCACCAACTTGGGCAATGGCTTTGGAATCTTCCACTGGACGGGCGTGTTCTTTGATTTTGTCTACCAAAAAGGCAGTAGCTTTGTCAATACCACGCTTCAGGGAAATTGCGTTAGCACCAGCTGCAACGTTCCGCAAGCCTTCTTTGACGATCGCATGAGCTAAAACGGTAGCAGTGGTAGTACCATCGCCCGCAGCATCATTGGTCTTAGAAGCAGCTTGACGAATCAAAGCTACACCAGTGTTTTCAATGTGGTCTTCTAATTCGATTTCTTTGGCAATGGTTACACCGTCATTAACAATTTGCGGTGCGCCAAATTTCTTTTCTAGGACTACGTTACGACCTTTGGGGCCAAGGGTAACAGCTACAGCCTCAGCCAAGATGTCAATGCCTCGTTCTAAGGCGCGACGGGCGTTTTCGTTGTAGATAATGCGCTTTGCCATAGGTGTCTAAATTCCGGGAGTAAATCAATTTTTTCTTGAATTGGGCATTGGGTATCGGGAAAACTCTTCCTCTTCCCCATTGCCCACTAAATAACGACTGCTAAAATATCTTTTTCAGAAAGCAGTACATATTCTTCGGTGCCGAGTTTGATGTCAGTGCCAGCGTACTTGGAGTACAGCACCTTATCACCGACTTTAATTTCTAATTCTTGACGGCTACCGTCATCGTTACGCTTACCAGGGCCAAGGGCGACTACTTCCCCTACCTGGGGCTTTTCCTTGGCGGTATCGGGCAAATACAGACCACCTGCGGTCTTTTCCTCAGAGGCGTTCACTTTTACGAAAACGCGATCGCTCAAAGGTTTAACTGTAGAAACGCTTAAAGATAAAGCTGCCATATTATTTCTTTTCCTTTAGAGTTTAGCACTCTCAACTCCTGAGTGCTAATCTACCGAAAAGTAGCCTCCAATGGCAAGAATTCTTTGAGTACGGGTTCCCGAACTAGAAGATCATCGGTGTACTTAAGTATAAATGCCTAATTATTTTTACCCTTCAGGTTTTGTTCAATAAGTTACGTATATTTCTATATGGTCAAAGGAAGTCGGCAGTCAAGACTAGTGAAGAGTTTTCACAATGTCCAATGCCCAATCCCCCATTCCCTACTCAGTCAACTTTATTTGCAAAGCTTGGAAATTGTTATAGAACTGTAATCAGGGAGTCGCTCGATAAGTAACAATACAGTGATCCAGTCTAGCCATCAAATCTCCAAAACCACTAAATCTGTAGAACATAAATCCCTAAGTAATTGTGTAGAAGGTTTAGGACTTGCAAAAACTCAGCGACACATTTTTATTGGCGCTGACCAGACAATTGCTAACTGCTGCTCAAAACGAGCTAGTCTGGAATCCTGGGAATACTTAAAAAAGCGGCTTAAAGAGTTAAAATTTGATGAGCCACAACAGAGTCATCCCATTTGCGTCTATAGAACTAAAGCCAACTGCTTGCGCGTTTGTTGTTCTAGACCGATAATGGTGGTTTACCCTGATGGTGTCTGGTATCGCCAAGCAAGCCCGGAAGTTACTGAGCGGATTATCCAAGAACACTTAATAGGCAATGAGGTGGTACAAGAATATGCGTTTTTAACCCATCCTTTGCCAGAAACTTCCTTAGTTTCTTGTGAACACCTCATAGAGGTTTAACAACCGAAGGATATGCTATTGCAGTAAGCTTTAAGAAAGTGCGGGTTGGTTTTGAGGTAGGGTCATCTTTAAGCCAATACTTACTTGTGAGTCAGAAGGATTATTATTTAATCAGTGTTTTCTCGCCCGCCACTTTCAATGCGATATATAATAGCGCATTATAGATACTACTGCTATACGTATCCTTGCTGGACTTTTGCTATCCAGCGACTAGTCTTTTAAAAATGCTCGGCATTTTTGAGACTTCGAGACAGCAAAGGCAAGTTAAGTAGGGAAAAGGACAACATCTCCAAATAACCCACCATAGAGGATAAATATTCAAGACTTTGATGGACCGAAGCGCGACAAGTGCCACTGCTATGAAAGAGCCCAGCATGAAAGATCACAAACGACTTCTATTGATTGATGATGACCCTAACCTCATCTTGCTGGTGAAGGATTACTTAGAATTCCGGGGATACGAAGTCATCACCGCCGAAAATGGACGTGAAGCTCTGGAAATTTTAGAGCAAGATGTTCCAGACATGATTATCTGCGACGTGATGATGCCGGAAATGGACGGATATACTTTTGTAGAACAAGTCCGGCAAAACGAACGCACCAGCTGGATTCCGGTTCTTTTCCTTTCAGCTAAGGGGCAAAGTGCAGACCGAGTTAAGGGTCTGAATAAAGGTGCTGATGTTTATATGGTCAAACCCTTTGAACCAGAAGAACTCGTAGCGCAAGTTGAATCCTCACTGAAACAAACTATCCGTTGGAAAGAACACCAAGCTAAAGGAGGCGAAAACGGTTCCCGTATCCAGGTTCCCTTCGATGTGCAATTAACCCCAACTGAACTGAAAGTAGTCCAGTTTGTCGCTAGGGGTTTAGCTAACCGGGAAATTGCTGAAGAACTAAATGTTAGTCAGCGCACGGTTGAAAGCCATGTGTCCAACATGTTGGGCAAAACCAATCTCCATAACCGCACTGAACTAGCGCGGTGGGCGATTGAAAATCAAATGGCATAGCCAATTTTAGATTTTAGATTTTGGATTTTGGATTAATAATCTAAAATCCAAAATCCGAAATCGAAAATTAATTACCAACCATCTTCTTCAGGGCTGGATTGGTGCAAAACTTCTAAATCCAGTTCATCCAGGTAAGTTAGGGCGCTTTCAATCTGAGAAACAGTACCTCGCAGTTCCAGATCGAAGCAGCTATATTGTGGCACGTCTGTGCTTACCTGAGCATCAGCAATAATGACTATGACCCCATAGTGAGAAACCAGTCGTGAAATGACTGGTTCCTCATGCAAGTCTTTAGGAATGCGAACTTGAATGCGAGTTTGGGTGCGTCTATTATCTAAAATATCGGTATTAGATTTTACTTGTTTATTTGGAATTGCCATTCTAGCTTCCTACTCGACTTCTGGGATGGAGGTTTTACTTTGCACAATTCTTTTAACACTAGCGTCACTTATCCCACGTAGGCAAGCAAGAAAGTATTTACCTTGGCAAACTATTAATCTAGATATAGTAAATGTGAAGAATTGCTCATAAATTGGTAGTTATGAGCTTAATTGTCGTTTTATGACGGTTTTCGAGCAGATTTAATATAGCCAATCGTAGGGTTACAACAATTGTTGTAACCCTAATTTATTGTGTATGAGATTTAATACTGAAGTTAGAACTGCTATATATGTTACTTCGTCAAAGTTTTAGGGAACTCTATTAATAGAACCTTATAGGTTTAACCCTCTGTTTAAATATCAATAAAAATCTATTCTTTAGGATATTTACTTCTGTGTAATGACCTATTGTATAAATCCCCATTGTCCAAAGCCTGTTGACCCAGCGAATGCAAACAACCTTATTTGCCGTAACTGTGGGTCAGAAATACTGTTGCAAGGTCGCTATCGGGCACTCAAACAACTAGGACAAGGTGGCTTTGGTAACACTTTTGAAGTTGACGAGTGTGGGAAAACTAAAGTTTTAAAAGTGCTGACTGAGAATAACCCCAAAGCCATTGAACTGTTTCAGCAGGAAGCAAAGGTTTTGAGTCAGCTAAACAGTGCGGGTATTCCCAAGGTAGAACCAGATGGTTATTTTACTGTTTTACCTAAAAATAGCTCTCTACCATTGCACTGTTTAGCAATGGAGAAAATTGAAGGCGTAAATTTAGAGCAGTGGATGGAATTTCGTAATTATCAACGTCTTTCTGAAGTTCAAGCTCTCAATTGGCTAAAACAACTTGTAGAAATTCTCGCTTTAGTACACGCTCATCAATATTTTCACCGTGATATTAAGCCTCAAAATATCATGATGCGACCAAGTGGGGAGCTTGTCTTAATTGATTTTGGCGCAGTTCGACAAGTCACGACAACCATTTTGGCGGGAAATTCCCATACCAGAATTATTTCACAAGGCTATTCACCGCCAGAGCAACAAAACGGTTATTCAGTACAGCAGTCAGACTTTTTTGCATTGGGACGGACTTTTATTTTTCTGCTCACAGGTAAGGAACCCCAGGATAAAGAAATTTATGACCCTCTGACTAACGAGTTGCACTGGCGAAAATCTGCACTCAATCTTTCTCCACTTTTGGCAGATTTAATCGACCATTTGATGGCTCCTACTGCAAATCAGCGCCCTCAAAATACACAAGTGATTTTGCAGAAATTGAACGAAATTGAAAAAGCTTTACAAATACCTAGAATACTAGGACAAAAAACGGCAATTCAATCAACCAATGGGTCTAAATCTGCTGCATCATCTAGTTCTGTTGCTACTGTATCAGTCGGTGGAGCTAAATCAGTAAATGCGTCTTCTAGCCAGACTCAGAAAAGCCAAAAACTTTGGCAAGTTCTCATCGGTTTAGGAGTGGGATGTTTTGCTGTTGTTATTGCGGCTATTAATCAACCAAATACCAAAAATCCGGTTTCTGCTTCTCCTGTAGAAAATGTTCCGGTAGCTATTCCTAGTCCAGTTACCCAAATTCCTGAAATCCCATTAACTGTTAAATCTCAACCTACAATAAGTCCTTCAATTTTGCCTACATCTGACAAAGTAGAAACAGAACAAGCTCAAATAGAGGAGATAGAAAAACAAAAACTTCAGGCTGCTTTAAAAGCGGAGGAAGAGAGACAAGCAGCTATTAGAAAAGAAGCTGCTGTTAGAACAGCAAGAGAGCAGTTAGAAGCTGTGGTAAGGGAAAAAAGAGAAATGAGGCAAAGAAGAGAGCAGTTAAATGCTGATATAAAGGCAAGGGCTTTAATAACACAAAAAAGGCAACAAGCCGATAAACAGCAACAGACAAAAATTAGCCTTGAAAAAGCTAAACAAGTTTATTTGCAAACTAATACCAATTCTCTATGAAGATGCACAGAATAAAACACTTGAAACTCCTGCCGGACAAGGAAATTATTCTATGCAGCCTCACATAAATTTGGTATAAGGAGCAACAAAAAATAACTGTAACAATCTCAAATCAACGGCAAGTACTACCTAAGCAACAAGTTACAACAGAACGACCAGAAAATACAGTAGATACAAATAATGATGGGGGTAATATCCCTAATCCTTGGGAATCTACATATCCCATACCTAAAACTTCCGATGAACTAGAACAAGTAATAAGAGAGGGAAATCAATGAAGAATTTCACAGTTCAAAGCTTAATTACTTTGCTACTAACTAGCTCGGCTTTGTTGTTAACGCCAATGAGAAGTGATGCACAGATAAATATGAATAGACTAGCTCAGGTGGCGAAAAGCTGCCAAGAAGATGTGCTTTCTCCTAACTATTACAAGCGAATGGGATTGGCTTCAAATAATATTTATTTTAATAACAAACATGCAAATCAAGAAAAAATCACATCTTGCATAAATAGTAGATATCATTATTCCTTAGCATTGACTATTTATCCTTGGCTTGATTCAACAGGAGAAATACTTCCTGGATATCCTGGTTCTGTTGTTGTTGGATCTCTAGCATACTACTTTGGTGGTGTTTATCATACAACTTCTATTTTAGACTGTATTGCCAATCAAGATTTATCAAATGAACAATGTTCTTTGATTGCGAATAGTATTGCTAGCGGAACTGCCTTTAAAAATGTGCAATATGTTGATCGGTATTATACTGTTAACGTTTGTCCTTCTTGTGCTGTTGCCCATGATGAGGTATCAGGTTCACGAGAAGAAATTTTTAAAGCTTTCGTCCAATGGTTTCTTACACTTGAAAAAACACAGAGAAGAGAATTGATTTCTCTTTTAGGAGATGGCAAGGAAGCTAGTGAATTAAGATACGCAATAATCAGTAAATCTAATGCGGCCGCAAACAAATATTGGGAAGTACGCCAAGGAGTTGAGGAGCAGGAACAGGAGCGGCGTAGACAAGAAGTACTTGGTAATTAGATGCTGTTTAAAACAGTGATGTAGTAACAGTAGGTTGGGTTGACGGAAGGAAGCCCAACACTAACAAATTTAGTTTTTATCAAAAATACCTGATACCTTTTCTTTAAGGCTGCCATGTATGACAATATCTGTAAATTCATTGCCGAAAGCTTCAAAGATGACTTGGCAACATGGTTACTAGGTTCACCGATTAAATTAACAGAACTTAGCCCTACTGAATTATCAAGCGAACCAATTCGCGCCGATTCGTTAATTTTATTGCAATCTGATGATTTAGTTCTACATACCGAATTTCAAACTGATGCTGATGAAGATATCCCCTTTCGGATGTTAGATTATCGGGTTAGGGTTTATCGCCGCTTTCCTAACAAAGAAATGCGTCAAATAGTAATCTATTTGAGAAAGACAAGTTCAGAATTAGTCAGGGAAAACACTTTTAGATTAAACAACACTTACCATCAGTTTGAGGTAATACGCCTGTGGGAACAACCGACAGACAGGTTTATGAGTATTCCAGGGTTATTACCCTTTGCCGTGCTAAGTCAGACAAACGATCCTACAATGGTATTAACCCAAGTAGCCAAAGCAGTTGAAGCAATTAGCGATCGCCAGCTACAAAGAAATATAGCTGCTGCCAGTGGCATTTTAGCAGGTCTGGTGCTAAATAAAAATGTAATTAGCAAAATATTAAGGAGTGAGATTATGCGCGAATCAGTTATTTATCAACAAATCCTAGAAGAAGGCGAAGCTAAAGGCGAAGCCGAAACAAGAAGAAAGTTGGCTTTAAATTTGTTGCGAATTGGAATGAATTTAGAGCAAATTGCTCAAGTTACTGAATTATCTCTTGAGCAAATTCAAGTTTTACAACAGGAGATTCAAAAACCTGGCGATTAGAAATGGCCAGGTCTAAAATTTAACCTAAAACTCAGCACTTTGCGGTGTACGCGGGAAGGGAATCACATCACGAATATTTCCCATACCAGTCATAAATTGCACGAGTCGTTCAAAACCCAACCCAAAACCAGCGTGTGGAACAGTACCATAACGACGCAAATCCAGATACCACCACAAGTCTTCTGGGTTTAATCCTTGCGCTAATACACGGCGTTCTAATACTTCTAAACGTTCTTCGCGCTGAGAACCGCCGACAATTTCGCCAATTTTCGGTGCGAGAATATCCATTGCGCGGACGGTTTTTTCATCGTCGTTCAAGCGCATATAAAATGCTTTGATTTGCGCGGGATAATCTGTAACAATTACTGGCTTTTTAAACAATTGTTCAGCTAGATACCGTTCGTGTTCTGATTGTAAATCTAAACCCCAACTCACTGGATATTCAAATTTAACATCAGCTTTTTCTAAAAGTGCGATTGCTTCTGTGTAAGTTAACCGTTCAAACTCATTATTAATAATATTTTCGGCTGTCGCCAACACAGATTTATCAATGCGTTCATTGAAAAATTCCATATCTTCTGGGCAAGTTTCCAACACATATTTAAAAATGTGTTTGAGAAACGCCTCAGCTAAATCCATATCGCCTTCTAAGTCACAAAAAGCCATTTCTGGCTCAACCATCCAAAATTCTGCTAAGTGGCGGGAGGTGTTGGAATTTTCTGCACGGAAGGTAGGACCAAAGGTATAGACGTTAGAAAACGCCATCGCCATCACTTCCGCTTCCAACTGGCCGCTAACTGTTAAATATGTGGGTTTAGCAAAAAAGTCTTGGCTGTAATCTACTGCTTGGTTTTCTGTGCGGGGGATATTCTTTAAATCTAAACTGGTAACGCTAAACAGTTCACCTGCACCTTCACAATCGCTAGCGGTGATGATGGGTGTGTGTACCCACAAAAAGCCTCTTTGTTGGAAAAATTGGTGAATTGCTGTCGAACAAGCATTTCTGACGCGAAAAACTGCACCAAAAGAATTAGTACGCGATCGCAAATGTCCAATGGTTCGCAGAAACTCAAAGGAATGACGTTTCTTTTGCAGGGGATATGTATCGGGATCAGCTTCTCCATAAACTTTCACGGACTCGGCTTTCAACTCAATCCGCTGTCCTTTACCCAGAGAAGCCACTAGTACCCCTGTAGCTTCAACAGCAGCACCTGTATTCAATTTTTTTAATATAGCTTCGTAATCTGGCAAATCTTGATTAATGACGGCTTGCAAATTAGCTAGTGATGAGCCGTCATTGATTTCAATAAAAGCAAACCCCTTGGACTCGCGCTTTGTCCGCACCCAGCCTTGAACTTGGAGGGA
This sequence comes from Chroococcales cyanobacterium, assembly GCA_038259325.1. Classification (GTDB taxonomy): domain Bacteria; phylum Cyanobacteriota; class Cyanobacteriia; order Cyanobacteriales; family Nostocaceae; genus Nostoc. Next base: position 4,681 of record JBBSOX010000117.1, on the reverse strand, counting down.
CTCGTCAGGTTGACCACTTCGCAATATTTCTGCAATCCGTCGATTTGCCATATTTTACAGCTTACTATTTCGTCAATGTAGTGAGTACAAATATTAAAGAATCTTAACCATTTAACCCAATCCAAAATCTAAAATTCAAAATCCAAAATTGGATTTACCCAGCATAAGACTTTAATATCCAGCCTATGATAACGCCCATTCCACCAAAGCGGACGACTTGCCAGAAAGGTTTTTTGAGGCTACGCCAAGAAAATAACTGGCTTTCTAAGTTTACTTCTAGCATTTCCAACTGCTGTTGAATGTGCCGTAACTCTGCTTTGATTTCTGGTGTCTGAGATTTATTGTGCTTTAGTTGATCCCGGCGCTGTTGCCATTGTGCCTGTTGTTGGCGATCGCGCTGCACTTGATGGTAACGTTCTCTTAAGGATAGGAGCGATCGCTCTACTTCCTCTAGTTCTTGTTCAAAATCTGGTTCTTGATTTTCTGCTGACGGCTGTGATTGTTTAGGCGGCTTCATTTACAAGTAGTAAACTAAGATTAAAGAGGAATCTGCCAATAGTCAAAATTAAAACTATGAGTTTTTGACTCAGCACTCAGCACTCAGCACTCAGCACTCATAATTATGTCCCAACCTACCCAGCTGCCGAAAACCAGTCAACTGAATGAACTTAGTACTCTGGAACTAGCTCAAGCCCTCATGGAAAGACTGAGCATTTCCCCTAACGATTGGCATCGCCTCAAGTCTAACCGCAATTCCCGCGCTAATGAACAAGTGGCAGCAGCTATTGTGTATCTTTTAAAGAATCAGCCACAAGAAGCTCAAGCGAGATTAGAACAGGCAATTGGTTGGTTAGATCGCTCTATTTCTGCGCCTCCTTGCCCAACTCACGGGAAGTAGGGAGTAGGGAATAGGGAATAGAGAATAGTTAGTAAAAAACAACTAATCAATAACTTTCCCCACTCCCCACTCTCCTCTTATCGCCGCAGAGATAGTCCTCGGCGAGTTTCCATTTGTTTACAAAGCCTCAATTCTGTGCCTTTGCGGTTCCACTCTACCTGATCAAAAATTTGATGCAGAAGACATAAACCACGGCCATTTTCTGACTCATCTGGTGGTAAATAGTCTGTTGGTTCTTCTTCACTATCTTCACTAGTAGATGAAGGCGTAAAGCCGCTACCCTGGTCTGATATAATCCACCAATATTGATTATCTATTAAGGAAAAACGGACTACAACTGTTTTACTTGGATCAAGATTATTGCCATGTTTAGCTGCATTTACTAAGGCTTCTTGGAGTCCTAGCCGCAGTTCTGCTTGTAATTTGGCTGGGATTTCTGCCAACAGTAAATCTAATATTGGGCAAAGGTAGAGGGTTGAGGCAAAACTAATAGTGCCCCAATAACGTGCAACTGGACGGAGTGAAATTGTAATCACAAGAGAAACCCCATAGCTTTCAGTTAGCTAGACATCAGTTTGCTATTACAGGCACCCTGATAAAACTTGAGGTGGTCATGCTGCCTTCAAACTTGCGTCTTTAAAACTAAATTTTGAAAATGCTAGGGAGCATTTGCTCTATAGTATGATTTGGGATTGTTTAAAGATATAACGGCTGGAGTAGTTTTGATAATGAATTCAGCAACTTAAAAAGATGCTCGTAATTTGACAGAGTATTGGCATACTCTAGTTAATTGCCGATTTGTCATTTACGCAATCCAATTCATATTTCTAAGAACCTATGCAACTTGAATTTATTTAAACAAAATGAATTTTTATTTTTGGCTTAATTCAATTTTAGCATCATTAGTATGCACTAGACTAAAAATTTCAAATTTCAGTTTTTGTAAAGGAATTACTATCCTTGTGCAAATGTGATAGTTCAAGAAAGGCGGCAGTTTCAACATGAGCCGTTTGAGGAAAAAAATCAGCAGGTTGTACCCGTTTGATAGTATATTGCCCATCTTGACAAAGTAATTTCAGGTCGCGGGCGAGGGTAGCTACTTTACAGCTGACGTAAACAATCCGAGATGGTTTCAGCTGCCGTAAAGTGTCGATGACAGCGCGATCGCACCCCTTACGTGGTGGATCGAGTATTACTACTTCTGGTATTGTGCCCATTTTTGGAAGCAATTTCTCTACTGCCCCGACTTGGAATGTAACATTATCAATTCCGTTGCGGTGGGCATTCAAAATAGCTTGTTCCACTGCTGCTGGTTGCACTTCTAATCCTGTAGCAATACGTACTTTTTTGGCGAGGGGTAAAGTTAAAGTCCCAATACCACAGTAGGCATCAACTAGCAACTCATGCCCTTGAAGATTGAGTTCTGATTGAATTATCTGCAATAGTGCCTCTGCTGTTTCTGTATACACTTGAAAAAATGTATCTGGGCGCACTTGAAATTCCAGTCCAGCAAAATTTTCACGCAGGTGTGGGACTCCAGCGATGCAACGGGTTTCTGATCCAAAGATAGCATTTGTGCGATCGCTATTGCGGTTGAGCGACACTCCTACTAACTGCGGATAACGCTTTAACCATTCCTGCGCTTGGGTTTCAATTCCTGATAAATTCCAGTCCTTTACCACCAAAGTCAGCAACATTTCTCCAGTGTGTCGGCCAATGCGTAAACCAAGATGGCGAATTTGTCCTTGATGGTGCTGTTCGTCATAGATTCGCCAACCCCGTTGTTGGATATCCTGCTTAACTTCGGCAAGTAAGGGATTTAATCGTGAATCTTGGACTGGACATTGATTTAAATTAATTAATTGGTGACTACCTTTTTGGTAGTAACCAGCTTGTACCTGTCCTGTTGCCGATATGCCCAAAGGATATGTAGATTTATTACGGTAGCCTAAAGCAGAAGCGGCGGCGAGTACCGGATCTACCGGTGGTTGGACGAAACCGCCAATACGTTCCAAAGCTTGGATAACTTGATTTTGCTTGGCTAGTAGCTGGTAATCATAATTAATATGCTGCCACTGGCAACCACCACACTTATCCGCCACAATGCAACTAGGTCTGATCCGGTGGGGGGATGGTTCCAATAGCTCATGGAGCTTACCGTGCCCGTATTTTGGTTTAACATGAACCAAGCGGACAATGGCGCGATCGCCCGGTACAGTATCTGGGACAAACACCACACGCTCATCAGCGCGTCCCACTCCATCGCCTGTATCACTCAGGTTAGCGATCGTTACTTCAATTAATTCACCCTGTTGCCAAATTATTTTAGTCATTTGTCATTTGTCATTTGTCGTTTGTTATTGGGCATGGGGCATGGGGCATGGGGCATTGATTATTCGCCTTATCTCCCTCATCCTCCTCTGCTCCCTCATCCTCCTCTGCTCCCTCATCTCGCCCAAATAGATAAATTCAATACATAAGTAGCTCCTATCCCTTCACTTGTGTACCTCCAACTCGCTAAACTAACAGATAATATTTCAGGTGATTTCAATAATCATGACTGTAATTAGCCAAGTTATTCTCAAAGCCGACGACGAACTGCGTTATCCCAGCAGTGGCGAACTCAAAAATATCAAAGACTTTTTGGAAACCGGCGTACAACGGACGCGGATTGCGGCTACCTTAGCCGAAAACGAAAAAAAGATAGTTCAGGAAGCAACCAAACAACTTTGGCAGAAGCGTCCTGACTTTATCTCCCCCGGAGGTAATGCTTACGGAGAACGTCAACGCTCTCTATGTATCCGTGATTTTGGCTGGTACTTACGTCTAATTACTTATGGTGTGCTTGCTGGCGACAAAGAGCCAATTGAAAAAATTGGTTTAATTGGTGTACGGGAAATGTACAATTCATTGGGCGTTCCTGTGCCTGGAATGGTAGAAGCGATAAATTCTCTCAAAACAGCCTCCCTTAGCTTACTGAGTGCAGAAGACGCTGCCGAAGCATCACCCTACTTTGATTACATCATTCAAGCGATGTCTTAATATAAAGTGTGTGCTGGTTCTAGGAGTATACTTCCGGTCTACTAGAGTGAGTGCAATAAGCGCTCGATAGGCATAAGATACCCAATTTGATCATACCTTCCCCACATGTGGTAGTGGCTATGGCTAAATCTCTGTCAAGTTACTAACCAGTTGTGGGGAAATTTTATTGGGTATATTTATGAGGCATTTCTCTGAGGATGAAGGGCATACACATATAAAAAACCGACAGTCCTTAGATTAAGGCTGTCGGCTATTAAGTGTGTTCCCTATTAATGACTCGGCTAGAGTTCAGTTGTCATTAATTATGCCTAGCTAGCGATCGCAGGGAGACGATCCTAATCATAGATATGTGTGATTCTCGTCACTTGATTGTTACATCTAAACTGCATACACCCGAATAATATCTGAGTTTTAGTATATATCCGCAAAATAAAAAGTTGAAAATCGCACTAGCTTTACTTAAGTAAGTTATCTTTAAATATCGCGCTTAGATAATTTATCCAAAAGTATAAGTGCGTAGCTTGCCGCCGTAGGCATTGCGCTTTGCAACATAAATTAATTAGCATCCCAAAATACTTTTAACGCCATTCACCAACATACCTAACCCAAGTTGCGGGTAATAAAATGCCGGATTGTGCGTAGAGATTCAATAGGGAAGAAAGGCATCAAAAATTTACGATGGCGATGTAGAAGCAACCATCAGTGATAGATAAATCATTTGTATTAATATTAACTTGTTAG
>JBBSOX010000116.1:0-21490 GCA_038259325.1 Chroococcales cyanobacterium | reverse complement strand
GAGAATTTCAAACAGTTGGTATTTTTCTGCTACTGCTTATATTAATTACCAAGCAGTTTATGTATTTATATTTAATTAAGCTTGTATTTCTTGCTACTAGTATATGTATTACAAAATGAAGTGCGGAATGTGGGCTTTAATTGTTTGGTGGCTTCAGCTTTACCTATTTTCTCAGCTACCTGAGTCAACCAAGTCTCAAACAGATAAGATTTTAGTTCCTGACCTCGCAAATCTGCTAAAGATACCCAAATGACAATCGACTGGTGAATCTCACGAGATACCCAATCAGCAATCTGCTGTAACAGTGTTGTCTTTCCTGCTCCTGGTTCGCCAATAATTGCAATTCGCTTACCTTGACTTTTAGGCGTGTTTTTCTGTTTGAGAACTTCATCTAGAAAAACATTATGCTCAAATTTTTTGGTGATTTCTGTCTCCTTGTACAGTTCTGAACCCTGTTCTGGAGAAATATCACCTTGAGGCTTGGATGGTTTTTTGCGCTCAACTAATCCCAGCGGTACGTAAACATCATCAACTTGCAGGGCTACTCCTTCAGTTGATGTCAGAGGGTTTGTAGTTAGCTTTCGTCGTTCTGCCAGCATTTCACGGCAGATTTCACGCCAGTCATCGGGAGTTAACTTTGTCCCATCCTCTCCTGGGGACGACTGTAGTCAAAAGGTTTGGTTAATAGTCTGATTATTGACTGTGCCTTGATTTACAACCCCAATTTTTTCTGCTAGCTGCGTCAGATTTTGAATGGTTGGCTGTTGAGACTTGAGGGTATTTTCGATTTCTTGAATTTTTCGAGTGAGTTTTGGTTCTGTTTTTGCTGCTGCTTCCACATCCACAACAGCTTGAGCAATTTCTGGATCTTGTTCTGCTGCTGCTTTCAGTTCCAGCACTGCTTGACCATAATCTAAACGCTGCGGTTCATTTCCCTCAACAGCACTGGTGAGTAATGGCGATTTATTCTTTTGGCGGAGTAATTCTATTAACTTACCAGGAGCCGTCCATAAAGCCTCACCAATATTTTCGCCGATTTTCTCCTGTGCTTTAGTCCAAAGTGTAGTTGCAATCGCAGTAGCAACAGCCGTCAATGTTACAGTTATCATAAATTCATCACAAATAAGTTAATTAGACGCTGCCTTTTCCGCTACATTACGAATTATTTCCTCCAGAGTTTGGAGTAATTCTTGCTCATTATAAGGTTTAGAAAAATAAGCTCGCGCCCCTAATTGCATAGCTAGTTGCCGATGTTTATTGCTGCTCCGAGAAGTCAGCATTGCAACTGGAATATTTTTTGTCTCAACATCTGAATTCACCTTACCTAAAAAGCCATAACCATCAAGGCGAGGCATTTCAATATCACAAATTACCGCCTCAACTCTCAATCCACTATGGAGCTTGTCTAAAGCATCTTGACCATCTTTAGCTTGCTCTACTTGATACCCCCCTTTTTCAAGAGTCAAGGCTAAAAAGCGGCGAACATTAATCGAGTCATCTACGATTAAAATTGTGCCTTTCTGCTTAATAGATGCTGCTGATATTTTATTTTCATCAAATATCAGGAATGGTGTTTTCAACCTTGCTGATGGTAATTGAGTACCTTTGGGAGTCTGCCGATTTGTAGCAATCCAATACAGCAACTCTTTGACATTAACTAGTGGTACTACTCGACCATCACCGAGAATTGTGCAGTTGCTGAAGCCTTCAGGTAAAGGTATATTTCCCTCGACTTGGCGAATAGCAACTTCCTGTTCACCCCAGCAACGGTCTATTTGGATGGCTACTGGCTGATTATTACCTTTGACTACTAACACACTGTTAGAACTAATTGCTGCCGGAGTTTCTAATTCTGAGGTATCGTAGCGCAGGCAATTAAACTCTAAATAACGAGTCAGGCGAATCAGTGGTAGCATGGTTCCTTGCCAGTTTAGAACTTCGCTACCTGCCATTTGAAAAACTCGCTCATCTTGGAGTAAGGATATTTCTGAAATGACATCTGTGGGAAATGCCAATAGCATTTTGTTGATTTCTACCAGCAGAACTCGCGCAACGGAAAGGGTAAATGGCACTGATAGGGTGAAGGTAGTACCAACTCCTGGTTCCGTATCAACTTTGACATCTCCTCGAATCAGCTTCAGGTTGTTGCGAACCACATCCATACCAACACCGCGCCCAGATAATGCTGTGACTTGCTCAGAGGTGGTAAAACCTGGTTCAAAAATTAGTGATAACAGTTCTTCATCACTAGCATTAGCAAGTAGAGAAGCATCCAATCCCATAGCTAGGGCGCGGGTGCGAATTTTCTCCAGAGAAATGCCCCAACCATCATCGCGGATAGTAATCAGGGTGCGATTGCTGCGATGAGTAGCTGTAATTTCAATCAATCCTTGTTCTGGTTTACCCAGAAGGCGGCGGGTGCTACTATCTTCAATACCATGATCGAAAGCATTCCTTAAAAGATGCATTAAAGGTTCGTTTAAAGCTTCTAAAATGCTGCGTTCAATTAAAGTGTTGCCACCTTCAATTTTTAACTGCACATTTTTCCCATACTCTACATTTAAATCGCGCAAGGCTCTAGGAAAACGTTCAATTAAATCGGACAGCGGCCGCATTCGGATGTGATTTAGCTTTGTTTGTAACTGTTTCGATGTTTTATTTAGTTTACGAGCAATTTGGTCTGTATCATCTACGCTGAGTTGAACGTCAGTTGTAACTTCTTGTACCTGAACAATGGTTTCCATAACTTCCTGCGATAGCAGGTTTAAATCGTTATAGCGATCCATTTCTAAGGCATCAAATTCCCTATCTGTGCCTTGTAGATGACCATTTTCAGCTTGCACCTGCACCCCAGCAGATATAGCAGATTGAGTGGAAATTTTGTCGTAGGCTGTACGTAATTCTTGGTTTTCTCGGTCGAGAACTTGGACTCGCTGATTCAGGTTACGAACGAGTTTGCGTAATCTATCTAGTTGCGAGTTCAACCCATTTCGCTGAACAATCAGTTCGCCAAACAAATCATTAATTTGCTCTAATTGTTTGCTGGGAACTCGGACGCTATTCTCATGAGTTTCCCGCTCCTTAGCAACGCCATTTGGCTCTGCTTTTCCTTCGCCAAATCTGGCATCTGGAGGATTATTTTCTTTAGCAAATATGGGATTGTGTTCGGTGACATTAACAGAATTTACGTCATCGGCAAATTCTGCATCCACAAATGTAAAATTAGCAGCGATACCTGCGTTGGGCTGCACCAACGCTTCATCATTAGTCCAATTCTCTCTAGTATTTTCTGGTTGCCAAACAGATGTTGGCGCTACTTCTGTATCGACAATATTTGTGTCTGCGGGGGGAAGCTGTGGTATTACTTCTGCTGGTAATAGTGGCTGCGATCGCGAACTACCAAAGTCAAGTTCTGTAGGTAAGCTATCTAATTGATTTGTCAGCACCAAAGCTTGCGATCGCCGCCATCCTTGCAATGCTAACTGGGCAATTTCGGGAATGCGCGAGCTACTAACAGTTTCCAATTGCTGCGTTATTGACTCACAAAGCTTGGTAAAAGCTGCCAACTGGAGCATTTCCCCCAAACCACCCAATTCAGCCGCCATGATCACAACTTCTTCATGCAATCCAGGCTGTTCGCTATCTGCCAATATAGATTCTAGACGCTGCAAACACGCTTCTACTTCCGTTGCAAATAGCAAGGGGATAACGTCTTGTCCATCTTCTGGGGATAGCATGGTTGAGGCATCCTCAGGGGTGGGGTCGCCCAAGCGATCGTGCAATTCATCAAAAATTGGGTAACAAAAGGTTGCTAACCACTGATCTTCAACAACATTTCCTTCTGCAAGTAACTCTACAATCTGACGCAGCCAGTCAACTCCAGATAGCAATAAACTTTGCAACTGAGTATCGATTTCTAAAGAATTTTTTTTAGTTTTTAAAACTTTAAAAGAATCTTCCAAACGGTGAGCTAAATCACTTAGCGATCTAAATCCCATCATCCCCGCGCCACCTTTGATAGAATGAGCGGCTCGGAGTGCAGCATTGATTTTATCTAAATCAATACGGTTAGAAGTATCGATTTCTAGCAATACTGTTTCTAGGGTATTTAAATAATCAGTTGCTTCTTCCAGAAATTGCATCTGGATTTCTAGTTCTTTGTCATTTAACATAGTTTTTGTTAAAAGTCATTGGGCATTGGGCATTGGGTATTGGGCATTAGTCATTCGTAAAAAGACAAAGGACAAATGACAACCGACAAATAACAAAAGTCATTCGTCATTGGTCACTAGCAAATAGCAAAGGACAAATGACAAATGACAAACTTAACTAACTTTAAAAGCCTCGACAGTTTCTTGTAACTGATGGGAAATCTCCACAGTTTGTTGCAGAGATTCGGAAACTTGGCGAGAAGAATCGCTGGTGCGTTGTGATACAGCAGCAATATCTTTCATCAATTGGCTAACACTTTGCGATGTTTCAACTTGAGATGCGGTTGCAGTGGAAATTGACTGCACTAAGAAGTCAATTTGACGCGATACATCCAAAATTTCACTCAGACTTTGTTTAGCCTCCTCTACAATTTGAGTTCCTTCCACCACTTGGGTGGTTCCTATTTCCATCGCTAGTACCACTTCACTGGTTTCTCGTTGGATGTTCTCAACAATTTGTTCAATTTCTTGGGTGGCTGCGGCACTCCTGACTGCTAATTCGCCGACTTCTTCAGCGACTACGGCAAAACCTTGACCTTCTTCACCTGCACGCGCTGCTTCAATGCCAGCGTTAATGGCTAGTAAGTTAGTTTGGATGGCGATTTGGTTAATCAAGGAGACCACGCGAGAAATTTGTTGCGAAGATTCTCCCAAACGTTTGACTTTCTTAGTAGTTTCACCCACAGTTTCCCGCAAAGACAGGATGTTTTGTACTGTCAAATCCATCGCGTGTCCACTCTTAGTAGCGGTGTGAGCCGCATGGTTGGCAATGAAAGCAGCTTTTTCGGCGCTTTCGGCTACGGCTTTCATAGATTGGGTCATTTGGTCAACAGCATCGAGGGTGTGGTTGATTTCGGCAGCTTGGGTGAGTGCTTCCTCTGCTAGATGGCGGATGGCTCCTTCGTTTGAACCAATAGCAGTATTCACGTGGGTAGCAGCTTGTTGAACTTGGGTAACAATATCCCGGAGGCTTTCGACAATGGAGTTGAAAAAGTCGGCAACAGTGCCTATTTCCCCAGCCGTCACATCTGCACGTACTGTTAAGTCGCCTCTGGCTGCACCTTCTACATCGTTGAGCAGTTGTAAAAGTTGCTGTTGCAGTGTTTCGTTTTGATGCCGTTCGTCGTCAGAATCGATTACTGCACCATTCCTAGATTGCTCTATATCTTCTAATAACTTGGCTTGTTCTAAGGCGTAGCCAATTTGAGTTGCTATCTGTTGAAACAAGTCAATTTCCGGTTGTTGCCAAACACGAGGAGTTTCGCAATTATGAGCAATGAATAAGGATAAAAGCTGTCCTTGGGCAAAAATCGGTACGATCAAATCACTTTTGACAGCAAATTTATCCAAAAGTTGGATGTAACCGTCGGCATTTTTCGAGCTTTGGTCTTGATGAATGTTTGCAACTGCTTGCACCTGTCCATCGTGATTAGTTTCTACATAACGTTCCCGAAAATAAGAATTGTCGATTTTCACTCCGATCATTTCCGGCCAATTACCAGTTACTGATTCAGCAACGACGACGCCATTCCTAGTATTTGAATTCAGGCTATAAATGATTACTCGGTCTATTTTTAGCGCTTGCTGAACTTCTTTCACTGCTGCGTGATAAATATCTTCAGTTCTGAGAATTCTCCGAATTTGTAGGGTAATATCTGTTAGTAATTTTGCCCCTTGAACGTCCTGTTCCTTAACTAAGACTTGCAATTGTTCAGCCATCTGGTTGATATTTGCACTCAATACCCCTAATTCATCTTCTCTTTCAATTTCCAGACGGGTATTAAATTTACCTTGACCAAGTTTTGCTAATGCCGCAGTCGCATTTAAAATTGGCTGTGTAGTAAGTTTAGCTAACCGAGATGCGATCGCACCGACAATCAATCCTGTCACTGCTGTGCCGATGGCTATAATCCACAACAATTGTCTTTGCGGCTCAAATACGGTTGCTGTATTTGTAGCTAAAAGTACCTGCCAGTTTAAATCTGGTAAGCCATCTACCGTACTGGCTGGTACGTAGCTGACTAGTTCTTGTTTCTTGGAAATTTTGGGAACTTCTATAAAGCTATCTACTTTGTTTGCTGCTACCAGTTTAGGTAAACTCGAATACTCTACCTTTGCCTCTTTCCCCAATAATCCCTTTTGGGGACTCAAGAAAACTGTTCCCGAAGCATCGAGCAAATGGTATTGTTGTCCATTGGCTACGTAGTTTTTGATTACTTCCTGTAAAGATTTTATGGGCATACGTGCTTGTACCACGCCAATGGTTTGTCCCGTTCTTGTCTCTTTCACAGGTGCAGCTAGATAAATACTCACGACACCAGTATTTTTTGCTGCTTCCGGTTTGCTGATGACAGGAGTATCTTTTTGTAAAGCGTCTTGAAAATAGGTACGGTCTTTTTGGTTTTCCAGCGGTTCGCCTGTAGACTGGACAATCAAGTTACCTTGGCGATCGAAAACAGCAATGCTGTCATAAGCTTTGTAGGCTTCGACAACACTATCTAGGACTGCTTGTTTTTGCTGAGTAGTGATACTGACACTAGCTTGAGGACTTGTCAAAAATAGCAAGTTTGATATTACCTGAATATCACCGTAGCGTCCCAGCATGAAGCGGTTAACTTTATCACTTAAGCCCGTGGCTTCGGCTTGTTGAGATTGAGTAATTTGCTTAGTAATCGACTTGTTGGCAAAGCTAAAAGCGATCGCACCGATGCCCAATACTGGTATTGTACCAATTGCGATCGCTAAAATAGTCGCTTTCTTAATCAATCCCAGCCTTGTAAAAGAGGCAATCGCCTGATTTAGGGAAGAATTATTAGCTGTTTTAGTAGTGTTATTTGGTAGCTTTACTACACTACCAGCGATTTTTTGGGATGAAATCAGCGATGCTCTATTTTGAGCACCACTACCTTGATTTGCGTTAGTTTTATTAAACATAAAAGTAGTTCTCCTAAATATGTGAATAAGAACACTAAAATCTTTTTTAGTAGTACACCCTAATCACTACGGAGAATAGAAGACTGTACAATTGCCTGTGCATCTAATACCAGTAATATTTCTTCTTGTTGCACAACGCAGCCACATAAATAAGGAACTAGACTGGATGCTACTTGTCCTATAGGAGAGTGAATCTCGTCAGCGATAAATTTAGTTGTACCTTTTATTTCCTGCACAACTAAACCCAAGACTAATGATTCCACTTGGATAATGATTGCATTGTACTGCCGCAGTCGATAATCTAGAGATTCTAAATTCAGCATTTTTGGCAAATCAACTACCCAAATTATCCGACTCCGCCAATTCATTAATCCTAAAATGCAGGAGGGCATATTGGGCATTGAGGTGATAGATTCAACAGGCACAATAATTGCTTCTTGTGTATGTTTCATCGATAAAACAGCAGCAGTCTGTTGATTTAGTTGAAACTTCAGATAACCATCCGCTAAACTGTTTTGGATTGGTTTTAAAGGAAGTGCAATATTTGTATTAACCATTGATGCAAATTACCACTGATTTAATAGTACGTAGGAGATGTTCGCGGGTGTAAGGTTTAGTTATATAGGCATCTGCACCTTGTCTCATCGCCCACAAACGGTCAATTTCTTGATTTTTGGAACTACAAACTACAATCGGCACTTTTGCAGTAATCGGATTTCTTCTCAGAGAACGACACAATTCAAATCCACTCATTTCTGGCATTACTACATCAGTAACGATCGCATCTGGTTTTTCTAACACAGCTTTTTCTAAAGCTTCTTTTGCACTAGAAGTTTTAATTACGTTATAACCACTCTCTTTTAGATAATGGCTCATTAATTCCAGTTCACTGGGAGAGTCTTCTACAATCAGAATTGTGCCAAGTAAAGTCAGGCTCACTATTAAATCTCCTAAAAAAATAAATTAAACATATCTTGTTATTTTTCTTTGCCTTAGTTTAAATTAACCAAGATGTTTAAAAACCATTTTTAGCAATTCTGATTGTGTAAAAGGCTTAGTCAAATATCCTGATGATCTGACCATCTTAGCCTTTGCCCTGTCGATAAAACCTGTTCTACCAGTCACCATAATGATCGGTGTATTTTTAAAAGCCGAATGTTTCCTTAATAAGGAACATAGCTCATAGCCATCTAAACTCGGCATCTCAACATCTAGCAAAATTAAATCGGGCTTACTCCGAAGAATTTGCATTAAAGCTTTTACCGGATCGTTTATCATTACAACTGAAAATGTGTTTTCATCCAAAAAGTATTTGATAGAATTCAAAACTGTTTGGCTATCATCTATGCAAGCAATCGTATATAGTTTTTTGCCAACAGATGGCTGAGTAATTTTATTATTTTCAGGAAGCTCCAAATTGATTGGTATCGGCAAATTTTGCCCAAGTTTTATTTGCAGTTGTGGCTGAACTTGAGACGATTTTGTTGTAGATAAAACTTGGGAACTCCCACCAGCCGGAATTGATGACTTGATATTTTGCCGATTTCTTAACTGTTTTTGACAGTGCTCAACAAGTAACCGCAAATCCAGACGACAAAACTTTGGTAGTTCATCCAAAGAGCTTTCTGGACTGAATTCATAGCTACCTTCTTTTAAACACAGAAATGATTCCAGCACTTCTTTTGCCAATTCGTCTATCAGGCTTGCTGCTTGTACAGAGGTGATATAGTCCTGATTTACTAACCAACAAATAGCTTGGTAATCCGCATTTGGTATTGATTGATGTTCATTCTTCGTCTCAAACATCAGCCGCATCTGCACGCGAGTGGCGCTGTTGAGAGCAGGAATTTGCTGGCTCAAGCGTCGCAAGTGACTGTCAAGCCGTTCAAACAGTTTATCTGAATAGGAGGCGTAAGTAAGTTTACCTTCCTCTAGATAAATTGACCAAGAAACTATTCCAGTAAATATGTTTAAGCACCCTGTAGCACGCCGACTGGTTAATTGTGCCAACAGAGATAGCGGATGTAGTTTCTGGAACAACCTGTAGCTACCTATAGGAGTTGTGCTCATTTTGCTTTTAGTTCAGCTAAATTCGATACGTGTAAGCTAATTTCATCCAGAGTTATTCCACAATTTAAATCAGGTAAAAAATGTCAAACTTTTGTATTTTAAAGTACATCAGTTTATATCTAGTGTTTGTGGTCAAACTCAACGAAAACAGCGTTATTTTCAAATGATCAAATCTCAGTAAATTCGTAAATTATTATTAATTTACTTTCTGTTACTGAGATTTACAGACATTTTTGGGCAATAAGACATAAAAATGTCAAGACTAGATGAAGCCACTTTCCATTGAGTAACCCCAATCTGACCACAGGAATAATACTGATTTTGTAGATAGTAATATATTTGAACTTCTGTATTTACACTTAAGTAAACTCTATTTTTGAAGCATATAGGGTTAGATGAAGTCACTTTGCATCGAATAACTTCAACTTGTCCTCAGGAATAATACTGATTTATTGATAATAGTAAATTAGTTTTTTAATATTCACACTTAAAAACGTAGATTAAACAGAATACAAAACTTATCTTTTGTTGCGACAGCGTAACACACCGAAAACATTCGGAATAGTGCGTTACCTCCCTAATGCACTCTAACTACGAAAATTGTAGTTGATTAATTAAATCCACGTTTTTTATATTTGAAACGATGCCGGCTGAACATATATATTTTTATTTACTAGAACTTACGCACTTAAACTTGAAACCTTTCCCTTCCCTAACCCACTCCAGATGCTCTCTACAAGTTGGCGTACTTGCTACGTGTAGCGTTTCCGTTTCATAGACAAGCCTCTCGTACCACTTGCCTACGGCAAGCTACGCGTTAGCGTCTCCGTTGGTACAGTCTTTCATAGAGAGGCTTTACGCTGCGCTAGCGCCTGTCATAGGATGCCTGTACCCCAATGAGGAAAAAGCTACGCAAAGCCTCTCCTTTCGGAGAAGGGCTTTAGGGAGAAAACCTCAGGGCTGCTGCTTAAATAGGCTGGTGGTTGTACTCGAAGTTTTGACTTCAGTATAACTACCAGCCTAGATAAGGCAATTAAATTTATCAAAAGTGCGGATGAAAGGACTTGAACCTTCACTCCTTTCGGAACTAGAACCTAAATCTAGCGCGTCTGCCAATTTCGCCACATCCGCATCAGTTTACTATCATACCATAAGAAATTATTTATGGGAATAGGGAGTGGGGAATGGGGAATGAGGGAGCAGGGGAGGCAGGGAGAGCAGGGGAAGATGAGGGGGAAAAGGGGGCAAGGGGGAATTATTTAACAAGTTTCTTCCTTGTCTCTTCCCCATGCCCAATGCCCAATGCCCCATGCCCCATGCCCAATTACATAACCGCAACACGAGGCAGACGATGCTTAAACCCACAAAGAATTTCCCAAGAAATAGTATTTAATTGTTCTGCCCAGTCATCTGCTGAAATTTGTTCTTTTCCCTGTTCCCCTAGCAAGGTGACTACTTCTCCTTCTTGGATATTGGGTATGGTACTCACATCCAGCATTAACTGATCCATTGTAATTGTCCCAATTTGCGAGACTCGCTGACCGCGAATTAACACCTGCATTTTGTTAGAAAGATTACGAGGCACGCCGTCAGCATAGCCAATTCCCACGACAGCAAGGCGAAGTTCACGCGGGGCAATAAATTGATGCCCATAGCTAACAGCTGTTCCTGCGGCAATTGTTTTAACTTGGGTAACTCGTGCTTTAAGTTGCAAAACGGGCTTGAGATTGATCGCATTTTGCAAATGGGTTGCTGGGTAGAGTCCGTAAACGGCTAAACCTACACGCACAATATCGTAGTGCAATGCCGGATTTGTGAGTGCAGCCGCTGAGTTTGCCAAGTGCAAGCAGGGTGGTTGGATTCCCATTGCTTTGATTTGAGCGATCGCTTCCTCAAATCGTCTATGCTGTTCTTCCATTGCCGTCGTATCAGGATCATCTGCTGTTGCCAAATGAGAATAAATACTCGCAATGGAAAGATGTGGTAAGCGCTGCACTAATTGCACAAATTCGCCAGCTTGCTGCCAATTAGTTCCTAACCTCGACATTCCCGTGTCTAATTTGATGTGTACGGGCACTGGAGAACCATAATTAATGGATTCTAGAGTATCAGAAAATACCAAAGCTTGTTTAGGGCTACAGAGTGTGGGCTGAAGTTTCCAGTGGGCGATCGCATGAATCTGCTCTGGTGTATGAGTTGCCCCTAAAATCAAAATGGGTGCTTGAATCCCGGCTTCTCGCAATTGAATTGCTTCTGGAACTGTAGCGACTCCCAGCCAACTAGCTCCCGATTGGATTGCAGTTTGGGCAACTGTCACCGCACCATGTCCATACGCATCGGCTTTTACTACTGCCATCAACTGGGTACGCGGCGATAAAAATTGCACCAATTGCTGTACGTTGTACGACAACGCCCCTAAATCAATTTCTACCCAAGCTCGTTGCGAAAACCACGCGTAGGTGTCGCACTGCTGATTAGGAACTACATCAGGGATTTGTTTGCGACTTAGCATTTGTAATGACTCCTATCCCACCACGGCTAAACTTCCAAGTTGTCTATCTGTACACGCTCATAAAAGCAAGATCAGATTAAATAGGAAGTTTAACCTTCATATTGGAATTGATACAAGACGTTGCAGCAGTAAAGTAAAAGTTAAGATTTATAAGCTAAGAGTAAATCTTATGGCTCGGCTTTTTGCTGCGTTCTTCTCTACGAGACTCTGCGCGATTGCGTTAGCCGACGGTAAATCTCTTTGCGTCAGGTTAGAAGTTTTACTTGCATCCAAACTCCTGTACAGACGCGATTAATCGCGTCTGTACTCCTAACTTAATTACCAAATTCACCCGAAAGTATAATTTATTCTCATCTCCCTAGCAGGATGTATTTGTGTTAACATTTATGTAAAGCTAACACCCTGAGCGCAGATACATGGGGAAGGTTTTAGTCTTAAACGCATCTTACGAACCTCTCAATATAACGAGTTGGCGTCGTGCTGTTGTTCTGTTAATTAAAGGCAAAGCAGAACGCGTTGAACACAACGGTAAATTCCTGTACTCGGATTTTCCGTTGCCGACCGTGATCCGATTGCGTCATTACGTGCGTGTTCCTTATAAAGAAATTCCTCTGACTCGCCGAAATATATTGCACCGTGATGGTCATGCTTGTCAATACTGTGGTTACACAGGGGATGAGTTGACACTAGACCATGTAATACCGCGATCGCGCGGCGGCGGCGATACCTGGGAGAACATTGTGACTGCTTGTGTCCGTTGCAATGTCAAAAAAGGCAGTCGCACTCCCCACGAAGCTCACATGCCTTTGCGTCATCCCCCCCGCCAACCTTATAGCAGTCTCTATTTCGAGGTCAGCAAACATCTTAAGAGTGGACTGCATACAGAGTGGCAAAAGTACGTTATCGGTCTTTGAGCAAAAAAGCAGAGGAGCAAAGGGGTAGAAGGGCAAAGGAGAAATAAGAGATACTCTCTTGCTTTAGGACAGTGCCAATAACTAGTAGTCTGTCAAAGAACTAATTGACGCATAAATTCCCTGTAGAGACGGCGATTTATCGCGTCTCCCTAACCGTCAAAATGAATTTGACAGACTACTAGTGCAGGCTGGCACAAATAAGTGACCAGCTTATAAGCGGTTGAACACTTTACGTTAAAAGGATTTTTGACTTTTGACTTCCGCGTAGCGGTACTAGGCTTTGCTCTAAATTATAAGAACTTTCTAAGGAGATACGAAACACTCGTTATTCATTAAAAATAATTGTTAATTGCTCAATAGTCACAATAATGAGAGTATTGAACATAAGACTATTTCAAATATCAAGGACTAACCCTAAATTATAAAACAGAAAGTATACCCTAAGTCAGATTAAAATCTCGCTAATTAAATTTAGGAGAGCTATGGAAGCAAAAAAAGCTCCTCAAACAGATTTATGCTGTCAGATACAGGCCTATATACTTTAAGTTTCTTGTTTCCAGAACCTATACGCCTAAGAGTGGAATTTAGTTCATCTTTGAGCGTTGCTGTTACTGACAAGAAATATACTTAGATGTATAGTGCAATGTTTTGATATTTTTGCGAAGATCATAACAATCTGGCTAAATTCAGTGAATTGCTGATCATAGTATTTCTGAATTAAAGGAGCCTCACACTTTAAAAAAGTTCCCTATGTACTTGAATTCTCCCGCTACTCAGTTTGAGAGTTTGTCATTGACCACAGAGCCAAACCCAGAGGAACCTGAAATAGAGAAAGCGCCAGTGGAAGTTGCATTTAAAACTCCCTCCTTACCGCCATCGGTAGGTGAAGGAGCTATATATCTCAGCCAGCGTGGTAATTCCCTGGCACAACAAAAGTCAGAAGAACTGCAAAAAACCCTTCTGGCACACCGACACGATCGCCAGCTCGTAATTCTGCAAGATTTTCCTGATCCTGATGCCCTTTCCTGTGCCTGGGCTTATCAGTTAATTGCCCAGCAATATGATATTAAATGTGAAATAATTTATGCTGGCGCGTTGAGCCATCAAGAAAATATTGCTTTGGTGAGGCTAACTAACTTACCAATCCAACGTTGGACGCCACAAACCTTGAAAACCAAAGATTTGTCATCTTATCAAGGTTTTGTATTAATTGATAACCAGGGAACCACTTCACAGCTACTGTCAGCGGTGCAACAGGCTGGAATTCCCCTAGTGGTACTCGTTGATCATCACAGTATACAAGGTGATCTCCAATCAGAGTTTGAGGATATCCGTCCTTACGTAAGAGCGACGGCAACAATTTTTACTCAATATCTTCAAACGGGATTACTGGCATTAGATACCAGCATAAATCAACACGTCAAATGCGCTACTGCCTTGATGCATGGCTTGCGATCGGATACAAATCGGCTCATGCAAGCGCAAGAAGAAGACTTTATGGCAGCGGCGTATTTAAGCCGATTTTATGACGCCCAGCTACTAAACGCCATTTTACAGGCGAACCGTTCCAAACGGGTAATGGATGTGATCGAGCGATCGCTAAAAAATCGCATTGTCCAAAATAACTTTTCCATTGCTGGTGTTGGTTACTTACGCTACGACGACCGTGACGCCATCCCCCAAGCGGCTGATTTTCTTGTCACCGAAGAAAACGTCCACACTGCCGTAGTTTATGGCATTGTTCACGATGAAGACGATGAACTAGAAATAGTCATCGGCTCTTTGAGAACCAGCAAACTTACCCTTGACCCTGATGAATTCATCAAAGAAGCCTTTGGACAAGATAGCGCAGGGCGCTTTTTTGGCGGTGGAAGAACAAGCGCAGGCGGCTTTGAAATTCCGATGGGCTTTTTATCTGGCAGCAACGAAAATTCCGTCTATGCGAAAATGAAATGGGAAGTATTCGATACTCAAATTAAGCAAAAACTGCTGAAGCTGGTTAATCCCAAAGACAACCCGATTCAATCGGAGTAGAAGAAAAGAGATTAAGCGAACTCCTAACTCATGCTGGAGTCAAAGTGTTTGTTAATATAGTATCCCTAAGTCATTCGTGATAAACATATTTCCCGGCTTTTCTCAAAAGTCGGGAATTTTGGTTTTTTCACAGAGGCTGAACTGATTGAGAATATAAATCTTACAAACTCTGTATGAGCAAGATTTTTGTGCGTGGGTAGAGCAGACAGCAGAGCTTTGACTATCGCCAGTTACCAATTGATATCCAAGAGCTTGCTGATCGATGTTACGAGTTTCTTCGGGAAGATCCCAAATATCCATCATTGCATTTCAAAAAAGTCGGTAAGTTTGGGTCAGTGCGTAGTGGTATACATTATCGGGCGCTTGCTGTAGAAGAAGATGATAATTTTGTATGGTTTTGGATTGGATCGCATCCAGAGTATGACAGATTGCTAAGTGGTGGATAGCGTTCTAACATTGCCTAAGAGCAACCTAACTGATCACTCATAATACAAAGTATGGAACTATATTTAATTCGTCATGGTATCGCTGAAGACAAGGGATTAGGCATCAAGGATGAGGAGCGCAGCCTTACCAAGGAAGGAAGGCAAAAAACTGAGAAAGTTGCCCAGAAACTCGTTAAATTAGGTTTAAACTTTGATTTAATTCTCACCAGTCCCTTAGTGCGGGCCCGCCAAACGGCTGATATCCTCATAGCAGAAAAATTAAGCTCTCAGTTAGAGGAATCTAGCCACCTCGCCCATGATGGTCAACTTTCTAGTTGGCTAAAAGACTGGCTAGAGCCGAGAAATTATTCTCAAAACACCCAATTGGCGCTGGTTGGACACGAACCTGATTTGACCAATTGGGCAGAAATTCTCCTATGGGGAGAAGTCAAAGAAAGCTTAGTCTTGAAAAAAGCAGGTATGATTGGGATAAAACTACCAGAAACAGGTTCTCCTCTGGGTCGTAGTCAGATGTTTTGGTTGACACCACCCAAGTACCTGCTATAACAGTTTTTCAACATTTTCTATTGTTGTTAGAACGGCTACTGTTATGGCGACAATAAATTTCTGGTAAGTTAGCTTGATCAGATATTTCACAAAGCGAATGGTGTTGCCATGATGGTGTGCGAATACAAGCCTGGTTTAGAAGGCATTCCCGCCGCTCAATCAAGTATCAGCTATGTTGATGGGCAAAAGGGAATACTAGAATATCGTGGCATCCGGATTGAAGAACTAGCAGAGAAAAGTACATTCCTAGAAACTGCTTATCTCTTAATCTGGGGCGAACTGCCAAGCAAGGAAGAACTAAAAACATTTGAGCATGAAGTTCGTTTCCACAGGCGAATAAAGTACCGCATTCGGGACATGATGAAATGCTTTCCAGAGAGCGGTCACCCAATGGATGCGCTGCAAGCCTCTGCTGCTGCTTTAGGCTTGTTTTATTCGCTCCGGGATTTACATAATCCTGCTTACATTCGAGATTCGGTGGTGCGCCTGATAGCAACCATTCCGACAATGGTGGCGGCGTTCCAACTGATGCGAAAAGGCAATGACCCGGTACGTCCTCGTGATGACTTAGACTACTCCGCCAACTTTTTATACATGCTCAATGAGCAAGAACCCGATCCTCTGATGGCGCGGATTTTTGATATCTGCTTGATACTTCAAGTCGAGCATACAATGAATGCTTCCACTTTCAGTGCCAGGGTGACAGCTTCCACCTTGACTGATCCTTACGCTGTGGTTGCTAGTGCCGTGGGAACCTTGGGAGGGCCCCTGCATGGCGGAGCCAATGAAGAAGTAATTCAGATGTTGGAAAAAATTGGCTCTGTGGAAAATGTCCGTCCTTACATAGAGCATTGTCTGCAAACTAAATCTAAGATTATGGGCTTTGGACATCGTGTCTATAAAGTGAAAGACCCACGAGCCATAATTTTACAAGGACTAGCAGAGCAACTGTTTGAAAAGTTTGGCGATGACAAGTTCTATGATATTGCTCAAGAAATGGAACGAGTGGTAGGAGAAAAACTTGGTAGCAAAGGGATTTATCCCAATATTGACTTTTACTCAGGTTTGGTGTATAGGAAGATGGGAATTCCCACAGACTTGTTTACGCCAATATTTGCGATCGCCCGTGTTGCCGGTTGGCTAGCTCACTGGAAAGAACAACTAGCAGAAAACCGGATTTTCCGTCCTACCCAGGTTTACAACGGTCGGCACGAAGTTAGTTATACCCCCATTGAACAACGGTAACTAGGGATTGGGCATGGGGCATGGGGCATGGGGCATTGAGTATGATTATTCCCCTTGTCCCCTTGTCCCCTTGTCCCTGCACCCCCTAAATAGCCAATCTCAATGCCAATCATAAGTAGAAGTTCTCATCTCGCTTCAGGGTGGTCAAACCATCCAACGATATACTAGGCATGGGAATTGGCAACAAATTTTCAATCGGGCGTCATCACAGCAAAAATTATAAATGGGTGAATTTACAGGTATTAGTTCAAGTAATAGTTGTAACTCACCATGACTCCATGTCTTAAAGAGCGGAAACATGAATTCAGGAATTGACCTCCAAGGAACTTTTATTGAATCCCTCCGGGATTTAGGTTTACCAGCAGGAACAGCCAAAGCAATTTGGATGCCACTGCCAATGATACTGATGCTGATTGGGGCAACAGTGGGGGTATTAGTTGCTACTTGGCTAGAACGAAAAATTTCCGCCGCTGCACAGCAGCGAATTGGGCCAGAATACCAGGGGCCTTTTGGGTTGCTAGTGCCTGTAGCGGATGGTTTGAAGTTGGTATTTAAAGAAGACATAGTACCAGCCAAATCTGACCCTTGGCTGTTTACCCTTGGCCCAATTATTGTTGTGATTCCGGTGTTTCTGTCGTTCCTGATCGTCCCCTTTGGGCAGAACATCGTAATTACCAATGTGGGCATGGGCGTATTCTTGTGGATTGCCTTGTCAAGCATTCAACCCATTGGTTTATTGATGGCTGGCTACGCATCTAATAACAAATACTCCCTCTTAGGAGGGTTGCGGGCAGCAGCGCAATCTATTAGTTATGAAATTCCTTTGTCGCTGGCGGTATTAGCGATCGCTATGATGTCTAATAGCCTCGATACAGTTGATATTGTAAATCAACAGTCTGGCTACGGCATCTTGGGCTGGAATATTTGGCGACAACCAATCGGTTTCCTGATCTTTTGGATAGCCGCCCTAGCTGAATGCGAACGATTACCCTTTGACTTACCAGAAGCGGAAGAAGAAATCGTCGCAGGCTATCAAACTGAATACTCAGGTATGAAATTCGGTCTTTTCTACCTGGGTTCTTACGTTAACTTGATCCTTTCTTCCCTACTAGTAGCAATTCTCTACCTGGGCGGTTGGGACTTTCCCATTCCCCTCAACCTCATCGCTGGTTGGCTGGGAGTCAGTGAACTAAATCCCGTATTCCAGATAGTAACTGCTGCTTTGGGGATCACGATGACCGTGTTCAAAGCCTATTTACTAGTGTTTGTCGCCATCCTGTTGCGCTGGACAGTGCCACGGGTACGGATTGACCAACTGTTAGATTTAGGATGGAAGTTTTTGTTGCCAGTTGGTTTGGTTAATCTCCTATTAACTGCCGCCCTGAAACTAGCCTTTCCCTTCGCCTTCGGGGGTTAGTCATTGTCATTAGTCATTAGTCATTTGTACTAATGACCAAGGACAAAGGACAAGGGACAAGGGACAAGGGACAAATAAAGAGAGAGTGAAACACAATGCTAAAGTTCCTGAAACAAGTTGGTGATTACGCCAAAGAAACAGTACAAGCTGCGCGTTACATTGGTCAGGGACTTTCTGTTACCTTTGACCACATGCGGCGGCGTCCGATTACCGTACAGTACCCTTACGAGAAACTGATTCCTGGCGAACGGTTTCGCGGTAGGATTCACTTTGAATTTGATAAGTGCATTGCCTGTGAAGTTTGTGTTCGCGTTTGTCCGATTAACCTGCCTGTAGTAGATTGGGAATTCGACAAAGCCAGCAAAAAGAAAAAACTCAATCACTACAGCATTGACTTTGGGGTTTGTATTTTTTGCGGTAACTGCGTGGAATTTTGCCCAACTAATTGTCTATCTATGACAGAAGAGTATGAGCTTTCCACTTACGATCGCCATGAATTGAACTATGACAACGTAGCGCTAGGTCGTCTGCCCTACAAGGTAACAGATGATCCAATGGTTACACCACTGCGCGAACTAGTTTACCTACCCAAAGGCGTCCTCGAACCACACGGACTGCCCGCAGATGCGCCACGTGCGGGTGCGCGTCCAGAAGACCTGGTAGAACAAACAGAAAAATAAATGTAATTTGTCATTTGTCCATTGTCATTTGTCCTTCGTCCTACCCTGCGGGAAGCCGCTGGCGCGTCTATGTTATTTGACCAATGACCAATGACTAATGACCAATAACCAATGACCAATGACTAATCCAATGACTAAGGACAAAAAACAGTGAATCTAGCAGAAGGAGTACAGTTTGTATCGCTTGGCATATTAGGCGTGATGATGATTGGGGCGGCCATTGGTGTGGTGCTGTTCTCCAACATCGTCTATTCTGCCTTTTTGCTGGGGGGTGTGTTCATCAGCATAGCGGGAATCTACCTGTTGCTAAATGCTGATTTTGTTGCGGCTGCACAAATACTGATTTACGTTGGGGCAGTTAACGTGTTGATTTTGTTTGCCATTATGTTGGTGAACAAGCGGGAGAATTTTGTAGCATTTCCTAACTCTTGGGTGCGAAAATTACTGACTGGTTTAGTCAGTGTAGGATTGTTTGGTCTTTTAAGCACAATGGTTCTGGCTACTCCTTGGGCCTACTCAACTCCTCCTGTGGCGGGTGGTGAAAGTTCTATAATTTTAATTGGAGAACATTTCTTCACTGACTTTTTACTACCCTTTGAACTGGCTTCCATTTTGCTGCTGATAGCGATGGTAGGAGCAATTATTTTGGCACGCCGCGAGTATTTGCCAGACCTGTTGACACCATCCAAACAGGGGCAAACTGTTTTGACTTTGCAAGAACGCCCCAGAGAACTAGTATCAACAACCAGCGAAACAAAAGAGTAATATTTACGACCTGAGTCGTAGATAAATAGCCAGATTTTTTCAGGAGGGATACTCAGATTCATGCAACTCCAGTACTTTTTATTACTAGCAGCAGCTTTATTCTGCATTGGCATCTACGGTTTAATTACCAGCCGCAACGCTGTGCGGGTGCTGATGTCAATTGAGTTACTGCTCAATGCTGTTAATCTGAATTTAATGGCATTTTCCAACTTCCTCGACTCAACATTAATTAAGGGTCAGGTTTTCACAGTATTTGTGATTACCGTGGCCGCAGCCGAAGCGGCGGTAGGTTTAGCGATCGTGCTTGCCATTTATCGCAACCGCGATACCGTCGATATGGAGCAGTTTAATCTCCTGAAATGGTAATTGTGCGTGCAACTAAAGCAGGTAATCATTGCTTATAAAGCGCGGGATGCCCGAAGTAAAGAATGGGCAGAAATCTGTGCTAAACAACTAGAAAGCCGCGAGTGCCATGTGTTGATGGGGCCTAGCGGGCCAAAAGACAACCCCTATCCTGTCTTTTTGGCTTCGGCGGGCCAACCAATCGATCTCGCTTTGGTACTCGGTGGCGATGGTACTGTTTTAACTGGTGCCAGACATTTAGCCCCAGCAGGCATCCCTATTCTGGGAGTGAATGTGGGAGGTCATCTGGGGTTTTTAACTGAGTCAGTAGAAGAGTTTCAGGATACTGAGAAAATTTGGGATCGGCTGTTTGAGGATCGCTATGCTATCCAACGGCGGATGATGTTACAAGCTGCGGTGTATGAGGGTCATGGGCCTAATTTAGAACCAGTCAGCGAACGTTACCTGGCTTTGAATGAATTCTGTGTCAAACCTGCCTCCGCTGACCGAATGATCACCTCAATTTTGGAAATGGAAATTGATGGTGAGGTAGTCGATCAATACGTCGGGGATGGATTGATTATTTCCACTCCTACAGGTTCCACAGGTTATACCGTTTCTGCGAATGGGCCAATTATGCATGATGGTATGGAGGCGCTTACCATCACTCCTATTTGTGCAATGAGCCTTTCTAGTCGCCCCCTCGTTTTACCCCCTGGTTCTGTGGTGAGTATTTGGCCTTTGGGGGATTACGATTTGAGTACCAAGCTGTGGACAGATGGGGTTTTGGGAACTTCAATTTGGCCGGGACACCGTGTTGATGTGCGGATGGCAGAGTGTCGGGCTAAATTTATTATTTTGCGCGAGAACAATTCCTACTATCAGACGCTACGAGAGAAGTTGCTTTGGGCAGGTACAAGGGTTCGCTACAGCAATAATCACCGTAATTAATTAAGTATTGTAGAGTGCATTTACCGCAGATTGCGATGGCGTACCCGCCCGCCGTGCGATCGCAACCAAAATTATCCAAATCCAAGCCCCTGGATTTATCCGGGGGCTTTCTGCCCTGATTTTGATTTTCTTTGCTGACTTGTATTTATCAAAAAATTGGGTTTAAAACCTCGCCCTTCTAGGGCGACTTTTGGTAAAATAGGGTTTGTGGAAGGGTAATCAACCACTTAAAAAACCCATTTGCTACCTAACAAGTAGACGCTGCACCTTGACAACTGAATCTAGAGGGTTCTACTTCGTAGTTCTAGTATCACCTGGAAGTAGGTAAAAGATTCACAGGTACTAGACGCACAGTATTAAACTTCAAACAAATATTGCACTATGTGCAACTATGGTCGGGCAGACCAAAAGTTAACGCTTGGG
>JBBSOX010000115.1:0-22005 GCA_038259325.1 Chroococcales cyanobacterium | reverse complement strand
CTTATTTCTTGTTTTCTTCTTGGCTTGCTCACCCTCATTGCTGATTTACTTAACGGTATATCAATTCATCTTCATCGCTGGAGTTCATTTCCTCCAACTCCTGTTGATGGATTTTATTACCCCAACTTCTCCTCATCGTAATAAACCTACACCTGTCAGGGAGTGGGGAGTGGGAGTGGGGAGGAGAATAATAACTTCTAACTCCTAACTCAGTACTCAAGACTCAGTACTGATGAGGGGCAACCCACGATTCGTTAGGAGGTAAATAGCAAAAGTTCCTAGCCAGTGACTAGCTGCATAATGTTCAATTACAACATTTGCTAGTCCATGCTGACGATGGTGAAGGGCAGTAGAGCGAAGTATTTCGATGCGGCGATCGCTATTTGCCAATCCAGAAATTATACCCTCAAGCATCCAAGCACGACTAAGATTAAGACCGTAGAAGTGGGCTTGCATATAATCTTTAGGATTATCTACTCCGGGTGGTTGTAACCAATTTGCTGAATTATCAATGGGTATTTGGGGAAGAAAATCGGTGAGCCACTCAGTGAAAGCTATTGTTGGGAGAATTCGCCGCATCAAATCTGCTTCAGCAAGGCCAGGAGAGAGAAAATCATAGCCAAGCGGCTCGAATTGTAAGGAATAATTGCGATCGCTAAGATAAAATTGCCGTGCCTTGTTCTCTACTAACTGAGTAAAATCAGCATTTTCGGTAATCCGTGCCCAATCTAAGATCAAACCAAGTGCAAAAGCTGTTTGGCTATGCATCCCTGTGCGATTTGGGAGTTTCAGTCCGTTAATCCAGCGCTGTAAGTTACCTGCGATCAACTTTTCTAGCGGTTCTAATACAACCCGCCATTCTTTCGCTGGAGCATGATTCCACTCGTGAAGTTCGGCAACCAGTTGCAGAAACCATGCCACACCATAAGGAAATTCAAAAAAGGGTAGTCGCTGGAAATGGGCAATTTCTCCTTGAATCTTCTCAGGTGTTAGGCTCTGCTCAAGTGCTTGCTTTGACGCTGCATTGAAGGAGGCTTCAGGAAAGTGACGCATCAGACGCACCAGCAACCAGTGACCATGTACGGCTGAATGCCAATCTAAGCAGCCATAAAAAGCAGGAGTCAATTCACGCGGTGGTTTTATATCCTCGTCGCTATCAGCCCAATACAGACCACTGTTAGGATACTCCCGCCCGATACAATCCAGCACTAATTGAGCAAATTGTGCTGCGATCGTTTCATTAATCTCCAAATTATCGGGTGACATGATCAGCCCCTTTGGGAAAGTCAAAAGTCAAAAGTGAATAATTCTGAACCCCATAAATAAATTTAGGGGCTTTCTCGGCGCGGATAGCTCGGTAAAAGCGTAGCGTTTTTAATGCAGGGCGATGCATTAACATTGCATCGGGATGCATTGGCATTGCAGGGCGACGCATTAACATTGCATCGGGATGCATTGGCATTGCAGGGCGACGCATTAACATTGTATCGGGATGCATTGGCATTGCAGGGCGACGCATTAATATTGTATCGGGATACATTGGCATTGCAGGGCGATGCATTAACATTGCATTCCGATACATTAGCATTGCGGGGTATTGCCAAATTTAATTCGCTACGAATTAACCATCACTTGTACTTCAGGTTTTACTTTAGCTTCTCCTTCCAGAAATTCAGCCACTTGAGCCTCAATTTCATCCCGGACAATTTGGCGATACTCCAAGAAATGCTCAATTTGGGCACAAACAGCTAAGTAACTACTCACCCCACCCGGATTATGCTGAAACATGTTCCACAAGTTGCGCCAGAATTGCCAGCGCGTCTGACGACGTACACCTTGCCGCCAGCAAATGATTAGAAACGCTCGGAGTACTTTCCAGTTCAATGGTTTCTTGGCAGCTTTGCCCTTTTTCGGGTAGGTTGCTTCGCCCAAAAGCCGGAAATGTTTGTATGTACGCTCCAAAAACCGTTCTGGCTCATATAAATCACAGAACGCCTGCACATATTCACGAGCGATATCTTCTAAAGGTCGAGTTGGGACAAAGTTCATCAACGTGGTTTGGTTGATGTTGGCTGATTTGTTGCGGAGTCGTCCTTCCTTTTCTAATCTATGCCAAAGCGCTGTATCTGGAAGCGCTTGCAGCATACTAAATAAGGCGGTGGGAATTGCTGTTTGCTCCACAAATTTCACAATTCGTGCGCCTGCTCCCGCCTTCTCGCCATCAAACCCAATGATAAAGCCTGCCATGACTCGCAACCCTGAGCGGGTAATTTTATTCACCGCATCACTGAGTGAGTCTCTGGTATTCTGGTATTTCTGAGTGAAAGTAAGACTTTCTTCGTCGGGGGTTTCAATTCCCAGAAAAACGGCTCCAAAATTACACGCTACCATCAAATCCATCAGTTCTTGATCTTGGGCTAAATCAACTGAGGCTTCTGTCGCAAAAGAAAAAGGATAGTTATGTTCTACCATCCAAGGCAGAAGGGACTTCAAAAATAATTTGACATTCCGCTTATTACCGATGAAGTTGTCATCCACCATAAAAATACTGCGCCGCCAACCCAGTTTGTAGAGATAATCAAGTTCTGCTAAGAGTTGTTCTGGGGTTTTGGTGCGGGGTTTGCGGCCATATAGCACAATAATGTCGCAAAATTCACACTGGAAGGGACATCCACGCGAAAATTGCACCGACATCTCCGCGTAGGCTTCAAACTCTAGTAAGTCAAAGCGAGGAGTTGGAGTGTTGGTTACATCGGGTTTTTCACCGCCAGAGCGAAAAATTCCTGTGCGATCGCCCCGTGCGATCGCTGCTACAAATAAGGGTAGGGTAATTTCCCCTTCGTCCAATATCAAGTAATCTGCTCCGGCTGATGTCATTTCATCTGGTAGCGCTGTCGGGAAAGGGCCACCCACAGCAACCCTTTTACCTCTTTGTTTTGCTTCTAATATTTGAGAGAGCAAATCCTCTTTTTGCACAATCATCGCCGACATAATCACCAAATCTGCCCAAGCCCACTCTTCTTCCGTACAGACACGAACATTTCGGTCTACTAGCTTGTACTCCCACTCTTGAGGTAATATCGCGGCTACTGTCACCAAGCCTAAAGGCGGTAGCATTGCTTTCCGATCTAATAAAGCCAGTGTTTTTTCAAAAGACCAAAAACTTTTTGGAAAACGGGGGTATAGAAGTAAAACGTTCATATTTGTTGCTTATAAACCTTGATCTTAGCTGCTGGTTGAGTTCACATACAACTGACCTGCTCTAATAACACATTAGAGAAGCCTTTGTATCCAGTAGCTGTAAACTCTACTATGACTGACTTAGACAAAGCAATATCTTGCCAGAACAATTATTACAGTTTTCAGACCTGAGAGTAGTCAAAATTCCTTAATGAGTGCAAGCAGTCCCATGACAATTCCCAAAAAACCTCAAACATTCATCAATAAAGGATTTAGCTAGGAATACTAGAACTTGTGGGACGGTTTTAAACAAAACGAGTAGCAGTTCGGTATCTGTTCTTTTTCTGACTTGGCAAATTGGCAACTCTGAGAAATTAACTGTGTTATTTTCAATACTATATAAGGTGTATTTGCACTTTCAAGCTATTTAGACGGGCTGCAACCCGTCTTTTTTATCCCTAGATTCGTAAAAACTGTTTTGTGTTTATAAAATTGCTATGACACTTGTGCTGTTACCAGTTACCAGCACAAGTGTTATGACTAGCTAGAGAGTAAGCATTAACTAGCAGCACTAGATAATGTTGTGGTTTTCGATTCTACCCTCTAATATTTAGGCTAGATGAGCCTTTTAAAAGATCCTCATCTTAGAGTTAGTTATAGAGAAATAGTTTGAGAAGCTTGTGAGGAATCTAAAAGTACACATAACACTTCATATTACATTTTGAAGTGCGGGAAGTGGGTTAAAGCATGGAGTAAGATGATTCCCGGCACTACCATTACATAGATGCGAGCTAGTAACAAAGCCATCGAGAATGCCTCTGTTTGGGACAGGATTGTTAGAAGCACCTGGAGCTTTTTTAGCCAAGGCACTCCCCTATGATTACAAAAGCTCAGACTTCAGCCGTAGGCAAGTCTGAGTAGTTCACCCTATTACTC
This sequence comes from Chroococcales cyanobacterium, assembly GCA_038259325.1. Classification (GTDB taxonomy): domain Bacteria; phylum Cyanobacteriota; class Cyanobacteriia; order Cyanobacteriales; family Nostocaceae; genus Nostoc. The sequence continues at coordinate 17,889 of JBBSOX010000115.1, read as the reverse complement.
CTGAAAGTGGGTGCAGTATTGTTAAATGAAAGCTATGCTTAGTTTCAGGTTTCAGATAACGTTCTTGCAAGGGTTGCCACTGCTGCCACGACTCGTAGCGATTTTGAGTTAACAAAGTAGCAAGGGTAGGCAACTCACTATCAAGTTCTGACTTAAAGACATCTGTAAGCCAGTCAGTTAAGACAGCACTATCTTGCATCGCACCCAAAATTTCTTGGATACTTTTCACTTCTGTAAGATAAGCTGCGTAAGACTCGCCATATAAGTCAGTGAATAACTCCATCTGATAGCGTATACGTTTAGCTTCTTTTCGCAAGCTATGAAGAAATTCTCCTTGTGTTGTCAATAGTTTTTCTATTTTTTCTGGTTCCCAGTTGTTTTGAATTTTTATCTCTGATTCCACAAGTTGAGTGCCAACTAGCCAACCGGGATGTAGGAAGAAATTACTTACTTCTGGTAAAAGTAAATCTGGTAGTACTTGCTGGATACTAATAGATGCCAAAGGTTGATAACTGGGTTTATCTAACCACTTGTCTAATGCATCTTTTAGAGACTTGTAAGATTCATCTTTTAACGTTTTCTGCACATTCGATAGTACATCTTCACGTTGTTTAGATAAAGCTTTGAAAGCTGTTTGTAGAGATTGTTGTTCTTTGCAGGGTAAGTTTGGTTTGTAATTGTTTTCCAAACTTTCTTTGAGTACGTCTAAATCTCGCAGACTACCAAGGCGACGGGCTATTTTACCAATATTTTTATCGCTGACTGGCTTCGGCAAATCCACCGCTAGCCCAAACTGAGTTACAGCAGTGCGTAGGCGACGCATTCCCACTCGCATTTGGTGCAGTGCTTCTGGATCTTCATCTTTCTTCACTGATTTTTCCCACTTCAAGGTTTTCTTAAAGTGTTTTTCAATCGCTTGGTAAGCGTAGTCTCCTAGAGTTTTTACCGTGGGTTGTGTGGCTAATTTCATAATTGAGCTTAAATTACGATTACCTGATGAGGTTATTGCATAATAACAACATTAGTTAAAAATTTACATCTACTTTTGATGTTTTTAACTCAATGAGTATTATAAAGTATGCTTATGAACATTAAGAGTTGCATCTACTTATAGAAATATGCAATGTCTATCAAAGGTATAGTATAAAGAGCAGATTCCGCCAGGGGAATTTATATTTAATATCGTATTAAATCATGTATTATGATAACATTATTGTTTTCGCCAACATAAAGATGATACAAGATGTCAAACTCAAATTTTCTTAATCAAGTTTTATTGACTTTTGTAGATAGTTTTAAAGAACATAGAGAAGATTTATCAGCGGTGCTGCTAACAGATCAAAAATATTTATGGCTAGGGTCAGATGAAACCTCAACTATTGAACGTCTCTGTTTACTTGATACTGATAAATTTACAGAGCATCAACAATTTAGGGTAGCAGAATTTATCAATTTACCTGCGTCAGAAGACGAGGAAATTGATATAGAAGGACTTGCTTATTCAGATTATTACTTGTGGTTTGTTGGTTCTCATAGCTACAAACGCAAAAAACCTAAACCTGATAAGACCGATGCACAAAACTTTAAAAGGCTAGCAAAAGTTAAATTAGAACCCAACCGTTACCTCTTAGGACGGATTCCTCTAATAGACGGTAAGTTATTCTCATGTTGCCCACACCCCCAAAATCCAGATGTGCAATTGAATGCCGCTAAACTAGAGGTGACAAACCAGGGTAGTTTGCTGATGACAGCTTTAGCAGATGACGCCCATTTAGGCTTATTTATCAAGGCTGAAATTCCAGGGAAAGATAATGGCTTTGATATTGAAGGAATAGGGGTTTATCAAAATCGCATTTTTCTGGGTTTGCGTGGCCCTGTATTGCGAGGTTGGGCTATAGTGCTGGAAATTGAGTTAGAAGATTCTAGCCCTGGAATTCTAAAACTGCGGGAAATTGGGGAAGCGAAGGAGTTATATAAAAAGCATTTTGTCTGGTTGAATGGTTTGGGAATTCGGCATTTGTATGTAGATGGAAAAGATTTGTTGATTTTAGCCGGGCCAACGATGGATTTAGATGGACCCGTACAACTTTATCGCTGGGTAAATGGCGTTAACTTGCGGGAAAATGTCTTCAGCAACCCAGATTTGGTGCAAGATATTCCTTATGGAAATCGGGAAGATCACGCTGAAGGAATGACGCTTTTTCAGGATGTAGCTGGCATCCGTTCGCTATTGGTAGTTTATGACTCTCCAGCAAAAACTAGACTGGTGGGTGATGATGGTGTAATAGCGGATGTGTTTAAGCTTGGCTAAAAATTTTAGATTTTGGATTTTGGATTGTTAAAGGTTAGTGGAGATTGCTTGTACGGGACAGCTGGGGATACACTGTTCGCAGACGATACAACGCGATCGCGTGAATATCAGTTTGTATGTCTCAGGGTTAAGAGTGAGGGCTTCGGTAGGGCAAACCCCAGTACACAAGCCACAGTGGACACACACATCTGGGTCGATCGCAATTTCCCCTAAAGTATAAGAAACATTAACATGGCGCGATCGCATCCACTCGATCGCCGCATCTAATTGATCGATATCTCCTGATAGTTCCACTACCAGTTTGCCAATTTGATTTGGGGCAACTTGGGCGCGGATAATATTGGCAGCGACGTTGAACTCTTTTGCCAGTACATAAGTGACTGGCATTTGTACGGCGCGTTTGGGAAAGGTAAGCGTTACTCGTTTTTTCACAGGTTTAGCAGAGGCTTTTTTCTGTTGTAGCGTATTCTGAAGAGCCATGAGAGCAGGGAGCAGGAGGCAGGATTCTGAAATTACCCTGCCTTCATGGACTTAGCAGCTCTAAATTTATTTATAAAAAGGCGTTAGAAAAACTCAATATTCTAGAGATGGGATGAGAGACCTGACAATTCAGCGGCATCTGGAAAACCTCTCTCTAAATCTCTCTCCTAAAAGGAGAGAGACTTTGAATTTTCACCCTTCCCGCGACGAGTTGGGGGTTAGGGGGTTAGGTTTTTGATGGACTTTTCCACATAACGTGAAAAGTCAGGATGAGAGACGCCCCAACACCGTTAACAGTCAACAGTCAACAGTCAACCTGACTCAGTTAGAGGATGTAGAGAGTAGGTAATGGTGTGGTTTAATTACTTAAAAAGCGCTGTAATTAATTTTGTAATTTAAGTTTATTGTTTGTTATCTGTTGTATCCATTTTAACTTGGAAAGCTTTTAACATGAAATTTTTAGTTGTAGAGGATGACGAGTTAAATGCCTATGCACTCACCGCCGTTTTAACTAACCAAAACTATGCGGTTGAAGTTGCCACTGATGGTGATGCTGCTTGGGATTTGATTCAAACTTACGATTATGATCTAATCCTCCTAGATGTAATGTTACCCAAGCTAGATGGCATTAGTCTTTGTCGTAAAATCCGGTCTAGTGGTCTGCAAATGCCAATCTTGTTATTGACAGGGCGCAATAGTAGTCATGATAAAGCAATCGGGTTAGATGCAGGTGCAGATGACTATGTAGTTAAACCCTTTGATCAAGAGGAGTTAATTGCTCGGATTAGGGCGCTGTTGCGTCGCAAAGGCGCAACCTCACAACCTGTGCTGGAGTATGGTAAGTTGCAGCTAGACCCTAGTAACTGTGAAGTGCTTTATGCTGGCAATCTGCTGCCACTTACCCCAAAAGAGTATGCTCTATTAGAACTATTCTTGCGAAATAGTCGCCGGGTGTTTAGCTGCGACATGATTTTAGAACATCTTTGGTCTTATGAAGATACTCCACAAGAAGAGGCTGTTCGCACTCATATCAAAGGGTTACGGCAGAAACTCAAAGCTGTAGGAGCGCCCGGTGATTTGGTTGAAACAGTTTATGGTATTGGCTATCGTCTGAAACAACTAGAAGAGGGGGTAGGGATTAGGGAGCAGGGAGTAGGGAGTAGGGAGCAGGGGGAAAATTCCTCTCCTCTGCACGCTTCACCCTGCCCCTCTGCCTCTGCTTCCTCAGTTACAAATCTCAAATCACAGCAGCAAACACTATTGGCAGTTGCAGAAATTTGGCAACGATTTCAAGGGCGGGTGGATGAGCAGGTGAGAGTGCTAGAGCAGGCGATCGCAAATTTAAATCAAAATAGGTTAAATGTCGAATTGCTCACCCTTGCAGCCAAAGAGGCGCATACCTTAGCCGGATCTTTGGGGACTTTTGGCTTGCCTATTGGCTCAAAAATGGCACGCAATATCGAATTGCTACTCAGTTCTGGCCAAACATTGAGTAAAGCTGAGATCAGCAACCTCGAAAGTTGGGTAAAGTTATTGCGTCGGGAAATTGAGGGAAACGACGCAGCGGCAATATCTGCATCACCAATCCCGCAGACATTAAAAACAGTGACGCAACCGTTGCAAAATGATTCTTATAGAGAGACTAAAATATTGGTTGTGGATGATGATCCGCAAATTCAGGCATTGTTGCAAACTTTACTTAGTCCTTGGGGACTCAAAGCGATCGCTCTTGAAGATCCGCGTCAGTTATGGGAAACCTTAGAAGCTGTTGCCCCAGACATGCTGATTTTGGATGTGGAATTACCTTATACAAATGGTATAGAACTTTGCCAGTTTGTACGCAAAGATACCCGCTGGGGTCAGTTACCCATCTTATTCCTCACCGTGCATAGCGATGCCGAGATGGTAAATCAGGTGTTTAGCGTTGGTGCTGATGACTTTGTAAGCAAGCCCATTGTCGGGCCAGAACTAGTAACCCGAATTGTCAATCGCTTAGAACGGTTAAAATTGCGGCAACGTGTGGCGCAGAGGGGCAGGAGAGCAGGGGGAGCAGGGGGAGATCGGGAAGTAAATTCTTCCTCATCTCACTCATCGTCCTCATTCCCGAATTTACAAGCCATCAACGAACTGGAATTGAGAGTAGCAGAGCGCACCGCCGAGTTAATTAACGTGAATCAACAGTTGCAGTCACAACTTGATGAACGTCAGCGCACACAGGAAGAATTACGGTTCTCTCAAGCCCGATTTGCCCGAATTTTAGATATTGCTGATGATGCAATTATTTCCATCAACGGATTCCAACGCATCACCTTGTTTAATAAAGGAGCAGAAAAGATTTTTGGCTACTCTGCCCAGGAAGTGATTGGCAAGGGTCTCGATTTACTCTTACCGCAGCGCTTTTTCCAAGCGCATCGTCAACATGTGGTTGACTTTGGTAAATCTCCCAACCTTGCCCGTCGGATGGGAGAACGGCGTGAAATCTATGGTTGCCGAAAGGATGGCACTGAATTTCCAGCAGAGGCTTCCATCTCTAAAATAGATATGGGCGAGGAAATCTTTTATACGGTTATCTTGCGAGATATAACAGAGCGCAAGCAAATTGAACGGATGAAAGATGAATTTGTCTCTGTTGTTAGTCATGAACTCCGCACACCTTTAACTTCGATTCACGGCTCTCTAGGAATGCTAGCCAGTGGTTTACTACCGACAAACTCAGAGCAGGGAAAACGCCTGCTGCAAATTGCTACTGATAGCAGCGAACGCCTAGTACGCTTAATTAACGACATCCTGGACATTGAGCGGATCGAGTCGGGTAAGGCGAAGATGGAACCAGAAATCTGCAATATCGTTGATTTGATCACTCAAGCAGTAAATATCATACAGCCTTTAGCCGATAAAGCAGGAGTGACGCTATCCATTTCTTCCCTATCCGCCCAAGTATTGGCAGATTGCGATCGCATTGTCCAAACTTTGACCAATCTATTAAGTAACGCTATTAAATTTTCCTTTGCTGGATCTACGGTTTGGTTGGGGATGCAACAACAAGGTGATGAAATTTTGTTGACAGTTAAAGACACCGGACGCGGTATCCCAACCGATAAACTTGAGAGTATCTTTGAGCGCTTTCAACAAGTTGATTCCTCAGATTCACGTAACCATGATGGTACTGGTTTAGGTTTGGCAATTTGTAGGAGTATTATGCAACAGCACGGCGGACGCATCTGGGTTGAAAGTGTATTGGGCGAAGGTAGCACTTTTTACGTCACTCTGCCGTTGTTTGAGAATTTCCAAAATCCTGAGAATGTAGAGACGTTGCAATGCAACGTCTCTACAAGAGTTCCAGGTAACGCATAATTAATTTCTGGAGATATCTAGTAATTACGAGCCAACCATAAATAGCCAGCTAAGTTTAGATACAGAGTCTTTGTCTCAAAAACGTGTGACTAACCAAAAATTTGAATAACAAGTGATGGAGTTATTTCGGCGAATTACTTACAACCAACAAGAGGATAGCAGTGATGGCAACAAAGCAAATTCTAGTAGTTGATAATGAGCAGTATATTCAAGAAGTTGCCAAGATTTGCTTGGAAACAGTTGCAGGTTGGAAAGTTGAGACAGCGAGTTCTGGTCAAGAGGGCATAATGAAAGCTGAGGCTTACCAACCAGATGCGATTCTACTAGATGTGATGATGCCAAATATGGATGGTATCGCTACCTTTGAAAAGTTACAAGCTAATCCGTTAACTAAAGCGATTCCCGTGATTTTATTAACTGCCAAAATCCAGGCTTCCGATCGCAGTCTTTATACTCAGATGGGAATGATCACTGCGATCGCTAAACCATTCAATCCTCTAGAATTAGCTACTGAAGTAGCAGTAGCGTTGGGCTGGAGTCTGGAAACGTAAAAGCGCACATCTGTGCGCCTCTACTTGTATGGTTTTCAAACCTCGTTTCCAACCTCTAGCTGGAAATGTTGCTCAATTGAGCTTTGTCGCCAATCAGAGAGGCGGAAACCTACCACAATACAGTTCAGTTAACGCTAAAAACCTTAAACTGTGTAGGTTGGGTTGAGGAACGAAACCCAACATTTCCGGGGCTTTGTTGGATTGCGCTTTGCTTAACCCAACCTACAATTTTTCTTAATTGAACCGTATTGGAACCTACCATTAGTCAACGAGATTAACGCAAACCTAAAATTTCCGAAATCGCCGCCACAATATCCAAATAAAAGTTTCCTTTCACTGCCCGAAACAACTCAAAGTTAGAGTCAGGGGCACCAAAAAACGGTCTGAGAAACCATCCTAACTGCATACCAACAAAAGCATAAAGCAATAACCAGGATCTCAAAATGGTGGTACGGGTTTTTTTGCCAACTTCATCTTGTTGAGAAAGCAATTGCATTCCTTCGTAAAGGAATTTAACGCCAAAGATGCCTGTAATGCCAAAAATTAACACATTTAACAGTTTAAAAAATTGATAAGAATCGGGTGTAGTAATTAGAAAAAATAGCGTAACTGGTGCCAAGCTGAATAAAAGCACACTAATTACCGACACAGATGTGAGCAACACAACGAAATGCTGTTGAATACTGCTTCGGGAACCAAACAGAACATTAAAAAAGAACAAAGTTGGAAAACAAATAATCAGTGTTAATAAATAAAATGCTGGTAGTTTTATAGCACCCGATAACGCCTGTCCCCAACTATGGGATGCACCGATAATTGCGCCATAGATGGCAAAGAAAATGGAACTAGATACGAACAAAGAACTGATTTTATTTTGTAATCTTATTCCGTGACGAATTTCTTCTAAAAATGCCTGGCGATCGCGCAATAAATTAACTAAGACACCCAATTGTTGAATTCCGATCTTTTCCTTGTTCCGCATATTTTTATATATCTGATATTTTTTAGAATTACTAATGACTAATTAACGGAATCCAAAGAGATAGCTAAGAGATTTAATCACGCTTAAATAGAAATTACCTTCTCTTTCGCGGAATAGTTCAAATACAGAACCAGGTGTGCCGAAAAATGGTCTGAGAGTCCAGCCTAACTGACTGCCTACGAAAGCGTAAAGAAATAGCCAAAATTGTAAAATTTTCTGGCGGGTTTTACTACCTTCATCATCTTGTTCTAAAACTAAACTTGTGGCTTGGTATAAAGACGAAACACCAATAAATCCAGTTATGGCAAAGATAAAGACATTTAACAGAATTAGAAATTGGTAATTATTAGTGGTAATTAAGAAAAAGAGTGTGATTGGAGCAAAACTAAATAAAAGTACGCTCGTGACTGAAACCGCAGTTAATACTAATGCTAAATGCTGGGCAAAAGTCCGCTTGGAACCAAAAATAATGTTAGCAAAGAACAACGTCGGGATACAAATCAAAAGTGTAATTAAATAAAGGGCTGGGAGTTTAATGGCGGAAGACAAAGCTTGCATCCAACTATGGTATGCACCAATGATTCCGCCATAAGCAGCGATAAATAAGGAACTGCAAACTAGTAGAGAAATGATTTTATTTGGTAATCTCGTACCTTGGCGAATTTCCTCTAGAAAACCGGGGCGATCGCGCAGGAATCCAATCAGTACTGCAAAGTACTTGATTCCTAAAGATTTGCGTTCCATGATGTTATCCTCACACAGCTAAAATTCTAAGTTTCATCTGAGTAATCACCGCCAGAACCATATTTCCAGGCATCAATCAAACGATGCCAATAATATTGTTGTTCATTTGCTTGATTCTTAATCCATATTTCTAGCATTGGAGTTAACCAAAACAATGCAGTGTACACACCTAAATTACTGTAATGTAACATCCAATCTAATAAACTTGCCAAACCTACTTGCGGAATTATCTTGGCAACTAATAACGGATGATAGAAACCAGTTTTTAACAGTGTTTTTGTTAGTGGCGAAAACTGCACTATATCCTGTAAAAATGGTTTGAGCACTGGTGTACCCAACTGTTGCATTTCCTGAAATACCGCCGAGAGTAGTTGGTTAATTTGCTCTGGGGCAATTTTTTGATTTACACCGACACTCATCGCCCTTTGAAACAACCAGGTGACAGTCAAACTTGGCTGATAGGGTTGCAGCAGTGCTAAAGCTTTTGCAGATAATTGTTCTGTTTCTAGCGCTTCGTAAATGCCATAAGTTAAACGCTTCAGGTGACGCACCATTGCCCCAAAACCACCAAAACTCAAGGGAGATTGACTACCACTGCTATCTCCGGCTGGTAAAATGCGATTCCAAGGAGTTTTTAGCGGGCTTTGGCGATAGGTGGGAAAGAAACCAAATAGCGATCGCTGAAATTTCAGTTTGCTCAATTCCACTCCCTGATATTCTGGTAAAAGACGCAGATATTCCTTAAATAGAGCTTCTAAACTCAAACGTTGGGGTTCTGCATCCATGTAGGTAAACAAGTAAGTGGTTCTGCCATCCCTAGCTGGGAACGCTTCCCAGAAGTACTGGCATTGATTTTGCAAGGATGTGAATGATAACAACAAGTCGCCTGAGTTATTTTCTGGAAAACCTTGGGCGCAACTTCCTACCACCAAGCACAGTGCGTCTGGTTTTCTGCCTTGGCGTGCTTGTTGGCTGATGGGTGAAAGATGTCCCATTGCGTCGATTAATAACCGAGTTTTGAATTGGTTATTTACCATCACCCCATCGGGATGAACAACCGCTTCGGTAAAGGGGGTGTTTTCTAATAACTTTCCCCCAGCAGCGAGAAATCGGGTTTTCAAAGTAGCTAGTAGATAAACTGGATCTACGCCGATATTCAAAACATCCTCTACCCAAACTTCTGTACCGCCAGCAAAACTAACTCGCGCTGGGTTATATTGAGTGGCGATCGCACTTGCTAATTCTTCCTCTGTTAACAAGTTCAATTCCACAAATACATCTAATTCTTTGCGAGAAATATTCCACTCTTGTTCCCTCCCCCGCAAAATTCCCCTTTCCATCAACGCCACCCGCAACCCCTTCACCGCCAAGGCGCAACCAATTAAAATGCCTAAAGTGCCACCGCAGATAAGCACATCGAAGTCTACAACACCTAAAGGCTGTTGACTTTCTTTAACTAACGTTGGTGCTGGTGCGGAGTTTTCGCGCAGAGATGTTAAGATGCGATCGCTTTGGCGCAACCCTGCTAAAGCATCGCCGGGTAATTGGGAAAGAATTTCTTCAGTTAAAGACATTTTGGAAAAATTTAACTCTACATTCCAAAACTACCTGAGAATAAAGAAAGTAGATATAATCATGGCCAGATAAATCGTAATTAGAACTCTTAATTACAAATTACGAATTACAAAAGTATGTCCACTACAAAACCTGTAGAACGTCTGTATACTTTTAAGGAATATCTCATCTACGATGATGGCACTGACAAGCGCTATGAACTTGAGGATGGGGTACTGCTAGAAATGCCTCCAGCCTCAGATTTGCATGAAGCTATCATTACTTTCTTGTTGATCCGCTTTTATCTAGAAATCCAACGACTAGGGTTAGACTCAATACAGTTCAGTTAGCGCCAAAAAGCTTAAACTGCGTAGGTTGGGTTAACGAAACCCAATATTTCCGGGAGTAGGTTGGGTTGAGGAACGAAACCCAACCTACAATTATCCTTAACTGAACCGTATTGGCTTATAGACATATTAAGTGTTCTAATTTTCCTCACAACTTCCTCATATTTAAACCCTATAGTCAAAATATAGACATTTAGTTTTAAATACTTACGAACTTGTCAACTGGCTGCCGTAATTTGCAATAACACTTTGATGAACAGGATTTGAGAAAAATATGAACTACTGTCCTTGCTGTTCAAATCTATTATTAGAACATATCCGCGGTGCAGAGAGTTACTGGTTTTGTCGGCACTGCTGGCAAGAAATGCCTGTTTATAATCTGAACAAATCCAGTTCATTGATAGAACCTGTCCAAGGAAAATTACCTAGAAAACCTCAAAAAGCAAAACGTATAAATACTACTATTTACGCAAGTAAATGGCAATCTGTTACTGAATGGATAGAGCTAGAAGAGATGTCTGCCTAATACCAAGTCCCTGGAATGGGTTCAGTATAATTTATTTCATGTAATCAATTGTCATAAAATGCGAGGCTGTAGCCCACCATGAGGTATTATCTGACACAGCTAGAAATAAAAAACAGGGGATTTCCTAAAACCCACAGCAAAGAGGCGAGGTTCCTCGGAGGTTAGGCTACCGTGTCTACACAAATCAGGAAACCTTATGAGGCGTGATGCGTAAAACCCCCGAATTGCATTCGGGGGATATAAGCTTCTCAAGCATCTAAACCATTCATCAAGATTTATTGCTTACTTTAATAATCTTTTATTTATAACCCTCAACTTATTTCAAGGGTTTTTAATGAAAAATTAATTTTTAATTTGAATTTTATTAGGATGCTGCTAATAAGCTTCAGCTTCTCAATACAACCTTAATCGTCTTCCCAAGATTGGTGATTAAGTAGATCGATAATTCTATCTCTGAGCAGAAACTCGTTTTTTTCTAATTCAAGTTCAAAATTAAGCCAGTCACAGTGAGGAATATATTTACAAAGGGTATAAATTGACTGCTGACGGCTAATAAGTCTCTTTTTAACAAGTTGAAGTGCTTCTTTCTTGATAACCTCAATATCGTATTTAACCGTAGTGTTCATAGCTTGTTCCTTTGTTTTCAATCAAGGAATTAAAAATCAAAACAATAGTTGCTTTGACTCTACCTTAAATTTATCAAATAAAATTGACGATAATTGTGAAGAATCAAGACATTAACCCTTTTAATATAACGATTCTCAATTGAATGAGGGACACGGCAATGCTGTATCTCTACGAATATCTGTGTTTATCTGCGGTTGTTTATTGTTTCTGTATCTTACCCGTGCGAGCAACGCTATATCTTAGTAAGATGCTCTTTGAGTCCCCAAGTATAACCCCTCTAGAGAGATTCTTACAGAGTCAGAAGCTGTAGCAAAAGAGGATGTAGATGCTCTGTGAAGGATTTGCCAAAAGGTAGGCTAGTACCGCTGCGCGGAAGTCAAAAGTCAAAAAACTTATAATTTGGGCTTTTTAACTATTTAGAATAGTAGCTTTATTTACGCGCCCGCTGTACTAGGATAAAGAACATTCTCCCAAAAACTGATACTATGCTCCTAAATCTTGATAAAGTTCGGCAATATTTTCCCGCACTAGCTGGTGAATGGACTTTTTTTGATAATGCTGGCGGGTCACAAACTCTGAAAAAAGTAGTAGATAGAATTAGCGAATATCTCCTGAGTTCTGATGTCCAGTTGGGAGCTTCTTACGCAGTTTCTCAACTTGCAGAAGAACGAGTGGCTCTAGCAACTAGAGGAATGGCTACTTTCATTAATGCCAATTCTTATAAAGAAGTGGTTATGGGCCCATCTACTACAATGATGTTGAAAGTTCTTTCAATTTGTTTGGGTCAAACCTTTACGCCTGGTGATGAAATTATTGTTACTAATTGCGATCATGAAGCCAATATTGGTGCTTGGGTCGCTCTTGAAAAACAAGGAATTAAGGTTAAAGTGTGGCAAATTCGCCCAGATACCTTGGAACTTCATTTAGCAGATTTAGAACCATTGATGAGCCAGCGGACAAAACTAGTAGCCTTGACTCATGCTTCTAATGTTCTGGGAACCATTAACCCAATTAAAGAAATTGCTGCATTTGTACACGATCGCAATGCGATGATTTGTGTGGATGGTGTAGCTTATGCACCCCATAGATTAGTTGATGTCCAAGATTTGGATGTTGATTTCTATACTTTGAGTTTTTATAAAGTTTATGGGCCACATCATGCTTTACTTTATGGCAAAGAAGAGCATTTATTAAGATTACCTGGTCTTAACCATTATTTTATTGAGCAGACAGATATACCTTATAAATTTCAGTTAGGGAATGTCAATTTTGAATTAAGTTATGGAATGTTGGGTTTATGTGATTATCTAAGTGAATTAGCAAAACTGCACTACGGCGATAAAACTGCACCTGATTTGAGAAATCAAATGGTGCAGGCGTTTGATTTAATTAGCATACATGAAGAACATATTAGCGATCGCCTCCTAAATTACCTCAACAGCAAGCCTAATGTGCGAGTGATTGGCCAATCAAAAGCTGACCGTAAATTCCGTGTGCCAACTATATCTTTTGTGGTAGATGGAATAAATAGCTCAACCATTCCAGCAAAAATTGACCAACATTATATTGCGATTCGCTACGGAGACTTTTATGCGAAACGGCTGATTGAATACCTGGGGTTAGCGTCCCAAGGTGGAATAGTCCGGGTGAGTATGGTGCATTACAACACCCTTGAGGAAGTTAACAGTTTGATTGAGGCTTTTGAGCAGGTATTTTAAAATTGGGGATTGGGCATTGGGGATTGGGCATTGGGAATTGGGCATGGGTCAATAATCAATAGTTCTTTCTCCCCTGCCTCCTCTGCCTACCCTGCTCCCTACTCCCTACTCCCCACTCCCTCTTACCCATTAAGTAAGTCGGCGAGAAAAAACCAAACTACATTAAGTAATGTAAAATTTAGTTGAATTAGCTTGTAGTAAGGGCTTTAGCCTTTAAGAGAGGACTAAAGTCCCCACTACAAACCTTGAATTATTCACGCCGTTCTACTTACTCAGCGGCAAAACTTGCACCTCTTCTTGTGGGTAAATTAATGTTTTACCCACCGGGAGAACAGCTAAAGCGTTGGTTTGAGCTAAATTAATTAAATTACCGGAACTTTGACTACCATCAGCTTGATGAAATTCGTAAACTCCATCAATTAAATGCAATTTACCCCAAAGGTAAGTTTCGCGTTTGCCATTTGATCGCAACTCATTATGCGATCGCACTTTCAAAAACACTGGTTCCCAACCTTCAGTAATTCCCGAAAGTTTCTTGATTGCTGGTAGCACAAACCGCCAAAATGTCACCAACACAGCAGCAGGGTTTCCTGGCAAACCAAAGTAGAGTGGGGAGTGGGGAGTGGGGAGTGGGGAGTGGGGGAGATGAGGGAGTGGGGGAGATGTAGCTTTAGCTTCTCGCAGGGTGGGAGCAGGGGGAGTGGGGAGTGTGGCGACGGTGAGGGGTTTTCCTGGCCTCATTTCCACAGACCGAATGTGGATTTTTGCTGTTAGTGACTCTAGAATTTTATCAACATAGTCATAATCTCCCACTGAGACACCACCAGAAGAGAGAACTATATCAGCGATCGCAACAGCGTGGGCAATGACTTTCTCCAAAGCAACTGGATCATCTTTGATAATGCCTAAAAGAATTGGTTCTGCGCCACTTTGTTTTACCAAAGCTGCTAGCGCATACTGATTAGAATCCACAATTTGCCCCGGTTGCAACGGTTGATCAACTGTCCTCAACTCATCACCAGTCGAAAAAATTGCCACACGCGGACGACGGTAAACTCTTAATTGCGGACATTGTGCTGCCGCCAATACGGCAATTTCTGAAGCATTTAACTTAATTCCGGCTGGTAATAGTTGTGTTCTGGCTTGATAAAAAGATGCTTTGTGTCTGACAAACTCTTGCGGTTTTGGCGCATCCAGGATAAATACGCGGTTTTCCTCGCGGCGTGTCTTTTCTTGCATGACTACAGTATCCGCACCTACTGGGATCGCCGCACCTGTGAAAATCCGCGCGGCTTGCCCTGGTTGAATCGTAGACTTGGGCTGATACCCAGCCGGAATATCTTCAACAATTTCTAAAACGGCTGGGTTTTCGCTGCTATGCTGTACGTCTTCGTAGCGAACTGCGTAGCCATCCATTGCCGAATTATCCCAATGAGGAAAATCTAGCGGACTAGTGACAGGCACTGCCAAAATCCGACTATCTGCTACTAATAAATCGACAACTTCTGTATCTCGTTGGTGATCCAACGGTTGTACTAAATTTAAAATAATTGCTTGTGCATCGCTGACTGATACCATAGCGATCGCCTCCGACTTTTTATTTTATCCCTTTGGCCAATTTTAGATTTTAGATTTTGGATTGATTTTCTGCTTGAGGCTAAATCCTAAACTACACACTGCGAGTAAACCTATAATTATGTTTCCTTCGGGGACTTTGGATACCTGAACCGAATTGTTACTTAAATCTAGTATTTGCTTTGTGCCTGCTGCATCTCTGTTGTTAAAACCAAATTCTTTAGTTAGAACCTCATCACTAAAACCTTCGTCTATGAGTGCGAGATTATTATTAAGCCATGTGTCGCCAGGAGAGCTATCATCCTTACCAACATCAAAGGGGCCAAAGATTTGCTCGTTAGTGTTATCAAAGTTGAATCTCAAAAAGCCGTAGTTAGATACACCACTAAGCACTGGAGTGAAACTATTTATTAGATTATTCAAGGGATCAAAGAAGGAAATTGAGAGGGACTGCAAATTGTTCGTAGCTCCCAAACCTGCTTCAGAAATGACGCTTGGAGCAGTTGTTGTATCGTAGTTAAATGAACCTTTAGCTGAATAACCAGTGTCTCCTTTCCAGTTAAACTTGAACTCAGCAGCATGAGCTAGGTCATTAGCGGTTATAGCGATCGCTAACCCTAAAGCAGTAGTCGTCACCATACTAATGGCTGTTTTAGTAAACAGATGTGTCATGGTTTATTAAAATTGAGTTTCTACAACAATACAATATTTCTCCAAAACAGAATGAAAGCTCAGGTCATTCTTTAGTTGCTTTAGCATCAAACCTGTACGAGTGCAATACTAGTTGTGAAGGTAGGCAAGAGGCAATAGACAATAAATTTTTTTCACGAATGATTTAGGATTGCTATAGCAGGTGCTGATGTAACTTGCTTGGTCAAGGTTTAAAATTTGTTGAAAAATAAGAGAAGTTAGGAAACTCGTCTACCATTAACACTATTCAATTAATATGAGCCTATATTGTCTAGTTCATGGTGCCTTCCAAGCCACCTGGTGTTGGGATTTGCTAATTCCCTATTTAGAAGCACAGGGTCACAAAACTGTAGCAATGGATTTGCCAATTGAAAATGCATCTGCTACTTTGTCCCAACTTGCAGATACAGTAATTCAAACACTGCCAAAAACTGATGATGATATTGTGCTAGTCGGTCACTCAATGGCTGGTACTATAATTCCCCTGGTTGCAGAAGCGGTAAAAGTGCGTCAACTAGTATTTGTGGCAGCACTGATCCCATATCCTGGAATCTGTACACTCGATCAATTTGCTCATCGTCTTGATTCTGATACGCTCAAATCATTCAATTATCAGCCAAAAGAGCCAAGTATACTCGAACAGTTCTACGATGAACCTGATATGTATGAACCAGCTTCCGTAGGAAAAGATTATTCAGACGAAGCAGTATTAAGGGAGTTTTTCTATCATGATTGTCAACCGGATGTAGCACAGTGGGCAATCTCGAAAAGTCGTTCACAACAATCTATGGCATATATGTTTGAAACGAATCCCCTAAAAGCTTTGCCGCATGTTGAGCGTAAATATATTGTTTGTACCAATGACCGAATAATATCTCCTACGTGGTCACGCTACGCTGCACGCAAGCGCTTAGGAGTCGATGCCATAGAACTAGCTTCTGGACATTGCCCACATCTGTCTCGTCCTGACCTTCTCGCCTCAGTATTAACTAGTGATTAATTTTTTGAGCAGTTTGACCGTGCTAATTTTAGATTTTAAATTTTGGATTTTGGATTAACGTGAGTTCGATGAACCTCTCCCTCCCAGCCTCCCTCTCCGAAACGGAAAGGGAGGAGCAACGAAAAATTCAGCTTTTTGCTCCCCTCTCCGACACGGAGAGGGGTTGGGGGAGAGGTTAAATAAGACTTGTCGAACTCACGTTAACCCAAGCCTATTGCACTATATGATCGCCAAAAGCTGACAACAACCGTAAAGGGCGAGAATGTTTGCAAGCATTGCTGATAATTGTCGCTCAATACTTATTCTCACTTGATTAGAACGCAATACGCTTGGGTTAAGCGCTACTGGTACAAAATTTTGGGTTTTCGAGACGCGATAAATCGCCGTCTCTACAAGTGTTTTGGTCTTATCTGAACTGTATTGGATTAGAACGGGGTTCCTTTTTCTTTTCTTTGTCTTTGCAGTGCTTCTTCGTACCACTCTAATTCATCCAAAAATTGACCAACTCTCTTGGTCAAAACCGCTTCTTGCGAACCACCTGTTTCATCCAGAGAGTCCCCAATTTTGGAAATAGAAAAAATGCTTGAAATAGTAGGCATTCCCATCTCTGACAGAAAAGCGCGTAACTGTATGGCTGCCCGCACTCCTCCAAAGCTACTAACTGAGTAGGAAACAATACCAGCCGGACGGAAAAAGTACTCTTCTAGATAGTGATCCATTAGGTTGCTCAACCCTGGCTGAATGGAATGGTTATATTCTCCCGCAACAACTACAAAACCGTCTGCTGTTCGGATATGCTCTGCCAGTTCTTCCATCTTTGCAGGAGCCTGGCCTTTATCATACTCCTTATACATTCGGTCTAAGATGCCAAAGTCATACTCCTTTGCATCCACAAAAATCACCTCATGGTTTCTTTGCTTAAGCTGATCAATTAGGAATCTGGCAGCTTTGATGCCCTGGCGATCGCTCCTGTAGGAACCATAGAAGACTAATGTTTTGAAGCTCATGATGAATAAGTTTTAACAACTAAATAGTTAAAAGTCTAGCCACAAGTCGAATTTACCATCTGCTGGCTGTAATATGTGTAGCTTGCCACCACAGACATCGCTTGTCTTACAACTTTTCGAGCGAGCAAATCACAGGCTGTAGCTAGGCTTCATCATTCCGTGCAGCGCCGCCTTTTGATATCAACGATAAAAAACCCCGGCGTTAAATACCGAGGTGAGGGGGAAAAGCTTTGTTTGTCGATGGGAGATACCGTAACCGTTGCTGAAAAAACTTAGCTAAGGGACTTGCAAGAAAATAAGATACCAGTCAAACTGGGACAATGGTGATATCCCATTTGGGTAATGTTTCAGAACGCTGCCAGAAAGGTTGGTACTGTTCTAACTCTTGTGACACAACCTTAATTCCTTTTTCATAGGTGGTTT
>JBBSOX010000114.1:0-22044 GCA_038259325.1 Chroococcales cyanobacterium | reverse complement strand
TAAACTTCAAACAAATATTGCACTATGTGCAACTATGGTCGGGCAGACCAAAAGTTAACGCTTGGGGAGAGAACCACCTCTGGCTTAGATACGCAAGGATTCTAAGTTAAGTGGACTCGTGGAACCAAGAATCTCCTGGCTACAAAAATGAGCGATAGCGAAATTTTGTAGCCAGGAGAGTGTCAATTAATGCAACCTCCTGTAATAGCATTGTTTCGACTGACAATGCCATTGTTTTGGCTCACAATGCGATTGTTTCGACTGACAATGCGATTGTTTCGACTGACAATGCGATTGTTCCGACTGACAATGCGATTGTTCCGACTGACAATGCGATTGTTTCGACCTACAAAAATTAACTCACCCTTCCTTTAACTTTGTTCTATTTAAAAATCATTCCATCTCCGGGACGCACAGTTGTGTGCCCCGGAGATAGTTTTATTGTTTTAATGGGCACACTAAAAATGTACCTTATACTAGTATGCATCTATGACTGCCCAAGATAAAACACGCCGTTTGCCTTCTCAATCAATTAGTCAAGATATAACCTCATTACATGGTTTGCAAACCATCACCACATACAATACAACCCGTGCTGATGCGTCTATAGCAAATTTGCAGCAAGCTTATCAGACTATGTTGGCGCAGCAACAAGCCGAAACCGAGAAACTAGCTTTATACCGTGCTGCTGCTGATGCTGCACGATTAGCAGAATGGGAATTTCATAATGCTGTATTAGCCATGAAAGAAGTTGTGCGCGGACAATATGGATCAGATAGCGATCAAGCTCAAGCGATTGGACTAAAGAAAAAATCAGAACGCAAGCGTCCCAACCGTAAAAAGTCAGTTGCAATGGCGTAACCACCCACCCGAAGCGATCGCAAACTTTTCCCAAACGCGATCGCTTTTGTCTACAATCTTTAATCTGTTTAATTAACCTTTAATTACTATCAGAAAAAATCTTTTTTCAAAATTCAATCTATCAAAATAGTGAACTTGTATCATAACTAATGATGTAAGAACTTCTATCTAGGGATCGATATGGTGAATAAGCTAAATAAAGTAGATTTAGTATACTAAATCACATGAGATTGTATTGTATGAAATCGAATTATTTTACAAAACAGCTTTCCACCGTAAAACGCTGGATGGCTACAACACTGTTTTGTATGTTAGCGATCGCTTTCGTTTGGCAAGGTGCATTTTTAGCGAACACTTCAGCAATGGCTGCTCCTAATGCAACCTTGATTGCATCATCAGACGCAGGCGATAAAGTTCAAGAAAAAACCAGTAAAGATGCTGGACGAGCCAAAAACTTCATCGAAGATACAAAAGATAAAGTTAAGGAAGCTGCCAAGAGCAACGCCAGTAAAGTTGATCAAGCAACAGACAATGGCAGTTTTGCTGAACGCAAAGCAAAGAGAGATGCGGCTACAATTCAAAGAAGAGCAGACGAAGATGCGACTCGGACTAAAGAAGCAGTAGACAAAACAAAGAATGCTGTTGAGCGCACTGTTGATAGTATCAAAGATGCTTTTGGTAAATAGTAATCCTATTTGATTTCGTTTAAATCGAAAGCTTTAGATTCCCGACTTCTTGGAAAAGTCGGGAATCTTGCTGTTTACGAATAATTTAAGAAAGTCTAAATTTCTTGCACAGATTAATTTATCCACTTTGTCATGTGATTTTAATCGGCATGTTATTTGCTTGGCAAAAGCGAGTAATCTAGTTAAGAAATTTCCGCAAACTGCTGCTGAACACTTGTTTTTGATACAACTCTGACACTATTTTTGAGTAGCATCACTTATTGACAAATGTGCTGTAAGCTTAACTAATTGCAACCTTGTTGGGACGAATTGTTAATGGGTAACAAATTTTTTACCATTATTAATTACGAAGTTATACTTTCCGCTACAACTTAGTAACAATGTAAGAGTCTGATTATGTAAACAACCCGACCGTGGGAAAATCAAAATACCGAAAACCTGAAGTTAGAGAGGAAAACCCTATAATATGCATCTGAGCGAAATCACCCATCCTAATCAGTTGCACGGTTTATCTGTTCGCCAACTACAACAGATTGCCCGTCAGATTCGAGATAAGCATCTCCAAACCGTAGCAGTTAATGGTGGGCACTTAGGGCCAGGGTTGGGTGTTGTCGAATTAACACTAGGACTTTACCAGACACTGGACTTAGATCGGGATAAAGTTATTTGGGATGTAGGACACCAGGCTTATCCCCACAAACTGCTTACAGGGCGCTACGATCGCTTCCACACCCTCAGACAAAAAGACGGAGTTGCAGGTTATCTCAAACTCTGTGAAAACAAGTTTGACCATTTTGGGGCTGGACATGCTTCGACAAGTATTTCAGCAGCATTGGGCATGGCTTTAGCGCGAGACTTAAAAGGGGAAAAATTCAAAGCCGTTGCTGTTATTGGCGATGGAGCGCTGACTGGGGGTATGGCTTTAGAAGCCATCAACCATGCCGGACACATGCCGAAAACTAATCTGTTGGTTGTTCTCAACGACAACGACATGTCTATATCTCGCAACGTGGGCGCGATTCCCCGCTATCTAAACAAAATGCGCCTCAGCCAACCGGTGCAATTTATTAAAGATAATCTTGAGGAACAGTTTAAACAAATTCCCTTCGTGGGTGAATCCCTGTCTCCCGAACTAGGACGCATCAAAGAAGGTATGAAACGCTTGGCTGTTCCCAAGGTAGGTGCAGTTTTTGAAGAACTCGGCTTTACCTACATTGGGCCAGTGGATGGGCATAATCTCGAAGAATTAATTGCCACCTTCCAACAAGCACATCAGATACAAGGCCCAGTTTTGGTACATGTAGCAACAGTCAAAGGCAAAGGTTATGAAATTGCCGAACTAGATCAAGTTGGCTACCATGCCCAAAGCCCCTTCAACGTAGCAACTGGCAAAGCCATTCCTTCCAGTAAACCTAAACCCCCAGCTTATGCCAAAGTCTTTTCTCACACTCTGGTGAAACTTGCCGAACAAAACCCAAAAATTGTTGGGATTACTGCGGCTATGGCAACGGGGACAGGCTTAGATAAACTTCAAGCAAAATTGCCCAATCAATATGTTGATGTCGGTATTGCTGAACAACACGCTATCACCCTAGCAGCAGGGCTGGCAACTCAAGGGATGCGCCCCGTTGCTGCCATTTATTCTACCTTCCTGCAACGCGCCTATGACCAGATAATTCACGATGTCTGCATCCAAAACCTTCCAGTATTCTTCTGCTTGGATAGGGCAGGAATTGTCGGAGCTGATGGCCCCACCCACCAGGGTATGTATGACATCGCTTACCTGCGTTGTATTCCCAACATGGTAATGATGGCACCCAAAGACGAAGCAGAACTGCAACGCATGATAGTAACTGGTGTTAACCATACCAGTGGCCCGATCGCCATGCGTTATCCTCGTGGCAATGGCCACGGTGTGCCATTGATGGAAGAAGGTTGGGAACCTTTGGAAATCGGCAAAGGCGAAATTTTGCGTACAGGGGATGACGTGTTAATTGTCGCCTATGGCACAATGGTCTATCCAGGGATGCAAGCTGCTGAACTTCTCAGCGAACACGGCATTGAAGCAACTGTAATCAATGCGCGTTTCGTTAAGCCTTTGGATACCGAGTTGATTTTGCCTTTGGCTAAGAAAATTGGCCGTGTTATCACCTTAGAAGAAGGTTGTATTATGGGTGGCTTTGGTTCTGCGATCGCAGAAGCCTTAATGGATGCAGATATTCTAGTTCCTGTCAAGCGATTTGGTGTTCCAGATGTGTTAGTAGATCATGCTGAACCCAATGAATCTAAGACAGAATTAGGTTTAACTAGTCATCAAATAGCAGAAAGAGTGTTGCAAGCTTTCTTTCAACAGCAACTATCTGCTGTCATCTAGTTAGTTGAATCCACAATAGTTATATGGAAATAACCCCGAAGCTTGGGGTTATTTTCATGAAGATACAGGAAATCATCTGAAAATATTATAAGCGGTTACCGCCTCATTAATTAAGTACATAGCTGCGATCACGCTTCATTCCAAATGCAATCGCATCAAGTGCAGCTTTGCGATCATTATCTATCCGAAACGTAATGTTTTCTTTGATCATCGTCTTGTCAAATCAAGCTGTATTGCATAGTCTTATCTTGCAATATGTTGTATTCAACGGTGATGGTGATCGTAATTATTTCAGTCCAAAATGCCACCCCAGTATCTTTAAAATTCTTTACATTTCAATCACTAAAAATACTAGTGAGTTTGTTGTATGTTTTCAGTGCTATTACGGTGTTAACTAGTATTCATAGTGAAGCTGGTCTTAATCTAAGTAATATGGTAATCTAAGGTTATTTATAACACTGTTGCCGTCAGGTCACTGTTAGCTCACTAAGTATGGATTAGATGAAACTTAGTGTATTAAACCACACTAAACTATTGAATAGAGAATTACGCTTACAGAAAAGTCTTAATATGCAGCAGTACAGCTTAACTGAAAGTCAAAAAAGGATTCTGAGGTGGATGGTCGAAGAGATCCGTGCTGGAAAGCTAGATGAAGAAGATATCTGGATTCTCTGGTCTTTTGATGGTGTCAGGATCGTGGATTATAGCGATAAGGTTCCTGAGATAAAAAAGAATACTCTTGATTCACTACAAAAAAATGGCTTTCTTATTTGTGATTGTAATTCCAATAACGAATACAGATGTGCTTTAACTAGTAGGGCTTATGAAGCAGTGGACTCTAATTTTGAATCTATGAATATAGACAACTTTGAAAAAGTAGTTTTAGCGCATTCTTCGCAAATCATAACTGTTAAAGAAGCTATATCTCGATTTGAACTATCACCTATAATCAAGCGTTTTGGTACATGGGCAGTTACTAATTATGGAGTTGAATGTCTTGCTTGCTACTATCCAATTGAATTGGAAAGAGTCGATGAGCTAGACTGGTTGATGCATATGCAGGACAAAGTTTGGACTAATATGAACGACTTTGAAGTAGCCTTATTATATGCGCGTGAATTAAAAAAAATGAAACAAAGCTTTTGTATTTCAGGCAAGCCATTGAAAGTATTTTTATGTCATGGTAGCGAAGATAAGCCTGCTGTACGACAGCTCTATTATCGGCTCTTAGCCATTGGTATCGAACCCTGGTTGGACGAAGAAAATCTCCTACCGGGGCAAGATTGGAAATATGAAATTGCGAAAGCAGTCCGTGCAAGTGATGTAGTCATAGTTTGCTTATCAAGCTCATCAGTTAATAAAACTGGCTTTGTTCAAAGGGAAATCAAGCACGCTCTCGATGTAGCTGATGAGAAACCTGAAGCTGCAATTTTCCTTATACCTGCAAAGTTAGAAGAGTGTGTTATTCCTGATAGACTTAGCGGAAAGCAATGGGTAAACCTTTTTCAGGAGCAGGGCTTTGACCGTTTAATAAAGTCCTTGCAGACTTGTATTATTCAACAACAAAAGTAGCATAACTAGTCAACGAGAAAATCAGCTTGATTTAGTATCATTCTCATTACAGTACGCAGCTTCAATTTTCCCTGAAAGTGAGCAGACAGTTTAGTGATATTCAACCCCGGTCATGTAGTCACAGTTCATTTTCCCGATGTCACTGATATGAGTTGAGCAATTTACTCATGAACTACTGCTAATTTCTACAATTGCTTCTCCTTGGCGTAGTCGTTCTATTGCATCAGGTAAAGCGATGGCAAGTAGTCGCTGCAAATTGCGATTTGTGACATTACCACAAGTCAGCCAAAGAATTTGAGGTGGTATTCCTAAACGACAGGCCAAGTCAACAAAATCGCTGTCTTTGGTCATGATTACCGCCTTAGCTACTCGTGCTGTCTCAAAAATCTCCACATCTTTAGCATCTCGTAATCCAAGCTCTCGTAGGGCAGTAGCCTCTACGTTAAAAGTCTCATTCAGCCAAAGTGCTAATGTAGGAGGCAACTGAGCATCAATCCAAATTTTCATGCTGTCAAGCGAGGAAAGTCAGTTCGCCGTGCTGCAAACAATAGACAGGCTTGGATATCTTCGAGTTCAATATCGGGAAAATCATCTAAAATCTCAGAAAAACTGACATTCTCAGCCAACATTTCTAAAATGTCACTCACACGAATTCTCATACCTCGAATACAAGGACGACCACCACACTGACCAGGAGTTTGAGTAATGCGAGTCAACAAATCAACTCTTGAGTTCATGCAAGTATTTTAATATCGGGTACTTTTATTTAACTCTAGTTCTGCGATCGCAATTATTCCAGCGTAGCAAAAGGGCAATCGCAGTTATCGCATACTAACCCACCAGCAGCTAAGTTGGGCAGTTTTGGGTTAGTTGTAGCTTCAGGTAATCAATGAAATCCAGAATTTCTGTATCAGTGAGTTGTAGACGCGTAGGCGTAGCCCATTGTAGACATCGCTTGCTATTACGAAATCTCGTGAATCTATAACAAGCTTTCTGGATCAACACCTAGCGCATTCAACCTTTCAATTAACATTTTCACTTTTTGTTCTGCTTCCACACGTCGCTGTTCTTCAAAAGCTGTGCGTTCTTCAGCTTCCCTGATGCGTTCTTCTGGTGTCAGCAATCTTTGCCCTTCCTCGTCATACCAGTACAGCCACTCCCGTACTATACCTTGATAAATTCCCCGTTCTCGCCCAATTCCTAAACCAATCTCTGGTAGCCAAACAGGATTTCCTGATATTAAAATATATTCCCCATCAACTAAGTGATACACCTCCAAAGGTGTTTTTTTATGCCGAAGCGGACTATATATAACGTAGTATAAAATTCCTAATTCTTTGGCATAAAATTCTTTCTTAGTGCTATATTCTTCCCGATAAATTTGAGAAACAACTTCTAATGCTAAAATTGGCTGCTGCTTTTCTTCCCACAGCACATAACTTAGGCGTAAGTCCTCATCAACGACACGTTTAACTCCTAAGCTGAGAAACCCATCAGGGACAACGGCTGGTTTGTCTGGGTGATAATAAATACCCATATCAACACCAAAGAACCAATCCCAACGATCGCACCAAACTAAAGCTAGTGTTGTTTTCAGCAAGCCGGGAATTAAATTTTGAAGTTCATTATCCACAGGTGTGTCATTGGAGTCAGGTAGCTCTTCGGAAGATGGCAAACAATGCAGCGGATTGTAGTTTAACATGAGCGGTTTTGCCAAATCTGATTCTAGATAGATTGTAGGTAATCTATTGATGTGCGATCGCAGCGTCAAAACAAAGAACCATTTTTAGCCTAGGCGTAGCCCGTCGTAGACATCGCCTGTGGATCTTTTCTCAGTAGTCACAGACTTGTTATTGCAAGATTTTACATTAAAGTCGTGGTTTTTCAATACTGACTACCAGAGTCTTTAAATGACAATAGCCAGAAAGGGCAGAATATTTTTTTGGTATTGTACATTACGTTCCCAAAGAAAGCGTACCAAAAAAGGGCAGGTTTTGTACCTACCCTGAAAGTGATATTAATTTAAACTAAACTAGCGATCGCAACTTAATTACCAATTTGGGGCGCACTCAAAGAAACCTTTATTGTTTCGTCTTTTTGTTGTGCTAATGTCGGTACGGAATCACGCAATCTTGCAGTCAATTGTACAGTTGTAGCGTCATACATTTGAGTCAGCAACTTCGGATAGAAACCAATACCAATAATTGGAATTAACAAACACGCAATGATAAATACTTCACGGGGTTCGGCATCTATCAAAGCTTGGTGAGAAACTAATTCCTCGTTCTCTTTACCGTAGAAAATTTCTCGCAACATCGACAGCAGATAAATTGGAGTTAAAATTACTCCCACTGCCATCAAGAATACCACGATAACTTTGAAGGTAGAGCTATAAGCATCGCTAGTAGCGAAGCCCACAAATACCATTAATTCTGCCACGAAACCGCTCATCCCTGGCAATGCCAAAGAAGCCATTGAACAGGTGGTGAACATAGCGAAAATCTTCGGCATTCTCTTAGCGACACCGCCCATTTCATCCAACATCAGGGTGTGGGTGCGATCGTAGGTTGCCCCAACCAGGAAGAACAAACTCGCCCCAATTAACCCGTGGGAAACCATTTGTAATACTGCCCCACTCAATCCCAAATCGGTGAAGGAGGCAATACCAATCATCACAAAGCCCATGTGAGAAATTGAGGAGTAGGCAATTTTTCGCTTTAGGTTTCGCTGGGCAAAGGATGTCAAGGCAGCGTAGATGATGTTAACTACTCCCAAAACCACCAACACTGGTGCAAAAAAAGCGTGGGCATCGGGAAGCATTTGAGCATTCATCCGAATTAAGGCGTAACCGCCCATTTTCAGGAGAATACCGGCTAATAACATGTGTACGGGGGCTGTAGCTTCACCGTGGGCATCAGGTAGCCAAGTGTGCAAGGGAATAATCGGTAACTTGACGGCGTAAGCAATCAGGAAGCCAGCATAGAGGGCAAGTTGGAAATTCAGTGCGAAATCTTTTAAGGCGAGCGATCGCATATCAAACGTCACCGCATCGCCGTAAAATCCCATTGTCAGGGCAGACAGCAAAATAAACAGCGAACCGCCAGCGGTGTATAAAATGAATTTAGTCGCTGCATATTGCCGCCTCTTGCCTCCCCAAATCGACAGCAGAAAGTATATCGGTACTAGTTCCAGTTCCCACACCAGGAAAAATAACAGCATATCCTGGACAGCGAACACGGCAATCTGACCGCCATACATCGCCAAAATCAAGAAGTAGAATAGCTTGGGCTTGAAGGTGACAGGCCAAGCTGCTAAAATCGCCAGCGTGGTAATGAATCCAGTCAAAATAATTAGGGGCATGGACAAGCCATCAGCCCCTACTGACCAATTCAAACCCAATTGTGGTACCCAGGGGTAACTTTCCACCAACTGCAAATCTGGATTGGAGAAATCATACCCAGTATAAAAAGCGTAAACAATTAGTGCAAAATCTATCAGCCCTACAACGAGGGAGTACCAGCGCACTGTTTTGCCTTCTTTGTCAGGGATGATGGGAAGAAGTAGCGATGCGGCTATCGGAAACAGAATAATCGTCGTCAGCCACGGAAAATTAGCTATATTCATCACAATTAGTCTGCTATCAAAATCATGTTTGGCAAAAAGTCACTAGTTATTAAGTAACAGCTTTTTGGGGATTTCGTCTTCCTCGTTAGGTTGATTTAATTAAATTGGCAATCCCCCGTTTCTGCTGTTGGGAGTCTCTTTTGACCTTTGGGCGTGCGGAATGTGGGTTGTGATACTCCTAGTCAAGTCTAAAATTTACCCTAGAACAGCCGATAAAATTATAGTTTAGTGGTGCGATGTCTACGACAAGCCGCTCCGCGTCTACGCGTAGCCCAACCTATCGCTAAAAATACACGATGCTGTTTGGTGGTTGTTGAAAAAAGCAATTTGGTGCAAAAATGCATCAAAGAAGAAATAACCATAATGATAATGGCACAAATTAAAAGTCAAATTCGTTATCTCACTAACGTAGATGGAGAAACAACAGATGTACTCGTCCCGATAGAACTTTGGCAACAGCTTATAAGTTCCATAAATTCTGATAACGCCAGTGGTTTAGCTTGGATTGATGAACAAGAGCCAAAATCACAAATATTAGCCGATTTGCAAGAGTCCGTGCGACAAGCAGCACTAGGAGAAACTTTCCCCGTTTCAGAGCTTTGGGACGATATCGAAGCCTAGATTTATGGCAGAAGTTCGCTTTACACCTCCCTTCAAACGCCGTCTCAAAACTCTGACTAAACGTTATCGCCAAATTCAAATTGACATTCAACCCATTATTGATCAGCTACAGGCTGGGAATTTTATCGGCGATCAAATTTCTGGGATAGACTTGACTGTTTTTAAAGTTAGAGCAAAAAACAGTGATATCCCTACGGGTAAAAGTGGTGGATATCGGGTGATTTATCAGGTTGTCTCACCTGAATGTGTCTTACTTCTACTCATTTATGCAAAATCAGATCAGGCAGATGTCAGTTTAGAAGAGATTGAAGATGCACTTAAAAAGACATAGCCATATTGCCGAGATTGCGTAGGCATTGCACAAAAATAGCTTTTTAATAATAGAGAAGGTGCGATCGCAAAGCCTACCTTAACCTGATGCGTCCGCGATCGCATATCATTTATCTACTGTGTAGTCTGTCTCCCATAGCAATAACTTCATGCCTTTCTCCGATTTCACTAATCCTTACCAGAATCCGGCTAACATACCACAGAAGTATCGCCAGGATAATATAAATCTACAGAAGTTATTTAAAGCTGATGGTTCTTATGTACGTCCAGCAGAAGACCCTGTGACGATGTGGGCGCTTGATATTTTAGTAGAGGAGTACGGTGTTCCACCAGAGGCAATGGAACTTGAACTAAATGCAGATTTTGCCGAGGGAACTTATCAAGGCGGGCGACGCTATCAAGGACGCGCAGACGTTGTAGTTTATGATGACCGTTATGCTGATTCTGTAGGTAATTTGGATGTAGCCTTCATTATGGTGGAGGCTATGGAACCAAATAAAAAAGTTGGCGGGACTGAAGGAGAAGGTTGGGTCGATCATCTTAACCGACTCAATGCTTACATGAGTGCTTCACCATCTGCCCGTTATGCCATTTTAACCAGTGGTAAACATACAGTAATTTATCGTCGTGACCTTGACTACCCACGCAAGTTAGAACCTATTGGCGATTTACCTAAATATGAAAGCGCCCGTGAAGCTGCACAGCACAGCCCTTATACTGTAATCCTTAATCCCAGTGAACCAGATGGGATTCAAACAGGACTCACGCCCCTAACCCGTGATAGGTTTCGGGAGGTTTTGGGAGACACACGATCTGGTTGTCACTCTATTCTGAGAGATAACGAGGGTTTGCAGCCACAAGAAGCCGTTGATGCAATGGTTAAATTCTTGTTTGCTAAGTGGTATGACGAACAGGCAACAATAGACTTGGTAAAGCAAACAGATGAATCACGGGCTTATGTGTTTAGTGTTAGTAATGAAACTGATCCAGAACGTTTATTAGTTCAAGTCAGAGATACTTTTGAAAAAGCGAAGCAGTGGGAACGAGAAACACTAGCAAAAAAATTTGGTGCTGATTTGAATGCGCGTTTAGCTTTTAATGAGGCTGATGTGCTGCAATTCAAGCCTCACACCACAATGGAAATCGTTAAGCGTTTACAGCCTTGGAGTTTGCGAAAATCTTCAGCAGATGTCAAAGGTGGGGTGTTTGAGGATTTTTTAAGCAAAACTTTTCGGGATGATTTGGGGCAATATTTCACACCTACACCTGTAATTAATTTAATGGTAGGGATTTTGCAACCTACAGTAAATGATTATGTTGGCGATCCGGCTTGCGGTTCAGCGCGGATGTTAACGCACGTTTTGGATTATGTGCGTAAGCAGGAGTATGCAAAAGCGATCGCAAATAATGGTGGTAATTCTGAAGGGATTAATCCTGAAGAACCAACGCAAGAGTTTATCAAATTTCGAGATAATCATTTATTTGGGGCTGAATATTCTCGAAATGTGATGCACGTAGCGCGAGTTAATACTTTAATGAATGGCGCACAATATGCCGATTTAAAAGTAATGGATTCGCTGGAACGATTAAGTAGCATTACAGGAGGAATTACAGAGGGACTTCCAGAACGTCCTGGATTTTATCTGGGAGGGTTGAAGATGATTTTAACTAATCCTCCATTTGGTTCTAAATTGACAAATGAAAATGTTTTAAAAGACTTTGCTGGACGGGATGGAGTTACAAAGAAAAAAGGCAAAGTTGTTAAAAGTATTCCTCAAGAAGTTGCTTTTTTAAACCGTTGTTTGGAATATCTTGCACCAAATGGAAAGTTAGCAATTGTTTTACCTGATGGGGTGTTAGCAAATAGTTCTACGGAGGATGTACGGGACTGGATTTTACGTTGGGCAAGATTAAAAGCAGTAATAAGTTTCCGACGCTTCCTGCTGGCTCTTGGCTCCCTAACAAAAGGAGACATTTACCATGATAAAACCAGTTATTGCCCAAAATCATCCTTGGGTAATAGTAAAAACTGTAGTGATTACCCAATCTCACACCGTCGCTCGTTTTGCTAACCGCCAAGATGCAGACGACCATTTAAGATTTTTGCGTCGAACTATTCCCAATGGAGGTTTTGAGATTATGTTTGAACCGCCAGATGTAAAAGAAGACTTGAATATTTAACAAAATTTAGGGGGTTTAAATCCCCTACTATACCAATCATGTTTGCCACCATGACGAACGAAGATACAACCCATCTCTTCAAGCTTATTGATTAAATCTCTTCGTTTCATGAAACTTCAAGTTCTGCAACTCTACGAATATTTTGGATATTTCCACTTGTTAATTCACTATAAATATCGACTAGATTTTCTCTTAGTTCCTCTTCGGTTTCACCCTGAGTCCAATAGTCAGGATATTCTTCGAGATAACCTAACCACATATCATCATCTTGCCAGTAAATGTATTTCTTCTTTGTCATGTGCCTATTCGCTGCCTTTTTCTAAACTATCGAATTACTGAACTATCCGTCAAAAAAAAGAGTCTAAATTAGACTCTTAAAAAAAACTTAGGGGTGGACGATCGCCCACCCCGATTAAAATCAGGTAACACCAAAGACAATCACTAAACCCAAAACCGCCCCAAACACAATCAAGGCATAGAATTGAGCGCGACCGTTTTCTAGGTACTTCAGACCTTCACCGCTAACAAGGGTGAAAAAGCCTGTGAGGTTAACAGCACCATCGACAACGCGGAAGTCAACTTCCATAACTTGTCTAGCTAGGCGACGCAAGCCGAGGACAAAAACCCGATGATAAATGTCATCAAAGTACCACTTGTTGAGGGATAACTCGTAAAGTGGTTTGATTTGAGCAGCGATCGCAGCCGGGTCAATTTTACGACGCAAATACATCAGCGAAGCCAGGGTAATCGCAATCAAAGAAATTCCGACTGAAGCACCCGCCATGATGTAGAATTCCGTCGGATTGAACTCGGAAGCCTTTTCTATAACTTCGGAGAGGGTTTCACTAGGAGGAAAGATAAACTCTTCAAAATAATTGGCGTAGGGAGTTCCCACCAAACCAATCAAAATCGAAGGCACAGCCAACAGTGCCAACGGCAGCGTCATTGTCCACGGCGATTCGTGGGGGGAGTCGCTGTGATGCCCGTGGGAGTCATGGGAATCATGCTGCTGAGTTGCCGCCAATTCTCCTTTCTTCATCGCCCCAGGCCCAAAATTCGGGGCTAGTTCTTCTGACTCTAACTCCAGGACAATTGTGGCCGCAGCCTTCTTGAGTTTTTCCTTGATTTTCTCGTCAGTACCCCGGAATTTGCCTTCAAATGTCATGAAATACATTCTAAACATATAGAAAGCTGTAATCCCGGCAGTTAGCCAGCCAATCATCCAGAGGAGTGGATTAGCTTCAAAAGCCTTCCCCAGAATTTCGTCTTTTGACCAGAAGCCAGCAAAAGGCGGAATACCAGAAATTGCCAAACAACCAATCAAAAAGGTAATTGACGTGACGGGCATATACTTCCGCAGTCCACCCATCAAGCGCATATCTTGAGCTAAGGCGGGGTCGTGACCAACGACACCTTCCATACCGTGAATTACAGAACCTGAACCCAAGAACAGCATCGCCTTGAAATAGGCGTGGGTCATCAGGTGGAATAGTCCAGCACTGTAGGAACCTATTCCCATTGCCATCACCATGTAACCAAGTTGGGAAATGGTGGAGTAAGCCAAGCCCTTTTTAATGTCGTTTTGGGTAATGGCAATGCTTGCCCCCAAAAACGCCGTAAACGCCCCAGTAAAGGCAATGACATTCATTGCAACTGGAACGCCTTCAAATACTGGGTACATCCGGGCAATGAGGAAAACACCAGCCGCTACCATTGTTGCCGCGTGAATCAAGGCAGAAATGGGGGTGGGGCCTTCCATTGCATCTGGTAGCCAGACATGGAGGGGGAATTGGGCTGATTTTGCAACTGGCCCTAAGAAAACTAAAATCGCAAACAGGACAGCGAGAAAATTGCTGATGGAACCTGATTCGACGAGTTGGGCGAGGCGATCGCCCATGATATTAAAATCAAAGCTTCCTGTTGCCCAGAACAGCCCCAGAATGCCGAGTAATAGACCAAAGTCGCCTACGCGGTTGGTTACAAACGCTTTTTGAGCGGCATCTGCTGCTGACTTGCGATCGTACCAAAAACCGACCAGCAAGTAGGAACACATC
This sequence comes from Chroococcales cyanobacterium, assembly GCA_038259325.1. Taxonomy (GTDB): domain Bacteria; phylum Cyanobacteriota; class Cyanobacteriia; order Cyanobacteriales; family Nostocaceae; genus Nostoc. The sequence goes on along the minus strand of JBBSOX010000114.1, from coordinate 7,741 downwards.
CCGACTAGTTCCCAGAATATATAAATCTGTACTAGGTTGGGGCTGACCACCAGACCTAACATTGAAGAGCCAAACAAACTGAGATAGGCGTAAAACCGCACGTAACCGGCATCGTGAGCCATGTAGCCATCGGTGTAAACCATGACTAACAACGCTACCGTTGTTACAATCACCAGCATTAGGGCTGTCAGGTGGTCAATAGTGTAGCCCATGCTCAGATGAAAATTACCTGCCGCCGCCCACTCAAAGGTACGAATATAAGCCGGGTGTCCTTGAATTTGACTCCATAGCAAGGCAAGCGACAGCCCCATAGCTGCTCCCATCATGGAGATAATCACCACAGCATTAAGCTGGCGGAGGCGGTTTGTCACCTGATTCAACGAGATTAACCCTAGACCGACCAGCATTGCCCCAAGAAGAGGGAACACCGGAATCAGCCAGGCATACTGATAGATTACTTCCATCACTGACGCCTACTTTTAGAATTCTTGATTTAGCGTGTCGAAACTGTTAATAATTGTGACACACACCCTTTAGGATAAAATAACCCACCCAAGACTGATTGGGTGGGGTGTTAAGCATGGTTTTATATTTGGTCATTAGTCATTGGTCATTAGTCATTAGCCCAATGCCCAATGCCCAATGCCCACATGCTCAATATCCATCAGGCTGGCCGACACTCTAAATCCACTGTTTTTGAACTCTTATATATTTTCGGGTAATTGCTGTAGCTAGCTTTAATATCTTCTAAAGCTAGACGTAAATCCTCTCTGCCGCGAAAACCTTCCAAGCGATGCCGAACAGTGCCATTTTCAATCAATAGTAAAGTTGGCAGTGACTTTAGGCGATAAGTAGTAGACAATTTAAAATTTTGATCGGCGTTAACACCAACTAATTGAATTTCTTCCCCACATTGGGCTTGAAATTCTAATAACAGTGGGTGGATAATCCGACACAAGCCACACCAAGGTGCTTCAAAATTAACTAAAACAGGAATAGGAGATTCTAAAACTTCTTGAGTAAATGTCTGCTCACTAACCGACAACACCATGACGCCTCTTGGATTATAAGGTTTTTATATCAAACTACCTAGTCAGCACTGAAGTGAAGGAATGGCAAGTCAGTAACTGCCGATAGATGCTTTCAGGAACCAAATTTCAGGACACGGAATAATTAGGCAAAAAATGAATGTATTAATGTGTCTTTGACAAAAAAGCCAGAGGGACTCTCACAGTGGCTTTTTTGAATGTTAAGCTCCTGATTGCCGTAGCCGCCTGGGTATTTGACTGAATCTGCCATTTATTCCCCAGAAAAGACAACGGGCCTTCAACTACCAATATAAAATCTTAAGCTGACTGAACGCACCCCCACTGTATAGATGTTTGAACTTATCGTACATTGATTTGGGACAATTGATAAGCTGAAACGCTCATCTATTTTGGATTTTATGCTGATACTGGGGATCGCCTAGATTTCCCATTTTATCTTACTGGTTACTTCCAGCAACAGAGGGTGCGACCACCAAAGTAAACCTATAAAAATCGCAACTCCCAAATAGGAAGGGCGAATAAATTCCTGCCATTTGATAGATTGACGTCCGTCGATAATTGCTTTAAAGGGAATAATTGAAGTCCGTTGTTTAGCAATTTCAAAGGCTTCCCCATAACGATCGCTCAAACGGCGATCCCCGTGCCAAACTCCAAACAAGTGATGCAATACTAATCCAATGGAAGTCACAAGAGTAAAGGTAGTACCTAGCCACAGAGTATGAGCAACACACCAAATTATTTGTCCCACCATCTGGGGATGACGGGTAATCCGAATAATTCCTGTTTCGTAGAGATGAACTTGGGGCTTTTGAATGGCAGCAATTTCTAGTAGATTGAAGGTAGCAGGATATAAAAATAAAAACGAGATCGCTGACAGCAGCCAAACAAATTCTCGTACTCCTGGCACTCCTTGTACCTGCCAAAGTTGCAAACCATCATAGCGATGCCCAAAAAAGTAAATAATTAATATCACAGCCAAAGGTAGGCTAACTAATGCAAAAAGAACGCGATAAAGCCTTGGGCCAATATATTTTTCGGCCCTTGGACGCAAAGCAGCGCCTCCACTGTGAGCGATCGCAAACACTATTTGTAACCCCAGTATGACAAAATGACTGGGTGTCAACCAAGAAATCAGCAGCATATACACAGGTGAAGTAATTTAAATAAAATTGAATTCAGTACAACCAATACCACAAAGTATTCAAAAGGAGACTTTAGTCCAGATGTTGTGCTACTGTCTTTTTCGAGTTAAGCCTTCAAGTTTAATATGTAACAAATCATGCCCAGCTAATTGCTGCCAAACCTGATTTGTTGCGTGCATCCGCTCCTTTGAAAGTTTGTGGATTGAGCCTTATGTCTGACCTTCCTTTCACTTTAGATCAGTTACGTATTTTAAAAGCGATCGCACAAGAAGGAAGCTTCAAACGTGCCGCTGATAGTCTTTACGTCTCCCAACCAGCCGTGAGTTTGCAAGTGCAAAATCTCGAACGGCAACTAGATGTCCCTCTATTCGACCGTGGAGGGCGACGCGCCCAATTAACCGAAGCAGGGCATCTACTCCTAAGTTACGGTGAAAAAATCCTCAGCCTGTGTCAGGAAACCTGCCGCGCGATCGAGGATTTACAAAATCTCCAAGGCGGGACTTTGATTGTCGGTGCTTCTCAAACCACCGGCACTTATCTTTTGCCCAAAATGATCGGTATGTTCCGACAAAAATATCCAGATGTGGCAGTGCAATTACACGTCCACTCTACCCGGCGGACTGCTTGGAGTGTGGCTAACGGACAAGTTGATCTGGCAATTATCGGCGGTGAAATTCCCGGTGAACTATCAGAATCCTTGGAAGTTATTTCTTACGCTGAAGACGAACTAGCGCTAATTCTACCTATCTTTCATCCCTTTACTAAACTCGAAAAAATCCAAAAAGAAGACCTCTACAAATTACAATTCATTGCCCTAGATTCCCAATCTACTATCCGCAAAGTAATTGACCAAGTTTTAGCACGCTGTGAAATTGATACCAGACGTTTGAAGGTGGAAATGGAATTGAATTCCATTGAAGCAATTAAAAATGCTGTGCAATCTGGTTTGGGAGCTGCCTTTGTTTCAACTAGTGCGATCGCTAAAGAGTTACAAATGGGTGTTCTGCACCGTACCCCCATTGAAGGCGTCGTCGTCAAACGGACACTGTGGCTGATTTTTAATCCTAATCGGTATAGATCCAAGGCCGCAGAAGCTTTTAGTCAGGAAATTTTGCCCCAGTTTGCTAATCCTGGATGGAGTCAAGATGTGTTAACATTGGCACAAAAAAACATAGTGTTAGCTACATTGGATGGAGCAATGCCCACTTCCTCCGGCGAAGGCTAACAATCTGGTCATTAGCCCTAACCTTAGGGCATCTATGTAATTTTTCCTTTGTTTTTTGTAAATGACTAATGGCCAAATAATTCGTAATGACGCTCCTGCGTCGCTAAAGTAATTCGTAATTATTATCTCATAGCTTTTCGCCTAGCGTCCGATAGGCAAGCTAAGAATTTGACATCAGTAAAAAAGTTTCCTGTTCCTAATAAAGAAGTTTAGTTTTTATATAGCCTGAATGAATTACGAATTACATAGCTTGCTTCTCGGTTTTGGCGAGTATTATCAATTACGAATTATTTTGACTAATGACTAATTACGAAAATGGAAGTTTACTGTACCCGTCCACGTTGCCTACGCCCACAAAACTATTTTGCCGATTTAGATGATATTACGACGCTGAAAACAACGCAGCAAAAGTTCTGTACTACCTGTGGTATGCCATTGCTGCTAGATGGTCGATATTTCCCTATGAAGCTACTGGGAAGGGGGGGATTTGGTGCAGCCTTTTTGGCACGCGATCGCCGAATACCAGGAATGCGTCAATGCGTAGTTAAGCAGTTTCAACCATCGGGAAATTTAACCTTAAATCAACTGCAACAAGCACAGTTAATGTTTGAGAGAGAGGCAGAAGTTTTAGCACAGCTGGGTAACGATCACGAGCAAATACCTGACTTATTTGCCTTTTTTCCAGTGATAGTAAATGGTTTGCAACCAGGACAGCAAGACCAGTTTTTTTACTTAGTCCAAGAATATATTGATGGGCAAAACTTAGAAGAAGAATTAGTTCAACAAGGCAAATTTTCTGAACAGCAAGTGTTGGAGGTGCTGCAAGAAATTCTGAAGGTGCTAAAGTTTGTCCATCATAGAGGAATTATCCACAGAGATATTAAACCCTCTAACATCATGCGCCGTCGTGATGGTAGACTTTTTTTACTAGATTTTGGTGCAGTTAAGCAAGTAACAAATGCTGCACTTGGTTCTGCTGCTTCTTCCACAGGAATTTATTCTATGGGATTTGCACCGCCTGAACAGATGGCTGGGGGTCAAGTATTCCCATCTACAGACTTATACGCCTTAGCTGTAACTCTTATTACTTTATTGACAAATCAGGAAGCAGTTAAACTATTTGATGCCTATAGCAACCAGTGGAAATGGCGAACCCAAGTTAATGTCAGCCCTCGCCTTGCTGACATATTAGACAAAATGCTGCTACCTGCTGCTAATCAGCGCTTCCAGTCAGCCCAGGAGGTTATAGATGCACTTAACTCACAGGCGGTTCAAGGCCCTACACAACTTAATTCGCCCTCTGTAACACTTCCGCCACAACCGGCAAAAGGTTCTAATCCCGTCGTTCCCCGCCGTCCGCCAACTCAACCAGTGTTTTCTACAGTGGAATTATTGGGTGGGGCGGCATTTAGTGGATTTGAAGGAGCATTGATAGCGATCGCTCTCTTCAGTCTCATAAAAGAACCAATAGTTACTTTAAGTGTTGCGTGTGTGATTTTAGGGTTACTGATATTTGCCCAAACGAGGCGGTGGATTGAGAAGTTCGATTTATTAATTATTCCGGCAATTACTTTTGCAATTATTTTTTTTCTCCCCTTTTTACAGGGTGGTCTTGGTATCGTAAACGTAGTAATTTTATCAGTTGCAGCAGCTTTAGTAGCTATTTCACTGACAGCTATATTTAGACTTATTTATAAATTATTATCTCTGATACTTTAAAACTTTTTCTTTATTCAAATTTGTTCATGTCACAAAAGAATGAAACCACAATTTTAGCTTTGGCCCTGCTGCTGACAGTTGGCATAGTTGGCGGTGGAATTTGGTGGTTTACTAATGGCTCTGGGGTCAAAATTGGTAATAACATCATTCCAGGTTCGGAACTAGGCAGCAATCCATCCCTACAAGATCGCATTAGTTTTGGGGAAAAAACTTTGACTCCAGGTGCGGTTGCTCCTGCAAAAAAAGAGGGCGTACAGGCGATCGCTGCTAAAAGTTATGACAAAGCGATCGCTAATTTCACAGCTGCTCTAAAACTCAACCGTAACGATCCAGAAGCGCTGATCTTTCTGAACAATGCCCGCATCGGTTCTTCCAAGAGCTACACCATTGTGGCTTCTGTACCAGTAGGCACTGACCCCAATGCTGCTTTAGAAATTTTGCGTGGCATCGCCCAAGCCCAAAATGAAATTAATACCTCTGGAGGAGTCAAAGGAGTGCCGTTGAGGGTGGGGATAGCCAACGACGACGACAATCCAGAAATAGCCAAGCAAATCGCTTCTAACCTAGTCAGTAATTCAGAAGTATTAGGTGTAGTTGGGCCTAATACTAGCGATTCCACCTTAGCAGCAGGTACTATTTATACTTCTGGACAACTTGTAGCAATTTCCCCTACCAGTACATCTGTAAAAATTTCTAACTTTAGCCCCTATATTTTTCGCACGGTTCCCAGTGATTTCATGGCTGCTAGAACTTTAGCCAACTACATGGTGAAAACCTTGCAGAAAAAAAATGCAGCGATTTTCTTTAATTCTCAAAGTAACTATAGTCAGTCTTTAAAGTCAGAGTTTGTTTCATCTGTTTCCCTAGAGGGTGGACAAGTATCCAGCGAAGTTGATTTGTCTCAGGTGGGTTTTAGTGCCGCTAAAAGTTTAGAGCAAGCAACTAAGCAAGGTGCAGAAGTGTTGATGTTAGCTGCTAACACTGAAACTTTGGACAAAGCGCTGCAAGTAGTTCAGATTAACCAGAAACGGTTAACTCTACTGGCGGGAGATGATGTTTACACCGTCAAAACTTTAGAAATTGGCAGAGAACAAGCTACAGGGATGCTAGTAGCAGTTCCCTGGCATATTGATGGCGATCGCAATTCAGATTTTCCTCAGAAATCACGGCAGTTATGGGGCGGTGATGTGAGTTGGCGAAGTGCCCTTAGCTATGATGCCACTGTAGCTCTGATTGCGGCATTAAGACGCAACCCCACACGTTCTGGAGTACAACTTGCACTCTTGTCCTCTGATTTTTCTGCTAATGGTGCTTCTGGTACAATTCGGTTTTTAGCATCAGGCGATCGCAATGCGCCAGTCCAACTTGTAAAAATTGTTCCTGGTTCTCGCTCTCGCACTGGTTATGACTTTGAACCAGTCCGTTGACATCCACCCCGCCGTAAACGGTCGGGGATTCCTAAGACTCACGACTTAGGTTTCTGTTTCTTTCCCTTTCGGCTACGCTCAAGGCAAGCCTTACGGGTATTTTGCAACTGCCCTTCAGCCTTAAGACTGTCAGGTCTTATGTTCGCTCCACAGACTGAAACTGCGAGTCCCGCAGCCAAAATGTTTTTAGCAGCATTAACATCTCTATCATGATGTGTACTGCATTTTGGACAATCCCACTCTCTGATATTTAAAGGCAGTTTATTTACAATGTGTCCGCAGTTCCCACAGCGTTTTGAACTGGGAAACCATCGGTCAATCTTGACAAAGTTACGACCATACCAATCGCACTTATATTCAAGCTGTCTAACTAGCTCACCCCAACTAGCATCACTAATCGAGAGAGCGAGTTTTTTGTTTTTGATCATATTCTTCACAGCCAAATCCTCAACAGCAATCGTTTGGTTTTCACGCACCAATCGAGTTGTCAGCTTGTGAAGAAAATCATTCCGCGCATCGCTAATTTCTGCATGAACTTTAGCTACTTTCAGTCTTGCCTTATGGCGATTGCTAGACCCTTTCTGTTTACGACTCAAAGCTTTTTGCGCTTTACGCAATTTCGCTTTTTTTGCCCTAAAGCCTTTGGGATTAGCAATCTTTTCACCTGTACTCAATGCAACCAAGCTGGTGATACCCAAGTCAACGCCAACTTGGTTTAAAGATTCAGGCAATGAACTAATCTCAATATCTACCAACATTGAAACAGTCCAGCGTCCAGAGGGTGAAAGTTTTACTGAGATAGTAGATGGCTCAACACCTTGGGGCAACTGTCTACTCCAACGAATAGCCAAAGCTTGTGGACTTTTAGCAAGGAACACTTGTCCATTTCTAAATTTAAACGCTGCTTTGGTAAATTCAGCATTTCCGCCGTTATGCTTTTTTTTGAAGTTCGGGTATTTACCTCGTCCCGCAAAAAAGTTACTAAAGGCTGTTTGCAGATGTCGCAAACCTTGTTGTAACGGCACACTACTAACGTCATGGGAGCAACGCGAAAAAGTGAGATCGGGATTTGGTTCTCAATTACACCCCTATATTCTCAACAAAATCTGGTTTTTTAGTTGTGATCGCATCCTGAAACAAGCTATATATGTCCCAGGTTTCAGCACCTCACAAAATCGC